>JAKQOW010000060.1 GCA_029565065.1 Acidobacteriota bacterium | reverse complement strand
TTCAGGCTCCCGATGACACCCGTACACCCCCACGTCTCGGGGTGAAGCATCTTCTGTTCACCCTCGCGGCCCTCGATGAGGTGAACGTTCCACGGTCCATGGAAGTGCACGTACTGCAAAATGCCGCGCAGCAACTCCCTGCACGTCTTGACCGAAGTCGGCAGCAACAAGGCAACCTGCGGTATCCGTGTCCGTATCACATGCATTGTAGTTTTATACCATAACGTCGAGAGACCGTGTACTCAAACTTGCGTCTTATTACTAATTTTTTTGCGTAAATATACCTGTTCTCCGTGAAAGAAGACCCTGCATAATACAACCGGTGCCCGATTCGGGCGTGTCGTCGAAAGAGGGGAATCAGTCATGGACGCTTCAATGGCGGGTGCCGCGTTAGCCGTTCTCGCGGGTGTTGCCATGGGGCTGTCGGCCGCGCCGATCAAATTCATGACGAAATTCCGTTATGAACACTGGGCGTTCATCAACTCCTTTTTGTCGTTAATCGTGTTGCCTTGGTGTCTGGCCGTGGCCCTGTGCCCCGACCTTTCGGCGGCCTTGCGGCACCTTCCGATCTCGACCTATCTGAAGGCCAATCTCTGGTCGCTCGCCTGGGGCGTGGCGAACATCCTTTGCGGGCTTTGCTTTGTGCGGATCGGGGTGAGCCTGACGACGGGGCTTCTGACCGGGATCGGCCTGCCCGTGGGCATTCTGCTGCCGATGGTCTTTAAAGGCTCCGGGCAATTTGCCGCAGCGCCTTCGTTGTTCTCTTCCACCGGTCTTACGCTGCAGGCGTTGACACTTGTCCTTGTGTTTTCAGTCGCACTGATGGCACGGGCAGGTTCCGAGCGGGAGCAGAAAAGGGGTGAGACGCGAGGGTCCTTCAAAGTCGGACTTCTGATGGCGATCGCGGCCGGGTTTCTCCAGGTGGGGCTTAGCTTTGCGTTCGTCTATTCGCAGGGTCCCTTGATGGCGGCCTTGACACAACGCGGCGCCAGCGAGTCTGGCGCCATTTGCGCAGTTTGGGCGGTGACACTGCCGGGCGGCGCACTGATCAACGTGCTCTTCCCGCTTTCCCTGATGCTGCATCGACGCACTCTGGCAACACTGTCCACCCCGAAGGATTTCTGCCTGACTCTTCTGATGCCGCTGCTCTTTGTTTGCAGTCTTCTGGGCATGGCCAACGGCATGCGTATGATGGGCGCGTTGGGGGCGTCGCTGGGCTTTGGCCTCCAGCAGGGATTACAGATCCTGACCGCCCAAGGGGTCGGAATTTTTACCGGAGAGTGGAAAGGCGTTCTCCGCCAAACACAGGTTCTGATGATCAGCGCCGTGGTGCTGATGCTGATCGCCATTTCTGCCATGGCGTTCATGCAGGCGAGGTAGGACGCACGGCCATTTCGGAGAAAGGGGCATGCCGTGAAAGCGGATGTAAACGGGCAGACGGCGGCGAGCATCTGGCGTTGCGGTTTTCTACCAAAAATATTGCGCAAATCTACCTTATCTTTTGAAGGACTGGACGGTATCGTGTGAATGGCTTGATGAGAACTCTTTTTGTTTTGATCTGAAGGGCAGAAACAGGCAGGTGGAGCATCCGTCGGTATGGCGGGATTTGCTTGCCCAAGAGTCGGAAGAGGAGAAACGAAATGAAGGCAACGGACAGATTGGCGCTGGGGTTGGGTCTTCGCCATATCCTCATGCGTGGGGTGACGGCCGCGTGGGCCCTCGCCGGTGTGCTGGTGTTGGCACTGCCGGCCCGCGCCGGTTGGGTGGCGGCAACGGGCGGCACCGAAACGTACTACGAGCAAAACGGCGTCTATTACCACGCCCACATTTTCACCGATGCGGGAGCCGGCACCTTCACGGTGACGCAAGGCGGAGAGGTGGAATATCTCGTTGTGGGCGGCGGCGGCGGCGGCGGCGGCGCGTATCATGAAAACAACGGCGGCGGCGGCGGCGCGGGCGGCTTTCAAACGGCGGTGACGTCGGTTGTGGCTTCCACGTACGCGATTGTCGTCGGGGCCGGCGGGGCCGGCGGCACGGAGACGGCGCCGGGCTCTAACGGGGGCCTGTCCGCCTTCGATTCGATCATCTCTTATGGCGGCGGTGCGGGCGGCGGCGGCAAGAGCGCCAACAGTTATCCCGCGCAGCATGGCGACAGCGGCGGCGGCGCAGCCATCGGCAACAATCGGACGGTCGGCAACGGGACTTCGCCGCGCGGCAACAACGGCGGGACGGGGCGTATTCCGGCAGGGACACCCTGGGAAGCGGGCGGCGGCGGTGGCGCCAGTCAAGCCGGTGACACAGGCGGGCTGGGATGGGGCGGACATGGCGTTGTCAGTTCGATCAGCGGATTAACGGCGTTCTATGCCGGCGGCGGCGGCGGCGGACAAGACCCGTCTCCTCTTCCCGGCGGCAACGGGGGCGGCGGGAAGGGCGGTGCGGGTGCAGTATTTCCCCCGATTGCGCCCACAGCCGGGCAGGCCAATACCGGCGGCGGGGGCGGGGGCGGCGCATCCGACGGCATAAGCATCCCGGGCGCCAGCGGGGGTCAGGCGTCGTGATGATCCGGTATCCCGCGCCGTTCCCGTTGCCGGTTGTCGCAACGGGCGGAACCGAGACGTACTACACCCAGAACGGGATCTTGTACCACGCGCACACCTTCACGGATGTCGGGGCCAGCACCTTCACGGTGACACAAGGCGGAGAGGTGGAGTATCTCGTCGTGGGCGGCGGCGGCGGCGGCGGCGGCGGCGCGACGGCGGAAAACAACGGCGGTGGCGGCGGGGCAGGCGGTTTTCAAACGGCGTCCACATCGGTTGTGGCTTCCACATACTCGATTATCGTCGGGGCCGGCGGGGCCGGCGGCACGGAGACGGCGCCGGGCTCTAACGGGAGCCTGTCCGCCTTTGATTCGATCATCTCTTATGGCGGCGGGGCGGGAGGCGGCGGCAACCTGGCCAACAGTTATCCCGCGCAGAATGGCGACAGCGGCGGCGGCGCGGCAATCGGCAACAATCGGACGGTCGGCAACGGGACTTCGCCGCGCGGCAACAACGGCGGGCAGGGACGTGACCCGAGAGATTACCCCTGGGAAGCGGGCGGCGGCGGCGGCGCCAGTCAGGCCGGTGACACTGAAGGGCTTGGCCACGGCGGTCGCGGTGCCGTCAGCTCGATCAGCGGCTCAGCGGTGGCGTATGCCGGCGGCGGCGGCGGCGGACAGGATCCCGCGCCCCTTCCCGGCGGCAACGGCGGGGGCGGTCAGGGCGGTGCCGGCGTGGGCGCGATCGCGCCCACAGCCGGACAGGCCAATACCGGCGGCGGCGGGGGCGGCGGCGCGTCGGCGGGAGCTAGCATCCCGGGAGCCAACGGCGGCTCCGGCATCGTGATGATCCGGTATCCGGTGCCGTACACAGGATATCCCGCGCCGTATCCGGTGCCGGAAGCAACAGGCGGAACGGTCACACACTTCACCCGGAATGGCACCCGGTACCGCGTCCATACTTTCACAAACGTCGGCGCCAACACCCTGAATGTCACGAAAGGCGGCCTGATGGAGTGTCTCGTTGTCGCGGGCGGCGGCGGCGGCGGAAGAGGGGAACCCAATCCTTTCGGAGACGGCGGCGGGGGCGGCGGCGCGGGCGGCTTGGTCTATTCGTTTGCGTCAGTCGAGCCCGGCACCATGAGCGTCATCGTCGGTGCGGGCGGCAGCGGTTCGACGGTGAACGCCGATCGGGGCAACAATGGCGGCAACAGCGTGTTTGGCGAACTGACCGCTGTGGGCGGCGGCGGCGGCGGCTCTGACAATGACGACGCAACGGGGGTCAACAGGGGGGCGGACGGCGGTTCTGGTGGAGGTGCGGCAAACATGTACGACACCAGCACGACCGCAAGCTCCGGAACCAGCGGACAAGGCTACGGCGGCGGCGCGGCCAGCTACGACCCTAAGGGCCTCCGGAGCGGGAGTGGCGGCGGCGGCGCGGGAATGGCAGGCACAGAACGGACCTTTGAGCACGGAGGTTCTGGCGGAGCAGGACTGACACTGTCAATCTCAGGAGTCCCCGTGATTTATGCCGGCGGCGGCGGCGGCGGCGGCGGCGATGCCGCCTTGGGCGGAACAGGGGGAGCCGGCGGCGGCGGCGCGGGCGGGTATTTGACAGCAGGGGAAAATGGCGTCGACCAGAGAGGCGGCGGCGGGGGCGGCGGCGGTTTCTACAACAATGGCGGCAACGGCGGCTCCGGCATCGTCATTCTCCGGTATCCCCTGCCGCGGGGAACATGTGTCTTGGTCTACTAAGAGAGATGAGAACAATGGACAGTCTTGAACAAATGACGATGTGTAAAACGCTCTTCGGTGGCGGTTCTTCGAAACCCTCCCTTGCGGCACTTGTTTTTCTGGCGGCATCGGCCCTCCAGGCAGGTGCCCAGGAACAGGCCTGTCCCCCGGATGCCATCTGGCCGGCTTGCGACTACGACGGCAAGCCGGCGCAGGAGGTCGGCGTGTTTGCAAAAGCCATGGCGCCCGGGTCGCGGACCGACACCGCGCGCTATGCGGCCGAGTCGCGAACCATGACCTCGGCGGACGGGCGCCTGCAAATCCGGCTGGATGGCAAAAAATACAAACAGCACGCCGCAGAGGAGTATGCCGTCCGACTGACGAACCTGTCCAAGACGGAGCCGACGGGCATCGCCAGTAACTTCCGCTCGCTGGCGCTCTCCGTCAGCAAACCGGAAGACGGCAAGGCCCCGGTGCTTCACGTCCTGCGCGGGTCAACCATGGTGGCCACGGATTTTATTCCTGAAGCGTTTGAGATCGAAGCCGGGAAGGAGCGGGTTCTGACGACGACCTGCGGGCGTTCGTCTAATGATTACATCCCGTTTCTCGAACTGGATATCGACGACAGCAACGGCTATCTCTTCGCGGTCGGCTGGACGGGCTCTTGGAAGGCGCGGTTTGTGAACACCGGCAAGACGGTTGATGTTGAAATCGGCATGGACAAGACCCATTTCCGGCTCATGCCCGGCGAAACAATCCGCCAGCCGGCGATCCTCGTTTTGGCCCGCAAAAACCAGTCGCGCCGCGCGTTCAAGACGCTTGTCCACCGGTTCATGCTCGAGAACAAAGTTCCGCGCGATTCCAAGAGTCAGGTGATTCCGCCGATCCTGGCGGTCGCGTCGGGAGGCGGGAACAAGACGCCGCAGATGATGGCCGACATCCTGCGCTACTGCGTCGACAACAAGATGCCGTTCGACACGTATTGGGTCGATGCAGGCTGGTGCGGCGCACCGCACGAGGACGAGCTGTTTTCAAACTGCGGCCCTCACTGGTGGAAGTACGTCGGCGACTGGCGGGTCAACACGACGGTGCATCCGACCGGCGACCTGCTGCCGATCGCCGACGCGGTTCACAAGGCGGGATTGAAATTTCTGCTCTGGTTTGAGCCGGAGCGCATGACCGATATCGCGCCGATCTTGCAGACGCATCCGGAGTACCGTCACGGGCAGCTCGTCGATTACGGCAATCCCGCAGCCCTCACATGGATTCAGGATACGGTTTACGGAATGATCGGGAAGCACAAGATCGATGTTTACCGCCAGGATTTCAACATGGACCCCGG
>JAKQOW010000011.1 GCA_029565065.1 Acidobacteriota bacterium | reverse complement strand
AACAGCGTCTCCAGCACGCTGTAGCCGGTGCCCAGTTCCTCCAGGCCCTCCTCGATGCCGGTGTCCAGCAGCGACAGCACCCACAGGAGCATATCGCGAAACGCGGGGTGGTGGCCGGCCATGCAGTCCGCCGTGGCCCGGACGGCGCCGACGAGCTCCCGGCTGTCGCGGCACAGGCTGATGTTCTTGAGCAGCAACCCGAAGCAGGCGCAGCCCGCCAGCACCTTCGGTTCCACCAGAATGCCGCGGGCCAGGGCGGTGCTGTGGTGCACGATGGCGTCGTTGTCGCTGAAGTGGCGGAGGACCAGCGGCGGCACGAACGCCAGCGGCTTGCTCCCGTCGCGGTATCCGCCGGCTTCGAACCAGGAGCGGCCCCGCCGCAGCTGGCGGCAGGCGGCCAGGACGGATCGCCCGGGGGTGATCCAGCCGTCCGTTTCGTACAACTGAAGCATGCCGGCCGCCATGCTGTCCACGTCCACGTCGCCGCACTCGAGCAGCGACTCTGCGGTCAGGATCAGGAGTTGGGTCTCGTCGGTGTAGTGCCCCCGGCCCAGGGCGGCGTTGACATGCCCCTCCGGCGCGGTGAGGTACGCTTCCGGTCGTTTTGGGAACAGCTCCCGCACGACCTGCGGATGCAGGAACTGGAACGGCATCCCCATGGCGTCGCCGATGGCGGCGCCAAGAAAGATCCCCCGCACGTGGTCCTGACTGGGAGCGCCGTTCACGGGGACTCCTTGGCTGGCGTCACCTGGTAGATGGTCTCACCCGGTTTCGCGTACATCATTTTCCGCCGGATCTCATCTTCGACCGTCGCGGGATCCTTCTGCAGCTTGTCCACCCGCTCCTTCAACTGCTGGTTCTCCCGCTTCAGCCGGTCGACATCCTGCTGGAGCGCCTCGAAGCGGGCCTCTTTTTCCCGCAGACTCAGCCATCCCCGCCGCCCGAACAGCGACGCCACGATGAAGCCGAGGCAACACAAGATGATGGCGATGTACAGCAACTCGCGGATGACGGCGCGTTTCTTGACGGGCATGGCTCTTACACCCGCGGATCCCTTTGTTATAATCATACTGCGTCGACCCGCGGTTTGCAAGTCTGGGCGGCAGCCGACGGGCCGGCCACCGGTTTGGAGGTAGCTCATGACCGATGCCTGCATCGTGCTCTGCACCGCCCCGGATCCCGCCGTAGCGGACACCATCGCCGACCGTCTGCTGGCGGACCGGCTGGCCGCCTGCATCAACGTGCTGCCGGGAGTGGTTTCGCTCTACACCTGGCAGGGGGCGCGGTGTCGCGACAGCGAATGCCTGCTGATCATCAAGACAACAGCCGCCGCCTATCCGGCACTCGAGCGGACCGTCACACAGATCCATCCGTACGAGGTGCCGGAGATTCTGCGGTTACCCGTAGTCGATGGCTGGAGGGCCTACCTGGATTGGATCAGCCGGTCGGTGGCGGCGCCGGTTGCTGGTACGGAATCTCCATCCGGATGAACCGGCGGTCCCGCTCGTCGTGCGGGCGCACCTGTCCGCCATGGGCCGCCGCGATGGCATGCAATGCCCGGGCGGCAAATTCGCGGCGCGGATCCGCCAGCCGGGACGCGTCCAGCGGCGGCAGCGCCTCCGCAGTGCCCAAACCCGACCCCTTGACCGCCGTATCGGAAAACATGACGACCGCGCGCGATCCCGCACTGGCCAGTTCGATCCGGATGTCCCCGCCGCTTCCTTCCGCCAGCAATCGATCGCGGGCATCGAGCACGAACGTGAGCATGGCCAGGGCCAGCAGGACGGGGTGGCCGGACACCACGTGCTCGACTTCTCCCGTCACGTGCAGCCGGATGCTGCGCTTGCTCAGATGATGGTCCAGCACCTTGTGCACGTGCACGGCGCTCTGCTTGAGATCCATGGGCTCGAACACATCCAGATCGGTCCGGGTCAGGTTGTGGATGTTCTGGACCAGCTGATGCAACTGGTTCGTCACGTCGTTGAAGTTATGGGCGGCTTTCAGCAGGATGTCCTCGCGCCGGATCGCCAGGGCCATCTGCGCGTAACCGCTCAACGAGGTCAGCGCGTTGTTGAATTCATGGATCAGCATCTGGGTGAGCTGGCTGAGACAGAGTTGGTGGTACAGCCGGAGGAGCGGCGAACCGGAGAAATAGTCGATATGGACGGTCTCAAGATGTTGAGCGTGCATGCGTTGACCGCGGGTTCGATGTCGGACTCAGCATAATCAGTATATAATACAAGACAGATGGAACGCAGCAGATTTCACCGGTCCCGGCTCTCCCGACGGGTCGTGTGGCGCGCCCGGCTGGCCGCGGCATGCGGCGGATTGATCCTGCTGAGCACCGCCTGCCAGCAGGCGACGCCCAAGCCACCGGCGCCCAAGAGCGTGCCGCAGCGGGGCGGAGTATGCCGACTGATCATCCCCGGCGTGTCCGCTCTGGATCCGCTCTACGTCACCGACGTGTACGAGGCGACAATCATCGCCAGCATGTTCAACGGGCTGGTGCGATACGACGACGCGCTGAACGTTCTGCCCGACCTTGCGGAGGAGTGGCGGATATCATCCGACGGGCGCATCTATACGTTTACTCTCCGCTCCGGGGTTCGATTTCACGACGGTTCCCCGCTGGACATCGAGGACGTCCTGCACACCTTCCGGCGTTGCCTGACCGTTGCCGGTCAGTCCGCCAGCAGTGGCTTGATTCTGGCCCGCCTCATCGACCAGGAGTACATCGAAGGCCGGCCCAGCTTCCGCATCAGCGCCCCCGATGCCCGCACACTGGAAATCGTTCTGCGGCACGCCTATCCTGAATTCCTCAAGATCCTGGCCATGGACCAGCTCCGCATCGTCCCCCGGCGGCATTTCCCGCTTGACGGCAGGGTCGAGCGGCCGCCCTTCATCGGCACCGGCGCGTTCATGCTCGATGTGTTTCAGGCCGACCGAATCGAACTGAAGCGCAATGACCATTTTCACGGATCGCCGCCCCACCTCGACCGGGTGCGGTTCACCGTGTCGCCCGAATATTCCGGCAGGTACAACCGACGTCTCTTCGAGACGGGCCAACTGGATATCATGGACGCATATCCAGGCACCCCGAACGACGGATTCATGCCGCAAGCGCAACGACTCGTCCAGGCCCAACTGACCACTTCGATGCTGGTGTTCAATTGCCGGCGCCCACCCACGGACGATCCGTCCTTCCGCAAGGCGGTGTCGCTCGCGTTCAACCGGACGGAATTTCTCACGCACAGCCATCCGACGCTCAAGCCCACCGAATCCTTCCTGCCGGCGCGCATGTTCGGATTCAGTCCGCCTTCCGGACGGTTCGCTTTCGATCCGGCGGCCGCCGCCATGCATATGGAGCGATCCCGCAACCGCGACGGGGAGCCGCCGCCGATGGTTTACCTGGACTTTCAGCGTGAACCTAATTTTTTCCGCTTGATGACGGATACGGCCCATCGGCTCGGGTTTTCGCTCATCAGCCGGGAGACCCCGTGGACCGATTTTCAGGAAGAAATCCGCCGCGGCAATTTCAACGTCACCATCATGGCCTGGACGGCCGACACCCCCATTGCCGAACAGTACCTTGAAAACCTGCTGCATTCCGAATCCCGACAGAATGTCGCCGGTTACCGAGACCCGGTGGTCGACGACCTCATCGACCGGCTCTACCGGGAGTCCAATCTCCACGCCAAGCTCCGGATCATTCAATCCATCGAGACCCGCCTGCAGGAAACCGTCCCCCTGATCCCGCTGGAGAGCTACGTGATGACTTATCTGCTGCAGCCCCATGTCCGGGGCGCGCGGTTGAATCCATTCGGCATCTGTTCCCTCAACCTGGGGGAGATCTGGTTTGATCCCGTGCCCCGGTAGGCCGATATGCAGATCCTCGACTCGCTGCGCCGCCGTTTCGCTCGCGTCCACAACCGGTATCTGTTTTTTTCCTTTGTGATCCTGTTCATGGCCATGTTTTTGCTAGCCGTGTTCATCCGCTACCAGTTCCGCGACATCCTGCTGACGGAAACCCAAGAGCGCGGCGAGGAATTTGAGAGGAATCTCAAGGCCACTTTCACCCCGTTGCTGGTGACGTATAACTATGCGTCCATTTACAGCTATCTGGAAACCATGGTCGAGCAACAGGGCATCCTCTATTTGGCCGTTTACGACAAGGAGCTGACGCTGGCGGCCTGCAACGACTACTATCGCGAGAACCAGGACGCGATCCTCCGAATCCGAGGCGCGGAGCTGAGATACCTGCGGCAGACTGCGTTCACCGAAGGCCTGATTGCGCTGCCCGGGGGCCGACAGAATTACGTGTTGGATATTCAGGCGCCCGTGTTCATCAAGCCCTCGACGGTTCGTTGGGGCATCCTCCACGCCGGCCTGTCGCTGGACAACATGTACGCTCACCTGCACCAGATTCACATCTTCATCCTGGTGTCGTTTTTCGTCGCCCTGGTTGTCACCTACCTCGGGCTGCAGCAGGTGGCCCGGATGATCCGGCAACCCATGGACACTCTGCTGGCCGGCGCCCGCAAGCTGGCCACGGGCGACCTGAACCATCATTTCGATTTGGAGGGCGCCAACGAATTCGGGACGCTGGCCCAGTCCTTCAACCAGATGGTGACCGAGGTCCAGTTGCTTCAGAACCGCCTGGAAGACTGGAATCGGGAGCTGGAGCAGCGGGTGGCCGAGCGCACCGCTGCGCTCCAGGAGACGCGGCAGTTCCTCGAGAACGTCTTCAACTCGCTCGCTGAGTGCATCATCACCATCGACCGGAAGGGGATACTCACCTACGCCAACGCGCGCTTTTTCGAGATCTCCGGCTTCACGCGGGACGATCTGGGCAAGCCGTTCACCCGCCTGTTCCTCAATCGCGGCTTGTCCAGGACCAAGGCGTTCCGGACATTCATCCGCTGCCGCCGCGGCGAATCCATCTGCTGGGAACAGGCGATGCTCTTCAATCGCCGCGAGCTGCTGCTGGAGCTGGCCGTCAGCCCCCTGCACAGCCTGATCGGCCCGCCGCTGGGGCTGTTGGTCATCGGCCGCGACATCACCCGACAACGCGAGATCGAGCAGCAGCTCCAGCACGCGCGCAAGATGGAGATCATCGGCGGATTGGCGGGCAGCATCGCCCACGACTTCAACAACCTACTGGGGGCCATTCTCCCCGCCGTGGAGCTGTTGAAACAGAACCTGCACGGACCGGAAGACCGTCGGCGGATCGAGATCGTAGAGCATTCGGCGCACCGGGCCGCGGACCTCATCGCCCAGTTGCTGTCTGTCTCCCGGCAGCGGGAGCTGCCGTTGCTGCCGCTGGACCTGAACGAGATCATCCAGTCGGTTCTGGCCACGCTCGCCTCGGTGTTGGCCCCCGATCTCCGCCTCCAAGTCCGGCTGGACAGCAAGCCGATCCAGATTCAGGGCAACCGGAGCATGCTGGAGCAGTTCCTGTCCGAGGTCCTGCTCCGCTCACAGGCTCAACAGCCGCACGGCGGAGAAATCCTGCTGATCACGGACCGCTTCCAGCCCGACGACGGATTTCTCCGGCTGCATCCTGAAGTCCCGGTCGGCGATTACGTCCGGCTTCGCATCATGGACGCGATCACCGGAGTCGAGGAGCAATACTTCCACCAGCTCTACGATCCGTTCTTCACCGCCAACGGCGGCACCGCCGACGCGTCCATCAGCGACTCGCTGGTTTACGGCGCCATCAAGAAACACAGCGGCTACATATTCTGGAGCGCCCAACCGGACCGCGGCACCACCATCCAGATCCTGCTTCCCGCACTGGCGCCGGACGGGCCGTTTCCCAGCAGCGCCGAACGCCCGCTCGAGACCACCACGCTCATGCCGCGCGGGCACGAGCGGGTGCTGGTGGTCGATGACGAAGACATGGTGCGGGAGGTCGCGCGGGATTTGTTGGCCGAGCTCGGTTACGATGTGGATTCCGTGGCCTCGGGTCAGGAAGCGGTCCGAATGATCCAGGCCGCCCCGGAGCGGTTTGACCTGGTCATCCTGGACATGGTCATGCCCGGAATGGACGGGCTGGAGACCATCGGCTGTCTTCGGCGCATTCGGGCGGACCTGCGGGTGATCCTGGTCAGCGGTTATGACTCCGACGAGAAGATCCGTCGCGCCCTGCAGTCGGGATACGTGGAATTCATGCAAAAACCATACAAGATCAACGACCTGGCCAACTTGGTCCGGCGGATTCTCCAATCTGAAAAATCGCCGCCGGCTACTCCCTGAGCCGAGTTTCCCAAAAGGCGATCATGGCCTCGAACAGGTGAACCCGCGACTCCGGGCTCCGGATGCCGTGCTCCATGAGCGGATAGAGCATCAGTTCGAACGGTTTGCCCGCCTCGATCAGCCGTCGGGACAACTGAACCGTATTCTGCAGATGCACGTTGTCATCGGCCGTGCCGTGCACGAGGAAGAACTGTCCGGTCAGCTCCCCGGCGAAGTGGACTGGTGAGGACTGGCGGTAGCCGTCCGGATTGTTTTGGGGCAAATCCATGTAGCGTTCGGTGTAGATGGTGTCGTAATCGAGCCAGTCGGTGACCGGCGCGACCGCGACGCCCGCCCGAAAGACATTCGACGCCCGGGTCATCGCCAGGCAGGTCATGTAACCGCCGTAGCTCCACCCCCAGATCCCGATTCGCTGGGCATCCACGAATGGCAGCGTCTTGAGGTATTCCACCCCGACAAGCTGGTCATGGAGTTCCTGTTCGCCCAGACGACGATGGATCGCGTTCTCCCACGCCTTACCCCTTCCGGCGGAACCCCGGTTGTCCAGGCTGAACACCACGAAGCCGCGTTGGGCCATGAGCTGATGCCACAGGTAGTAGGCGCCGGCCCAGCTGTCGGCCACCACCTGGGCATGGGGCCCGCCATAGACATAAACCAGGACCGGATACCGCCGGGCGGCGTCGAAATCCGGCGGCTTCAGGATCCGGGCGTGGAGCTCGGCGCCGTCGGGGGCCCGGAGTTTCAGGTATTCCCAATGCGAAAAACCGTACGGCGTCAGCAGCTCCGGATCGGGACGCCGGAACGTTTTTCCCGACAGCGGCCATGCCAGCCGGCCGATGCGGAATTCCGGCGGCGTCGCATCCGTGGAATATGCGTCCAGGTAGCGGGTCGCGTCGGGCGAGGCCAGGATGTCGTGGGTGCCCGGATCCGTGGTCATCCGCCGCGGCGGCCCGCCCTCCAGGCCCACCCGGTAGAGGTGGCGTTCCCGAACGCTGTGTTCCGTCGCCGTGAAATAGACGATCCCCTGGGATTCATCCAGGCCGTTCAGCTCGGTCACCATCCAGGGTCCTCGGGTGATCCGGCCGATCAGACGGCCATCCAGGTCGTACCGGTACAGATGCCGGAAGCCGTCACGTTCCGATCCCCAGATGAATTCCCGCCGCTGGCGGAGTGGGTACAACATGTCGTGCACATTGACCCAGCAGGGATCCTGTTCGGTCAGGATCACCTGCCAGGTCGCCGCCGCCGGGAGCATTCGGACCAGCTCCAGGCGGTTTTGCCGCCGGTTGAGTTGCTGCACGAGCAGGTGCAGCGAATCGGGCGTCCAGGCCACCCGCGGCAGATACACGTCCGGCACGCCACCCACCGCCAGCTGGCGGAGTTCGCCGTCGTCGAGGCGATAGTAGAAGAGCGCCGCCACAGGATTGGCGCCGCCGGCCTTGGGGTACTTCTGGAACGTGATGACGGGATGTTGCGGCAGCCAGTCCACGAGCGGATATTCCGCCACGCTGGACTGATCGAGCCGCAGGATCGCCAAGGCGCGCGAATCGGGCGACCACCAGTAGCCCTGCGCGAGCGCGAACTCCTCCTGGTAGACCCAGTCCACCACACCGTAGGCTGCCGCGCGACTGCCGTTGGACGTCGCGGCCACCTCCCGCCCCGTTTCGCGGAAGAGGATCCAGAGATTGTCGTCCCGGACAAATGATATTTTCGCGCCGTCCGGGCTGTAACGGACCTCGGACTCCGCCTGCGGCGTGATCGTCCACCGGCGGATCGCGCCGCTCAGCAGCTCGGTCTCATAGATGTCCCCGCGAAACAGGAAGAGCGCCCGGTCTCCACCGGGCGAGAAGGTCACCCCCGTTACCGCAGCCTCCGGCTGCGCCTTTCGGGCGAGGTCTGCCAAGCCCGACAGCTTCTGGATCAGCTGCTCCGGGTCCATCGCCAGCCGGCATTCGCCGGTGAGCGGATCCACCGCCTGGTACACGGCGCGGCCGGTCTCCGGGTCTTTGACCCGGCAAATCAGCTCACGGCTGTCGGCCCGCCAGACCGGATATTCGACCACGCGGGACAGGAAGGCCGGATTGTTGTAGATCTCCCTGACGGTGATGGGCCGGAATCCGGCGGCCCGGGTCCAGGTTGCCAGGCCGACAGTGACAACCCCCACAACGACCGCCACGGAAACCGCCCGGCGCCGACGGTGCGTCATCCTGTCGCCTCCCTGCATCGGGTTGGGGGTGGAGCCGCCCCCTCAGATGCGGCTGAAGTCGGCCACGGTGGTCTTGTCGCCCAGAAACGCTCCCTTGCCGATGGTCACCGCCTCGCCCAGCACACAATTGCGCCCCACCGCGCTGTAGCGCAGGTAGGCGCCGCTCTTGAGGCGGCTGCCGCTCATGATCACCGAATCGCGGACCTGCACCCCTTCCTCAATCCGGCATTTTTCGCCGATCACGGCGTTCTCGATGACAACGTTCTCCTTGATCACGCACGACTCGTGAACGAAGGATTTCGCGTCCATCCGGCTCGACGCCGGCAGGTTGAAGGGTCTCGGCTCGAACAGACCGAAAAATTTAGGCAGCGGCACGCGTCCGGACAGCACATCGAAGTTGGCCTGCAGATAGCAGCAGGGATTGTCGATGTGGCACCAGTATTCGTCGGTCTTCTGGGCGATGATTTTGGCGCCATGTCCGATCAGCCCCGGGAACAGCTCGCGCTCCAGGGTGTAATAGGTGCCGGCCGGGATGGCGTCCAGGATTTCCCGCTCCATGACGTAGACGCCCATGTTCACCCAGTCGTCCTGAAGCTCATGGTCGCGCGGCTTCTCGATGAATCCAGTCACGCGGCCGGTCCGGTTCTTGAGGATGACACCGAGCCGTTCCGGTCGATTCGACCGGCCCTCCACCAGCGTCACCAAAGCGCGGCGCTCGCGGTGGTGTTCGATGACCCGGCTCAGGTCCACCCCGGTCAGGATGTCCCCGTTCAGCACCAGCGTGGGGCCGGTGATCAGGGGGGCGGCCGTGCGCAGCGCGCCGGCGGTGCCCTGGGGTACGGCTTCCACCGTGTAATGGATGACCAACCCGAAGTTGGAGCCGTCGCCCAGCAACTCTTGGATATGGCGGGGCTGGTACGACAGGGACAGGATCACTTCCTTGATGCCGGCCTTTTTCAGCCGGTCCAGCTGGTAAAAGATGAAGGGGATGTTGCCCACGGGCACGATGGGCTTCGGCGTGTTGGCGGTCATGGGCAGCAATTCCGAACCTTTCCCGCCCGCCAGGATCAGTGCTTTCATGTTGTGGCGATTCCTCCAGCCAAACAGCGGCCGATTATACCCTGTCCGGCGACCGGGCGTGGCGGAAATTTACAACAAGTAACTGTCGTCTTCTTCGTCCGGTCCCACGGGCGGCGGCGCCGGCGGGGGCAGCGGTTCCCGCGACCAGCCATCCCCCGGAGCGGGGCGCGACGGGCGTGGCCGTCCGGCGCGGCGCGAGTCGGGCGGTGCGGCCGACACCGGCAGGGCGGCGGCCAGCCGCGCAGGGTCGGAGTCGAAGAAATTGGCCAGAAACGTCGCCGCCAGCTCCCGGCGCACCTGTTCGGGCTGCGCGCCGGCGGTGTACTGGAATGCCCGGCCGCTTTTCCGCCGCAGCACCAAATGTTTCCGGTGGAGCTGATCCAGCATGGTCATCACCGTGGTGTAGGCCAGCGGGGGGGAATCGGGCAGCCGGGCCCGGATTTCGGCGACGGAGAGCGGTCCGTCCCGCCACAGGATTTCCAATATGCCAAACTCCCGCGGACCCGGCAGCCGGAAGGCCGCCTCGGACGATAGGCTCGTCTTTTTTCGTCGCGGAGGCATCACAGTGATTCTAACAATGCCCGAACCGGTTTGCAATGCGCCGGCCTCGGGCCGGTGGATGTTTTCACTTGTGCCCGGAACCCAAATCCGCTAAATTAGCGATTTGCTTTTTTCTTTCAGGAGGTTGCCATGAGGAAGACGACTGCTGGATGGATGACCCTGCTGGCGTTGGTGGTGCTCACGGCCGGGGTGTGGGCGCAGTCCGAACAGCCGCCCGCGCCGAAAACCGAACCGGCGCCCGCCGCCGATCACTCCAAGGAGATCCTGGTCAAGATGGGGGCGCGCGTCGTGACCGTCGGCCAGATCGAGGCGGAGTTCGCCCGCATCCCGCCCCAATTCGTCAGCCATTTCAACGATCCCCAGCGGAAGAAGGACTACGTGCAGAACATCGTGGACCGCATGGTGTTCGCCGAGGAAGCCAAGGTCCAGGGGCTGATGGATCGTGAGGACATCAAGGAGAAGATCAATTCCTACGCCGAGCGGATCCTGTACACCGAATATCTGAAGACGGCCACCGAAGGGCTCCAGGTGACCAGCGCCGAAGCACGCGCATACTACGAGGCCAATCCGAACGAGTTCCTGACGCCCGAGCGCATTCATGCCCGGCACATCCTGGTCAAGTCGGAGGAGGAAGCCGCCACGGTCAAGGCCGAGCTCGACAAGGGCGCCGACTGGAACGAGCTGGCGAAAAAATATTCCACGGACAAGAGCAACGCCGAGCGCGGCGGTGATCTCGGATTCTTCTCCCGCGGCCGGATGGTCAAGGAGTTCGAGGAGGCGGCATTCACCATGAATCCGGGCGAGGTCAAGGGACCGATCAAGACGCAGTTCGGATTCCACATCATCAAGCTGGAGGAAAAGCAGGCGGCCCAGACCCAGGATTTCGCCCAGGCCGAAAAAGCCGTAACCAGCAAGCTGATGACCCAGAAACGTGAAGCCAAGCTCCAGGAGATCCGGAACCAGCTGGGTTCCAAATACGACGTGACGGTCAACTGGGACAAGGTCGACGACATCAAGGTGGGCAGCGGCGGCGCGGCCCCCGGCCGACCGGGGTCGGCGCCCATGCCGGTGCCCATCGGCCAGCGTCCGCGGACGGTGGTGCCGGCCGAGCAGCCGCCCGTCAAGAAGTAACGGGTCGTCCGATCCGTCGGCGTGACCACCTTGGTCATCCACGACATCAAGTTCTCTCACCCAGCCGGGGGCGGACGAATCCGCCCCCGGTTTCGTATCGGTGTCGCCTTCGTGGCGGCGGTCTGCCTGTTATTCCTGCCACACGCGATCCCGGCCGCGCCCGCAAACGCCTTGTTTTCCGAAAACGGCTTGAGCGATCAGGTGGACTTCTGGGAGCAGGTGTTCACGCGCTGGGGCCAGAACCAGGTACTGATCCACGACCGCCAGGATCTGCGCCTGGTCTACGAAGTCATGCAGCTCGACGGCGATTTCCTTCGGGATCCGGCTGCCGCCAAAGCCCAGGAGCAGGCTGTCCGCTCGCGCCTGGAACACTGGGAGGGACTGTTGCGCCATGCCGCCGGGCGCATCGAGTCCGGCGACCCGCCGGATCCGGCGACGGCTCGGGTCCTGGCCGTTGTCGGCGGCAGGCTGGGCCGCCCGCCCGCCGCCGCGGAGCTGCGCGAGCTGGCCGGCCGGTTGCGGTCGCAGCGCGGCATCCGCGAGGAGTTCGCGGCCGGCTGGCGGCGCGCCGGGCGCTACTACCCGCACATGCAGACGATTTTCCGCGCCAACGGAATCCCCGAAGAGATCCTGGCGATCCCTTTTTTCGAGTCGTCGTTCCGGGAAGATTCCCGTTCCCGCAAGGGCGCCACGGGCGTGTGGCAATTCATCCGCTCCACCGGCCGTGTGTTCCTCCGCGTCAACCGAAATTTCGATGAACGGCTGGACCCGTTGCTCGCCACCTACGGCGCCGTCAAGTTTTTGCGGGACGCCCACCGCAAGCTGGGAAGCTGGCCGTTGGCGGTGATGGCCTACAATCATGGCACCAACGGCATTCTCCGGGCCCAACAGCGGTTGGGTTCGGACCCGCCCACCATCATCCGCTACTACTCCTCGGGCCAGTTCGGATTTGCCTCGCGTAACTATTACCCGGAATTTTTGGCTTCGCTGCGGATCCTGCGGCAACCGGAACGCTATTTTCCCGACCTTGTCCAGGCGTCGCCCTGGGAGTTCCGCGAGATTCACCTCTCCCGCAGCGCCACCTTCGCCCAGCTGCAAAAGCAGTACCGGGTCCCCGCCGACGTCATGCTGGATTTCAACCCGGCCGTGATCCGGTCCCGGGCCGCCGCCAAGCTGTCATTCCCCGCCGGTTTTCGCCTGAAGCTGCCGCCCGCCGAAACCCCGGATACGGCCGCGTCGGGCGATGCGGCGCCGATTGTCACCCCCGCCGCGCCGGCCGCACCGGCTCCCGCCGCGTCAGTCGTACCGGCTCCCGCCGCGCCGGCCGCAGCCGGACGGAAAATCCACCGCGTCCAGGCCGGCGAAACACTGTATCGCATCGCGGTGAACCACAAGGTGACGGTGGCCCAACTCCGCCAGTGGAACAAGCTGCCGGACAACACCATTCGGGTAGGACAGCGCTTGGTGGTTCAGCCCTGAGGCCGGATTTTCCAATGAAACCCGGCGATTACACCCAGCGAACCGCCGAAGTCTTGAAATTCAAGTAGACCTCGTCCCCCACCACCAACCGGTGCTCCTGCAGCGACCGCAGGGTGATTCGGGCCTCCAGGCAGATCCCGCAATCCACCGTGATATCCGCCGCCTCGTCCTGCTGGCGTGTGGCGCGGATCGTTCCCCGCAACTGATTGCGGGCGGTGCTGTGGAGGGCCTCGCGACTGACGACGATCTCGGTGGGCGGAATGTGCACCTGATCGGGCGGCCGGGTGAACGGCAGAATTTCCAGGGTCACGCTCCCCGTCCGAAAGAAGAACTGCCGGTTTTCCTGGCTGGCCGTGCCGCGCAGCACGTTCCGGGGATGATACGGCACCAGCCGGCGCCCGGCGATCTGGACGATCTCGTCCGTCAAGCGGATCGCGATCTCTTCCTGGTGGGTCGTGAACACCACCGCCGCGCCCAGCTGCCGGACCTGTTCCAGCAGCACGGTTTCCAGCAGCTCCCGGTTGACGGGATCGACGTCGGCGAAGGGTTCATCGAGCAACAGGAACCGCGGCGCCATCGCCAGCACCCGGGCCAGGGCCACCCGCCGCTTTTCCCCCCCCGACAGCCGGGTCGCGCGTCGCTTCGCCAGCGCCTCCAGATTCAGTCGTCCGAGGACGCCGGCGACACGCGCGTGCGCCTCCCGCGGGGACAAGCCGGCAAGGCGCAGGCCGTACGCCAGGTTGCGCTCCACCGAGAAGTCGAACAACACCGGCTCCTGCGCCAGCAGCAGCAGGTCGCGCGGCTGGTTGCGCCCCTGAAAATAGGCGGCCGGCGGTGCCTCATCGTAACGGATGGCACCGCTGAAATCGCGCTCCAGCCCCGCCAGCAACCGGAGGAGCGTGGTCTTGCCGCTGCCATTCTCCCCGAGGATGGCCAGGATGCGGCCGCCGGTGACGGCCAGCTGCGGCACGCGGAACAGCTCCGATCCGTTGCGGCGGACACCGACGTCATCGAGAGTGATCCTAGAGAGCACGGAACCTCCGGCGCAGGATGACGCTCAGGGCGTTCAGCGCCAGCGCCACCGCCAGCAGGATGAATCCGAGCCCGATCCCGAGGGCGAACTCCCCCTTGCTGGTTTCCAGGGCGATCGCCGTCGTGATGTTCCGGGTGTAGCCGCGGATGTTCCCGCCAATCATCATCGCGCTGCCCACCTCCGAGATCGCCCGGCTCAGGGCGGAGAACACCGCCACGGCCAGCGGGATCCGGCAGTGGTGCAGAAGCAGCCAGAGCTGCTGGCGGCGACCTGCGCCCAGCGACCAGGCTTCCTCGCGCAGTCGGGGATCCGCCTGCTCCAACGCCGCGCTGATCAGGGACACCAGCAGGGGAAGAATCAGCACCGTTTGACCGATGGCCATGGCGGTCGGCGTGAACAGCAGACCCAGCGAACCGAGGGGGCCCTGACGAAAGAGCATCGCGTACAACAACAGGCCCACCACCACGGTGGGCACCGCCATGAGGGTCTGGCAGATCGTCAGGATGATCCGGCGGCCGGGAAACCGGCAGGTGCCCAGCGCGAATCCGGCGGGCACCGCGAACAGCGTGGCCGCCGTGATGGCCGCCAGGCTGACCGTCAGCGAGATCCAGAGCGCGCTGTAGAGGTCGGCGTCACCCGTGACGATCAGCCGAACCGCCCTGACCAGCGCCTCCTTCAAAAAATCCACGCGCCCTTCCTCGCCACGGAGATTAAACCAGCCGGTCACCCGCCGATGCGGGACATGGCCGACGTGCACTTCCACACACCGCCGATGACACCCGCCGGCCCCGCCGGCTTCTGGGCCGCCGCCGACCGGAACACGCCGGCCAGCGCCTCATCGTCGATGCCCGCCCGCAGCAGCCGGCGCAGATCCACTTCCGCTTCGTGGAACAGGCAGGTGCGGAGCTTGCCGTCCGGGGTCAGGCGAAGCCGGTTGCAGCGCCGGCAGAAGTGGTCGGTCATGGGGCTGATCAGTCCGATCCGCCCGGCCGCGCCCCGAATCTGGAAGAGGCGGTCGGACACCGGCGCCCCCGCCGGGTCATCCAGCGGCGCCAGTTCGTAGCGCTCGTTGAGGATCCGGAGCACCTCCTCGCCCGTCACCAGCTGGGCGGGATCCCAATAGGCGTGGCCCCCCACGGGCATCAGTTCGATGAAGCGGATCTCAAAGGCATGGTGCAACGTCATGGCTGCAAAATCCGCGATCTCGTCCAGGTTGACGCTCCGCATGGTGACCACGTTGAGCTTGACGGGATTCAGACCGGCCGCCTCAGCCGCTCGGATGCCTTCGAGCACGCTCGCCAGGGCGGGCTGTCGGGTGATGGCCGCAAACCGCTCCGGCCGCAACGTGTCCAGGCTGACATTGACCCGGTGGAGGCCGGCGGCCCGAAGCGACGCCGCATATTGCCCCAGCAACGCGCCGTTGGTCGTCAGGCTGAGGTCGGCAAGGCCGGACAGCCGGGACAGTTCGGCCAGCAGGGGCACCACGCCCCGGCGGACGAGGGGCTCGCCGCCGGTGACCCGGATTTTCCGGATGCCCAGCGAGACGGCGATCCGCGCGCAGCGCAGGATTTCCTCGTAGGTCAGGATGTCGGCGTGGTTCAGCAACGGAATGCCTTCCGCCGGCATGCAGTACTGGCAGCGGAAATTGCACCGGTCGGTGATCGAGATCCGGAGGTAATTGATGAGCCGGTTGTGGTGGTCGGCCAGTGGCGTGGGTGCGTGCGTCATCGTCCGTGTCCCCGGGCAGTATACTGGAAAGCCCCGCCTGTTGCAACGCGGCCGGGCCGGCGTTTCCGGCCGACGGCGGATCCCGGTTGCCGCCCGGGGCTAATTTTCGATATCATGGCGGTCGGCGTCTGCGACCGCGGAGGCAGGTATGCACGATGGAGAGATCCTGGATCGCGCCGCGAACGCGTTCCGAAGATCCCGATTCAATCTGGCGTTCACCGGCGCCGGCGTGTCGGTGGAATCGGGCCTGCCCGACTTCCGTTCCCCCGGCGGATTATGGGATCGGTATGACGTGGCGGAATACGCCACGCTGACCGCGTTCCAGCGACATCCGGAGAAGGTCTGGACATTCGTCCGCGAGCTCCTGGATAGCTACGGCGGCGTCCAGCCTAACGCCGGTCACCGGGCCCTGGCCGAGTTGGAAACGGCCGGCGTGCTACACGCGGTGATCACCCAGAACATCGACGGCCTGCACCAGGCCGCCGGTTCCCGCCGCGTGGTGGAGTTTCACGGCAGCCTGCGGCGGCTGGTCTGTCTCGGCTGCGGGCGGATGTGCCCCACCGACGACCCGTCCGTACGCGCCCTCCCCGTGCCGCGTTGCGCCTGCGGCCGCATCTTCAAGCCGGATTTCGTGTTTTTCGGCGAGGCGATTCCCGAAGCGGCGCTGACGGACGCCTTCGCCTTGGCCCGAACATGCGGGGTGCTGCTGGTGGCGGGCACCTCGGCCGAGGTGGCGCCCGCCAGCCTTATCCCGTATGAAGCCAAGGCGGCCGGCGCCACGATCGTGGAGCTCAATGTCCGGCCCACGACGCTCACCGACGGCCTGACCGATCACTTCATCGCCGGTCCATTCGCGCACACCATGGCCGAGCTCGCTCGACGGATCACTGGATAATCCAAAGCTCCCGCTGAAACGACGACAGGAACCGGCCGCCCTCGGGCGTCACCACCGCGATCTCCTCCACCGTGGCCACGCCGTGGCCGGCGATGTGCACCCGCGGCTCCAGAGTGTAGACCTGCCCCGCCTCGAGCTTCAGATACGGGAGCTGGCCGTAACGCTCCCAGCGCGGACAGAGCAGGCCGGCGCCGTCGTGGGCCGAGCGACCCACCTGGTGCCCCAGCGCGTGCTTGAATTCGTCGAAGCCGCAGGCCATGATGTGGTTGCGGGCGATCTCGTCGATGCGCCAGCCTTCCACCCCCGGCTTCAGGGCCTCGGCGGCGCGGGCGATCGCGCCCACCACGGCGTCGAATCCGCGCCGGACGCTTTCCGGCGGTTCGTGCTCGCCCTCGCGCAGAACGTACCAGGTCCGCTGGAGGTCGGACACGTAATCGTCGACGCGCAGCCCGAAATCCATGTTGATCACATGCCCCCGCTCCACGGCCTTGTCAGTGGGCCCGGTGTGCGCCTCGCCATGATCCGGAACACCCGTGAACACGGCGGGGCAGTGCACCTCGTCCCAGGCCAGCTCGAAGCCCGTTTCCCGGACCCGCTGGAGCACGAACTCGTGGATCTGCCGTTCCGTCCGGCCCGGCCGGATGAAGCCGGTCACCGCCTGGAAGATCTTTTCCGCCTCGGTCACGGCGCGCTGGATGCGGCGCACCTCTTCGGGCGACTTGCGGCCCCGCAAGGCGGCAATCAGGCGCTCCGAGGGCACCAGCCGGTCCGGGTACGGTGTCCCTTCCAGGTTTCGCACCAACAGCAGGTACATACCGTGGGACAGTCCGTCGGCCATGACGTCGTCATAGGAGTAATTGATGGCGATGGTGGCCGGATCCAGCTCGGTCAGCGTCTGCCGGAGCGCATCGCGCACCCCGCCCACGTAGGTGATCACGGTGGCGTAGTCGCCCCGCTTCTGGATCTCGGCGGCGTCCAGGCTGCCGACGATGGCGATGGTCCGGCCGGTCCGGGTGATGATGAACGCGGAGGCCCAGGTATAACCGGCGCCCACGACCAGCGGCCCGCACGGATCCGTCGACGTGTGCGACTCGCGGCCGAAGATCAGCCAGGCGTCAATGTTCAACTCCTGCATGATGCCGACTGCTTGTTGGATTTTTTCACGAATCATTTACAAACCCGGCCTCCTTTGACTAAAATATCGCAAATACTGTGCGAATGTTCGTTTGCGGACAGCAGCACGTTTCTACGACATCGACTCGATTGTTGCATCCTTAGTATACGACACGAATTCCCTTTGTTCGGGTTGAAACCGCACTATCTTTGATTGGCATAAGGAGGAGCTGTGAAACGTTCAACGTGGTCCTGCCTGCTCGTTCTGCTGGTTCTGGGCGCCTGGGCGCTGCCGGTGGACAAGAACGACTGGGAGGAAGTCAACTTCGTCTTCAATTCATCTGTCCTTGTGGACGGATTCCCGTCCATGCTCGAGGTGGCCGACCTCCTCGGCAAGAGTCCCGATCTCCGCCTGCTGGTCGAGGGGCACTGCGACGTCGTGGGGTCCGACCGCTACAATGACCAGCTGGCCATCAAGCGGGCGACCGCGGTCCGCGACTTCCTGGTCAAATACGGCGCCCGCCCTGATCAGGTGGAAGTTACCGGCAAAGGAAGACGCGAACCCAAGGCCGAGAACGAAACGCCCGAAGGCCGGTTCATCAACCGGCGGGTGGTGTTCACGCTGTACCGGATGAAGGACGGCGTGAAGGAAATCCTCAAGCGCGACGTGCCCATCAGCGGCGTGATCCAGCAGTTGCAGCAGGACACCTGCAAGGACAAGCTGGCCGAGCTGGGCCAGAAGCAGGACGCGATCCTGAACAAACTGGCTGACCTCGACAAGATCCTCGGCGAGCTCCAGCAGCTCAGGGACCGTCAGGCACGGCTCGAAGATGAGCTCGCCCGGATGCGGGATCAGGCCAAGTCGGTACCGCCGCCGCTCCCGCCGCCGGTCCCGGTGGCCACACCGGCTCTGGCCGAGGCGCCCGCCGCGCCGTTGAAGATGGCGTGGGGCGACCTGGGATTGCTGGGCTTTGATCTGGGAGCCACCGAAGATGGCGACCTCACCGGCAGCGTGAGCGCCCGCTACTTCCACCGCTTCACCCCGAGCCTGGCGCTGCAAGGCCAGGGCGAATACCTGCTGTATCCCGAACGGCAGGAGTTCCAGTTCGACCTGGGCCTGGTCACGCGGTACAAGCGGTTCCAGGCCGGCGCGTTCGCCTCGCTCAAGCGCGTGGAGCTGGACGATTATGCCGACGGCGGCACCCTGGCCCAGGGCAGCGTGATTGCCGAGTACCTGTTCGACTGGGGCTCCGTCGGCGGATTCGCCACCCAGGGTCTGCTCGGTGAGAGCGTGATCGACCGCGACTACATCTCGAACCACGTGTTCCGCGAAACCTACCTGAACACGCTGAACCAGTACGGCGTCACCGCCCAGGTTGACCTACCGGCCCGGTTCATGCTCGAGGGGAACGTGGGCTACATCGATCGCGGCGAGCTGGCCAGCCGGGCGGGCGGACTGGTGCGCCTGCTGCGGCCGTTGGGAGACAACTGGAGCTGGTTCGTCGAAGGCAGCTGGAACGAATCCATGCTCAGCGACGAGACCACCGGCCGCTACGCCGCCGGCATCCGCTACGGCGCCTGGAAACAGCCGATCCGCGGCGAGGTGGCCGAGGTGGTGCCGGTGGATGTGCCCCGCCTCAAGTACGACGTCCGAACCCGGATGGCCCGCACCGGCAACGACGCGCCCATCGCCAACGCCGGCCCCGACCAGATCGATGTGCCCGCCGGTGTGATCGCTCTGGACGGCACCGCGTCCTACGATCCGGACGGCGACGCCATCGCCTTCCACTGGACCCAGGTCCAGGGCCCCGCCGTCTCGCTCAGCGGCGCGAACACCGCCACCCCGTCGTTCACCGCCGAGTCCGGACATGTGTACGTGTTCCGGCTGCGCGTGACCGACACCGGCGCCGCCTACGCGGTGGATGACGTCGTGGTCACCACCCGGAAGATCGAGAACGTCGAGATCCTGTTCTTCCTGGCCGACCCGGCGGTGATCAGCCCCGGCCAGCAGTCCCGCCTGAGTTGGAAGGTCCTGCACGCCGAGTCGGTGGAAATCGAGGGCATCGGCCCCGTGTCCACCGAGGGAACCACCTATGTGGCGCCGGCGGCCACGCAGGAATACGTGCTGATCGCCCGTGCACCGGGGCAGGAAGTCCGGGCCACGGTGGTCATCACCGTCGCCGACGCGCAGATCCTGTTCTTCATCGCCGAACCCACCCAGATCAGTCCCGGCCAGCAGTCCCGGCTGAGCTGGAAGGTAAGCAACGCCACCGCCGTCCGCATCGAGGGCATCGGGGCGGTCCAGGCCGAAGGCAGCCTGATGGTCGCGCCCACGGCCAGTACCACCTACACGCTGATCGCCACCAGCAGCAGCGGCGCGGAAATTCTGGCCTATGCGGTTGTTCAGGTGATCACGCCCAACTCGCCGCCGGTCGCCTATGCCGGCTCCGATCAGATCAGCCGTCGCCTCGGCACCTACAGCCTGGATGGCTCGACATCGTACGATCCCGACGGCGATCCGTTGACCTTCCTGTGGCAGCAGCTGGACGGGCCGGTCGTTACCCTGTCGGCGCCTACCAGCGCCGTCACCACCTTCGATGTCACTGTCACCGGCACGTACGTCTTCAGCCTCCAGGTCTTTGACGGCAAGGGCGGCGTCGCCAGCGATACGGTTCGGGTGATGGTCTACTGATCCGTCAGCCGATCCCCGGCTCTGTGTGTGCCCGGCCCGGACCTTCCGGGCCGGGCTTTTTTACACGCAACTTTTCGCCGGCTGGTGCGATAATACAGTGGAATTTGATCTCGCGGAGGATTTGATGAAAAAGAGTGTTCTCTTCCTCGGTTTGATGATCCTGCTCGTGACGGCGGTGTCGGCCGCCGACGCCCGCATCGCCATCGAAGGGATATTCCCGGACTCCGGCCCTCCCGGCACCACGGTGATCATCAAGGGACGCGGGTTCGCGCTCGGTGATGCCAACCGGGTGTGGGCCGAGAACATGAAGAACGTGTCCGCGCCCGGGTTCGTGGAGTTCAACGGCGCCCGCGCCCGGCTCATGCTCTGGCAGGACAACATGGCGGTGGTGATCGTTCCGGACCATGCCAATTCCGGCCCGGTGCGGCTGACCCTCAGTTCCGGCATCAGCATCCTGGGCAACCACTTTGAACTGACCGACGCCGACGGGGTCAGCCCCGATGCCGCGGGCCGGAAGGACTACTCCTTCCTGGAGTCGGACTCCGCCGGATTCTATCCCTCCCCCTACTACTACTACTACGGCTATAACCCCCGCGTGCTGGACGGTCGCTACACCCCGCCCTACTGGTCCTATAACGGCGACGGCTGCCTGGATTACTTTCTGGTCTCCGGGCCGATCCTGTCCACCTGCGGCCTGAACACCGGTCTCGACAACGTGATGTTTTTTCCGAGGCGGTTCATGGGTGATTTCCGGACCCGCCACAATTGGTGGCGGAACGCGGTACCCTATTACGACCAGGTGGGCAAGCAGAAGAAACCGTACAGCTTCCAGCAGTAATCCCGCCAGCGGACTGACTGATCATTCGGCCGGCGGCGGCACGGGCAGATCCAGCTCCACACCGGTGCCGCGGCCGGGCTCCGACTGGACGCGGATCGCCCCCCCGTGCAGGGCCACGATCTTGTGGACAACGGCCAACCCCATCCCGGTGCCGCCGGGCCGCGTCGTGAAGAACGGCGTGAAGATGCGCCCCAACGCCTTGGCGTCGATGCCGGGCCCGGTATCCTCGATCCATACCCGGACCAGCTGGCCTGACAGAGCCTCCAACCGGACTTCCACCCGTTTCACGGTTGATTTCTCCAGCGCCTGGATCGCATTGAGCAGCAGGTTGTGCATCACCTTCTTCAACAGGTGCTCCTCGCCCGAGACCGAGCAGGGAATCAGTTGGCGGCGGAATTCGATGTCGGGATGGCGCTCGGCGAACAAATCCAACTGTTCGGCGATCACGCCGTCCAGCGCAACCGGCCGGTGCTCCAGCGGCATTGGCCGGGCGTATTCCAGAAAGTCGGTGATCACCCGGGCCATCTCCTCCACCTCCTGAACCAGCGCGGCGGCCCGTTTCTGTTCCGCGCCCGGCCGGGCATTGCCCAACAGCATCTGGGCATAGCCGCTGATGGTGGACAGTGCGTTCTTGAGCTCGTGGGCGATGCCCGCCGCCATCTCGCCCTGGGCGGCCAGGTTCTCCTGCAGGCGCAGGCGTTCCTGGAGCTGCATCGGCCCGGTGACGTCTTCGATCACGCCGACCACTCCCTCGGCGCCTCCCAGCGGGAACAGCGACAGGCTGACCGTCCGCTCCGGCTCCTCGCTGCCGGGCACCGACATCTTCAGCAAGCGGCGGGTGAGGTTTTGCTGGGCACCCCACGCGGCATCGATCGTCGCGCGGATCTC
Source organism: Acidobacteriota bacterium (assembly GCA_029565065.1). GTDB lineage: Bacteria > Acidobacteriota > JAAYUB01 > JAAYUB01 > JAAYUB01 > JAAYUB01. Next base: position 86,886 of record JAKQOW010000011.1, on the reverse strand, counting down.
CGGCTGATCCTGAAAGATCTCCCGGTACGACTGGTTCGTGAACGCCACCCGGCGTCGGCCCAGCAACTCCTCCAGGGCGGGATTGCACTCCTGGAACACGCCGCGCGCGTCCAGCGACAGGATCGCCAGCGGCAGGCAGCGGAATACATCGCGCACACGCCGTTCGGACAAATCCGCCCGCTGGGTGGCCTGCTGGTGCAGGGTCTGCAACTCCCGTTCCTTGTCGCGCAGCTGGCGGATCACATCCTTGAACGAACCCACCAGGACCGAGACCTCGTCGGCGTAAGGTTCCGACGCGGGCTTCAGCCCGGTGGACGAGTGCCGGATCTCACGAACCAGTGATTCGTAGGGGCGGACGGCACGGCGCAGCAGGTACCAGCCCAGCGCCAGCAGCGCCAGGATTGCGATCGTCTGGAAGAGCACCGCGAACTGCTCGAACGTCCCCATCAGCGGCGGCTCCGGATCCTGAATGAGCAGAAACACCAGGAAGGACGGTTTCAGGCCGTCGGCGTACAGCATCGCCCGGGCCAGAATCACCGGGATCTGGCCATGGTGCACAACGGTGAGCGCTTCCAACAGCACCTGATCCGGAGCGGGGCGCGCGGCCAGCAACGCATCGAGTGACAGTTTGTCGGCGATCCCCGACGCGATGCTGATCGTGGACTGGCCGAAGTGCGTGACGCCCTCGGGGTCCCGGATCTGCAGCAGGTACAGACCTTCCCGCTCGTAGATCCCCTGCAGCCGGATCAGGCGCTGCTGGCGAGTCAGCGGGGAATGCATGACCAGCTGCAGCTGGGTGATCACCCGGCCCACTTTCGCCGCCCGGAGCGCGTCATTGCGCTCGGTCTGAACCTTGTGCACGTGGAGAGTGAGAAACGCGTTCATCGCCACCGCCGACACGATGGCCAGCGTGACGATTCCGCCTAAAATGTAGATTGTGTGCCGCGGAGGCATGCCGCCGCTCACAGCAGGCTCCAGTACCAGTTGAGCAGAGCTTCCCCGAAGAACAGGGCAAAGACCGCGGCGATGCCCAGGAAGGTCCCAAACGGAATTTCATATTTCCGGCTGCCGCCGGCTCGACGGATGAGCACCAAGCCCACCACCGCCCCGAGCAATGATCCCAGGAAAACCGTGAGCAGGGTGCGCCCCCAACCCAGTACCGCGCCCACCAGGCCCATGAGGATGATGTCCCCGTGCCCCATGCCCTCTTCCCGGCGGACCAGGTAGTAGCCGACGGCCACCACGAGCAGCATCCCCGCGCCCAGCAGCGAGCCGACCAGCGATCCGATCCAGGCGAGGATCCGCTCGTCCGCCGTTAGCACGCCCAGCAGGCCCAGCAGCCGGGCGACGTTCGGTGCTTCGTACTGATGGATCACCTGCCACGGGGCGGTGACCAGCCCGACGATCCAGCCGCCCATGGTGATGCCGTGTGGCAGGATGCGGTGCTGGGCGTCGATGAAGACCAGGACGAGCATCGCGCTGCCGAAGGCGGCGTAGAGCAGCGCCGACGGAGTCAAGCCCCACCCCAGATAGGCGGCGATCCACAGCAACCCGTTGAGCGCCTCGACCACGGGGTACTGCCAGGAGATGGCGGCGCCGCACCGGCGGCATCGCCCGCGCAGGATCAGAAAGCTCAGGATGGGAATGTTGTCATAGAAGGTGATGGGCTGACCGCAGTCCGGGCAGGCTGAACGGGGTGTGACGATGGAGCGTTCGCGGGGCACCCGGTAGATGCAGACATTCAGGAAGCTGCCCACCACGATGCCGAAGGCGAAAATCATTAAATAGATCATGACCGTCGGATGCCCTTCGAGATTCGCCGGTATCGACCGGGTCGTCGCATACCGCCAAGCCGGATCCGAACATGTGCGGGGCGGATCCGACACCTTCAGGCGAGGCCACGTTAGCCGAAAAAGCTTTGCGAATCAACTAAAAAACTGCCCTGTGGGTACCAGGGCAGCCGTCACCATAAGGTGGATTGGGGAGGGTATGGAGAATGTTTCAAACAGTTTTAATTATACTGTTTTCCCAATACAGGTCAAGTGGAAACATCAACCAGCGGCCTCTCGCCGAACACACGGATGCAACACTGTTTACAGTGGATCCCGTATTTGGATCTCGATTCAAATATATCGTTATTACGGACAACTTGTCAGTGACTGTGGCCGTGGGCCGTCGACTCGCCAAAGTAGGCCTTGCGGAACGCTTCCAGCAGCTCGCGCAATCGCGCCACGCGGCTCAGATCCGTGCTCTGCTTGGCCTGCATCGCCACGACGAGCAGTTCGTGCAACAGGGTCAGCTGCCGGATGTACCGGGCGTGCGCTTCTGCGTTTGTCGCATCCGCAGGCTTGATTCGCTGGGTGAGGAAATACTGGGCGACGGTCTCCTGAATGTAGCCGGCGTGCGTCTCCTTGTTCACGACCCATCGCACCAGCTGGTTGTAGTTCTTCTCTCCCTGCGCCGAGAGCTGGACGATCTGCTGCATGGATTTCTCCACGGTATCGATGTCCTCGGCGATCGCCTGGACCCGCAGCTCGTCGCCGTAGATGCCGCACGGGATCTCGCAGTGGGCGCGAAGCGCCGGCGCCAGCAGCGACAGAGCAGCCAGCATCGCGAACAGGATGGTGCCTTTTTTCATCATAAGATCCTCCTTGCCGGGCGCGGCGGCGCCCGGTTCAGGAACAACAGATTCAATCCGGCTCAGATGGATTCAGGCTGCCGTCGCAACCGGCCCTGGACTCGCGATGTGCGGCCGGTGCGCCCGCGGTCCGGCGAGCGGTTCCGTCAACGGTGATAGCGGGAGATGAACTCCTCCACTTCGGGGATCCCGCCCTGGAAGACGAGGTAGCCGTTGCAGGGCTCGCGCTCGGTGATCTCCCCGGCGATGGGCGTGTACATGATCCGCCGGACTTCCGCCAGGTCGCTCGTCTGCCCCAACGCCCAGCCCAGTTTCACGTACGCCACCTCGGGGAGCATGTTGGCCATGGGCACGACGCCCAGCTCCATCATGTCGCGCCCCGTGTCGTAGACGTACATCTGGACGTAGCCCCACAGCGTCTGCACGGTCATATAGACGGCGATCTGCTTCTCCTTCGCCCGCTTCAGCGCCGGGTAGAGCGGCTTGTTGACGTGGCCGAGCCCGGTGCCGGCGATGATGATGCCCCGGTAGCCGTTGTCGATGAGCGAGTCGATGATGTCCGGCCGCATGTTGGGATAGTAGTAGACGATGGACACCATCTCTTCGAACGCCGTGTTGATGGTCACGTTCCGGTCCCGCCGGCGCGGCTTGTAGTCGGGGCGCAGGGGGGTGATTTTCTCCCGGCTGACCATGGCCAGCGGGATGTCGCCGATGGTGCGGAACGTGGACCGGTAGCTGGAGTGCATCTTGCGCACGCGCGTCCCCCGGTGGAGCAGGCCGTACTCGTCGGAGGTGGGCCCGAACATGCAGACCATCACTTCCGCCAGGTCGCCCTCGGCGGCGGCCTTCACGCTGTGCATCAAGTTCAGCGCCGCGTCGGACGACGGCCGGTCGCTGGAGCGCTGCGACCCCACCATCACGATGGGCACCGGCGAGTCCTGGACCATGAACGAGAGGATGGCGGCGGTGTGGTGCATCGTGTCGGTGCCGTGGCCGATGACGATGCCCTGGACCCCCTTGGCGATTTCGCGGCCGATGGCTTCGGCGGTGCCCCGCCACTGCTCCGGCCCCATGTTCTCGCTGAACACGCCGTAGAGTTTCTCGGTTTCCAGGTTGCAGATGTCGGCCAGTTCGGGGACTGATCCATAGAGTTCACCGGGTGAAAAGGCCGGGATGACGGCGCCGGTGCGGTAGTCCAGTCGGCTGGCGATGGTGCCGCCGGTGCCCAGGAGCTTGACCCGGGGTTTCTTCGGATCGAAGGGGAAGTCCTTCTCGGGGATCTTGTAGTGGGCTTCCTTCCGGCCGGCGATGACGATGTTCGAGATGCCGCCGGCGGCGATGCCCACGTTGTACCCGTTGCGGAGCTTGAGCACGACATGGTATGGGTCCGCGGTCTCCGAACGGGGCAGGATGATGCCGGTGAAGACGCCCTGTGAGCTGTGGACTTCGACGTCGCTCCAGACCATGGCGTTGAAATTTTTCAACGCGGCCAAGGCTTCGCCGCGGTAACCCTTGTAGCTGTCGTCAGCGCTCATGGATATCCTCCTGCAGCCGGGCCGCGAGGCGCCCGGCCACCCCGGCGCCAGGCACGCGTCCGTCCAACTCCCGCATGACCAGAGCCATGGCCGTCCGGAACCGCTGCGCCGGTGTGGGGACGGCCAGCTCCTTGACGCGGGCCAGGCTGCGGGTGATCGCCGTCTCGACGCCGTCCGCCGGCAGCGGCGGCGGCAGCTGTCCGGGTTCAAATCGTCCGGCTTCGGCCGCTCGGGCGAGGGCGGGCAGAATTCCTTCGCGGGCCAGCCGGCCGCCGCGGTGCGCGGTCAGGATTCCTTCAAAATCGTCGGTTGTCAGCCGCGCCGTCGAGAGGCGCTTCCGCTTGAGCCGCTTGGGCAGCTGGATGAGGGCCACGGCAACCAGGACCGGCGGCAGCCCCCACTCCCGAACGACCTTCTCGAACAGCTCCCACTGCGGCGAGATGGCCAGGGGCCGCACCACGTCCTCGGGCACCCCCAATGTCCGGCACCACGCCTCGCGCGTCCAGTAGTACGCCGGCAGGTTCCGGCGGATCCGCTCCAGCCGCTCGCCGGCGATGCGTTTGGGGGGCAGGTCGGTGTCCGGGTACATGCGGTCGGGACCGGGGAGGATCCGCTCGAAGCCGTTGGTCCCGTCCCGGAGGGCCTGACGGGTTTCCGACGGGATGCCCACCGTGGCCTCGCGCGCCCGGATGGCGATCTCCCGGGCGCCCGTCTCGACGTCGGTGGGCGGGCCCCACACCACGACGACGGCGTCATTGTCGCCGGCACCGGTGGCCTTCTTGATCTCGTGCCACTCGGCGGCCGCCAGCGTCTCGCTCTGGCTGTCGCTGTGCACGATGTTGGGCAGCGTGGTCAGGCACGCGATCACCCGCACGCGGTCGGAAATCTCCCGGGAGAACGCGGTGTCGGTCTGGGTGGGCCAGCGCAGCAGGTCGCGGAAGCCCACCAGGTTAACGCCGAACACCACCTTCCCTTCGGCGATGGCCGTCCGGATGGGCTGGAAGCGTGTCTTGCGGAGGCTACGGGTCACCTCCATCGTCCGGGTCGCGAAGGTGGCCGCGGTCACGCCGCGCCGGTGCAGCTCGGCCCGCAGCCGCAGCAGGCTCCACTGGCGCATCGCCTCGTGGTAGGTCAGCAGCGGGATGTTGGGGATGCGCGGCACGCCCTTGATCTCGATCCGCGTGCCGTCGGTGACGCTGACGTTCACATCCTGCCGGGCGGCGCCGATTCCCGTGCGCACCCAGCCGGTGCTGCGCACCAGCCGGCGGCAGATCTCACCCACCTGGGCCACTTCGAGGGGCGTGCGCATGTCCGGCCCGGTGACCGTTTCGATGAGGGGCATGCCCAGGCGGTCGGTCAGGTACACCCGCCGGTGGCCGACGTCGCTCACCTCCCGACAGGCGTCCTCTTCGAGCCCGAGCTGGACGATCCGCACCTCCCGGTCCTTGAACGGGATCCGGCCGTTGACGCCGACGATGGTCGTCCGCTGGAAACCGGTGGGGATGCTGCCGTCGAGATACTGCTTGCGGGCGATGTGGATCTCGTCCACCATGGAACACCGGTACAGCATGGCGATGCCCAGGGCGATCTCGAGCGCCTCCTCGTTGAGCTCGAACGGCGGCGTGTCGTCGATCTCGTAGGTGCAGACCGTGTTGCGGTTGATCCGGTAAATGATCTCCTTGTGGGTCTTGAACTCCATCAGGGCGGTGCCGTCGTACTCACCGAGCTCGGACAGCGTCGGGCGCATGTGCCGGAGGACCTCGGCGTGGTAGTGGTCGCTGTATCTGCCCGCGGGGCATCGGCAGAAGAGTTTCTTGTCCGTGAGGAGCTGCTGGTGGATCTCGAGACCGGACCGGAAACCGATGCGGTGGTAGTCCGCGTCGGTCATTTCGGCGAACGGCTTGAATTCGAAATCGAGGAGCGCCTGGAGATCGGGTGCGGCGGAAGACGGATCAACGGGGGTCATGCTCATGACCGTATCTCCCTGGTTGGAATCCGGAAACGCATGGGGCAGGCCGAGTCGTGCACACCCAGTCATGATAGCGATGATGGTCAGGCGAGGCAATCATTTTCAAAAAAAACCGCCGGGGACAACCCCGGCGGTGGAGTGCGGATGCCCGCTCCCGTCCGAATGGGCCGGGACCGGATGTACCCGTGTCTGAGTGCTAGGCCGTCGGCGCCGCGCCCAGAATCGCAGCCAGGTCTTCTTCCACGGTCCCGATGGGGCGGATGGCGAATTTGTCCACCAGAACCTGGAGAACATCCGGCGTCACGAAGGCGGGCAGCGTCGGGCCCAGGCGGATGTTGCGGATGCCCAGGTGCAGCAGCGACAGCAGGATCACCACGGCCTTCTGCTCGTACCAGGACAGGATCAGGGACAGCGGCAAGCCGTTCACGTCCGTCTTGAAGGCCGCCGCCAGCGCGCCGGCGATCTTGACCGCGGAGAACGCATCGTTGCACTGACCCACATCGAGCAGGCGCGGGATGCCGCCGATGTCCCCGAACTCCAGCTTGTTGAACCGGTACTTGCCGCAGGCCAGGGTGAGGATCATGCAATCCTTCGGCACCGACTGGGCGAACTCGGTGTAGTAGTTCCGCCCGGACTTGGCGCCGTCGCAACCGCCGATGAGGAAAAAGTGTCGGATGGCGCCCTTCTGGACGGCATCGATCACCTTGTCCGCCACGCCGAGCACGGTGTGGTGGCCGAAACCCACCCAGATGGTGTCGTCGGGTCCGTCCGCCGCAAAACCGGGCGCCGCCTGGGCCGCCGCAATGACCGGCGCGAAGTTCCGATCGGCGATGTGGGTCACGCCGGGCCACGCCACCAGCCCGGATGTGAAAATACGGTTGCTGTAGGTGTCCTTCGGTTTCTGGATGCAGTTGGTGGTCATCAGGATGGCACCCGGGAAGGCATCGAATTCCTGCCGCTGGTCCTGCCAGGCGCCGCCGTAATTGCCCGCCAGGTGCGGGTATTTTTTCAAGCCGGGGTAGGCCAGCGCCGGCAGCATTTCGCCGTGGGTGTACACGCGGATCCCCGTCCCCGCGGTTTGCTGCAGCAGGGCGTCCAAATCCTTGAGATCGTGGCCGGACACCAGAATCGCCTTGCCTTTGAGCGGGTGGATGCGCACCCGGGTGGGTTCGGGGTGGCCGTACGCGCCGGTGTTGGCCGCATCCAGGAGCTCCATGACCCGGATGTTGACCTCGCCCACCCGCAGCGCCAGCGCCAGCAGCGCATCGGTCTTCGGGTCCGGCCGGGTCAGCGCATCCAGCGCCTCGTGGAAGAAGGCGAAAACCGCCTCGTCCTCCTGGCCCAGGATCAACGCGTGATCGGCGTAAGCCGCCATGCCTTTCAGGCCGTAGGTGATGAGTTCCTCGATCCCCACCAGATCCTGGCTCCGGGCGCCCAGCCGGCGCTGGATGCCGATCTGCGCCCCCTGCTGGAGCAGCTCGCCGCGGCTGGCGGCAAGGGCCAGGTGCGCCGGATCGCCCAGTTTCTCGGGTGTCCGGCCGGCCTGCTGGCAGGCCGCCGCGTACGCGTCCCGGGCCCGGTCCCGCAATCCGGCGACTTTCCGGATCATGGATTCCAGCCGCGCCGGATCGAAGTTGACGTTGGTCACGGTGGTGAACAACGCCTCGACAACCGCCAAATCGTACTGCCGGTCACGCACCCCGAGCAGCCGGAGCCGGTGGGCGCACATGGCCAGTCCCTTGGTGACATGAAGCAGCAGATCCTGCAAGGTGGCGGTATCCGCATCCTTGCCGCACACGCCGGCCTTGGTGCACCCGCTGCCCTGAGCCGTCTGTTCACACTGATAACAAAACATACTCATTTTCGCCTCCGCTCTTGTAATGTCTCGCTTCCGGGGCACATCATAAATGCTCCACGGAGCATTGACTTTGACTTAGGTCAAAACCGAACCCGATCCCCTCAATTATACACAACCGCTCCGGCTGCCTTTCACCGAACGGGCGCGCCGGGGTTGCGCCTATGCGGATCGCATGCTCTGTGCTAAGATGATGACCGGCCTGCGGCCCGTGGCGCCGTCTCAGGAGCAACGGGTGGTCCCGATAATCGCGCCGGGCGGAGACGTCACCACCGGCTGGCGTCGCCGGCGCATGATCGCACCGCGGTGATGCGGCGGGCCGGAGCGGATTCGCCCGTCCGGGAGAGGTTCATGGGCACGAACGAAAGCTACTGTCCCGGCTGCTTTCATGAAAAGGGTACGGCGCCGCTTTGCCCCGCCTGCGGTTACGATGAACGCTCCCGAATCAGCCCCATTGCCCTGCCGCCGCGTTCCCTGCTGCGGGACAATTACCTCGTCGGCCGCGTCCTGGGCCGCCCCGGCGGGTTCGGCATCACCTACCTCGGGTACGATCTCAGTCTCGAGACTCGCGTCGCGATCAAGGAGTACCTGCCCCGCGACATGGCCGGTCGCGACGATGACCACCGAACCGTGGTCCTGCACAGCCAGGACGACACCGAAAGTTTCACTTACGGGCTGGAGCAATTCCTCAAGGAAGCCCGCACCCTGGCCAAGTTCAACCACCCGCGCGTGGTCCGGGTGCGTACATTCTTCCAGGAAAACGGCACAGCCTATCTAGTCATGGATTACATCGAGGGGATCTCGCTCGCCGAATTCCTCGAGCGGCTGGATCGGCCGCTCACCGAGCAGCAGGCGCTGGACATGATGATGCCCATCCTCGACGGAGTCGGCGTCGTTCACAGCCAGGGCTTCCTGCACCGGGACATCAAGCCCCAGAACATCTACCTGACCGCCGCCCGGCAGCCGATCCTGCTCGATTTCGGCGCCGCCCGTCTGGCGATGGGGGAGAAGAGCCGGAGCCTGTCGGTCATTCTGACGCCCGGATTCGCCCCGTACGAACAGTACCATCGGCGTGGCGAGCAGGGACCGTGGACCGATATCTACGCCTGCGCGGCCACGCTCTATTACATGGTCACCCGCCAGGTTCCGCCCGATGCCCTGGAGCGGGAAAAAGGCGACACGCTGATGCCGCCGGACACGACCCAGCCCGGCCTGTCGCCGCATTTCTGCCGGGCCATTCTGCGGGCGCTGGCCACCGAGCCGGCGTCCCGGCCCCGGTCCATCGCCGAATTCCAGTCGCAGTTGCGGGGATTGACCGTCGCACCGGCGGCCGAATCCGATCCCACGCTGGCCATTCCGGCTCCTGCGAAGGTGTCTGGAAGCGTCGCCGACACGGGTTCGTCCGTCACTCTGGCCATCGCCCCGCCGCCACCGGCGAAGATTCGCCGGTCATGGGTGCCGCTCGCGGCCGGCATCGCCGCGGCGGCGCTCCTGGCCGTCGCCGCGGTGATCGGCTATTGGATGTTCCAGCCGGCTCCCGACGACTCCGGGCAGTCCACCACACCCGTTGTCGCCTCGCCCGCGGCCGGATCGCAGCCGGTGGCACCGGCGGCCGGCGCCGACGCCAAACCCGCTCCGCCGCCGCCAGACGCCTCGGCGACGGCCGATCCGATTCGCCCGGCGACGCCTTCAACCAACCGCACACCGGACATGACGGCCAAGGCTTCGGCGCCGGTCACGGCTCCGACCGGGAGTCCCACCCAGCCGGCCGCACCGCCGCCCGTCACTCCCGCGACCGACACCGCCCCGGCGCCGGCGACAGCTTCCGCGCAGCGCGAGCCCCTGCGCCTCAGCGAGCCGGAATTGCGGGCCCGGCTGCGCGAATATTCGCCGCCGCCCCACGTGCGGCAGCGCATCCGCTCGCTCACCCGGTTTGTCAAAATCAGTTGTCTGATCCCAATCGAGTTGCTGGTGGACGAGACCGGCGCAGTTGCCCGGGCCACGCCCCAGCCGTCGTCATGCCCCCCCAACGTGGCGCTGATTTATACCGAAATGACCCGCTATTGGCGTTTCGAGCCCACCCGCACGCCGGACGGCGGCGCGGTTCCGGTCATAGGAATCGTCCACATCCCCTTTCCGCCCCTCGAGAAGGATGGTCCGGACGGGGCCCGATCCCTCCCGCGCCGCTGATTCCGCCCGCCGGCCATCGGCCGCGGACCGCCGCACGCCCGGTCGTGTCCGTTCGGCCGTGCTATAATACGGCTCGCGCTGCCGCGCCGATCGCCCGTTCAGGAGCCGTCGCATGATCAGCCGTAAAACCCTTCCCGTCGCCGCCCGGTCCACCCGTACCTTGCTCGTGGCGGCCGGTCTGCTGATGATCGCCACCACGCTCACGGCCCAGGTCAGCGAAGGGGGACTCCCTTACAGTTTCCAGAAGTCCACCCAGCCGGCGATCCACACCATCGTGCTGCCGCCCGTGGATGTTCCCGGCCTGCTGGCGGAAGATCGCCGGGAGGCGGCACTGGGCCTGCCATTCCGGTTCGGCTACCCCATCGAGCGGCGCCTGGACATGACTTCCGCCGGCACGTGGTCGTCCCTCCCGGATGGCGGCCGCCTCTGGCGGTTGCGCCTGGTGTGCCCCGGCGCCCATTCCGTCAACCTGGTCTACGACGCGTTCTGGCTGCCCCGCGGCGCCCGCTTCTTCCTGTACAACGACGATGAGAGTTCGGTGCTCGGCGCCTTTACCCATCGCAACAACAAACCGCACGGGAAATTCGCCACCGGACCCACCCGGGGCGACGCGTGCACCCTGGAGTATCACGAACCGCCGGGCGTCGCACAGCCCGGCCGCATCACCATCGCCCGGATCATCCACGGATACCGAAATGTGTTCGACAAGCTGGACAAATCGTTCGGCGACTCGGGCGCCTGCAACGTGAATGTGCAGTGCCCCGAAGGCGCCGCCTGGGAGGCCCAGATCCGCTCGGTGGCCATGATTCTGACCGGCGGCGGCTGGCGACTCTGCTCCGGCGCGCTGGTCAACAACGTCCGCAACGACCTCGCACCCTATTTTCTCACCGCCAACCACTGCCTTGGCGGCGAGGAGACGTGGGTGATCATGTTCAACTATCAGAGCTCCAGCTGCGCCAACTTCGACGGGCCGACGACGGACACGGTGTCCGGCACGACCCTGCTGGCCAACAACTGGGATTCCGACGTCGCCCTGCTCCGACTCAGCGAAGACCCGCCGCCGGATTACCACGTGCATTTCGCCGGCTGGTCGGCGGTGGACTCCGCGCCGGCGCAGACGGTGTGCATCCACCATCCCAGCGGCGACATCAAGAAGATCACGTTCGATAATGATCCGCCCGTATCCACCACCTATGGCGGCACCCCGGCTCATTCGCACTGGAAGACGGTCCAGTACGAATTGGGGACCACCGAACCCGGCTCTTCGGGTTCCCCGCTGTTTGACGATCTCCACCGCGTCATCGGCCAGCTCCACGGCGGCACCGCCGCGTGCAACGGGGCGGACCCGAATGACCAGCCCGATTATTACGGCAAGTTTGCCCTCTCCTGGGACAACGGCGCCACCGCCGCCCAGCGCCTCCGGGATTGGCTGGATCCCGACAACACCGGCGCCACCACGTTGGACGGCATCGATGCGGTCGACGGCCATGCGCCGGTGGCGGAGATCACGGCGCCCGCCCCGCACGCCCTGCTCGTCGGGCTGGTGACCATCTCGGCCACCGCCACCGACGATGTGGGCGTGACCCAGGTGGAGTTTTTCATCGACGACGTATCCATCGGCGTCGACACCGCCGCCCCCTATGCCGCCGACTGGGACACCACCGCCTGGGCCGACGGGACGCACACGATCCGCGCCACGGCCACCGACACCGACGGGTTAAGAGGCAGTGATTGGATCCCGGTCACCCTGGCCAACTACATCCTGGCCTGCGCCGCCCAGGCGGCACCAGCCGCTGGGGTGGCGCCGCTGGAAGTGACGTTCAGCGCCTCCGTCTCCGGCGGCGAAGGTCCGTACGAGGTGGCGTGGGATTTCGGCGACGGCAGCGATCCCGTCGCGACGCTGGAAACCGTCCACATCTATGAGCATGCCGGCACGTACCACTGGGTCTTCACGGCGCAGGACGCGCTGGCCGGACGGACACGTTGCGAGGGCGACGTTCTGGTTTCGCTGCCGCCCGCCGACGCCGCCGGCCAGGTCATCGCCGCCCACGTCACCCGGCTGCCCGGCTGGACCAGCCAGATCGTGCTGACCAACACCGGCGACACGCCGGTCACGCCCCATCTGTACGCGCTGGCCGCCGACGGCACCCACCTGGCCACCGCCACGCTTCATGAGCTGCCGGCTCGCGCTCACGCCGATCTGACACCCGACGCCCTGTTTCCCGGAATACCCGCGGCGACTGACTTCTGGGTGCTGGTCGCCGATGCGCCCCGGATCGAGGGTGTCACCGTGTTCGGCACCGACGACGGCCAGAGCCTCGTCACCATGCCCCTCCTCCGCGGGGGGGACACGGCGCTCGTCTTTCCGTTCGTGTATATCTCCGACATCTATTACACCGGCCTGACGCTCGTCAATCCGGGTTCGGCGGCGGTGACCGCCCGGCTGATCGCGCTGGCGGAATCGGGCGACGAGCTGGCGGCGATCGATGTGGTCATCCCCGCCCGCGGCAAATATGTCCGGCTGCTCGACGGCATCTTCCCGGACGTAGAGCCGATCCTCATTCGATTCGTGGCCGTGTCCGCCGAGCGGGAGCTGGTGGGCTTCGAGTTGTTCGGCTCGTTCGTGGACCAGGGTTTGGCCGGTTTGCCGGCTGTCCTGATGACGCCGCTGACCGGCCCGCCGCTGCTCCGGGACATCCCGCCGGCGGCGGATTCGGTAGCCAAGCCCACGGGATTCCAGGGCTGGGGCATCTCCGACACCGCCGTACGCCTGCGGTGGGATGCCAATGGCCAGCCCGGCGTTCATTACGTGATCTACCGGAAGAACGGGATGTACACCACCGAGGTCGGTGAGACCGAATCGACCGCCTTCACAGTTACGGGACTGGAAACCGGCCGCACTTACACGTTTCTCATGAAAGCCGTCGACGGCATCGGCACCTTCTCGGCGTACAGCCGACAGATCCGGGTCGCGCCGCTGCCGTCCGGCCAGACGGACTGGCCGTACCGCCTGTTCTATGGCGCGGTGCCCGATCCCGCGCGGTACTATACCGGTGTCACGTTCTCCGTCTCGGGCGCGGACCCGGTCACCGCACACACGTTCATCCAGGATGCCGGCGGCCTGGTGCTGGCCGAAGCCGCCTGGCCGGCTGCGCCCGGCGAACAGATCACACGTGAACTTCCGGTCCTGTTCGGACAGGCGGAGATCCCCGGTGCCGCCTGCCTGCGCGTCGGCGCCGACGTTCCCCTGACCGGATTCTCGCTGTACATGACCCGTCCGGGCCTGGCGGAGCCATACCTGTTCGACGGGGCGCCCGCCTGCCCGTGGGGGAGTTACGGCCTGATTTTTCCCATGATTCCGGACGAGGCCGGCTGGACCGGTGTTCTCCGCCTGACCAGTCTCGCCGGACTGGACGGCACGTTCGCCGTGAGCGGATATGACCGGGACGGCACGCTCATGGGCGTCCGGTCGGGACCCCTGGCGGCCGGCAGCCAGTTCCTTCTGGCGGTGGACGACCTGTTCCCGGACGCGCCGTCCACGCCCGTCTGGCTGCGGGTCAGCGCCGACCAGCCTGTCATCGGTCAATTGCTGTTCGTGTCCCCCGACTTCAACCGGCTGGGCGGTTATGCGGGGATCGCCACCGAGTAGCCTCCCGCGCCACGGGAGGATGACGGGCACGTTCTGAACCGGTACGCGCCATGATCCAACTTTCCGACGATGTGTTCCTGGACGACGCCGAGCTGACGTTCACGGCCACGCCGAGCAGCGGGCCGGGCGGTCAGCACGTGAACAAGGCCAGCACCCGCGTGACCGTCCGCCTGGATGTCGCTGCTTCCGCCAGTCTGTCGGAGGCGGCCCGGCGGCGGATTCAGGAGCGGCTGGCCAGCCGAATGAGCCGCGACGGCGTCCTGTTTGTTTCGGCGCAGGATACCCGCAGCCAGAAGACCAACCGCGACCGGGCGCTGGCCCGCCTGGTCCGCCTCCTACAGGCGGCCCTGCGCGAGGATCCCCCGCGCATCGCCACGGCCATCCCAACGGCGGCTCGGCGCCGTCGTCAGGATGACAAACGTCGCCGGTCCGCTGTAAAAACCATCCGCCGCAAACCGCCGCCGGACCTGGAATAGACCGGAGCCGCTTCCCGCGACATCCCATTGGATTGAAGTTGAAAAAACACCCACCTCAAGGTAGCATGGCCTGTTGGGCCGGTCTCCCATCCGCGTCCCCGGTACCTTAAGGAGTCGATCGTGTCATCCAACCAAGCCGCCTCCTGTCGTGCTGTCGCCTGCGACGACGCCCCCGCCGCCGCCCGCTCGCCACTGGCGGCCGTGCTGCTGATCGTGCTCATCGCCGCGGGGCTCGGTCCGGCCTGTTCCGTCAAGAAAATGGCGGTGAACCGCCTCGGCGACGCGCTGGCGGGCGGCGGTGAAACATTCGCCGCCGACGAGGATCCTGAACTGGTGAAAGCGGCGGTGCCCTTCAGCCTGAAGCTCATCGAGAGCCTGCTGGCTGAAAGCCCCCGTCACAAGGGGCTGCTCCTGGCGGCCGCCAGCGGATTCACCCAATATGCCTATGCGTTCGTCCAGCAGGATGCCGATGAACTCGAGGATGCCGATTTCGCCGCCGCCACCGCCATGCGCCTGCGCGCCCGGAAACTCTACCTGCGGGCGCGCAATTACGGTCTGCGCGGATTCGACGCGGCCCACCCCGGCTTCGCCGACGCCCTCCGGCGCGATCCGAAAGCCGCGGTCCGGCAGGCCCGCGCCGCGGACGTCCCCCTGCTCTACTGGACCGGCGCCGCCTGGGCCGCCGCCATCTCCCTGGGCAAGGACGACCCGGACCTGGTGGCCGACTTGCCCATCGTCGAGGCGATGATGGACCGGGCGCTGGCTTTGGATCCGGACTACGGAGAGGGCAGTCTGCAGGCGTTCATGATCACCTTCGCCATGGGCCGCGCCGCCGGCGGACGGAGCCCCGAAGCCGACGCCCGGCTGCACTTCGAGAGCGCACGGCGGTTATCCGGCGGCCAGCAGGCCGGACCGTTTGTCTCGCTGGCCGAGGCGGTCAGCGTGCAGACGCAGAACCTGGCCGAGTTCCGGTCCCTGCTGGAGCAGGCGCTGGCGGTCGATGTCGACGCCCGGCCCGAGTGGCGGCTGGCCAACCTGGTTGCGCAACGCCGTGCCCGCTGGCTGCTGGCCCGCGCCGACGAACTGTTCCTGACGGCAGATTCCAACGAGGAGACGGATCATGAGTAGACCTGTTGGCACGCTGGTGGGGGCGATCGCCCGGCGGTTTATCCCCGCCGCCCTGCTGCTGCTGGGTGCGGGCACCTTTGCGGCGGCCGCCGGCAAGGTCACCATCAAGCTCGGCACGCTGGCGCCCCGCGGCACCTCATATCACAAAACCCTGATGGCCATGGGCGAGAAGTGGCGCACCACCTCCGGTGGCGTGGTCAAGCTGGTGATCTTCCCCGACGGCACGCAGGGCGGCGAAGCCGACATGGTGGGGCTCATGCAG
The DNA here is from genome assembly GCA_029565065.1 of Acidobacteriota bacterium. Classification (GTDB taxonomy): domain Bacteria; phylum Acidobacteriota; class JAAYUB01; order JAAYUB01; family JAAYUB01; genus JAAYUB01. Next base: position 71,184 of record JAKQOW010000011.1, on the reverse strand, counting down.
ACGGGCAGCCTGGACGCCGGGATGCTCACGGGCGTGGGGCTGTCCGAGATCGAGAAAGGCGTGTCGGCCCTGGGCGGCACGCCCATGAACTACCGCAATCTGGACGAACTGGAATACGTGATCGAGAAGCTGCGCCCCACGCTGGAAAAGCGCATGCTGGAGAAGGGCTTCGTGGTGTTGTTCTGGGGCGATTCGGGTTTCGTTCGCTTCTTCTCGAAAAAGCCTCTGGTCCATCCCGATGATCTCCGCCGTGCCAAGTTTTTCTGCTGGGCGGGCAACGCCGAAGAGTTCGATCTGTGGAAGTCCGCCGGCTACCATCCCGTCGCCCTGGAGACGGTGAATATCATGCCCAGTCTCCAGACCGGCCTGATCGACACCGTGGCCATGCCTCCCTTCTTCGCCCTGGCCAGCCAGCTGGACGCTCAGGCGTCCAACATGCTGCTGCTCAACTGGGGGCCGCTGGTGGGCGGCACCGTCGTTACGCGGAAGACCTGGGAGAAGATCCCGGCCGAGCTGCGTCCCGCCCTGCTCAAGGCGGCCGCCGATGCGGGTCGGGAGATCAAGGCCGCAGGACGGGCGGAGAACGAGCGCTCCGTGGAGGCGCTTAAAAAACGCGGAGTGAAGGTCACCCTGCCCACCCCCGAGATCGAAGCCGAGTGGCGCAAGGCCGTGGATCCCTACCGGGACAAGATCCGCGGGCGGCTGGTCCCCGCCGACCTCTTCGATGAAGTCGCCCGGTTTCTGAAAGAGTACCGGGCCCAATCCGGGGCGGCCGGCCAATGAGTGTCGAAATCCCCGTCGAGCTCCCGCAGCCGGAGCCGGGCCATGCAAGCCCCGCCTGGCTGCGCGCCCTGGTCGGCGGGGAGAACCTGCTGGTGGTGCTGCCGCTGACCGCGCTGGTGGTGCTGCCGCTGGCTGAAATCGTACTCCGGGCGCTGTTCCGCACCGGCATTTCCGGCTCCAGCACCATCGTGCAGCACATGTGTCTGTTCGTGGGCATGTTCGGCGGCGCCATCGCCGCCCGCGAGAATCGCCTGCTGTCGCTGTCCACCATCACCTCCTTCCTGAACGGCCGCGCCAAATCCGCGGCCCGGCTCATCAGCAGCGGCGTCGCGGCGGCGGTCACCCTGTTCCTGTGCATCGCCAGCTTCGAATACACTCAGGCGATGCGCCCGCTGGCCAAGGTGCTGGTGTACGGGATCCCGGTGTGGGTCGTCCAGCTCGTGCTGCCGGTGGGCTTCGCCCTGGTGGCGCTCCGCTTGATCTGGCATGCCGGCTCCGGGTGGCGGGAGCGCCTCGTTGCCAGCGTGCTGGCGGCCGGCCTGGCGGCGCTGGCCGTCGGGCTGCCGTTCGAGCCCGAGCAGCTCATGGTGCCGGCGCTGGTGGTGCTGGCCCTCGCCATCCTGCTGGGCGCCCCCGTGTTCACCGCCCTGGGCGGCGCCGCCCTCATCCTGTTCTGGGGACAGGGCGAGCCCACCCTCTCCATCCCGCTGAAGCATTATGGACTAGTGACCAATCCCACCCTGCCCAGCATTCCGCTTTTTACGCTGGCCGGATATTTCCTCGCCGAAGGGGGCGCGTCGCGGCGGCTGGTCCGCGTGTTCCAGACCCTGGTGGGCGGGTTCCGCGGCGGACCCGCATTGGTAGCCGTGCTGGTCTGCGCGTTCTTCACCTCGTTCACCGGCGCCTCGGGCGTGACGATCCTGGCCCTGGGCGGCCTGCTTATGCCCGTGCTGCTGGCCGCCGGCTACCGCGAGCGTCCCGCGCTGGGTCTGCTCACCGGCGCCGGCTCGCTGGGGCTCCTGTTTCCGCCGTGCCTGCCGCCGATCCTCTATGTCATCGTGGCCAACACCAGCGCCCAGGCCAACATCACCATCCAGCAGATCTTCCTCGGCGGCATGGGACCGGGGATCCTGCTGGTGATCCTGACGGCCTGGTGGGGGATGCGCCAGGGACCCAGGATCAAATCGGGTGGCCGCCTCATTGATTGGCGCGAGGCCGGGTCGGCGGTCTGGGCCGCCAAGTGGGAGTTGCTCATCCCGGTGGTGGCGCTGGCGGCGCTGTTCTCCGGCTATGCCACGCCCGTGGAGGCGGCGGCGGTGACCGCCCTGTACGCCTTCCTGTGCGAGAGCGTGATCCACCGGGATCTGCACATCGTCCGCGACGTCCCCCGGGTCATGACCGAATGCGGCCTGCTGGTGGGCGGCGTGTTGCTGATCCTCGGCGTGGCGCTGGGCTTCACCCATTTCCTCATCGACGCCCAGGTGCCGGACCAGGCGGTGGAGTGGGTCACCGGCGCCATCCATTCGCGCTGGGTGTTTCTGCTCGCGGTCAACGTGTTGCTCCTGGTGGTGGGCTGCCTGATGGACATCTTCTCCGCCATCGTGGTGGTGGTTCCGCTGCTGGTGCCGCTGGGCACCGCTTACGGCATCGATCCCGTCCACCTGGGCATCGTCTTCCTGGCCAACCTGGAACTCGGCTATCTGACGCCGCCGGTGGGCATGAACCTGTTCCTATCCTCCTATCGGTTCGGCAAACCCATGCCCGAAGTCATCCGGGCCATCATCCCGATCCTGATCGTTCTGCTGCTGGGCGTGCTCCTCATCACCTACGTCCCCCCGCTCACCACCTGGCTGCCCCGCTGGCTCGGCTGACGGCCGCCGCCCGCGACCTTCACCGTTCCCAAGGCTTCCTGATTCTGCTAAGATAGCGGACATTGGTGTCGCCAATTCATGGACAACCATTCCACATTCATATTCAGGAGGATGTATGGCCATCGTATTGGACGGTAAATCCCTGACCATCGATCGGCTGGTCCAGATCGCCCGCCATGGCGAGAAGGTGGAGCTCAGCGCCGACGCCCTGGACCGGATCCGCGCCTGCCGCGCCATGTTGGAGGAGAAGATCCAGGCCCACGAGATCATGTACGGCGTGAACACCGGTATCGGCGAATTTTCCGAGGTGGTGCTCAACGACGAGCAGGTCATGCAGTTTCAGAAGTACCTGATCTACAACCACGCCGCCGGCATCGGCGACCCCGCCCCCATCGAATACGTCCGCGGCGCCATGGCCGGACGCATCAACGTGCACGCCCACGGCAATTCCGGCTGCCGGCCCGAGATCACCCAGACGTTCGTGGCGATGCTCAACAAGGGCGTCACTCCCGTCGTCTGCCAGAAGGGCTCGGTGGGCGCCTGCGGCGACCTGGCGCCCATGTCCCAGATCGCCCTGCTGCTCATGGGCGAGGGCGAAGCCTGGTACCAGGGCGAGCGGCTGCCCGGCGCCGAAGCCATGCGCCGCGCCGGCATCCCGGTCCCGGGCCTGCTGGCGCGCGACGGTCTGGCCGCCATCAACGGCTCCAACCTGATCACCGCGATGAGCGCCATCCACCTCTACGACATGAACCGGTGGCTCAAGCAGGCCGAGATCGCCTGCGCCATGTCCCTCGAAGCCCTCTATGCCAACCTGAAGCCGTACGACGTGCGTCTGCACCAGGTGCGGGGATTCCCGGGCGCCGTGCGGAGCGCCGTGGCGATCATGAAGTGCATCGAGGGGAGCGACCTGCAGACCGGCAAGCTAAAGATGAAGGTCCAGGACGCCTACTCCATGCGTTCCAGCCCGCAGGTGATCGGCGCCGCCCACGACGCTCTGGCCTTCGCCCGCCAGCAGGTGGAGATCGAGCTCAACGGCGTCGGCGACAATCCCATCTTCCTGCCCGAGCACCGGCTGACCCTGACCGGTGCCAACTTCCAGGGCACCCCCGTGTGCCTGCCCATGGACATGGTGGGCGCCGCCATCACCACGGTCTGCGTGATGTCGGAACGCCGGCTCAACCGCCTGACCAATCCCGCGCTCAGCGTGGGGCTCCCGCCGTTCCTGACCAAGGGCGCCGGCATGTTCTCCGGCATGATGCTCAGCCAGTACACCGCCGACAGCCTCATCGTGGAGCAGCGCATCCTGTCGATGCCGGCCAGCACCCAATCCATCCCGGCCGCTGCCGACCAGGAAGATTTCGTGTCCATGGGCATGAACACGGCGATCAAGAACCACCAGATTTTCGACAACGCCTGCGGCGTGCTGGGCATCGAGTTCATGGCCGCCGCCCAGGGGCTGGACTTCCGGACCTTCGCGCCGGGCAAGGGCGTCCGGGCGGCGCACGGCGTGGTCCGCAAATACGTCGCCCACCTGGGCGAAGACCGGCCGCTCTACCCTGACCACACCCGGATGAAGGAGCTGGTGCGCTCCTGCGAGATCCTGGATGTGGTGGAACAGGCGGTCGGCCGCCTGGATTAGCGGATTCTCCCACCGGCCGCCGGGCGACGAACCGCCCGGCGGTCGGCGATTCATCGGCTGGCCACCGACATGAGATGCACCATTCTTCGAACGACTGTCTCACTTCTTCTGTTGCTGGCGGCCCTGTCCGCCGGTTGCCAACGGCCGGACGACTGGCTCCGGCTTGACGGCCGATCCGAGTTGCGCATCGCCATCCCCACCGGACCGCTCCACCTGGACCCCCATCTGGACGCGGAAGAAATCAGCAACATCTTCTACCACCACCTGTTCGATCCGCTCGTCTTCCTGGACGAGAACCTGACAGTTCGACCGTGGCTGGCCCGTTCCTGGAGCAATCCCAACCCGCGCACCTGGCTTTTCAACCTGCGCACCGAAGCCGTCTTCCAGAACGGGCAGCCCGTTACGGCTGCCGACGTGGCTTACAGCCTGGAGCGTATCCGGCAGCTTGAGCAGTCGCCCAAACAAACGCTGCTCTCGTCCGTGCGATCCGTCCGGGTAGTGTCCCGCGGCACCGTCGAAATCACGACTCACGAGCCATACGCACCGCTGCTTGGCAAGCTCTCGCAGATCATGATCGTTCCGGCGGACCATTACCGCAGCCGGTCTCTCGACGAGACCAAGCGCAATCCATCCGGCTCCGGCCCGTATCGGCTGGCCGCCCGCCGTGGTGATCGGGAGTATCTCCTTGAGGCAGTGCCGAACCATTGGCATTTCCGGCGGCTGTTCCGCCGCGTGCGCGTCCGGGTGGAGCCGGACGACACAACCCGGGCCGAGCTGCTGGCGCAGGGCCGGGTAGACCTGATCTCGGCGCCGGCGCCCGGTCAGATCCCGACCCTGCGGGCCGACGGGCGATTCACCGCCCCAGTCTCGCCGGGGCTGCGGCTGGTTTATCTGGGGCTCACGTTCCGCGAGCGACTCGCCGACGGTCGGCCCAATCCTTTCCGCGAAGTCGCGGTGCGCCGCGCGGTGTCCATGGCGCTGGACCGGACCCGGCTGACCACCGGGCCGCTGGAACACATGGGGGAACCCGCGGTCCAGGTCGTCTCCCGTTCGGTATTCGGCTACACTCCCGAGGCCGCGCATCCAGGTCATGACCCGGAACTAGCCCGCGTCCTCTTGCGCCAAACCTGGCGCCCCCGGGGGGGTGCCATCGAGCTCCGTTACCCCCGCGCCAAGTACTTCCGCGTGCGCGAAGTGGCCGATGAATGCGCCCGGCAGCTGGCGAGCGTCGGCATCGGGACCACCCCGGTCGGGGTCGACAAGCTGTCCTATCTTCAGCCCGAGGAAACGTCCCGGTCCGACATGTTCCTGGCAAGCTGGATTCCCCTGACTGGCGACGCTTCTGATATCTTCGAGGCCTGCTTCCATTCCCGCGGCCGGGATCCCAACTTCGGCTGGTACAACATTGTCGGCTACAGCAATCCGGAACTCGACGGGATGATCACCGCCAGCACCCGGACGGCCGACCGGCAGCAACGCCTGGAGCTGCTGCAGCGGATCCTGATCCGGGCTCAGGCGGATAATATTTGGATTCCCCTCTACTTCCAGAAGGACAGCTATGCCCACCGGCGGGAGTTGATCTGGCGTCCCCGCCTGGACCGCTACGTGCTGGCCTTCGAGGTGGAAGTCCGGCCCTGACCGTCGACCCCAATCACCAAGCCACTTGACGCCCGGCGCGCTTGGTGGCATTGTGTCCCTTTATCCATCGCCGCGTCCGACGGGAGGAACCGTGCCGACTCAAACAGGTTTCGACAACGACAGGTATTTGCGCGAGCAGACCGCCGCCATCCTGGAGCGGGTGCACCGGTTCAACGACAAGCTCTACCTAGAATTCGGCGGCAAGCTGCTCTTCGACCTCCACGCCGCCCGGGTGCTGCCCGGGTACGATCCCAACGTCAAGATGCGGCTGCTGCACCAGCTCCGCGACCAGGCCGACATCATCCTCTGCATCTTCGCCGGCGACATCGAGAAGCGCAAGGTGCGCGCCGACTTCGGCATCAGCTACGACGCCGACGCCCTCAAGCTCATCGACGACCTGGCCGACTGGGGCATCGAGATCACGGCCGTGGTCATCACCCGCTACGACGACCAGCCGGCCGCCCGGATTTTCAAAAACAAGCTGGAGCGACGCCAGGTGCATGTCTACACCCATCGCGCCACCCCCGGCTACCCCACCGACATCGACCGGATCGTGAGCGACGCGGGCTACGGCGCCAATCCCTACATCGAGACCACCAAGCCGCTGGTCGTGGTGACGGGGCCCGGTCCCGGCAGCGGCAAGCTGGCCACCTGCCTGGCCCAGCTGTACCACGACTACCGCCGCGGCCGTTCGGCGGGTTACGCCAAGTTCGAGACGTTTCCCATCTGGAATCTGCCTCTGAAGCATCCGGTCAACGTCGCCTACGAGGCCGCAACCGCCGAACTGCGTGATGTCAACGTCATCGACCCGCACCATCTCGAAGTCTACGGCCAGACCACCGTCAACTACAACCGCGACGTCGAGATCTTTCCCGCCATGAAACGGATCATGGAGAAGATCACCGGCGCGGCGTCGCCCTACAACTCCCCCACCGACATGGGCGTCAATCGCTGCGGATTCGGCATCATCGACGACGCCGCGGTCCAGGCCGCCTCCCGTCAGGAGATTATCCGCCGCTACTTCCGCTACGCCTGCGAGTACATGCTGGGTCTGGTGGACCGCGAGACCGCCCAACGGGTGGAGCTGCTGATGCGGGACAACGGCCTCACCCCCGAAGACCGGCCGGTGGTGAACCCCGCCCGCGTCGCCGCCCGCGCCGCCGAAGAGGGCGGCAAGGGGCACGACGGTATCTTCTGCGGCGCGGCGGTGGAGTTGCCCGACGGCATCGTGGTGGATGGGAAGAACTCGCCGCTCATGCACGCGGCCTCGAGTCTGGTGCTCAACGCCGTCAAACGGCTGGCGGGGATCCCGGACCAGATCCACCTACTCTCTCCCACCATCATCGATTCCATCGCCAGCCTGAAGCGACAGGTGTTCGGGAAGGATGTCAGCCTCGACCTCAACGAAACCCTCAACGCCCTGGCCATCAGCGCCACCACCAATCCGGCCGCGCAGGTGGCCATCGACAAGCTGCGCGACCTGCGGGGATGCGAGGCCCACATCACCCACATCCCCACTCCCGGCGACGAGGCCGGTTTGCGCGACCTCGGCATCAATCTGACCTCCGATCCGCAGTTCTCCAGTCACCGGCTGTTCGTCCGCTGACCCGCGAAACCGTCAACCGGCCTGCCGGAAAGCGGTAACGGGCCGCCGGCGCGCCACGCTTCATCCCGTTCACAATCCCGTTCGTCCCTGCTCGAATCCGCTTCGTCCCGCCGTCGCACCGCCCGGCCCGCGGGAGCTGAACTATCCTCGTCTCTCACGCGTATTTGATTGCAGTAATCCACGTCAGCGGGAGAAACGGTCATGCTGAACAAACTATCCACACGGGTCAAGGTCTATGTGTTTCTGGGCTTCTGCGCCGTTCTGGTGATCGGCGGCGTCGCCCTGAACAGCACCTCCAAAACCGCCGCGGCCGATTCGAAGCCGAAAGCCGGCCAAAGCCCGGACGGCGACAAGGATGCGGTGCCGGTGGAACTGGCCGCGGTCCGGCGGGGTGAGATTTCGTCGATCATCACCGCCAGCACCAACCTGCGCGCCTTGCGCGAGGTCGACGTGGTCAGCCAAACCGAAGGGATCGTTCACCAGTTGTCGGCCGAGGAGGGCGACTTCGTCCAGTCGGGCGCCGTGCTCTGTGTTTTGGATGACGCGGAGCTTCAGATCCGGTTTCAATCCGCCCGGCAGAAGCTGGCCCAAGCCAAGCTCCAGTCGGAGAAAGCCGGCATCCAACAGGAGAAAACCGCCGTCCAGATCGCCAACCAGAAGGAAGAACTGGCCCGCTACCAGGAGCTCTTTCAAAACCAGTTGGTCAGCGAGCACGAGGTTGCCCTGATCCGCTACCGCCTGAATGAGCTGGAACACGACGCCCGGGTGTCCGCATCCCAGAGCCGCGAACTGACTCACCGCGTCGCCGAACTTGAAGCCGAACTGGCCCAGGTGTCCCTCGAAATCGCCCGCTGCCACATCAAGGCGCCGTTCAGCGGATACATCGTCCAACGCCAGGTGGAACTGGGCCGGACCGTCCGTCCGATGGATGCATTGTTCAAGCTCAGCGCCTTCTCCCCGCTGTACGCCGACGTCTTTCTCTCCGAAGCCGAATGCCGGTCGGTGCTGAGCGGTCAGGCGGCCACGATCCGCCTGGGCGCCGACACCAGCGCCCATGCCTCGGGGACGGTGGCCCGGATCAGCCCGGTGGTGGACCAGGCCTCCGGCACGGTCAAGGTGACCGTGGAACAGCGACAACCGGAACAGGGCTTCCGGCCCGGGGCGTTCGTCATGGTGGGGATCGAAACCGCCCGCCGCGCGGACGCCCTGCTGATCCCGAAGCGCGCCGTGCTCGAAGAAGACGATGAAACGTACGTGTACACCGTGCGAAACCGGATCGCCCATCGCACGCCGGTCCGGCTCGGCACCGAAACCGGAGGCCAGGTGGAGATCCGCCAGGGCCTGCAGGAGAACCAGCAGGTGGTCGTGGCCGGCCAGGGCGGCCTCAAGGACGGCGGCAAGATCAAGATCGTCCAGGTCAAGGGAAAGAGCGGCCAGAACCAGTTGGCCCAACTTCACAACTAGGCGGATCCGCCCGAGGTGGGCGCCGCCGCGCCCGCCCGGCGAACGTTTCGGCAACGACCCACGCCGGACCCGCCTGGAGTCCGTCTCCGAACCGGCGATCCCCGGCGCTGCCTGACCCCACGAACAGGAGGCTCTCATGAACTATATCCGCGGCGCGATCTCCCGACCCGTCACCGTGTCCATGTTCGTGGTGGCGGTGATCCTCTTCGGGCTCGTCTCGCTCGACCGCCTGGCGCTCAACCTGCTGCCCGACATCTCCTACCCGTCCCTGACCATCGACACCGCGTACACCGACGCCGCGCCGGAGGAGATCGAGAGCCTCATCACGCAGCCGGTCGAGGAAGCCGTCGGCGTGGTCTCCGGCCTCACTCGGATCAGCTCGGTCTCGCGACCGGGACAGTCCGAGGTCGTCCTGGAATTCAACTGGGACACCGACATGGACCTGGCGGTGCTGGACGTGCGGGAGAAGCTCGACTTCGTGGAGCTGCCGCGTGACGCCGAAAAATCCGTGATTCTCCGGTTCGATCCGTCCCGCGACCCCATCATGCGCGTCCGGCTGCAGGGCTTGTCCGACCTGCGCGTGCTCCGGTTCTTCGCCGAGAAGGAGCTGAAGAAGAACCTGGAGGCGATGGACGGCGTGGCCGCCATCAAGGTGGCGGGCGGCCTCGAGGAAGAAATCCAGATCAACATCGACGAGAAGAAGCTCGCCGAGCTGAACATCCCCATCACCCAGGTCACGGATATCCTCCAGCGCGAAAATCTGAACATGGCCTCCGGCTCCCTGTACGACCAGGAATCGAGCTACATGGTCCGCACCCTGAACGAATTCAAATCGCTCGCGGAGATGCGCCGGATCATCATCCGCGACGAGGGCGGCCGGCAGGTGCGCCTGGAGGACATCGCCGAGGTGGTCCGCGGCGCCAAGGACCGCGAGGTGATCGCCCGGCTCGACGGCCGCGAAAGCGTCGAGGTGGCGATCTACAAGGAGGGCGACGCCAACACCGTCACCGTCTCCCGGGCCGTGACCCGCCGGCTGGGCTCGCTGAAGGAAGCCAAGATCATCCCGGCCGACGTGAGCTACGCCATCGTGGCCGACCAGGCGGACTTCATCGAGCAGGCCATCGGCGAGGTGCGCAGCAACGCCTGGATGGGCGGGCTGCTGGCCACCGTCATTCTGTTCCTCTTCCTCAAGGATGTGCGCAGCACGCTGATGATCGGTCTGTCCATCCCCGTCTCCATCATGGCCACGTTCGCCCTGATGTACCAGACCGACCTGACGCTGAACATCATGTCGCTGGGCGGGATCGCCCTGGGGATCGGCATGCTGGTGGACAATTCCATCGTCGTGCTCGAAGCCATCGACCGGCACAAGCGGTCGGGGCTGGCCCTGGCCGAGGCGGTCTACCAGGGCACCAAAGAGGTCAACATGGCCGTCACCGCCTCCACGCTGACCACGGTGGCCGTGTTCCTGCCGCTGGTCTTCGTGGAAGGGGTTGCGGGCCAGTTGTTCAAGGACCAGGCGCTCACCATCACCTATTCGCTGCTGGCGTCGCTGGTGGTGGCTCTGACCGTGCTGCCCATGCTCATGGCGGTGCGCTTCCGCCGGGCGGAGGAGCTGTACGTCGGCGACCCCGCGGTGGCAACCGCGGCCGCCGCCGCGGAGCGGCCCCTGAGCCGGCGGCGCTGGCTCCATCCTCTCCAGCGGCTGGGGCGTTGGATCGCCCGCGGGATACGGGCTTTGTTCCGCTTCATCTTCGGTTCCATCGTCCAGGTGGTCATGGCCGACATGCGCCGCATCATCGGCTGGATCGGCCGGCTGTTCGGCCGGGCCATCCGGCCCGTGCTGGTGCCCTTTGACCGGGCGTTCACCGCCCTGCAACGGGCCTATCCGAACTGGCTGCGACTGGCGCTGGACCACAAGGTTGCGGTCATCAGCCTGGCGCTGGTCGTCACGCTGGCCGCCGCCGGCCTTTACACCACGCTCGGCACGGAGTTGATCCCGCCCCTGACCCAGGGGGAGTTCACCTTTGAGATTCAGCTGCCGGAGGGGACCTCCATCGAGCACACGGACCGGCTCATGCAAGATGTCGAGAGCCGAATCAAGCACTACCCGGATGTGGCCACCGTCTTTTCCAGCATCGGCGGCTCCAACGAAAACCAGTTCGCCCGCCAGGTTCGGAAGGAAAACACCGCCGCCGTCTACATCGTCATGAAGGATCGACTGGACAAGGCCGCCGAGACGCGGTGTATCGATCGGGTCCGCAGCGAGTTGGACACCCTGCCCGAGGTCTCCTACAAGTTCAGCCGGCCGGCCCATTTCACCTTCAAGCGGCCGATCGAGGTGGAAGTCGTGACCTACGACCTGGAGCAGCTGCAGGCCCTCTCCCAGCGCACCGTGGGCATCCTGAGCGGGATCACCGGACTCGGCGACATCAAGACCACCGCCGAAATGGGCAATCCGGAAATTCACGTGATTTTCGACCGGGAGCGCCTGGCCCGGCTCGGCTTGGACGAGAACCAGGTGGCCCGTGTCATCCGGAACAAGATCCGCGGCGACGTGGCCACCCGTTTCAAGGAGCAGGACAAGCAGATCGACATCATGGTGCGCGCGGACGAGTCTGACCGCACCACCGTGGCCCAGGTGAAGGAGCTCGTCATCAACTCCGCCGCTGCAGCCGGTGCGCCAGCTCCGGTGGGGCTGGGCGTTCCGGTCAAGCTGGGTGCAGTGGCCGAGGTCATCATGGCCCGCGGGCCGAACGAGATCCACCACATCAAGTCGTCCCGGGCTGCAGTGGTTTCGGCCAATCTGTCGGGCCGTGACCTCGGGAGCGTTTCAGCGGAAATCAACCGGGAGCTGCGTCGTCTGGCGCCGGAACTGCCCGCCAACGCCACAGTCGCCCTGAGCGGACAGAACGAGGAGCTCCAGACCGCCTATCGCAGCCTGCTGTTTGCTCTGGGGCTGGCCGCGTTCCTGGTCTACCTGGTCATGGCCGCCCAGTTTGAGTCGCTGGTCCACCCGTTCATCATCATGTTCACCGTGCCACTCGGCGCGGTGGGCGCCATCCTGGGTCTGGCCTTCACCGCCACCCCGATCAGTGTGATGGTCTTCATCGGGATCATCATCCTGGTGGGCATCGTCGTGAACAACGCCATCGTGCTGGTGGATTACGCGAACCAGCTCCGCGCCGAGGGCCTGTCGAAGCGGGAAGCGCTGTTGACCGCCGGGCAGGTTCGCCTCCGGCCGATCCTGATGACGACGCTGACCACGGTGTTGGGCCTGCTGCCCATGTCGCTCGGCTTCGGCGAGGGCGCCGAAATCAGGGCTCCCATGGCCATCACCGTCATGAGCGGCCTGATGTTTTCGACGCTGCTTACCCTGATCGTGATCCCGGTGGTCTACGATGCCGTGGACCGGCGGATCACCGTCGCCGACCAGGCGGCCGCCGCGGCGAAGCCCGAGCCGCTGGCCGGGCTCCAGCCGTCAGCCTGCGAGTGAGGTGCGGCCATGAACCTGTCCGACTTCTCCATCAAGTCGCCCGTGACCGTCTGCATGTTCATGCTCTGCTTCCTCGTGCTCGGCGGCATCTCCATCGTCAAGATCCCCATGATCCTGCTCCCCGAGATCGATTTCCCCCAGGTGGAAGTCTTCGTCCCCTACCCCAACGCGTCGCCGGAACAGGTGGAGCGGACCATCACCAAGCCCCTCGAGGAAGCCCTGGCCACGGTGGCGCACCTCAAGACGATGAACGCCACCTCCCAGTCCGACGGCAGCTACATCAACCTTGAGTTCGACTGGGGCCTGGACATCGACGTGATCCGCGCCGAGATCCGCGAGAAGGCGGAGCAGGCCCGCGTCGACCTGCCCGACGACGTGGACGACATCTTCGTCCGCAACTTCCGCTCCAGCGACATTCCCATCATCGAGGGGCGCATCTCGTCGGGACGCGATCTCCGCGGCAGCTACGACTTTCTCGAGCACAAGATCAAGAAGCCCCTGGAGCGGATCCAGGGCGTCGCCGACGTCGAGATCGGCGGGGTGTCCAAGCGGGAGATTTCGATCTACCTCCGCATGGCCGATATCAAGAAGTACCGCGTTGACGTGGGCCGGCTGTTCCGCCGGCTGGACAGCGCCAATCTCAATGTCTCCCTGGGCCGGGTGCGCGACGGGGCCCACCGCTTCGGCGTGCTGGCCCAGAACGCCCTGGCCGACCTCGAGACCATCCGCAACTTCCCGGTCAATGACCGCGGCCTGCTGCTCCGCGACGTCGCCGACATCAATTATTCCGAGCCCCTGCTCGACTATGGCCGCCACCTCAACGGCGACTACGCCATCGCCGTCACGATCCTCAAGGCGTCCGACGCCAACATCGTCGAGACCGTCCGGGCGATTCGTGCGAAGATCGACGAGATCAATCAGGATCCCGCCCTCGAGGGGATCCAGCTCCTGATCTGGCACGACTCCGCCGAGGAGATCACCAAGGCGCTCAGCGGCCTGCTGGAGTCGGGTTTCTACGGCTCGCTCCTCGCCGTCGGCGTCCTGTTCCTGTTCCTGCGCCGGATCGGCGCCACGCTGGTGGTGGGCTTCGCCATCCCATTCTCCATCATCTCCGCAGTGGGCATTCTCTACCTGTCGGGCGGGACGCTCAACGTGCTGTCCATGATGGGGCTGATGCTTTCCGCCGGCATGCTGGTGGACAACGCCGTCGTGGCCCTGGAATCGATCTTCCGCCACATCGAGAAAGGCAAGAACCGGCTGGAGGCGGCCCGGGTGGGCACCCGGGAAGTGGTCATGGCGGTCGTGGCCTCGACGATGACTTCGATCATCATCTTCGTCCCCCTCATCTTCGGTCGGAAGAGCGAGTTCTCCACCTGGCTGTCGGAGGTGGGCATCTCCATCATCATCGCCCTGTGCTGTTCCCTGTTCGTTTCGCTGGCCTTCATCCCGCTCGCCATGGCCCGTTTCATCAAGATCCGTCCGCCCAAGGTCGAATCCACCCGGACCGCGCTGGCGCGGAGTTACGGCCGCGCCCTCGACTGGACGATGCGCCACCGCGCCCTCACAACCTTGAGCATTCTGGCGATCGTCGTGCTGGCGGCCGTCCCCTTCCAGATGCTGCCGGACAACACACCCGAAGCCCAGGAGATGCGCGACCTGAGGATCCAGTACGAGTTCACCGAGAACTACCACTACGCCGTCATCGAACAAACCTATGTCAACCCGGTCGAGTCTTACCTGTTTCACAACAAGGCGCTCTGGAAAATCAAGGATGTGTACAGCTTCTACAACAACGGCAGCGCCTTCACCCAGGTTTACTTCGACCAGGCCCGCCTGGTGGCCGGCGAAGCCTCCAAGATCCGCGATCAGATCGGTGAAAAACTGCCGGTCATCCCGGGCGCCCGGATCAGCCTGGGGCGGATGCGCGGCGTGGACACCGCCAACTGGGTGGGCGTGAATCTCTACGGCGACGATACCCAGACGCTCAACGAGCTGGTTCTGGAGGCCAAACGCCGGTTCCGCGCCACTCCGGCGGTCAAGGAAGTGCACACCGCCCAGGAACGCGGACTGGAAGAGGTACAGATCCGGCTCGACCGGGAGCGCGCGGGCAAATACGGAATCAGCGCCCAATCCGTCGGGCAGGTGCTGGGCATCGTGCTCCGCGGGCGTGAAATCCGGGGCTTCCACTCCAGTGATGGCGAGGTGGAAATCTGGGTCAAGCTGCGGGAGGAGGACCGCGAAAACATCGAGGATCTCAAAAGCGTGATCGTGGGCGGCAACGCCGAGGGCGGGGACATTCTCCTGTCGCACGTGGCCGACCTCAATATCGTCAAGACCGCCCAGTCCATCGAGCGGGAGGACCGTCGCACGCGCGCCTATATCGGGGTGATCTGCGGCCTGGAAAACCGCGACGAGAGTCGCCGGCTGGTCACCGACATCATGAACAGCATCTCGCTGCCTATGGGTTACACCTGGAGCTTCGACCGCTGGGTGGCGGAGCAGGATCAGGGCAACCAGGAATTCCTCTTCGACATGCTGCTGGCCCTGTTCATGGTCTATTTCGTCATGGCCTCGCTCTTCGAGAGCCTGGCCCATCCGTTCTCCATCATGTTCTCGCTGCCGTTCGCATTCGTCGGCGTGGCGGTCTTCCTGTGGATCACCCACACCCCCTTCAACTTCATGGCCCAGATCGGTTTGCTCATCCTCATCGGTGTCGTGGTGAACAACGGCATCGTCCTCATCGACCACGTGAACAACTACCGGCGCGCCGGGCTGCCCCGCGCCCAGGCGATCCGGGAGGGATGCCTGGAGCGGCTCCGCCCCATCCTCATGACCGCCGGCACCACCGTGGTGGGCCTGCTGCCGCTGGCGTTCGGCACCACCAGCGTCTTCAACGCCCGGTACTTTCCCATGGCCCGGACGGTGATGGGCGGACTCATCGCATCCACCATCCTGACCCTGCTCGTGCTGCCCACCGTCTATTCGCTCATTGACGACTTCGCCCTGGGGGCGCGCCGCCTGTGGATCCGAACCCGTCCGGCCCCGACGGTGCCGGCCGTGCCGCCGGCGACAACAGCCCCCGAGCAGGCGATCTGATCTTCCGATTCTGGCATGACCGATTGATCCCGCGCGCCGCAAGGCGCGCGGCTCTTTTCGACAGCGTCGATTTTTTTGCAACCTGGACCATGCAGTCCGCGTATTAATATTAAGAAATTAGTTGACAGCTCAAACCACAAGACCGATAATCGGAATTAAAATATTAAAGAATTAGTTGTAAGGATGTAAATTCCATGGCCCGCAAGAAATCTCCCACTCTCACCGACGCCGAACTGAAAATCATGGACGTGCTCTGGGAGCGCCGCGCCGCGACCGTGGGCGACGTGGTGGCCGCCCTGAGCGCCGAACGTGGCTGGGCGTACAACACCGTCCTGACCTTCCTCCGGATTCTGGAGGAGAAGGGGTACGTCCGTCACACCAAGCAGGGACGCGCGCACCTGTACCACCCGGCCACCGAGCGGACCGACGCGCGCCGCCGCGCCCTGCACCATGTGGTCAGCCGGTTTTTCGACGGCTCGCCGGAGCTGCTGGTGCAGAACTTGCTGGAGCAGGAATCGCTGACCGGCGACGAGTTGACCCGGATCCGCGAGCTGATCGATCAGACCGAGGGAGAGGAATCCTGATGGACCCCGTCTTCGTCCTGGAGTCGCTGACCCGCCATGCGGCCGCCGGCTGGATCAACGGCCTGATCGCCGGCCTGCTCCTGACCCTGGGGGTGGCCGTGATTCTTGGGTTCGGGCGACGATTGAGCGCCGGCACCCGTTACGCGGTGTGGTGGGTGGCGCTGGCGGCGATCGTGGGATTGACTCTCGGCTTCATGGTCCTTTCCTCACAGCCCCCCGCCTTCTGGGATCCGCCCGCACCGGCACGGGTTGAACCCACGGTGGACCTCCCGGACACGATGTCCGCCACCGCTCGGCTGCCAGGTCTGCTCCCGGCTCCGCCACGACCGCCGCGGGTGCGGCCGCCTGTCGCTGAGACGGCACCGGACTCAGGGCGCTGGGCGCCGCTGGTGGTCCCCGGTGGCGGCTGGACTCTGATGCTGATGCTGGTTTGGGCCGTCGGTGCCGCCGGGGGCCTGGTGCGCCTCGGATTCCATTGGCTGCGGTTGCAGCGCTTCCGCTGCCGGGCCCGGCTCATCGACCCGGAGCCTCGGTTGGCGGACGAGCTGGCGCTGCGCCGGAGCGCATTTCAACGGAATTTTCGCCTGGCGGTGGCACCCGGAATCACCATCCCCACCGTCGCCGGGTTCCTGCGTCCACTCATCCTTTTCCCCGAAACAATGGTCAGCCGCCTCACGCCTGAAGAGTTCCGCCAGGTGGTGCTGCACGAGGCCGCTCACCTGCGTCGATGGGACGACTGGGCTAACCTGCTGCAGCAGGTGGTGATGGCCCTCTTTTTCTGCCAACCGGCGGTGCGCTGGATCGGTCGTCGTCTCTCCGAAGAGCGCGAGATCGCCTGTGACGACTGGGTGGTCTCCGCCACCGGCCGCCGCCGTTCGTATATTCTGTGCCTGTCCCGGGTTTTGGAGCTGGCCGCCGGCGCCGGCGCCGCCATGCCCTCGCCCGGCGCGGTGCACACCCGCCAAATCCTCAGGAGGAGAATTGAAATGTTACTCGATAAAAAGCGCAATCATAATCCTCGCCCCAGCCGGTGGCTGCTCGTGGGCGCCATCGCGCTGCTGGGGCTGACGGCCTTGTTGTTCGCCCGCGAATTGAGTTTTCTGCAGATCGCGGAACCGGACATCCCCACCCTGCCGGCAGTGGTGTGCGCCGACCTCGTCGCAACGCCACCCGATGCCCAGCCTGACGCGGCAATGACGGCCGACCAACCGCAATCGGCGCCGGCCGCCAGGGACGAGGCGCGCCTGAAAGCGGAGCAGGCCGCCGCCGAGAAGAAGTGCCAGGAGCTCGAAGCGCGCCGGGAGCAGCTCGAGAAGAAGCTGCAGTTCCTGGAGCAGAAGATCGATGCGGCCGGCCAACAGATCAACGAGGCGCTCCAGGCCAAGATGGAGCATCTGCAGGCCCAGTTGGAAACGGAGCTGCGCGAGGCGGGAGACTCCACGGAAGCCCGGCGGGCTGTCGCGGAGCGCGTCCGCCAGTCCCGCGAGGAACTGCGCGCCGCCGCCCGGACGGTGAAAGCCGATTTCACGGCCGAGTTGCAGCCCCTGATCGAGGAGATCCGGAAAACGGCTCGGGAGCTGGCCCGGATCGAAGTGGAAGCTTACCGCCAACACATGGACCATTGGACCCGCGACATGGACGACCTGGTCGGAGACATGGATGAGTTGCTGAGCGGCCTCGATGATCTCGATATCGATATCGACCTGGACCTCGACCGAGACACCGAACCGCCCGAGCCACCGGCGCCGCCCAAACCGCCGGCACCGCCCAAACCGCCGGCCCCCCCGAAAAAGGCGGCCGCAGCCGCTCCGCCGGCGCCGCCCGCCTCTCCGGCACCACCGGCACCGCCCGCCAAGCCGGAAAAAGCTCCGGCGCCGCCGCCGCCGGAACCGCCCAGCCGTCAGATCGGCGCGAGTGTGTGAGGTGGTCCGACCGGCGGGCATGGCACCCCGCGCGGCTGCCGGACGCACTCGCCGGCCCTCGACGATTCAGCCTGATGTCCGACACCCATTGACCCGGGGCCACCTGCCCCGGGTCTCTCAGTTCATGACCCAGTGCTTGTCCCGGTCCACGAACTGGAGCCCACACTGGACGCCGTGCTGCCAGATGACGGCCACCCAGGCGTCCAGGGTCTGCCGGCCGAAGTTGAGCGACGCCCGGAACGGCTTGCCCAGTTCGAGCCAGTTGGGGAACAACGCGGGTCCGCCCAGATCCAGTCGGCAGCCGCTCCGGGAGACGTCGGCGGTTACGGAATCGAGAAAGAACACCTCTCCCCGATCCCCGGTGACCTCCAACACGACCGGCACCCGCACGGCAACCCGCAGTTCCTCCCGCGGCCAAAACGTTTCGTCGCGCACGATCCACCTCCCCATCGTATGGTGTCTACCCATACAAACGGATGAGGCGGTCGCGCGTTCGAATCCGACGCGTCCCGATCGCTGATGAGGCCGAGAGGACCGGCTCCGACGGCGCCCTAAGACTCCCGGACAGTCACCCGGATGATGTGGTCCCCCTGCCGGATGGCGTCCACCACCGCCTGGCCGGCGGTGACCTTGCCGAAGACCGTGTGGCGGCCGTCCAGGTGCGGCTGGGGCGAATGGGTGATGAAGAACTGGCTGCCGTTCGTGCCGGGCCCGGCGTTGGCCATCGAGATCACGCCCTTTTCATGCCGGAACGGATTGTCCTTGAACTCGTCTTCAAAGCGGTAGCCGGGACCGCCGCGTCCCGTTCCCGTGGGATCGCCGCCCTGGATCATGAAGTCGGCGATCACGCGATGGAACGTGATGCCGTCGTAGAATCCCTCCCGAGCCAGGAACACGAAGTTGTTCACCGTCTTGGGCGCATGCCGGGCGTGGAGCTCCAGTTCGACGATTCCTTTGTCGGTCTCGAGCGACACCCGGTAGTTTTTCGTGGGATCGATCTGCATCGGGGGAGGCGTAGCCCATTGTTTGAGCGCCATCGTATGTCCTCCTTGGCGCAAGTTGGCCGTCGCGCGAATCATACCATCGAACGGGCGCGGCCCGGTGTAAATGTCGTCCTCAGACGATGGACGGAATGTCGTCCGCGGGCCCGGTCCGCAACTCAACCACAGGCCAGGCGACCAGACGGTCCGGGTGCGTCAGGAACGCTTCCCGAAAATCGTCCGCCGGGAGCGCCCGGCTGAACAGGAAGCCCTGCACCTCGTCGCAGCGGTAATCCCGCAGCAGGTCAACCTGGCGGATGGTCTCCACCCCCTCAGCCACCACTTTCACTCCCAGCGTGTGCGCCAGCACGATCACCAGCCGCAGGATCCGCGCCCGCTCGGGGTCCCATTCGACATTCTCGACGAACGAGCGGTGCAGCTTCAGAGACTGCACCGGGAAGCGGGAGAGCGAGCCGAGCGATGAATAGCCGGTGCCGAAATCGTCCATCGACAGATGAATGCCCTGGGCCTGCAGCGCCTCGAGCAGTTTCACGCTGGCGTCCAGGTCGCGCATGGCCACCGTCTCGGTGATCTCCAGTTCCAGCTGGTCCGGCGGCAACCCGGTCTCCTGCAGCAGCGCCGTGAGCTGCTCCGGCAAGCCCGGCTTGTGGAAATGGCACGCGCAGATGTTGACGGCCAGGCGGAGGGCGGGATACCCGGCCGTTCGCCACGCCACGGCCTGGTTGCAGGCCGCCCGCAACACCCACTCGCTGATGGGCAGGATCAGCCGGGTCTCCTCGGCCAGCGGAATGAAATCCCCCGGACCGATCAGGCCCCGCTCCGGGTGGCGCCACCGCACCAGCACCTCGGCGCTCCCGATGCGCCCGGAGGCCAGGCTGACGCGGGGCTGAAAATGGATCTCGAACTCCGTCCGCTCCACCGCCCGCCGCAGGTCGCGCTCCAGGTTCAGATCGCTGACGTAGCGGCCGTTGTGCCCGGAGCTGAAAAAGAAGAACTGGTTGCGACCGCCGTCCTTGGCCTTGTACAGGGCGATGTCGGCGTGCTTCATCAGGGTCTCGGCGCTCTGGCCGTCTGCTGGAGCCATGCTGATTCCGATGCTCGCGGCGGTGTGCAGTTCCTGGCCGTCGATGCTGATCGGCGTCGCGAGTTCCTCGAGGATCCGGCTGGTGATCCGCCGTGCGCCGGATTCGTCCACTTCCTGCAGGATGACGGTGAATTCGTCGCCCCCCATGCGCGCCACCGTGTCCTCGCCGCGGACGCACCGCTGGATGCGCCGGGCTGCCTCCTGCAACAGCCGGTCGCCCACCAGGTGGCCCAGGGTGTCGTTGACCACCTTGAACCGGTCGATGTCCACGAACAGTACCGCCATGGATCGGCCCACCCGCTGGCTATGGGCGAGTGCCAGGGTCAGCCGGTCGGTGAACAGGACCCGGTTGGGCAGACCGGTCAGGGCGTCGTGGAAGGCCTGGTGCGTGATCAGCGCCTCGCGCTGTTTCTGTTCCGAGATGTCATGGAAGACCGAGACATACTGGGCCACCCCGCCCTGGTCGTCGAGGATCGAGGAGATCGTCAGCCACTGCGGGTAAACCTCGCCGCTCTTGCGGCGGTTCCAGATCTCGCCCTCCCAGCGCCCGGTGGCGATCAACTGCTGCCAGAGGCTGCGGTAGAACTCGAGCGGGTGGTGATCGGACTTGAGAATGCGCGGGGTCTGGCCGAGAACCTCATCCAACGCATAACCGGTGATGGCCGTGAAGGCGGGGTTGACGAACTGGATCCGGCCGTCGGCGGCCGTCACCACCACGCCTTCCTCCGTGTTCTCGATAATCTTGGCGGTTTGGCGGAGATGCTGCTCCGCCTTCCGGCGCTCCGTCACGTCCTCGGTGATGCACACGGCGAACTGCGGCCGCCCGGCGGTGTCCCGGTGCATGGCGGCGTGCATCCGGGACCAGAGCGCCCGGCCGGACTTCAGGACATACCGCGCCTCCAGCGTGAACCGGTCGATGCGCCCCTTCAGAAAATCCTGGTAGTAGCGCTCGTGCCGGGTCCGATCGTCCGGATGGATCAGCTCGGTGTGCCGCATGTCGCGCAACTCGCGCTCGGAATAGCCGGTCATGGTTTGGAAATCCTCATTGGCCCGAAGGATCCATCCGTCGAGGTCCACCATGAATACGCCGATGCCGGAACGGGCGAACAGCGTCTCGAACCGGAGTTCGGAGTCCTCGAGCTCGCGCTCGGCGTCAAACCAGCGGATCACGCGCCGGATGGCCGGTCGGAACAGGGCGATCACCGGCCCGAGCAGCGCCGTCAGAATGGCCAGCTCCACGATCAGGCTGAGACTGAGAGACTGCCGGAGGATCGGGATCCATTCTTCCAGCAGACGAGAGAGCAGGTGGGCCGACACCGACATGGCCAGCGCCACGGCCAGCAGCAGCTTTACGGAATGCCGCGGGTCGCGCAAGTACCGCTCCATCGCGTCAGCCCGGTCGTCCGTTTGAGTCACCAGAGGCTCCATGGTTCTGTGCCTCTTCAGCCGGTAACGGAGCCGGCAGCGGCGCTCCGGCCGGCGACCCGTCCGCCGAAACTCCAGCGGAGCCCGGCGCGCAGGGTGTCCCGCCACAATCCCCAACTGTGGCCCTGGGGCAAAACGCGCTCCGTCACGCCGCGGACCGTGGGATTGCGCCGCAGATCGGCGGCGAAGCGCTCGTTGGCCGCAACGAAATCCAGTCCGCAGACGGCGCGCTCGTAGCTGCCCCAGACCAGAAAGAAGCGCGTGGGCAGAGGCGCCTCGGCCACCTTCAGCCCGAACAGCTCCCGCTCCTGTCTCTGGAAGCGCGAGCGCCGCGCCGGCGGGTAGGCCAGGTTGAAGGCGCCGGACTGGCAGACGCAGCCGCCGAACACACCCGGGTGGCGATAGGCGACATAGCCGGCGGCCAGCGCGCCCAGCGAGTCACCGGCCATCACCCGCCGGGCCGGCTCACGCGCCAGGCTGTAGCGTCCGGCCAGCTCCGGCAACAGCTCCTCGGCGAGAAAATCCGCGTAGGCGGCGTTCAGCGTGTAGTCCCGGGTGCGGTCGCCGTGATGGATGAAGACCCCCACGGCCGCCAGCTCACCGGCCCGCTCCATGTAGCCGAGGATCCGGTCGGCCAGGCCCAGCGCCAGGTACTCCGCGCCGTCGTGGAAGAACACCGCCGGCCAGCGGCGTTGGGGTGCATAGGCCGCCGGCAGGCAGACCGTAACGCGGCGCGAACCGGCCAGGTGCCGGCTGCGCAATCGGAACGACTCGCGTCGCCCCAACGGGGCCGGTGCGTCCGGGTCCGCCTCGGGGACAGACCGGTACCGGGGCATGCGCAGCTCCGAGTTCTCGCCGCCTCCCTCGGAGATCACCCGGGTGTTGAGCGGATCCATCCGCCACTCCCCGTCGACGACGAACTTGTAGTCAAGGCGCGCCGTCGGTTCGAACGGCATCTCCCGCATGAACAGGTCGGTGCCGGAAATCCGGGACAGCGGCAGCCGCCGCCGCCAGCCGGTCATGTCACCGGTGACGGCGACTCGCCGGGCGGATCCACGGAAGACAAAGATCGCCCGATCCTCGCCCAGCACCGGGAAACCGAGTCGCTCCTGCAGGCCGGGGAAACGCCGGTCGAGGTACTGCTGGCGATCGGTGCCGGGTCGCCGGGTCAGCTCGTCGACAAATCGGATCCAACGATTGATCATCACGGGGCCGTTCGGTCAGAGTCGCTCACCGCCACCGCGCAGCCGCTGACCGATTCGAGCGGCGCGCACTGAACGGGCGGCGCGTTGCCGGATTGGATGCAGGCGGCACCGTCGGAGATTTTCATGGCTCATCCGGCCGCCCGGCCCCGCGCACCGGCCGATCGAGCCGGATCACCGGGCGGATATCGCCGGGCGGCGGATCGTCCGCGAACCGCACGCACTCCAGGAAGAGCCCCGAGGGCGGAGCGGTCCAGCGGGCGGGTTCAGGCGACGGTCCCTCGAAGAAGGCGTCCACCTGTTCACTGGACAACTGTCCGGCGCCCACCGCCACCACCGTGCCCACCAGGCGCCGCACCAGTTTCCAGAGGAAGTGGGTGCCGCTCACCCGGAACAGGATCAGGTCGCCGCACTCGCGGAGCTCGAACTCGCTCAGCTCGATCTTGGTGGATTTGTCCTCCAGTCGCTTGTCGACGAACGAGCGGAAGTCGTGCCGGCCGACGATTCGGGCGGCCACGGCCCGCATGCGCGGCAGGTCCAGCGGATCCTTGACCCACCAGACATACCGCTTGCCGAACGCCGTCTTCCGGCGCGACACCTGGTACAGGTAGCTCCGTGACCGGGCGTGGTAGCGGGCGTGGAAGCGGGGCGGCGCCGGCCACACCTGCAGCACGGTGATGTCCGGCGGGAGCACGTCGTTGAACGCCCGGATGATCTCACTCGGCGGGCGGGATTTGGATACCTCGACGTGCGCCACCTGGCCCAGGGCGTGGACGCCCGCATCCGTCCGGCCGGCCCCCAGCAGCTCCAACTCCTCGACGCCGAACACCGTTCGGGCCGCGCTCAGCATCTCGCCCTGCACTGTCCGGGTGTTGTGCTGCATCTGCCACCCGCCGTACCGCGTGCCGTCATACTCCAGCAACAGCTTGTATCGGACCATGACCCGCCTCCTTGCCAGCCGTTCCGCACCCACCCCGGAGCTCCGATGACGCGCAATGGCTGATCTTAGCGCGCCCGGGCGAGCGGTCAAAAAGAAAAGAGTTGTAATCATCTTAATTGTAATATAGTTACTTGTATGATATATTCCGCGTGTGTGCCAAACACCTGCCTTGCCTGACACGTTGAACCGACTCCGCCGGCCGGCACCCCGGCGGGGCTGGACAGCGGACATGATGCGATACCCGGAGGAGATATCATGAAGGATGAAACCCGTCACAAGGTCAAGTCGGACTTCAAGCAGTTCGTCGGCTCGGCCAAGCAGGCCGCCACCGAAATCAGCGAACAGCTGGGCCGCCAGGCCGAGAAGATGATCGACGAGGCGAAGGCCGTGCACCGGCAACTCATCGTGTCGGTCCGGCTGGACGACGATTCGGTGCGGCGCCTGGAGCAGCTGCTGGAAGCCGGCGTCTGCCACACCCGATCCGAGGCCGTCGCCTTTCTCACCCGCGAGGGGATCAAGGCCCGGCGCGACCTGTTCGACAAGATTGACCAGAAGATCGAGGAGATCCGGCGCATCCGCGAGGAACTGCGGCAGCAGGCGTTCTGAGTGTCGCTCGGTGCCGCCGCCCTCCCCTGCGCTGCGCCGAGTTGCATTCGGCGCGGGGAACTCCTAAAATAGCCGCGCCCGCGCCGACAGCGGCAATCGCGGGCCGGAGACAGCGCCGGTGTTTTTCCTTAAAAAACTGCTCAGAGCCATGATCCTGCCGCCGGGGCTGCTGGTGGTGGTGTTCGCTGCCTGGGGCATCTGGCGGCTCGCCCACCGCCGCCGGTCGGGCTACTGGCTGCTGGGGGGGGCGCTGCTGCTCTATCTGCTGTCGGTCGGCGCCACCGCCAACCGGTTCCTGGACCTCGTCGAGGTGCAGGAATGGGACGCGGCTGCGGTCGCCGAGGCCGACGTGATCGTCCTGCTGGGCGGGGGTCTCGTGGAGGGCGTGCCCGATTTTTCCGGCGCCGGCACTCCCGCGCCCGACGCCATGGGCCGGGTGGTGGACGCCGTGCGCATCCACCAGCGGCAACCCCGACCCATCATCTTCTCCGGCGGCTCGGTGGCCGGCGGCGAGCCGGAAGCGCCGGTGATCCGGCGGCTGCTCATGGATCTGGGCGTGCCCGCCTCCGATATCATCCTGGAATCCGAAAGCCGCGACACCGCCGAAAACGCCGCGCACGTCCGCCGCCTGATGGATGCGCACGGTTTTCGCCGGGCGGTGCTGGTCACGTCGGGTTACCATTTGCCGCGGGCGCTGCACCTGTTCCGCCGGGCCGGCGTCGATTGCACCGGCTATCCGGCCAACCTCCAGGCCGAACGCAAACGGCAGCTGAACTACCTGGATTTTTTCCCGACCGCCGACAACTTCCGGAAGAGCGTCACAGCCATGACCGAGCTGCTGGGGTTGGCGTTCTACCGCTGGATCGCCTGAGCCTGGATCCCGCACACCACTGCTCTTGATTCCCCGTTTTAAACACGGTAAGCTGTTGTCCGACCCACCGGCATCCGACTTTCAACCGGCCGTCCGCATTTCGGACGCAGGGAGCACGCGATGGACGTTCTGTTTCTGTCCCGCCTGCAGTTTGCCCTGACGATCGCCTTCCACTACTTGTTTCCGCCCCTGAGCATCGGCCTCGGCGTCATCCTCGTGGCCATGGAGGGGATGTACCTGAAGACCAAAAATCCCCTGTTTCACCACATGACCCGCTTCTGGGTGCGCATCTTCGGCCTGGTCTTCGCCCTGGGCGTCGCGTCGGGCATCGTCATGGAGTTCCAGTTCGGGACCAACTGGTCGGCGTATTCCCGCTTCGTCGGCGACGTGTTCGGCAGCGCCCTGGCCGCCGAGGGCGTGTTCGCCTTCTTCCTCGAATCGGGATTCCTGGCCATCCTCCTCTTCGGCTGGGACAAGGTCAGCCCGCGCATGCACTTCATCGCCACGATCCTGGTGGCGTTCGGGGCCCACTTCAGCGCCGTCTGGATCATCGTGGCCAACTCCTGGCAGCAGACCCCCGCCGGGCATCACATCGTCATGGGCCCCAACGGCCCCCGCGCGGAGATCGTCGATTTCTGGCAGGTGGTCTTCAATCCGTCCACCCTGGACCGGCTGAGCCACGCGGTGCTGGGCGGCTGGCAGGCGGCGGCGTTCTTCGTGCTCAGCGTGAGCGCGTGGTACCTGCTGCACCGACGCCACACGGAGTTCGCGAAAATCTCGATGAAGGTGGGACTGGTGGTGGCAGCGTTCGCCTCGCTGATGCAGCTGGCGACGGGTCACTCCAGCGCCGCGGGGGTGAGCCGGAACCAGCCGGTGAAGCTGGCGGCGTACGAAGGCCACTACGAGGCGGCCGCCCCGGCGCCCCTCTACCTGTTCGGCTGGGTGGACGAGGAGGCCGAAACCGTCCGCCTCGGCGTGAAGCTGCCGGGCATGCTGAGCTGGCTCGTTCACGGCGATCCGGCCGCACCGGTGGTGGGACTGCGGGCGGTGCCGCCCGGCGAACGGCCGCCGGTCAACCTGGTCTTTCAGACGTACCACCTCATGGTGGCCCTGGGGATGGCGCTGCTGGCTTTGTCATGGCTCGGCCTGTTCCTGTGGTGGCGGCGCCGGCTGTTCGAGACGCGCTGGTTCCAGTGGCTGCTGGTGTTCGCCGTGCTGGGACCCCAGCTGGCCAATCAGGCCGGTTGGGCGTCGGCCGAGGTGGGCCGTCAGCCCTACATCGTCCAGGGGCTGCTGCGCACCGCCGACGCCCTGTCGCCGGTGGTCGGCGCCGGGGAGGTGCTGACGTCGATCATCCTGTTCGGCCTGGTCTACCTGCTGCTCTTCGTGCTGTTCGTCTACCTGCTCAACGAGAAGATCCAGCACGGACCCGCCGATGACGAAACCGCGGGGGAGGGACAACGGGCATGAGCGCGCTGCTTGACCTGAACACCATCTGGTTCATCCTGGTGGGCGTCCTGTTCGCCGGCTACGCCATCCTGGACGGGTTCGACCTGGGCGTCGGGGCGCTGCACCTGTTCACCCGGACCGACACCGAGCGCCGGCTCATGATCAACGCCATCGGCCCGGTCTGGGACGGCAACGAGGTCTGGCTGGTCACCGGAGGCGGTGCGCTGTTCGCGGCTTTTCCGGAAGTGTACGCCACGGCCTTTTCCGGATTCTATCTCGCGTTCATGCTGCTGCTGGTGGCGCTGATTTTCCGGGCGGTCGCCATCGAGTTCCGCTCGAAGCAGCCCGGGCGGCGGTGGCGGCAGATGTGGGACGGCAGCTTCGCGGCGAGCAGTATCGTCTCCAGCCTGCTCATCGGGGTGGCGCTGGGGAACGTGGCGTGG
Organism: Acidobacteriota bacterium; assembly: GCA_029565065.1. Classification (GTDB taxonomy): domain Bacteria; phylum Acidobacteriota; class JAAYUB01; order JAAYUB01; family JAAYUB01; genus JAAYUB01. The sequence goes on along the minus strand of JAKQOW010000011.1, from coordinate 44,064 downwards.
GGTATCCCGCTGACCGAACGGCATGAGTTCGCCGGCTCGTTTCTCTCCCTGCTGCACCCGTATGCGTTGCTGGTGGGCGTCACCACCGTGGCGCTGTTCATGATGCACGGCGCCATCTACACGGTGATGAAGACCGACGGCGAGCTGCAGGCCAAGGTCCGCGGCTGGGTCAACAACACCATCATCGGTTTCATCATCTGCTATGTCACCACCACCATGGCCACCCTGCTGTACGTGCCCAACATGACCGACACCATCAAGCGCCACCCGGTCCTGTTTCTCCTGGCGCTGCTGAACATGCTGGCCATCGCCAACATCCCCCGCGAGATCCATCACGGCCGCGAGTTCCACGCCTTTTTGTCGTCGTGCGCCGCCATGCTGGCCCTGCTGACCCTGTTCGGCCTCGGCATGTTTCCCAATCTGATCTTCTCCAACCCGGCGCCGGCGAACAGCCTCACCGTGTACAACGCCGCCTCCTCGCCCCAGACGCTGGGGATCATGCTGGTCATCGCGCTGCTGGGCATGCCGCTGGTGGTCGCTTACACGGTGAGCATCTACTGGATCTTCCGGGGCAAGGTGAAACTGACCGCGAGCAGCTATTGAGCCGGTCGGCCGCGCCACCGGCCCGCCCTCTCCCCGGCCGGACTCGGCGGGGCTCCGGCTACAACAACCGTTTCAGGATCGCCAGATCGACCGCGTCGACGGCGCCGTCCTGATTCAGGTCCGCGTCGGCCGGCGCCAGGTCGTCAGACCGGAGATTTCCCGCCAGGTAGTCGGCCAGCAGGCTGACGTCCGCGTCGTCCACGGCGCCGTCCCGGTTCAAGTCGCCTACGAGCGTGCCGGCGGCCCGCTCGTAGCAGCCGATATCCGAGGCGGCTCCCTGGGGCCGGGCCACGCCGTCGAGATCGTCCGTGACCGCGCCGAGCGTCAACCCGTGATCCACCGCCCAGGCCGACTCCGGCAGGTGGTGATCGCCGCCGGGATCGACGAAGAGCTCGGCAGCCGCATGCGAAGCCGAATGGACATCCTGGCCGTAGCCCGACTGCCACGTCGCCAGCGTCAGAAAGGTGTCGTCCAGGCTGACGCGGGTCATGACGTTGTAATCACTCACCAGGCCGCTCAGACTGCCCGCGTCCGTTTCCAGGCCGCCGCGGGAACCGTCGTGAACGAGGATGTTGTTGACGACCTGATTGCCGGTGGAGCCGTTGATCATGTTGAGCGCCCATCGCGCCGACGACGGCATGTGCACCGTGTTGTGGGCGATCAGGTTGTTCCGGCAGCCCCACTGGGTGCCCTGGCCGTCGTCCCACATGGCGATCCCGCCGGCCTGATTCCCGAAGATCAGGTTGTTGGTGATCCGGGACGTTCGCACCGACGCGAGGTTGATCCCGGCCCCGCCGCCCGCGCCGTTGGCGGTGACCACGTTGTACTCCACGCGGGCGTCGGCGCAGATCCCGTCGCCGCCCATGGACGGATCGGCGTTGATCTGGATCCCGCAGCCGCGATTGTGATGGCAGTAGTTGTGGCGGATGACCGCATCGTCGCCGCTGTTGCTGTGGTAGATGCCGTGCTCTTCGCCGGAGTAGGCGCACTCGTTGAACTCGGCGGTGAACGCTTCGGCGAAGCCGGTGAAGATGCCCCACTTCTGATTGTGGTGGCAGTGGCAGTTGCGGATGACGACGTGGTCCGCCTCGCGGACATCGATGCCGGCCGATCCCGTGGCGCCCGTGACCTCGAATCCGTCGACCAGCCACCAGTCGTGGTTTTCGATGTTGATGACGCTGCCGTGCCAGTTGTCCGGCCCCACCGTGTGGATCACCACGTCCGCGCCGGCTTCGGCCCTGAATTGCACGGGCTGCCCCGCCGCGCCGGAGGACTTGGAACGGAAATCGGCATAGGACCCGCTTCGCACGAGCACCACATCCCCCGCCTGAACCTGGTCGGCGGCGTGCTGGAGTGTCCGCCAGGGCTGCGCCGACGAGCCCGAACCGCCGTCGCTGCCGGCGGGCGAGACATAGTACGTCGCCGGCAGGCAGAAGGCTCCCGCCACCGCCAGCATGCTCAGAATCCACCAACCGCGGCAACGCATGGATCGTTTCCTCCATTCAATCCCCGGCCCGGTTCCCGCGTCCACAACAGTCACGCCGGCGCTAGTTCCAGTGCCGGATCCGGGGCCAGAGTTCGCCGAGCGGGATCTTCGGATCGCGGCCCACCCGGATGGTGAAGTGCTCCTCGGCCATGGCCCACGGATGCCCCACGGGCTCCGCTTCCTCCACTCGGTGGAACACCTCCAGGGCATCCTCGCGGCTCACATGGAGCAGGATGACCACCTCGCCGGTGTAGTCGCGCGGACCCCAGAAAAAGTAGTTCTGGTGGGCGGAGATGGCTTTGGGCAGGCCGTGGCGGCCGCCGAAGAAATCGATGGCTCCGGCCTCGCCGTAATTGCCGGCGAAGATGCAGGCCCGGGCCCGTTCCGCCGCCGGCAGACCGTGATACACCCGGGCCACCGCCGCTACCATCTCCGGCCAGCCGAACATGTCGCCGAAATGCTGGGGGAGCGGCCCCTCGTGCGCCACCTCGGTCTTGAGGCGCTGTAGGCCCAAGGCCGCCAGGTAAGGCGGGATCGCCGCCACGGGCAGGACCGGCAGGACCAGCGGGGTCAGCACCGCCCCCGTGACCGCGAGCAGCGCGGGGTATGCCGCCCGCAGCCAGCGCAACCCACGGACCCGTTCCAGCCGGGCGGCCCACCAGACACCGCCGGCGGCCAGCAGCATCGGATAGGCCGGGGCGACATAATAGTGCTTCGCGTGCATGACAATCATCAAACCCAGGAATATAACGAATGCCAGACCGAGATGGCGGTGGCGCCGGCCCTCCCGGTCGGCGAGGAAGAACCAGATTCCGGCGAGCCAAAGAGGCAGGGTGGCCGGGTTGAGGATCAGCACCTGCTGGACCAGGAACTCGAGCGGGGGGTGGATCACGTTCTTCCCCGTGGCGCGGACATTGTTCAGCAGCTCGAGAGTCGCCCAGTCGTGGCGCCATTCCCAGATCACGTTGGGCAGGATGATGATCAGCGCCAGCGCCGCGCCGGTCCAAAACCACTTATCGAGGAGCGCCCGCCGCGCGCGGGTCAGGAGCACTCCCGCCACCAGTGCCGCAGCGAAGAAGATGGTCGAGTGCTTGTTCATGAAGCCGAGACCGAGCAGCGCGCCGAATCCCGCCCAGTAGCGCGGCTCGCTCAGCCGGATCGCCCGCAGCGCGCACCAGACGGCGCCCATCCAGAACAACGGCTCCAGGGCGTTCATGGACAGAAGCGTGTCGATGCCGAAATAGATGGTCGCCGCCAGAACACCCAGTCCGGCCAGAAACACCGCCAGACGGCCTCCCCCCAGCTCGTGCGCCATGGCGCCGGTCAGGAAGACCTTGGCCGCCCCGGCCACCGCCGGAAAGAACCGGATGGCGAACAGTGAATCGCCCAGCAGCGCGCGGCTCAGCCAGGCCATCCACGCGACCATGGGGGCGTGATCCACGTATCCCCAGTCCAGGTGTTCACCGCAGGCGAGAAAGTACAGCTCATCCCGGAAATAGCCGTATTGGCCGTTGGTGAGGAAATGGATCAGCAGCTTGGCCAACGCCAGCCAACCGGCGATGGCCAGCGGGGACGACCAGACGGACCGGGTCGGTGCGGCGGCCGAGTCCGTCGGAACGACGGGGTCAGCAGGATGGCAATTCATGCATCTATGATACCGCCCCGCCAACGGATGTCAACGGACCGCTCCGGCGCAATCCCCCCCACATTTCCCATGACGGCTCTGCCAAACTGGCCTATCATCAGATGTCGGAATTCGGAGACGGTACACAGCACATGCCCCATCTGAGCGCCAGCCCCTACCGGCCCCCCGTGTGGCTGCGCAGCGGCCACCTCCAGACGATCTATCCCACCCTGTGCCGGCGCGTGGGCGGCGTAGCGTATCGGCGCGAACGGATCGAGCTGCCCGACGGCGATTTCGTGGACGTGGACTGGCACCGCGCCGGCGCCCCGCGGGCGGCGCTGATCCTGCACGGGCTGGAGTCCAGCAGCCGCTCCCACTACGTGCTGGGCATGGTCCGCGCCCTGGGCCGGCGGAGCTGGGACGTGGCGGCGCTGAACTTCCGCAGCTGCAGCGGCGAGCCGAACCGCCTGCTCCGCTCCTACCACAGCGGCGACACGGGCGACGCGGCAGTCATTCTGGCGCGGATGGCCGCAACGGGTTACCGAGACTTGGCCCTGGTGGGTTTCAGCCTGGGCGGCAACGTGACGCTCAAGTACCTCGGCGAATCCCCCGCCGACCTGCCCGATCGCCTGCGGGTGGCGGCGGCCGTGTCGGTCCCGTGCGACCTGGCGGCCTCGGCCCACCGCCTGGCCCGGCCGACCAACCGGCTCTACATGCGCCGCTTCATCCGCCGGCTCACCGGGAAAATCGCTGCCAAAGCCGGCCGGTTACCCGGCCAGGTGCAATTGGCGGATTACGCTGGCATCACCAACTTCGAGGAATTCGACGATCGTTACACGGCGCCCGTACACGGCTTCACCAGCGCCGCCGACTACTGGGCGCGGGCGTCCTGCCTGCCGTTCCTCCCGGCGATCCGGGTGCCGACGCTGGTGCTCAACGCGCTGGACGATCCTTTCCTGACCCCCGCGTGCCACCCGATCACCGCGGCCGCAGCCAACGCCAATTTATTCCTGGAAACTCCCCGCTGGGGCGGCCATGTGGGATTCATCCAACCGGGCGGCGAGTATTATCACGAAACCCGGGTGGGCGAATTTTTCGAGCAGACACTCCCTGCGGTCATGGGAAACGGCTGTTGATGCCGGTGGAATCGAGGCGGAAGGATCACTCCGCGAAGCGAACCACGGCACGGACCCGGTTTTCCGCGATATCCAGGGCGAAGGTGCGATACACCGCCAGCTCCCCGCCGCCCACGCGGATCAGGCGGTCGGGCGGCCCGAAGCGGTCCAGCCAAGCCTGGCGGTCGGGTACGCCCACGGCGCTGTCTTCGACTAGTTCGAGGAAAAAGTCCAGCTCCAGGATCCGCAAGCCGTCTCCGCGATAGACGTTGCCGGCAAAATCTCCCACGTCGAACGAGATCTTCTGCATCGGCTTGAGCCGCTGTTCGATCTCGTCCGTCACCTCGCCCACGGGCACCCGGTCGGCGTAAAACACCGGCAAACCGGAATCCCGTCGGGCGGCCCGTTCCGGATGCGGCAGGCCCAGGACGCGGCGCATCTCATCGGCGTACAGGCCCGCCGGTTCGATCCGAAGGAACGCCTGCCGGGCCTCGTGGGCCGAGGCGGCCCGTCCCCGCTCGGCGAGGATGGCCGCCAGGTCGTACACAGCCGCCGCGCTGTCGGGCCGACGTTCGATGATCCCCTTGAGCAGCTCGATGGCGGCGCCGGAGGTGCTCAATCCGCTGTTGTCGCCCAGCAGGTAGAGCGCCACGGCCTTGGCCACGCCGGCGGAAGCGTCCGCCGGGTCCAGTTTCGACGCGTCCTCGGCGGCGGCGAGGGCCCGGGCGTATTCCCCCTTCAGGACAAACGCCGACGCCAGGTTCACCCGCGCCGGCACATAGAACGGATCTCGGTCGGCCGCCTCGCGCAGGCACCGGATCGCCTGGTCGAGCCGGCCGCGGAAGAGGGGATCCTGCCGGTACTCCGGCCCCTCCTGGCGCCGGAGCTCATAGCGGCCCGCCGGCGTGTACGGGTCCAGCACTGCCGGCAGCTTGAAGCGCAGACTGTCGGCATGGCTTTGGAACGCCGGCGCCTGCCTGGCCAGCTCGTAGTAACAGAAGCCCAGGTTGTTGAACACCTCGCGCCCCGGGAAGCGGTGGCTGAAGCGTTCCAGCAGCCGCACGGCGTCCTCGTAGCGGCCCAGTTGGGCAAGCCGGACGCCGAAGTGGAACAGATCCAGCTCCTCGACCACCTGGACCATCTGGCTCCTCAGAAAAACGGTCCGGTCCATCGGGGAGGGATGCTCGCCGCCGTCGGCGGCGGCGTGCGGCAGCTGGCGGACCCACTGTTCGAAGAACGACTGGCCCCCGCCCAGGATGACCGCCGGATCGTAACCGGCGATGGTCATGTAGACGAGACCATAGCTGTCCGCCTGGAGCTCCTTGACCCGGACGACGCTGCGGATGGATTCGCCCGAGGCCGCTGCGCCGCCGGCCTGGCCCAGCAATTCCTCCAGCAGCTGGCGCCGGTCTTCGGTGCCCGGATATTTCTGCAGCGCCATGAACGCGGAGCGATGCCAGAAGTCGTCCTTGGACAAGTGGGCCAGCTCGTGCCCGAGGAGAAAGGCCAGCCGCGCGTCACCGTCGACGGGAGGGACATCCCGGTAGCACAGGCGCAGGCCGCCGGCGGACATGACAATGCTGCCGTCGGGCAGGGCGACGGCATGGGGATCGCCGTCTCCGCGGATCACCACCAGACTCGGCAAGCGGTTTCCCTTCTTGTCGGCGGCGGCGACCACTCGCCCGAACACCTGCTCCGCCCGGCCCACCAGCGGTTCCTCCTGGATGGTCAGCAAGCCGTAGTTTCGGATCCACCAGCCCGCCGAGTCGGCGGGGGTGGCGTCCTGGGCGGAAAGCGCCGCCGCCCAGCCGGCCAGGATGACGCTCGCTAGCAGGAGTCGGCGCATGGTCATTCTCCGCGCAGCAGCAGTCCGATGTTCACGAGGGCCCGATCGGTCCGGCGGAACGACGCGGCGTTCGGAAGCCCGGCATCGAGCTGGCGGCGGATTTCATCGAATGCGGCGGCGACGCCCGGCGGGACGCCCGCAGCGCTCACACCCGCCTCGAGGCGATCGATGTCGGCGTGCTTGAAATATGGTCCGAAGCCGGTCCGCACGGCGATCCGGCCGCCGCCCACCCAGGCGCCGAGTTCCATCCGGGCCGCACCGCGCGCCCCGCCGGCGGCGAGGGTCCGGTCGAAGAGGACCGCGGGCAGTTCCGTCATCTCGTTTTGGCGCAGGCCGGCTTCGGTGCGGTCGTACTCGGAACGCAGTTCAGCCGTTCCGCCGAACCGATCCAGATCGCGGCGGACGCGGGCCAGCGTCTCGGCGGCCGCCGCCGGATCACCCGCCCGCAGGTACAGCTCAGCTTCCACCCAGCGCATGCCGAGGGCGAACCAGCCGTCCGCCGGCGGAGCGCCGAATCCGTAGGCCGCATCTTCCGGCAACCGGATCTCGGCCACCCAGGCGGCGGAAATCGTATCCGGCGCAACCAGCGCCGTCCGGATAGAAGACAGGACGCTCGTCTGGTGCAGAACTTGCGCCAGGTGATCCCCGCCGGCATTGTCAGGCAGGGAAGACGCCGGCGTCGACCGGTCTGGTGCGGCGGCGGGCGTCGCCGAAACATTCGGGACGGCCGCGGCCGGCGCCGGACCCGCCATCCGGACGGGCGCCATCACGATGAGGACGGCGGCCAGCAACAGCGCTGCCGCAACCGCCGCCGGTACGGCCCAGCGTGGCGCGGCCCGGAAGTCGCGGACCGGGGCCGCCGCCGGCGTCTGCCAGGCGGAAGCGGCCTCCTGGCGGAACGCGATGGCTCCCGCCGCCAGGTCGTAGCAGTCGGGGCACCGGTCCAGATGGTCCACGATCGCCCGCTGCCGGTCCCCGTCCAGGCGACCGTCGGCCCAGGCGGCGATCTCTTCCAGGTCTGGGCAATTCATGTGTTCCCGCATTTCGCTGTTCCTCCCCCGGCAACAGCCGGTGTGGCGCTCATCGCATTAGACGGCCGCGCCCGACTGTTTAACCGGGTTTTTCCCCCGAATCCTCCCCGTCGCCCGCAACCCCGCGCTCGTCGACGGCATCGTCAAAAAAGTTCAGCGATTTCCGGGCGTCCGCACAACCCAGCATCTCGTCGACGGACTCCCGCACCGTGCGCCGGCGCACCAGGAGCTTGCGCAACCGTTCCTGGATCTTCTCGAACCGCCGGTAGAGGGCGATCTGGTTGCCGCCGAACGAACGGGCGAGCTGGGCCACGGTCAGCCCTTCGACGTAGCGCAGCCGGATGAGCAGGCGATCCTCGGCCGGCAGTTCCGCCAGCGCGTCACGCAGGGCGGCGCTGAGCCGGGCGGACTGCTCCACGTGCCGGATCCGCCCCAATTCCTTCTCCGCCGACTGGCCCCGCGCCGCCAGGTTCTCCACCAGCTCCAGGGGCACCAACGTCGTCGCCCGGCGCAGCGGCAACTCCGCCGCCAGCCGGAACAACTCGTCCCGGTCGATGGACTCCCCGTGGCGCGCGCTCAGGGCCGTGAATGCCTCTTCGAACGTGCGCCGGCCGCGCACCATGAGCTTTTCCAACTCCACCGCCAGATCGCCGCGCTTGAGCGCGGCGGCCGACGGCCGCCAGCGGCCCCGCTCCTGGGCGATGTAGTCGAGCAGCAAGCGTTGGACCACCGTCACCAGGAAGGTTTGGACGCTGCTCAAACCCCTGAATTTCCGCAGGACGTCATAGTCGTTCTCCACGAGCCGGACCAGCACGCGCGAGCGGAATTCCTCGAGTTCGTCCACCGACAGTCCCCGCCGGCGGCCCACCCACCCGATGACCCGTTCCACCTGCGGCAGGTTGCGGGTGAGAAAATCCGCCGGATCGTGGATGGGAGGGTCTAGCGCCATTGTCCGTTCAACACGAAGCCGGCCCAGAAATAGGGGTGGCTGAGGTCCGGCGGTTCTCCGGCCGGTTCCGTCGCCGCGATGCGGACCTTGCCATTGATGAATTCTCTTTGGGTGAGCCGGGCGGCTTCGGTTTTGGCTCGGCCTGATTTGAGCTGGCGGTAGTAGAGTTTCTGGAATTCCGCCGTCGATGCGTCGGCGACGCTCCAGAGCGTGGACATCACCGTGCGCGCCCCGGCGTACAGGAAGGACCGGTTCAATCCCACCAGTCCTTCGCCGCCGAGTTCCCGACCCCGGGCGGTTTCGCAGGCGGACAGGCTCACCTGCTCGGCGTCGATCCGCACGTTTTCAAACACCTCCCAGACCTGGAGGAAGCCGTTGTCGTGATCGTCGTCCCCTTCCCCCGGGATGGTCAGGAGGAGCCCGCTGTCCATGGGATTCACCGGGTTGAAAAAACCGTGGCAGGCGAAGTGGATGTAGCCGGGTTGCCGGTCCAGAGACTTCACCCGTTCCTCGCGGGCCTCGGCACCCAGGTACGCCACGTGGGCGCCGGGATACAAAGCGGCAATCCCCTGCACCTCGTCGCGCGACGCGGGCAGAGGCGGCACCGGGTCATCACGGAGCACCCACCGGAGCTGTCGCGCGGCCGGCCCGCCGGCGACCTGGCCCGGATAGTCCGGATCGCCAAACAACACCACCGGCCGTGCGGTGCGCTGCGGTTCGTGCCGTAAGCCGTCGGCGTACACAGTCGCGGAGATCACGTACGAAACCGGCTTCTCCTCGATCAGGTAGCGGTTCGTGGCCGGGCCCAGGGCGGCGAACGGCAGCATGTGCAGCGGTCCGTCGGGGCATACCACGATGCGCTGCGCGCGCTGTACCAGGTCGTCGACCGGCGCCACGAATTGCCGGTACAGGGCGTGAGCCCGACCCATCAGCCGGACTTTCCGGCTGGCGGGATTGCTCAGCATGGCGAGATAGTATTCCACCGCTTCCTGAACCTGCTGCCGGCCGATCGGGACGGACTCCACCCGCAACCGGCCGTTCAAAATGGCAAACAGGTGGGTGGCCCGCTCGCTCACCGCGTAGGACAGAAACAGGGTGTCCCGCCCCATCGCGTCGGCGACCTGGTCCACCGACAGTGTCTCCGGCACCCGCAGCGCCGCCAGGCGGGGGGATTCTCTGCGAATTTCTTCCCAAACCAGGGCCTGCCCGCGGCGACGCTCCGCCAACAGTCGCTGGCGCTCCGCGACACGTTCCGGCTCCTTGTCGGGACTGAGCTGCATGAGCTCATCCTGCGCTTCGCGGCAGCGGGTGCGCGCGGTCTCCAGACGCTCCCACAGTTCGGCCGGCACGTCGCGGGAAAAATCCAGATCGCGCTCGGCCAACATGGCCAACAAACTGCGCGCGCGGAAACGCTCCAGGACGTTGAACGCGCCCCGGGGATCGTTCAATAGCAGTTTCAATTCCAGCACGTCTTTGTAATAGCCGGCATATTCTGCGGCGAAGGATTCGGTAATTTCCCGGCTCCCGCCGAGCTTTTCGAGTTGCCCCTCGAGCGCCGCCACGGCGCGCTCGTAGCAGGCCAGGGCGTCTTGCAGCCGATCCTGGCGGCGGTGGAGGTCCCCCAGCAGGTGTTGGGTCGTGGCCTCGTCGATGGTCAGGGGTGCGGTGGCGGCGAAGATCTTCAATGCACCCTCCAATGCCGGCGCGGCGGCCACCAGGTCGCCCCGCCGCAGGCAGGCGTCGCCCAGTCCCCGGAGACTGCGGGCCTCATAGAGGCTGGCCGGCGCAGATTGCCGCGCCATGCTCAGTGCGGCCTGGTAGTGGGTCTCCGCCTGGACCGGGTCGCCACTCTCCAGGCGGATGGCGCCCAGGGTGATCAGCGTGCGGATCTGATCCAACGGATCGTTCGACACCTGCAGTCGGATCGCCGTCGCTTCCCGATGGCGCAATTCGGCCAGGTCAAACTCGTTTTCCAGGCGGGCCAGGTTGCCGAGTTGTTCCAGGCAGTCGGCGTATTCCCTTGAGCGCGGGGCCTTCCGCTCCAGAATCAGCAGGGCCTGGTTGAGGTAGTCCGCCGCGGCCGGAAAATCCCGGCGCGCCATGTAGATCTGGCCGATATTGTGGTAGGAGCGCGCCAGACTGATGCTGTCCGGTTCCAGCGCCAGCTTGATTTTCAAGGCCCGCCGGTGGTAATCCTCCGCCAGCGCCAGATCGCCCCGCAAGCGGGCCACGGCAGCCAGATTATTCAGGGTGTACGCCACCGCCATCGAATCCGGACTCTGCGCCTGCTTGAGCCGGAGGGATTCCTCAAAATACTGTTGGGCCTTGACCTGATGGCCGGCCTTGGATGCGTTGACGCCCAGTGTGTTCAGGATGTTCGCTTCCGCGGCATGGCCCGGCAGGTGACGCCGGTGGATCGCCAGCGCTTCCAGCAGGCAGCGGTCGGCGGCGGCCAGGTCGCCGGTGTTGGAATACGCCGTGGCCAGCGTCACCAGGGAGCCGAAAACGAGCATGGAATCGGGCGCCACCTCCCGGCGGATCGCCAAGGCGTTCTCGTAACACTGGACGGCTTCAGGCCAGCGAACCAGCTGCCAGGCGCAGTGGCCCAGGCCGACCATGCTGTTGGCGCGACCCAGTTCCCCGCCGTCGTGCGTCCAAGCGGCCAGCGCCTTCCGGTGGACCTCCATGGATAATTCCGGCCGCTTGTCCTGGCGCAGGAGTTCGCCCTGCATGTCCCAGACGATGGGCTGGAACCGCCCGGCGTCCACGGCGGCCAGCGTGTCAGCGCAACGCCCCAGAGCCTCGACGGCGGCCGCCCACCGCCTGGCCTCAACCAGAGCCTGTCCGGACCGGAGTTGCAGCCACGCCGCCGTCAGGTGGTCGCCCTGCGCGGCCGCTTCGGCCGCCCCGGTGCTCCAGCGCGCCACGGCACCGTCCACATCCCCGGCTCCGAGCAATCGTTCCCCCTCCGCCTGCGCCACACCGGCCTCGCCGGATAGAGCGGGGCGCACCGAGAGCCGCCACTCGTACGCCGGAATCGCCACCCAACGCTCGGTCTCGCCGCGACGCACCAGGATGTCAACGCCGCCGCGCGGCGCGTGCAGGATCTCCACCTCTTTGAGCTGGAAGTACGAGTCCAGCGTCTCCCCGCTTTCCGCCGCGCCCGCCAACCGTCTCCAACGCAGCAGCACGTCGGCGGGCTGGACACCGGCCTTGGCCATGGCGAAGTCCGCCTCCGCCTTCACGACGGTCACGCCCGCAACCGCCGGCGGCGGATCGTCCGCCCGGACTCCCGCAGTCCACACCAGCCAGGACAACCCCAGACCAACCAGCGCCCCGATTACTCTGCTCACGGCCCCGTGCTCCTTTCGCGCAGTCGACGATGTGTCCATGCCGCTTCTTCACTATAGCAAATGCGGTCGCAAGAGAACATCGCCAAAACAGCGGCGGGCGACGGCTTGCGGCCGCCGCCTCCCGCCGCACAATGGCATCTGTGCACCTGCCGTCCGACACCGGGCGGCGCTACTTGTCGATGTTCTCCGCGGGGATGGGGATCTTGCGACCCTGGTCGGTCAGCTCCAGCGCCCCGAACCCGCCGGTGATGAGCTTGCGCTGTTCGAATGTGCAAAGCCGGTAGTAGTATTTACCGTCGGTGTCCTTGTACAGCGCCGCCGCGGCGATGTGCCGACCCACGATGGGGCTGTCGCCCCCCGAGTGGCGGTCATACCACCAGTCCTTGTCGACGATGTGGATCCGGTGCACGCCCGGCCAGCCGGCGTTGAGCAGGAGCTTCCGCATGGTGGCGTCCATCTGTTTGTCGGTCATCTTGGCCGGTGGCAGAGTGACGGCCTGGGCGTCGGCGTTGAGATATTTCTGGTTCAAGCCGGCGTAGTAGGCGTAGTTGCTCCCTTGAATGGCGAACGATCCTTCAGCGTGCTTGGTGCCGAAATCGCGCACATAGATCTGCACGGTGTGGGTGCCGGTTCCCAGCTCGCCCAGGCGGAAGGTGAAGCCGATGGGCCCGATCTTCCGGTTCCCCTTCCCTTCGCCGAAAACCATATTCGGGTCCTTGTAGGCGGTCATCCGGGCGGGTTCCGGTGCGATGTCGAGAACCATAAACCGGTTGTTGACCAACGGGCCCTTGAGGGTGATGTACTGGTATTCCAGCATGTCCTGGTCGTCGATGGCCATGACCACCATCACCGGGATCTCCGTCTTGCCCCCGTACAGCTCCCGCCATGACTTGTCCACCACCAGCAGGCCGTAGATGGGATCGCCGGCCTGGAAACTCTTCGACAGGCCGGCCGGGTTGTTCGGATCGATCGGCGTCTTGGAGAAATAGACGCCGGCACCCGGCAGGGCCGCTGAGGCCACCGGGCACACGGCCAGCACGGACATCAACACCACCACGGCGCCAAGCCATTTTCGTATCGTTGATTTGTTCACGATGGTCGACTCCCTGGAACCACTCACTGAAGTCCGAGACGCTGGGCTTCCGCCGGGCTCTGTTTCTTCAACAAGTCGAAGTTGAAGTACTGTGTGAGAATGTTGAAGCTGGCGATCTGGTTGGCGAGTTCGTTGTCCAGACTCATGTAATGCTGCTGGATGCCGGAGTACGCCTGAAAGGACGGGCCGGCCGCCCGTTCGAGGCCGAGGCTCACCCGCATGTCGGCGGCGGCGCGGTCCGCTGTTCCCAGCGCCTCCCGCTGGCGCCCCAGACTCACCAGCTTCTGCACATACTCCTCCTTGAGTTGGGCCACCTGGTCCTTGACCGCCGCCGGCGCCGGCTTGTCTTTGAGCAGCGCCACCAGCTCGCTCATCGCCTGGCCGTACAGGTCGGCGGCCGCGTTGCCCAGGTCAGCCGGCGACTGGGGCTGGGCCGGCGCGGACGCGTCGTTTGCAGCCGTCTCGGTGGCGGGAGCCCCCCCACAGCCGATCATCACCACGGCCGCGAGAACCAGGGTCATCAGGGTGAGACACATTGCTCGGTTCATGAATCCTCCTTGCGTCGTCTGGGACGAACCCGCGATTTGAACGGCCCGGCACACCGATCGGCTGCGTCGAAAGTCGCCGTCACGTCCATCGGGCCATTCATGGGCCAATAGACGGGCCGGGGGGCCGCGATTATCACTATTTTTTGACGGAACTCCGGGCCGGGTTGCGCGAGCGCCGGTGAACCCGGGAGTCGGTGGCACCGGCCGGACACAGGGCCGGACGAATCGCGATTCGCATGAATCCGGTGGTCAGGCAGCGTTCGTCCGCGCCGGCCTCGCTCCTAGTGCGGGTAGGTTCGTTCGCCGGCACGGATCGCCACCGGCAGTCGGTTTTCCGCCGGCGGGATGGGGCAGTTGTAGGCCGGCGAATAGTTGCACAATGGATTGTATGCCCGGTTGAAATCCAGCACCATGGTCTCGCCGGCGGGCTCGTCCAGATCGAGAAACCGGCCGGCCGGATAGGTTTCGACGCCGGTCGTGGTATCGGTGAACGGCACGAACAGGGTGCGGTCGTCCGACGCGCCCGCGGCGGATTTGAACGCCGCCAGCGCGCAGGCCGCGCCATCCAGGGTGAAGTGGAGCCGGGCGTAGCGGATGAACCGCTTCTCCAGATTGCGGCTGGTCAGCATGACCACGGTCTCGGGATCGGGCAGCCGCTCCAGTCGCGCCGACACGGCGAACGCGCGGTCCGGCGGGAAATACAGGAGTCGGCGAAACTCGCGGTGCTCGCGCCGGGCGGGATCGAACACAATCAGGGCCAATCCGTCGGCACCGGGGTACGCCGCGAGGGTGAACCGCTCCAGCCGGAAGCGGATCCCGTCACTCAGCGGACCAGGCGCAATTGGACTGCGCGCCACCTCGGCCCAGCCGCCAGGCGCCCGGGACTCCCACCGCCACTGGCCGTCCGCCAGGCTGAACACCAGCGGGTCGGCCGGTCCGGGCGGCGCCGTTGGCGCGACCGCGCCGGCCGCCACCCGCAGACCGCCGCCCGGCGCCGCCAGCGTCAACCGCGCTGCGCCGGCCATGGGCGACGTCGCGTCGGCGGCGAACTCCCGGTCCTTCGCGGCACGGTCCGCATCGAGAGCCTTCCGCCAGGCGGCCGCCTGCTCCGCGGGGATGCCGCTGGAATCCCGGCCGCAGCCGGATCCGATCACGGAGGCGGCGACCAGCAGCGCCAGCCAGCGGATCTCGCGGTTGATCAGCCGCCTCACCCCGATTGTATTCATGCGGTGCGCTCCCCACCGAGATTCAGTGCTACGGATAGTACCACGGCGGGGTGGCCTGAACAATCCGTTGCCCGCGCCCTGGTTGCCGGGAAGAAAAAATGGATTGGGTTCATTCCACCCCTCGATTAGAATGTTCTTTCAAGCATGACTCCACGCTTCCGGCGCCGGTACGGCTGTTTGACGGGCCCGGCCGGCGGCCCGAGCATAAGAAGGAGGATGGATGCCACTCGTGCTCCGGCTTCTGCTGATTGCGAGCCTCGCCGCCGCCGCTGGCGCCGCCCTGCCGGCCCAGGATCCGGCCGTCGACACGGCGGCCGCCAAAGCCAGACTCCAGGAGATCGCCGCCGCCGTGAACCTGACGGTGGATGGCTGGGCCTGGACGCTCGACGGCCAGGCATGGGAGGATTACAAACTGGGACGGGACTTGAATGCCTCCCGGGTGGGTGTGCGCGCCCGGATCCCCTGCCGTGAAGTCGTGGCGGGAGTGCCCGTGCTGGGCACGCCCACCATCCTGAAACTGAAAGTGTATGCCCGCGGCCTGGTCGACGTGACCGTGCGGCAGGACGACCGCGTCGTCCAGGTCATCCGGATCGACGGCGGCGGCGACCAGGGCGCCGAGGTCGTCAAGGAGGTGTTCCTCAACGACCCGCCGCCGATCACGGGTTCCACGATCGACCTCGAGGCGGTCAACGCCGGCCGGCGGCCTCCCCGCGGCGAGTTCTGGCCGCCCCGGCGCAATCCGCTGCCCGAAACGGGACTCGTCTTCGCCATCCGGGACGCCGAGATGGACTACCTGGAGGCCCGCCCCATGGTCGCGGCGCTCCGCGACTGGGTGGACAGCCTGCAGACCGCCGAACGGCTGATCTGGCCGGAACTCGTCCGCTACACCTTCACCCGCCGGCCCTATCCCATCGAGGACCGCCGCGGCGTGCCTCCCGAACGCCTGGCCCAACTGGGCGCCGCGTACGCGCGGGCGGTGCAGGCCCTCGATCTGGACGCCGTCAAGCGCGGCGGTCGCGACCGCCTCGAAGCCTCCCTGAAGCAGTCGCTGGCGGAGACCGCCGAGCTCCGCCGCTATGCCCAGGAGTTCAAGGTCCATCTCATCGGCAACGCCCACATCGACATCGCCTGGCTGTGGCGCATGGCCGAAACCCGGGCGGTGGCCCGCAACACCTTCGCCACCGTCCTCAAGAACATGGACGAATACCCCGAGTTGGTGTATGCGCAGAGCCAGGCGCTGACGTATCGCTGGATCGAGGAACGCGACCCGCAGCTCTTCCGGCAGATCGCCCAGCGGATCGCCGACGGGCGCTGGGAGGTGGTGGGCGGCACCTGGGTGGAACCCGACTGCAACCTGATCTCGGGCGAAAGCTGGGTGCGCCAGCTGCTGTTCGGCAAGCGGTACTTCAAGGACAGATTCGGCGTGGACGTCAAGATCGGCTGGAACCCAGACTCCTTCGGCTATAACTGGAACATGCCGCAGTTGTACCGCAAGAGCGGCCTCGACGTGTTCATCACCCAGAAGATCTGGTGGAACGACACGACGGTATTCCCCCATTTCGTGTTCTGGTGGGAGGGCCCGGACGGCACCCGCCTGCTGACGTATTTTCCGCCGGAGGGCTATACGAGCCGGGTGGACCTGGCGGAAAACGCGGACGCCATCACCAAGTACCAGGCCACCACGGGGTGGCAGAAAAGCCTGATCCTGTATGGGCTGGGCGACCACGGCGGCGGTCCCAACCGCGAGATCCTCGATCGCGTCCGCCGTTACGGCCGGCTGCCGGTGGCGCCCCAGTACGTGCACGCCAAAGCGGGCGATTTCCTGAAGCAGATTCCCGGCGACCTGGGCGAGCGGATCCCCGTCTGGCGGGATGAGCTCTATCTCGAGTACCATCGCGGCACCTTCACCTCCCAGGCCCAGATCAAGCAGAACAACCGGCGGTGCGAAGCGGAACTGGGCGCGGCGGAAAAGGCGGCCACCTGGGCCCGGCTGCTGGGCGCGGCCTATCCCAAGGCCGATCTGGCCGCACTCTGGCAGGACGTGCTGACCAACCAGTTCCACGACATCCTGCCGGGCTCCTCCATCACGCCGGTTTACCGGGACGCCCTGGAGACCTACGCCACCGTCCGGCGCAAGCTGGGCCGGATCGAAGATCAGGCGCTGCGCCGCGTGGGCGCCGCGGTGGACACGTCGCGGATCGAGGGCTTCCCCGTGGTGGTGTTCAATCCGTTGGCCTGGGAACGCTCCGATTTCGTCACCGCGGAGCTGCCGGTCGCGTCCGGCGAACTGGCGCTGTGGACGGTGGATGGCAAGCCCGTGCCCGCTGAATTCAGCCAGGATGCGGAGACCGGCACGCTTCGCGTCGCCTTCGTGGCCGAGAACGTGCCGTCTCTGGGCTACCGGGTCTTCGTGGCGCGGCCCGGTTCGCCCGGGCCGGCGGTCCTCGAGGTCAAAGCCGACCAGACGTTCCTCGAGAACCGGTGGCACCGCCTGGAGGTCGATCCCGAGAGCGGCCAAATCCGCAGCTTCCGGGACAAGAAGCTGGACCACGAGTTCGTCGCGCCCGGCCAGGCGATCAACGCGCTGCGGGTCTACGAGGACATCCCGGAGAACTGGGATGCCTGGAACCTGGGATTCACCGGCCGGGTGTGGCAACTGAACCAGGCGGCCGCCGTGGAGCTTGTCCATGCCTCCCCGGTGCGCGCCGTGCTGCGGGTGCGCCACAATTTCCTGGGTCCCGACAAGGACCGCTACGCACCCACCGAAGACTTTCCTTCATCAACCTTCACCCAGACCATCACCGTGTACCGCGCGCTCGACCGCGTGGACATCGCCACCGAGGCCGACTGGTGGGAATCGCACCTGATGCTCAAGGCCGCGTTCCCCGTTGCCGTCACCAACGACCAGGCCACCTTCGAAATCCCGTTCGCCGCCATCACCCGGAGCACCCGCCGCGAGACGCTGGCCGAGAAGGCCCGATTCGAGGTGCCGGCCCTGCGCTGGGCCGACCTGTCGGACGCCGCCGGCGGCATCTCCGTGCTCAACGACAGCAAGCACGGCTACGACATCCACGGCGGCGAGATCGAGCTGTCGCTGCTGCGCGCCCCCACCTGGCCCGATCCCATGGCGGACCGCGGCCGGCACGCGTTCACCTACTCCCTCTACACCCATGCCGGGAGCTGGGCCGACGGCGCGACGGTGCGCCGCGGCGCCGAGCTCAACACACCGCTCCGGGCCTGGGCGGAGACACGGCACCCCGGCAAGCTGCCCACCGCGCACAGTTTCGCCGCCGTGGACACCGTCGGCGTCGTCCTCGAGACGGTCAAGCTGGCCGAGGACGGCGACGCCCTGGTCTTCCGGTTCTACGAGTCGCTGGGCCGGCCCGACCGGGCCGTGCTCCAGCTGCCCGTCACGCCGGCGAAGGTATCCGAAGCCGATCTGATGGAAAACCCGATCCGGGATCTGGCGCCCACCGGCGCCACGGTCACCCTCGACTTCGGGAAATTCGAGATCAAGACGCTGCGGGTTGTCCTCCCGCCGCGCTGACGGATCCGGTTGCCGCCTAGCGGGCACGCGGCACCGGGACCTCCCTGAGGATCGGCGCCTCCAGCGAGATCAGCGTCTCGGTCGATTGGATTTCGGGGATCGCCTGCAGCCGCTCGATGAGCAGGTCGTGCAATCCCCGGGTGCTGCGGGCCACCACTTTCAAGAAGATGTTGTACTTGCCGGTGGTGTAATGGGCTTCCAGGATTTCCGGCACTCCCTGGAGCCGCTTCAACACCGTCTTGTAGTCCCGCGCATTGTGCAGGTTGATGCCCACGAACGCGCAGACGTCATAGCCGATCCGGACCGGATCGATCACCACCCGCGTCCCGCGGATCACGCCTTGTTCCCTCAGTTTGTTGACCCGAACGTGAATCGTTCCGCCCGAAACCAGCAGGTCCCGCGCCAGCTCCTGGAACGGCCGGCGGGCATCCCGCTGGAGGGCGCGCAGAATTTCTCCGTCCAATTTGTCAATCTCGAAATTCGGGTCCATCTTTCACCTCAAAAACTTCTATAACTATAATTTAATGGCCATATATTTATTAATAATATAATAATTCTGGCAGAATATAAATAATACTTTACTAAAAAATTTGTATTCCTACAATAACAATAATTTTTCATCGGAAGGTTCACATGCACTCACTCCTTGCACCCGCTCCCGAACTGGTGGAATTGGAACAGGCCATCTTCTTCATCAAGGACCGTTTTCAGCGGTCGCTGGCGCAGGCGCTGCGGCTGACCCGCGTCACCTGTCCCCTGTTCGTGGACCGGAACTCCGGACTGCAGGACAACCTGAACGGCGTGGAAACCCCGGTGCGGTTCCAGGCGACCCAGCTTGGCGACCGTCATCTCGAGGTGGTGCAGTCGCTGGCCAAATGGAAGCGATACGCCCTGTTCCGGTATGGCGTGCCGGCAGACCGCGGCATTTATTGCGACATGAACGCCCTGCGGCCCGACGAGGGCGACTTGACCAGCGCCATCCATTCGGTCCACGTGGACCAGTGGGACTGGGAACTGGTCATCCGCCGCGAAGACCGCACCTTGGCGACCTTGCAGCACACGGTGGCGCGCATCTTCGCCGCCATGCGCCGCACGGAACGAGCCGTGTGCCGCCGGCTCGGCATGACGCCGCTGCTGCCGCACCGGATCACCTTCGTCCACAGCGAGGATCTGTGCCGCCAACACCCGCACCTGACTCCGCGCCAGCGCGAGGACCTGGCCTGCCGCCAGCACCAGGCGGTCTTCCTGATGGGGATCGGCGGGCGATTGCCCGACGGCAGCGTCCACGACGGCCGGGCCCCGGATTACGATGACTGGTCCACTTCAACCGGTGACGGCCGGCACGGTTTGAACGGCGATATTCTCGTCTGGAGTCCGGTGCTGCAACGGGCGCTTGAGCTGTCTTCCATGGGTGTCCGGGTGGACGCCGAGGCGCTGGTCCGTCAGTGCACCGCCCGCGGATGCCCCGACCGCTTGAACCTGCCCTGGCACCGGCTGCTGCTGGACGGGCGGTTGCCGCACAGCGTCGGCGGCGGAATCGGCCAGTCGCGCCTGTGCATGTTCCTGCTGCGGCGCCGGCACATCGGCGAAGTCCAGGCCAGTCTCTGGCCGGACCACGTGCTCGACCGCTGCCGGCGGGAACAGATCCGCCTGCTGTGACCGGCCGCGTGTTTTCTCCCAACCTTAAAATAATCGTCTACTTTTCCCCGGATCCTGTTTAAACTAGGCACGATCTACTGACCGCTGGATTTGACAGCCGGGCGTGATCCGCCGCACCCGGCGGATGGCGTCCCAAAACCGGTCTCCTGACGAGGTGTTCATGGTTGAGTTGAGCTTTCTGGACTGGTTCTGGATCGTCGCCTTCATGGTGCTGATGGTGGGCAGCGGCGTCCTGTTCTACCGCTTGGGCAAGCGGTCCGAGGCGGATTTTTTCCTCGCCGGCCGCGGCCTGCCGTGGTGGTTGCCGGCATCCTCGGTGTACGCCACCCACACCGCCACCGACACGCCCATGTGGGTGTCCGGCGTCATCTACAAGCACGGTCTGGCCGGGCTCTGGTACACCTTCTTCTCGGCCTGGTGCGCCATCAGCGCATTCGTTTCAGCTCGGATCTTCCGCCGGTCGCTGGCCTATACCCAGGCCGAGTGGCAGACACTCCGGTTCGGCGGCCTCCCCTCCCACCTGCTCCGGGGCTGGACCGCCGGCTGGCAGGTGTTCATGAACATGTTCATCCTGGGCTGGGTGGGCATCGCCATGGGCAAGGTCTGCCACTACCTGTTCGGCTGGCACCCGTTCATCGGCCTGACCGCCTTCTCGGCGGCATGCGCCGTCTATGTGCTGGCCGCCGGCTACTGGGGCGTGGTGATGGCTGATTTTCAGCAGGGGGTCATCGCTTTCATCGCCATCCTGATCGTCTCGTTCTGGGGCATCGCCCACGCCGGCGGCCCGACGGCGATTGTGGCCAAGCTGGAGGCGCTGGGACAAGCCCACCGGCTCAACCCGTTCGCGTTCACCGGCTGGTTCGGCGGTGATTTCCCCATCGCCTGGTTCCTGACCATGGTGGTCATCGCCGTGATCGGCGGTTTCGGCATGGGCACCAGCATCGACTGGTACGCCGAGGCCCAGCGGATCCAGTCCGCCCGGACGGTCAAGGACGCCGCCTGGTGCATCTGGAGCGGCACGGCCCTGGTGCTGATCCGCAACGCCATCTGGGGCGCGGCCGTGCTGGGCTTCTTCGTGCTGTACCCCAACCTGACCGAGGTCAAGGACTACGAGATGGCGTGGTTCCGACTGGGTTTCGACACCCTGCCGGCCGGCATGCTGGGATTCTTCTTCGCCGCCATCGTGGCCATCCACATCTCCACCATCTCCACCCACCTGAACCTGGGGGCGGTGTACATGACCCGCGACCTGTACCACCATTACCTGCGGCCCGAGGCGAGCGAGCGCCAGCTCGTGTGGGTGGGTCGGCTGTCCACGCTGCTGCTGCTGCTGGGCTCCTTCGTCTTCGGCTCCATCATGGAAAACATCACCGAGTGGCTGATCTTCGCCCTGTGGATCATGGCGGCCGGCGTGTGGCTGCCCAACATCCTCCAGGTGGTCTGGTGGCGGTTCAACGGCTGGGCCTATCTGGCGTCCTGGATCGCCAACCTGATCCTGTCCTGGCTCGTGGTCTGGGTGCTGCCGGCGTTCGGCGTCATCCCCGCGCTCAAGGATTACCAGCAGTTCTGGCTGCTCATGGTGCTGGGGGCGCTGGTCTATCTGCCGGTGACGTTCCTGACCAAGCCCGAGGACATGAAACACCTGGTCAAGTACTATGCGATGTCCCGCCCCATCGGCTGGTGGGGCCCCGTCCGGCGCGAAGCCGAAAAGCTCGGCCTGCTTTGAGGAGGTGGATTTATGGCTCTGATTCGCCGCAACTGGAATCCAAAGGACGCCGACGAGTGGACCCGCGAGGACTGGATCGCGATCGTGCTTTCACCGCTCGCCTATGCCGCGTTGATGGTGGGCACGGCGCTCAGTATCCTGTTGATGCCGCTGGGTTATATCATTCTTGCCGCCGGGTTGGCCCTGACACTGGGAATGTACTGGATCATCAATCCCAAGCTGTCCACCATATCGGACGCATACGAGAAGAAGCAGAAGGCCTACCTCGAAGAGCTCGAGCGGAAGGTCAAGTGGGAGGACGTGCCATGAACGAAGGATTGAAAATGCTGATGGGGATGTCGCTGGCGTACGTCACCTCGTTCGCCGGCCTGATCCTGGCCTGGTACGCGTACCGCAAGCGCAACCGCGGCCGCTCCGGCGACACAAAGGAGGGCGACCGATGACTGATTTTTGGTTCGGCATCGTGGTGCCCGGAGCGGTGCTCACGTTTTCGTTCCTGATCACGTGGCTGCTGTACCGCCATTTCGCCCGTCAAACCGGCCACCGCGAGTAGTAGCGGCCGACCATGGCCGGCGTGGCGGCCTCCAGGCGCGCGTCGGTCGGACAACCGCCGTCACACCGTCCAGAGACGGGCGGCGGCGGGCACTTCGCGGCGGTCCCGCAGCCGGATCGCCCCTGCCGCACACTCGGCCCGACAGATGCCGCACCCGAAGCACTGCCGCGCATCCACTTCCGTCCTGCCGGTCCCGGCGCTGTATGCCAGCGCGCCGAACGGACACAGGCGCAGGCACTGCCGGCAACCGGTGCAGGCTGACGCGTCGATATTCGCGACATACTCCGCCCGGAACAGGATGGGGATGCGGTGCCCCACACTGGCCTTGAGCGCCAGGCAGTCCGCCCGGTCACAGTTGCAGAGGCCGGCGATGAAGGGTGTGACGAACGTCCAGACGGTGTGGCACAGCCCCTCGTGCTCCAGTTCCCGGATGGCGGCCAGAGCTTCGGTTTTTTCCACGCTCTCCACGCCGGCGCGGTCCGGCCCGGCGTAGAAGCTTCCGTCCAGACCCTTGATGATTTCAGCAAAACGACCGCCGTTCGGTCCCATGCTGACCCCGTAGCAGTACCGTTTCTCCCGGCCCAGGGTCACCTGCCGGCAGATGCAGCTGACGCGGACCACCGAGTTGACCAGTTCGAAGATCCGGACCACATCTTCGATGGGCACCACCTGGCCGAAATGGTATGTGCGCATCCGTCGCCCGCTCCAGCGCCGCACCAGCGCGCGGAATATGGCGGGCAGCCGATCAAGATCCTCCATCCGGGCGGTGTCGCGCGTCATCCCTTCCAGATCCGT
This sequence comes from Acidobacteriota bacterium, assembly GCA_029565065.1. Lineage (GTDB taxonomy): Bacteria > Acidobacteriota > JAAYUB01 > JAAYUB01 > JAAYUB01 > JAAYUB01. The sequence continues at coordinate 20,910 of JAKQOW010000011.1, read as the reverse complement.
GGCGAACGACTCGATGAATCGGCGGCGCCGCACGTCCGCGAGCAGATCCTCGGAGTAATTGGCCGCTTCAAGGTACCATTTGCGGCCTTCGCCGTGCTTGAGGCAGAACTCACACATGGATGCCCTCCTGCCGTCGGCGGGTCGGCGATTCGGCTCCCCGTCACGGCTGACCGGCCGGATCGGGCGGCGCGATCCGGTCGAAAGGAATGTTGGCGATGGCATAACGCCGCCAGTCGCGGTAGTCAAAATGCCACCACTCGTAAGGGTAGACTTCAAAGCCTTCGGCAGCCATGGCCTGCCGGAGCACCGCGCGCATCCGCCGCGGCTGCGCCGGTCCGCCCCGGTAATCGACGTGAGCCCGCGGGGTCATCTCGTCATAGCCGCTGGGCATGGGCACCGCTTCGCCCGTGGCCAGCCGGATCAGGGTCACGTCCACCGCACAGCCGCGGTTGTGGCGGGACCCCTGGGCGGGATCGGCCACATACCGGCGCAGCTCCGGCGACGTCGCCTCCCAGAAGACCCACGTCACCGACCACGGCCGATAGGCGTCGTAGACCAGCAGGCCCAACCCCCGGGACGCCAGGCCGCGCTGCACCCGCGCCAGCGCCTCGGCGGCCGGACGCTGCAGCAGCGCCCGCGCCTGCTCGTAGACGGGAACTCCGAGGAAGTTCCGATCCGTCGCGTACCGGATCTCCAACTGGATGGCCGGATTCAGCGCCGTTACGTCCACCAGTTCGGCGGGGCGGAAGTCGCCCGCTTCGGGTGGCGGCGATTGATCCCGAGATTCGACCAGTAGGATGGCACGGGGGCGGACGGGCTGGATCCGGAACTCGGGTGGGTGGGCGGACCGGCCGGCGCACCCGATCGCCACCAGGACCAATCCGGCCGTCCAGACGGCGGCCCGATGGAGCCCGGAGTGCTCAGCGCGTCTCTTGGTCATGGCGGCGCATCCGACGGAATAGACTATGCGCATCAGTATCACGCCGTCCGGCCCGACCGTCAAAACATTCCCACCGGTTGCCGGAATCGGCCGTTGCCAATTTTCGGCCAGTCGTCTAAGATGCAGCCACGGATCCCCGAATCGTTCTCGTGGAATCCGGGAGACCGGTCAACCTGTCCGCCCCGGAGGTCATCATGGCTCTTGTGCTGTGCGCGCGCGACGGCGCCATCGGCACCGTCACCCTGAACCACGCGGCGAAGCACAACGCGCTCAGCCGCGCGCTCATCGACGAGCTCGTGGCGGCGCTGGATCAACTGCACGCGGAGAAAGCCCGCGCCATCGTGCTGCGGGCGGCACCCGGCGCCGCCGTGTGGTCCGCCGGGCACGACGTGCGGGAGCTGCCGGAACCCGGCCGGGACCCGCTGAGCTATTACGACTCCCTGCTCACCGGCATCCGCAAGATCCAGTACCTGCCCGTTCCGGTCATCGCCATGATCGAGGGTGCGGTCTGGGGCGGCGCCTGTGACCTGGCCATGAGCTGCGACATCCTGATCGGCGCCCCGAACGCGAGTTTCACCATGACTCCGGCCAAGATCGGTGTGCCGTACAACGCCTCCGGCATCCTGCACTTCATGAACATCCTGCCGGTCAATATCGTCCGGGAGATGTTCTTCACCGCCCGGCCCATGCCCGCCGAGCAGGCCCGCAACCTGGGCGTGCTGAACCACCTGGTTCCGGCCGACCAGTTGGAAGGGTTCACCTTCGAGATGGCGGCGCAGATCGCCCGCAACAGCCCGTTGAGCATCGCCGCCATCAAGGAACAGGTCCGCCTGCTGGCCTCCGCCCATCCGCTGAGCCCCGTCATGTTTGAACACATCCAGGGCCTGCGCCAGCTGGTCTTCGACAGCGGCGATTACGCCGAAGGGATCCGCGCCTTCTGGGATAAGCGGCCGGCGGTGTTCACCGGCCAGTGAACCGTCAGTTGAGGGCTGTCGCCGGGGGCAGGGCGATCTGGTACCGATCCAGCACCGGCTGAATCAACGCCCGCTCCCGCAGACGGCGCTCCCGTTGGTTGACCAATCCCTGCTGCCGAAGCGACATGTATCCAGGTGCCCGGCGAACGTTGGCCAACAGGGGATTCCGGTCGAAGTAGCTCCAGTCGGTGAAACCGATGTCGATGGTCTGTCGCATGAACTTCATGGCTTCATCGGTCTGGCCGCTCAGCGAAAAACACTCGGCCATGAGCAGCGACAGGTCGTAATCGAGCTGGGCGACGCGGCGAAAACGCTCGCTCGGGTCAAACGGGGCGCAGTTTCCCTGAAGGCACGCGACCTGGTGGCGGATGGCCCGGCTCGGCAGCAGCTCCGGCATGTTCTTGACAAGCCGGTCCGCCGTCCCGATGTCACCCGAGATCATGGCCAGGCGGATATATTCCAACCGCACAAAGTAGTATTGGGGCGAGTCCCGCAGCAGCTTTTCGAGCATCTTCCGGGCTTCGGTCATCTGTCCCGCCTGGGTGAGATTCCGGACCAGACTGAGCCTGATGAAATCGTGGTCGGGATACAGGCTCAGCGCGTACCGGATCAGGGCGGTTGCGGCTTCATGGTCGCCGTTGAGGCGGAAGATGGTCGCCGCCTGGTTGAACTGCATCAGCTCCAGCCGGTCGGCCCGGAACTGTTCCGCCAGCGTCTGCATCGCCTCTTCCATCCGGCCCTGCTGGATGTCCAGCAGGACACTCAACCGGAGCAGCGGGCCGTAATCCGGCTGGAGTGCCTGGCCCTTCTCCAGGTAATAGCGGCTGTACGACAGGCTCTCGGGTTCCAGCGAGTTCCAGGTGTTGACTGCCTGGAAGTGCAGCTCCGCCAGGCCGGCATACAGGATCACCGACGGCTCGATCTGCAGACCCCGCTCCATAAATGCCTTGGCTTCGGCAAACGCGCCCGCTTCCCCTTGGCTCATGTCCTGAATCTTGCCGACGCCCTTGAGGTAAAGCTCATACGCCGTCGGGTTGATCTCCATCTCCGGATCCGCCGGCGGCACATTCAGCCAGGTCATGTTCTGGCGGTACACCTGCCGCACCATGGTTTGGAGGTTCCCGGCCGACAACGGGATGCGATCCGTCCACAACCGGCTCCCCGTCGTGCTCATCAGGCGGTACTCCAATTCGATCGCACCGGCGCGCGTCAGCAGCCGCCCTGACTGGATGAAATCCGCCCCGCGGGCCCGGCTGGCCTTTAACACCTCTTCCGGCCGGACCGGGCCTTGCGCCAGGTCCCCGATGGGCACCATGCTCACAGCGCCGCTCGCCGGATAGAGCCGGGCCAATTCGGCCGCGAGACCCTGGGTGACGAAGTTGAACTCGGATTGTCCCGTCTCATTGACGAACGGCATGATGGCGACCGCAACCGGCCGGGGCGCCCCGGACCAGAAAAACCACCAGACCGCGATCGCCGCCACCACCGCCGCCGCCGCCGCAAGCGCCCATTTCCACCGGGCGCGCGGCGGGACCAATGGCCGGATGCCCGCGCCGGCCGTGGGGATCTCCGCCCCGAGATCGGCCAACAGCGCCTCGACCCGCTGGTGTCGGTCCGCCGGCGACTTGGCCATGGCTTTGGCGACGGCGGCATCGAGCCACGCCGGCACATCCGGCACCCGCTGGCGCAGCGAGGGCGGCGCCTCGTGCATCACCTGGAACAGCACGGTCACCAGGTTGGGATCGGTGAAGGGCCGCTGACCGGCGATCATCTCGTAGGCCATGCAGCCGAGGGCGTAGATATCGGTCCGGCCATCGACGGACTCGCCGCGGATCATCTCGGGCGCCATGTAGGCGGGCGTGCCAATGAGCGAGTCGCTGTGGGTCAGCGTCGCTTTGTCCATGACCCGGGCGGTGCCGAAATCGCCCAGCTTGACCGTGCCGTCCTGGGCCAGAAACACGTTGGCCGGTTTGAGATCCCGGTGAATGACGCCGCCGGCGTGGGCGAAGGCCAGCGCCGATCCGATCTGGCCGATGATCCTGACCGCGGTGGGTACATCCAACGCCCCCCGCCGCTGCAGCAGGTCGCGCAGCGTCTCGCCCTCGACATACTCCATGATGATGGCCAGGCGGCCGTCGTGTTCCACGACGTCATGCACCGTGACGATATGGCGGTGCTGGAGCCTCGCCGCGGCCTGGGCCTCACGCAGGAAGCGCTGCGTCGCCTCGTCGCCTTTGCCGTCGCCGAGCACGTCCTTGCGCAGCACCTTGACGCATACCGCCCGTTCCAGCCGCCGGTCCCACGCGTAAAAGACCTCGCCGAAGCTGCCGCTGCCCAACCGGCGGCGGACTTCGTAGCGCGGCGGAATGCCGTCAGGCTGGCGGACCAGCCCGGGATCTCTCGGAGCGGGCGCCGGAGATACTGGATGGGTGTCGATGAGCGGATCGGTTTGGTTCCCGTTCATGGTTCCGCGTCCTTATCGGGGCGAGGGCGTATTTTAACACAGGCACCGGACAATGTGGCGAGGATCCGGTTATCCGGTGTCTGTCCGCCAAGTCAGACCCCGGCTTGCCTGTCCGGGGTGGGTAAGGTACAATCGCGGGCAGACTGCGGCTCGGACCGCCATCCGAGGCAAAGGCGATCCATGGGCGAATCAAATTCTTCCAACGTTCCGCCCGGCGCTCCGAAGGCCGGCTGGAAACTGACAATCGAGGATCTGTTCAAAAACGATCTGGTCCGCACGTTTCGTCGGGACTTCCACGACCTGTACGCCTTCTACCTGGACCGGGAGCGTCGGGAGAAATTGGCGGCGATGGGCTGGCTGCGGCGCGGCATCTGGTTGTCGGCCTGGCTCCTCAAGAGCATGTTGCTGAAGCTGACCCCGGCGCGGCAGCTCCTGTTCATCCTGTCCGTGGTTTTTTTCTTCACCCCCCAGATCACCTGGGATCAAGGCAACCTCCACTTCAATCTCGAAGCGCGGTTGCTCGGCTTTTTCATCATCCTGCTCGTGCTGATGCTGGAGCTCAAGGACAAGCTGCTGGCCAAGGACGAGCTGGCGGTGGGCCGCGCCGTTCAGATGGCGCTGCTGCCCGACCGCGCGCCGGAAATCCCGGGCTGGGACGTTTGGCTCTACACCCGCCCGGCGAACGACGTGGGCGGAGACCTCGTGGACTATCTCGACGTGGGCGGCGGGCGGACCGGACTGGCGCTCGGCGACGTGGCCGGCAAGGGGCTGGGCGCCGCGCTGCTCATGTCCAAGCTGCAGGCCACCCTGCGGGCCCTGGCGCCGGGCGCCCGCGATCTGGCCGGTCTGGGCGGCCAGGTGAACCGCATCTTCTGCCGCGACGGCCTGCCCAACCGCTTCGCCACGCTGTTGTACCTGGAGCTGGCGGCCGGCGGCGGCGGGCCGGTCCGCTTGCTCAACGCCGGGCACCTGCCGCCGCTGGCCATTCGTGCGGCCGGCGTGGATACACTGGCGCCCGTCGCAGCACCCCTGGGCGTACTCATTGACGAGACGTTCACCGAACAGACCATCGATCTGGCCCCGGGCGAGTTGCTGCTGGCCTACTCCGACGGGCTGACCGAGGCGCACAACATCCACAATGAGCTCTACGACGACGCCCGGCTGCTGGCGCTGGCCCCCGAACTTCACGGCTTGTCGGCCGAGGCGGCCGGCCGGCGCCTGCTGGCCGATGTCGACCGTTTCGCCGGCGAGGCCCGCGCCCGCGACGACCTGTCGCTGATCCTCATCCGCCGGATGTGAGCCGGACGAAGCTGCCGGCCGGTCATCCGCCTGCGGATATTATCCAGCCTACTTAAAACGTCGCCCGCAGACCCATTTGGAGGGAGATCCCCGGCGCCAGTGCGGCCTTTTCATCGGCCGACCCGGGGTAGCAGGCGTCGAACAGATTGCGCACCAGCACGTCCAGCTCCAGCCGCTCCCCCAGCCGGCAGCCGGCCCCGATGTCGCAGACGCCGTAGCCCGGCACCACGCCCTCCGTGGGGCCAGGCCGTTCGTCGCGGGCATAGGCCGCCGCACGCACCAGCCACCACCAGGCCCGGCCCGGCGTCCGGCGCAGCGTCACGAACACGCCCGGCGGCGGCACGTCGTCGGTGGGCTCCCCGGTATCGTCGGCCTCCCCCCGCAGGTACTGCGCGCCTACCTCCAGACGCAGCCCATCGGTGACCGCCACCTGGGCTTCGACCTCCGCGCCCCGGATGGTCGCTTCGCCCCGATTGCGGAAAAAATAATCGCCGCCGCTCTTGTACCGCTCGATCAGGTCGCGGATCCGATACCAGTACCCGTACGTCGCCAGCCGCAGCGGACCGGATGTCCAGACCGCGCTCCCGTCGAACTGGAGGCTGGTCTCGGGCTGAAGGTCCGGGTTGCCGGTGACAAAGCCGCGTCCCGTCACCCCGCGATAGTACCGGTCGGAGAGCGTCGCGTCCCGGAACCCGCGGGCCGCCTGCAGGGTGACCGCCAGATCCGACCGGACATCCACGCCACCCGCCAGGAAGCCGGACACGGCCCCGTGGACGCTGTCACGGTCGCCGAAATACCCGCCGCGGTTCCGGCTGCTCACCCGGTCGGCCCGGATGCCGCCGCCCCAGGACCACCGGCCGGACCGGCCGTCGAGGGCGGCGAACGCCGCCAGGTCGTCGCGCCGGGCATCCGCCACCGAAACCTCGGTGGTGATCGCCGACGGAACGCCGCCCGGGCCGTACGTGCTGGTGGTATTGACCGCCCGCAGGCCGTACCGGCCGGCGGCGGCGGCGCCCAGAACCAGCCGGGCCCAGTCGCCCAAGCCCCGCTCCGCCTCGAGCCGGGTTTCGTAATCGCGGGCATCCGTGTCCGAGCGGCTCAGTTGCCCCGACACGTCGGGAGTGGGATAGCGGTCCCGGTCCAGCACCAGGCGGTACGCGTCCCACGCGAAGCTGGCCCCGATCCGGGACCAGGCGCCCGGGCCCGGCCGCTCGAATGCCGCGCTGAAGCGGTGCGAGTCCTCGACCGGGTAGACGGTGCCGGTCGTCTGGGAATCCGTCGCCGGCTTGCCCACGTCCCGGGCCAGATCGCTTCGCCAGCCCAGCCGGAGCACGCCCCCGCCCAGCAGGCTCTGGTAGCCGATGCGCGCGCCGCCCAGCGTGGCGCCCGAATCGGCGACCGTCCCCGCCGGGCTGCGGTAGTCGGCATACCGGCGCCAGTGTGCCCCCGCCGTGACCGAGCCCAACGCCAGCGGCGCGTTGCCCTCGGCGCTCCCGCCGCCGCCGGCGGCGCCGGCGGCGCCGAACACGTACAGCCGGCCGCCCGCAGGCTCCCCCGGCGACGCCAGGCGGGTCCGCGCCCGGATGATCCCGCCGAACGCATCGGACCCGTATGCCACCGATCCGGGACCCCGGATCACCTCGAGCTCTCCCACCGTCTCGGGATCCAGGAAGGAGGCCGACGGGCCGGCGCGCCGCTCGGCGGTCACCCGGCCGTCGTCCACGAGAATGAGCGTCCGGCCCTTGGACAGCCCGCGCAATGCGGGCACCGCCGACTGCCCCTCCCCTGTGACGCCGGCGCCCGGGATGCTCTCCAGCACGTCCGGCACCCGCGCCGGCGCCCGCAGCTCCAGGTCGCCCCGCCCGATCACCGCCGCGGCGGCCGCCGGAGGCAGTTCCAGGTCCGGCACGATGCCCGCGACCACGGTGACAGTGTTGCTGGCCGCCGACTCCAGCCGGATCTCCAGCGGACCGTCCGCCGGAACCTCCCGTACCGTCACGGGACGAAGCGCCACGCCGTCGGGGCGCATTACCACGAGCTCGAAGGGAAGCGCCGGCGTCGGCTCCAGCCGGAACCGTCCGTCGGCGTCGGCCAGCGCCGTCCCGGTCTGGCCCACCACGACCACCCGGGCGCCGCCGAGCGGCTGCCCGTCCGGGCCCAGCAGCCGGCCGTCGAGTGCCAGCGGCCACACGCCCAACACGATCCACATCAGAACCGTCTGCAAATGTCTTCCCATGATAAGCGGATTGTAGCCGCACACGCGCCGAATCGCAATCGCACCGCGCCGGATCTTGACAAACCCGCTCGGCGGGCCAATCATGGCGGAATGACGGAAAACGCCCCGGCGAGAAGCCGATGACCGACCACCGCCGTCCCACGCTGGAGCTCATGGCCGGCGCGCTCATCCTGAGCTTCGCGCCCATCTGCGTGAAGCTGGTGCACACCGGCCCGACGGTGACCGCCTTCTACCGCATGCTGTTCGGCGGCGTCATGCTCCTGGCCGGTGCGGCCGCGGCGCGGCAGCGCCTCTGGCACGGGCCCGGGCCGGCGCTGCTGGCGGTCGCCGCCGGCCTGGCGTTTGCGGTGGACCTGGCCGTGTGGCACCGCAGCATCCGCCTTGTGGGACCCGGACTGGCCACGCTGCTGGGCAACTTCCAGGTGTTCCTCGTCGCCGCCTACGGCATGCTGATCCTGAAAGAGCGCCTGGGGCCGCGCCACCTCGCGGCCATCGCCATGGGTCTCGGCGGCATCGCGCTCATCGTGGGACCGCGCTGGCAGGCCGTCGGTCCCGACTACCGCTGGGGAGTCGTCCTGGGGCTGATCACCGCGGGTTGCTACGCCGCCTACCTGGTGATCCTGCGCGCAGCCCAGGCGCATCCCCGGGCGCTGACGCCGCTGGCCAGCCTGAGCGTGGTGTCCCTGTCGTCGGCGGCGTTTCTCGGCGCCGGCGGCTGGCTGCAGGGCGAGCACTTCACGATCCCCGACGAAACCACGTGGTCCGGCCTGCTGGTCTACGCGCTGCTGGGCCAGGTGCTGGCTTGGGTGGTCATCGCCCGCGCGCTGCCCAAGGTGACCGCGACGCTCGCCGGTCTGATCCTGCTGCTGCAGCCCCTCCTGTCGTTCCTGTGGGATGTCCTCTTCTTCAACCGCCCCACCGGAACACTGGAGTGGCTGGGCCTGGGCGTGGCGCTCGCCGGAATCTATCTCGGCGCGGCGCCGCAGCGCAAGTCCGGCGACGACCAGCCGCCGACCCCAACCGACGCAGCCTGCGACCGGACCACCTGACGGTCCGGCATCAGCCGGCCGTCACGTACCGCGTCCGCGGGATTTACCCGCACCGGCGGTTCTGGTACCATGATCCCGTTCGATCCCACCTGGAGGCGACCATGCGACTCGTCTCTTACGCCGCTGCCCATGGCCCGGCCGTCGGTATCGTCCGCGGCGACGCCGTGACCCCCGTGCCCGGCACGGACATGCTCGCCTTGATCGCGGCGGGTTCGGCCGGCCTGGACCGCGCCCGTCAAGCCGACGGCCCGCCGCTGCCACTGGCCGGGCTGATCCTGCTGGCGCCCATCCCGGCGCCGCGGCGCAACATCTTCTGCGTGGGCCTCAACTACCTCGAGCACGCCCGCGAAGGGGCACGGGCCCGGGGCCGCGAGCTGCGGCTGCCGGAGCGCCCCCAGTTCTTCACCAAGGCGACCACGGCGGTCAACGGGCCGCACGGCGACATCCCCCTCGACCCGCGGGTCACCGCGCAGCTGGACTGGGAAGTGGAGCTGGCGGTGGTGATCAGCCGGGCGGGCAAGAACATCCCGCAGGCCGCCGCCATGGACCACGTCTTCGGCTACACCGTGCTCAACGACGTCTCCGCGCGGGACGTCCAATCGGGCCACGGCGGACAGTTCTTCAAGGGCAAGAGCCTGGACGGCGCTTGCCCCATGGGACCCTGGATTGTCACCGCCGACGAGCTGATCGATCCGCACCGCCTGCGCCTCACCAGCCGGGTCAACGGCGCCGTCAAGCAGGATGCCTCCACCGCCGAGTTCATCTTCGACATCCCCACCCTGATCGAGTGGCTGTCGCTGGGCCTGACGCTGCTGCCGGGCGACGTGCTCGCCACCGGCACGCCCAGCGGCGTGGGCTTCGCCCGCACCCCGCCCGAGTTCCTTCGGCCGGGCGACGTGGTGGAATGCGCCATCGAGGGGATCGGCGGCATCCGCAACCGGATCGTGTCCGCCTGACTTCGGACCGGATCGCCCGCGGGCGCCCGGCTACCCGGAGTCACCGGAAGCTGGAGCGTCACGCCGTCATACACCGGGAGATTCTCGCGGAGGGGTGCCATGTTCGAAACCGCTGAAGTGATTCAGAAGATCGGCAAGGCCGCGTACGAGGAGCAGGTGCCGGCGCTCCGGGCGGCGCTGCTCGCGGCGCAGCGGGAGCTGGCCGCATCGAACCTGGGCGTGGTCGTGCTGGTGGGCGGCGTCGAGGGCGCCGGCAAGACCAGCACCGTCAACCTGCTGCACGAGTGGCTGGACGCACGCGGCATCGAGACCCACGCCATGAGCGAGCCCTCCGACGTGGAGCGGATGCGGCCGCCCATGTGGCGGTTCTGGCGCGTGCTGCCGCCTCGCGGCCGGATGGCCATCTTCCTCGGGTCCTGGTACACCCAGCCCGTCATCGAGCGCGTCTTCGGCCGGATGGGCGGCGCCCGCTTCCAGGAGCGGCTGGACCGCATGGTCGCCTTCGAGGAGCTGCTGGGGCGGGAGGGCTACCTGGTGGTCAAATTCTGGCTGCACTTGTCGCGCAAGGCGCAGAAGCGGCGCCTCGAGGCGCTGGAGCGTGATCCGCTCCAGAAGTGGCGGGTCCGGCCCATCGACTGGAAGTACTTCAAGCGGTACGACCGCTTCCGCGAGGTCTCCGAGACCGCCATCCGGCGGACGAGCACCGGCGCCGCGCCGTGGCATATCATCGCCGCCGCCGACGAGAACTTCCGCAACCTCTCCGTGGCCCGGGTCCTGCTGCAGGCCTTGACCGACGGGCTGGCCGCCGTCGGCCACGCCGCCGCGCCGAAACCGCAGCCCGACCGGCCGAAGCCCCCGGCGGCCAGCATCATCCGGGCGCTGGACCTGTCCCGCCGCGCCGACGGCAAGGGGCACGACGAACGGCTGCTGCGCTGCCAGGGCCAGTTCAACCAGCTCACCCGCCGGCTCCACGAGGAAGGGCGCCAGCTCATCCTGGTGTTCGAAGGTCCGGATGCCGCCGGCAAGGGCGGCACCATCCGGCGCCTCACCCAGGCCATGGACGCCCGCAACTACCAGGTGATCAGCATCGCCGCGCCCACCGACGAGGAGCGCGCCCGTCCCTACCTGTGGCGCTTCTGGCGCCACCTGCCGCGACAGGGGCGGGTGTCGATCTATGACCGCTCCTGGTACGGCCGGGTGCTGGTGGAGCGCCTCGAGGGTTTCTGCTCCCGCGCCGACTGGCAGCGGGCCTACGCCGAAATCAACGCCTTCGAAGAGGAGCTCACGGACTTCGGCATCATCGTCGTCAAATTCTGGCTGGCCATCAGCCCCGAAGAGCAACTGCGGCGCTTCGAGGACCGCCAGGTCACCCCCTACAAGCAGTACAAAATCACCGAGGAGGACTGGCGCAACCGGGCCAAATGGAACGCCTACGAGGCGGCCGCGGTGGACATGATCGAGCGGACCAGCACCACCCGCGCGCCGTGGGTGCTGGTTGAAGCCGAAGACAAGCGCTGGGCCCGGCTCAAGGTTCTCAAAGCCGCGATCCGGCATATCCGGCGCGAACTGGATCGCTGAGCCGGCCGAACCGGCCCGGTCGACGTTTTGTTGCCGACACGTATTGGGAGGACATCATGCGCACGTGGATTCGATGGATCGTTTTCCTGACCGTCCTGGCCGCCGCCGGCTGGCTACCGGCCGAGCGACGGAGCCTTCAGCCCGAAGACCTGTACCGCGTTCTCGAGGTGGCCGATCCGCAGGTGTCACCCGACGGCCGCCACGTGGCCGTCACCGTCACCCGCGTGACGCTGGCCGACAATGCCGCCGACAGCGACATCTGGCTCGTGCCCCTCGACGGCGGCGCGCCCCGCCGGCTGACCGCCGGGCCGAAGGAGGACCATTCCCCCCGCTGGTCCCCCGACGGCCGGGTTATCGCCTTCGTCTCGAACCGGGACGGCGTGGCGGACCTCTGGCTCATCGCCGCCGACGGCGGCGAGGCCCGCCGGCTGACCCAATCCAAGGCCGACATCCAATCGCCGCTCTGGCTTCCCGACGGCCGCGGGCTGGTGTGCGCGGTGCGCAAAGTGCCGGAGGGGCAGGCGGAGACGGAGAACCCCTACGGGGCGGAACTGCCCAAGTGCACGGCCCGGACCATCGACCGGCTGCTGTACCGGCAGTGGGACACCTGGCTCGGCGACGCCCGCAACCACGTCTTCCACGTGGAGCTGGCCGGCGGCACGATGCGCGACCTGACCCCCGGCGACTTCGACACGCCGCCGGTCTCCCTGGCCAGCCGGCACGACTTCGCCGTCTCCCCCGAGGGCGCCGAGCTGTGCTATGTCCGCGTCACCGCGCCGGAACCGGCGCTGAGCACGAACCTCGACCTGTACCGCGTCCCCCTGGCCGGCGGCGATCCGGAACGCCTCACGCCGAACCCGGCCCTGGACAAGCAGCCGCGCTACTCGCCGGACGGGCGCTTCCTGGCGTATGTCGCCATGACCCAGCCCGGTTACGAGTCGGACACCGAGCGCCTCGTCGTCATGGACCGACGGACCGGCGAGCGCCGCGACCTCACCGCCGCCCTGGACCGCTCCGTCGTCGAATTCGCCTGGCACCCCGACAGCAGTCGCCTGTTCTTCACCACGCGGGACGAGGGCCGCACCGGCATCTGCACCGTCGATCTCGCCGCCGGCCGGGTGGAGCGGCTGGCCCACGCGGGCACCGTCACCGGGCTGCGGGTGACCCCCGACGGCCGCCGGCTGGTGTTCATCCGCTCCCACGCGCACCAGCCGGGTGAGTTGTACGCGATGCCCGCCGCCGGCGGGGAGGCCCGATCGCTGACCGCCTTCAACCGCGAGCTGCTCCAGGAGGTGGAGCTTCCCGCGCTGGAGGATTTCTGGTTCACCGGCGCCGACGGGGCGCGGGTGCACGGCTTCCTGCTCCGGCCGCCCCGGTTCGATCCCGGCCGGAAATACCCGGTGGTGATGACCATCCATGGCGGCCCCCAGGGCATGTGGGCCGACGAATTCCTCACCGACTGGTTCACCCACTCGCTCATCACCGCGCCCGGCTACGTCGGGGTGTTCATCAATCCCCGCGGCAGCGAGGGGTACGGCGCCCGATTCCGCGAGGAGGTCAGCCGCGACTACGGCGGCCGCTGCTACCTGGACCTGATGGCCGGCCTGGACCACGTGCTCGCCAGCTACCCGTTCGTCGACGCCGGCCGCCAGGCCGCCGTCGGCGGCTCCTTCGGCGGCTACTCGGTGAACTGGATTATGGGGCACACCACCCGCTTCAAGTGCCTGGTGAGCCACGCCGGCCTCTACAACCTGGCCGCCTTCTACGGCGCCACCGAGGAGTTGTGGTACCCCGCCTGGGACATGGGCGAGACGCCGTGGACCATGCCGGAGCTCTACGCGCGCTGGTCTCCCCACGCGCGGGCGGCGGCGTTTGCCACCCCCACCCTGGTGACCCACGGCGAGATCGATTTCCGCGTTCCCGTGACCGAGGGGCTGTCGCTGTTCACCACCCTCCGGGTCAAGGGCGTGCCCGCGCGGCTGCTCTACTTCCCCGACGAGGGACACGTCATCGAGAAGCCCCAGAACAACGTCCGCTGGTGGAAGGAGATCCATCGCTGGCTGGGGGATTACCTGAAATGATCTGCGCCGGTTTCCGGAAGGTTGTCTACGCCAACCCCTCAGAAATCGTTTGATACGGTGGAGAATCGGCCATGAGAATCAGAATGCATCATCTGGCCCGGCTTCCCCGGTGGCTCAGCCTGGGCATCACGCTGGCCCTCGTCGGGATCATCGGATACGTTGACTACGTCACCGGAAACGAGATCTCGTTTTCGGTTTTCTTTCTGGTACCCATTTCCCTGATTACCCTGCAAGACCGGGACAGCGGCTATGTCATTGCCCTGCTCAGCGCGGCGGTCTGGCTGGTCAACGACCTAATGTCCGGCACGGTATACACCCATCCGTTGATCCCGTACTGGAACGCCACGGTCCGGCTGATCTACTTCCTGCTCCATGCCACCCTGCTCTCGACCTTGATCACCTCGCTGCGGCATGAACACGGCCTCGCCCGTCAAGACCCGTTGACCACGGCGGCCAACTGGCGTCACTTCGAGGAAACGGCCGAGCTGGAGCTGCGGCGGGCCCGCCAGTCCGGCCAATCCATCACCCTGGCCTATCTCGATCTCGACAACTTCAAACAGGTCAATGACACGTTGGGCCACGCGGTGGGCGATGAACTCCTGCAGAACGTCGTCCGCACCCTGCGGCGAACCACGCGCCAGCAGGACGTGGTCGCCCGCTTGGGTGGCGACGAGTTCGCCCTGTTACTCCCGGGCATCGGCCGCGACGAAGTCCAGCCCGTCCTCCAGCGGATCTGCCGGTCGCTTCAGGGGCTGTTCACGGACTTGAAAACCGTAGCCGTAACCGCCAGCATGGGAGCGGTCACCTTCACCCGGATCCCCCCGACGCTGGAAGAGATGGTGCAACAGGCCGACAACTTGATGTACTCAGTCAAAAGCAGCGGCAAGAACCAGTGCCGCCATTCATTCTGGCCCGATCCGTCCGCCGCGGCTTCAGCCGTCACAGCGCCAAACGGCGCGGCGGCCGATCATTCAAAACTGTGATCTGGCTCACAAACCGCACCCGCTTTTCTCAATATCGTAAGCCAATCAGCAGCATTTTTTAGATGCTTTGATAGCAGGGGGTCCCACGGATGCCATCTTTGTCGCCTGCGCGGCCGGAGGAGAATGTCACCAACCGGACCCGCCCCGGTCGTGCAGACCGTGACCGGAACCGTGGAGTGCGGTCATGAATCGCTCGACGGTGACGAAGAGCCAGCTCCAACGGGAACTCCGGCGGCTGCACGAGCAGCTGGCGGCAGCGGAAGCGGACCGGGCCGAACTGATCCGGCAACAGGCCCAACTGCATGGGCTGCTGGAACACCTGCCGTTCGGCATCGCCCTCATCGACGCCGAAGAGCGTGTCCTGTACCTCAACGACACGTGCGTCGACATCCTGGGTTACGCCGCGAGCGACTTGCCCACGCTCGATGAATCGTACCGCAAGTTCTACCCGGATCCGGACTACCGGCAACAGGTCTACGACGCCTGGGTCCGGGAATTCCGGCGAGACCGGGGGGCTTCGGGCCGGATCTTCCTGACCCGATGCAAGAACGGCAGCATGAAGGATATCGAGTGGCACACCCAGAAGTTGGCCCACGGGCAGACGGTCCTGCTCTTCACCGATGTCACCGTCCGGGAGCGCATCACGGCCGAACGGGAACAGCTGATCCGCAAGGTGCGCAGCGTCAACCAGCAGGTCCGCGCCCTGCGCGGTCTGTTGCCCATCTGCGCCTCGTGCAAGAAGATCCGGGACGACTCCGGCTACTGGCACCAGGTGGAAAGCTATCTCCAGAGCCACGCCAGCGTGGAGTTCAGCCACGGCATCTGCCCCGAC
Source organism: Acidobacteriota bacterium (assembly GCA_029565065.1). GTDB lineage: Bacteria > Acidobacteriota > JAAYUB01 > JAAYUB01 > JAAYUB01 > JAAYUB01. Next base: position 5,518 of record JAKQOW010000011.1, on the reverse strand, counting down.
TGCATGGAGCGGCTGTACCCGGAGTTCCCCGGCGAGGCGAGTCCCAGCCATACACACCCGTCGTCTGATTGATCACTTGACATCGTGAGCGGACGCTCCGAAGTGTGGGCGCCATAGGGTGTCCTGCGGGGGCATCACCCGAACCGTCTCACCGCCGTTATGGTGCTTGCTAGTCCAGAAGGCCGTGGGCGGAGAAATCGAACGCCCGCGCTTCGGCCTGCCAGGCGGCCAGGTCCGGGTGGTCCGCGCCGCGCACCAGGCGCAAGGAGCCGTCCGGCGCGCGGACACAGGCGATCACCGCCGCCGCATCCACCGCCGCCAGCACGACCGGCGACTGGCTGGTCAGGATCACCTGCCCCAGCGGGCTTTCGGCCAGCACCCGCACCACCGCCGCCTCGGCGCGGGGTGCGAGGTTGCAGATCGCGCCATCCAGCAGGGTCACGGTGGGCCCGTCGATCTCCTGCGCCATCAACGTGAGGGCCAGCAGGCGGAGCACACCGCCGCCCAGCTGCCAGGCGGTCATAACCTGGCCGTCGGCGAAGCGCACGGTCAGGTGGCAGTGCCGGTCGGAGAGCTGCTCCTCGACGCCGACGTCGGCGATCTCGGGACAGATGCCCCGCAGCAGATTCAGCCAGTTCTGAAACCGCTGCGGGTGGCGGCGGCGCAGGTCATCCACGGCCCACGGCAGGTTGGCGCCGTCCGGTCTCAGTTTGACACCCAAGCCGGGCGGGCATGAGCGGGCCAGGGCGGCACAATCCAGAATCACCCGCACCAGGCCCCGGGTGAGGAGGTCCCGCAACCACGTGGCCACGGGGAATCGGGCCGGGTCGTCGGGCATGTGGCCCAGCACCGAGCGGCGGGGGCCCAGCTTGAAGGAGGGGGTCCAGAACTTGCCCTCGGGCCGGTCCACCTCGGCGTAGAAATTGTCGTTGCCGTGGGGGACCTTGGCCATGACGGTGCGGTTGGAGCGCAAGCGGCTGGAGCGCAGGATGGTTTCCGGCTCGGTCACCGGCACGGGGAACAGGTCGCGCTGGCCGGTGTCCGGCTCCGCCTCTTCGAGCAGCACTTTCTCCTCAACGATGGCCGGGCCGCGCCCCGCGTCGTCGGCGCCCACCGCCACTTCGTAGCGCACCACCGGGTAATCGGGGAATGACGTCTGGCGCCGCAGCTCGGGGGGGATCTCCGCCTCCACGGCCAGCTCGAATCGGGTGACTTGCCGGTCGTGGACCAGGTCGCCCACGTCGCCGGCCCGCCGCAGGACAGCCGCTTCAAGGTCATCCGCGACCAAGTCGTGGATGAAGCGGATGGCGTCGATGCAGGCGCTCTTGCCGCTCCCCGCAGGACCAGACAGCAACTGAAACCGGCCCAGCGGCAGGCTCAGATGCCGGAAACACCGAAAATTCAGGGCCTCCAGGCGGGTGATCATCGCGCCCCCTCCGCACCAACGGATTCACACGGTGACTGTCCGCTAGCATACCAGCAGCGGCGGCGCCGGGCAAGCCCGGAGCGCGCGGACGGCGCCCGCCGCGCGGCCGGTCCGCTTCCCGCCGGCGGCGTCACTCGCGGTAGTGCTCCATCACGCGCAGCACCGCCCGTTCGCAGACCTTGCAGAACGCCTTGTCCCCTTTGGAGAACATCAGGCAGTCGAGCATGGGCCGGTAAAGGCCCTGGCTGGCGTAGCCGGCGCCCTCGAACGCGCCCACTTTCCCCGCAAAAGCGCTGGCGGCCAGGAACGCGTCCATCTTGTCGGAGCTCTCCTTGGATTGGCGCTCCGCTTCGGCCTTGAGGCGCGCCACCTCGTCGGCCGGCGCGCCGTCGCGCATGGCCTGGGCGATGCGGGCGTCCAGTTCGCCGCGCGTCTTCTGACCGGCGGCGGCCAGCGTGTCATACGCGGCCTTCTCCCACGGCGTAGGGACGGCGGTGCCCGGCGTGACGCAGTCGGCCCACTTCAGGCGCGCCGGATCCAGCAGGGCGGTGATGTTGGGCTCGGTGGGCTCCACGCCGGCGGGGTAGAAGTCGTTGTAGGCCACCGCCGAGGTGTAGTACTCGTCGGCCAGGCCGGCGAAGGAGTGTCCGAACTCATGGAGGAGCAGGTAGGCATGCCACTGGTTGTCGCTGGTGAAGGTGCAGAAGAAATTGTAAATCCCGCCGCCGCCGTAGCGCGTCTGGTTCACCATGATCAGGATGGCATCATAGGGGACGTGGGCGGCCGCGTCGCGCACCGCTCGGTTCTCCTCGGTGAGCATGTAGCGGTCCAGCCCCAGCGAGTCGAACGAGGCGCCCAGCGCGTTGCGGCGCCACACGCCGCGGCTCGGCTCGTCGCAGCCCGAATCGGCCGAGGGGCGGAGCACGCCGCGGAAGTTGAACCAGTCGCGATGCGACTTGTACGGTTCGAGAGAAAAGAACACGTCGACGAAGCGGCGCAGATCGGCGCGGAACTTGTCCGCCTCGACGGCGGTGTAGCCGTCGCCCAGCACCGCGATGTCCACGCAGCCGTGGGGATCGCCGCTGATGTGCGCCTCGACGACCGTGGCGTCAGCGGCCAGCGGCGTCCGGTCGACGGTGACCGCTGCCGGGTCGATCTCGGCGGCGAACAGGGGCTGCAGCGTCCGATCCCGCCCCCGCACCTCGAGGGTGAAGCGGACCTTCTGCCGGGGGCAGGGGAACAGGGCGGTCTCATGATAGGTTCGGCGGACGCCTTCGCCGGCCGGCCCGGTGGTCTTGTACTCGCCGAAGTAGCTGTCGAACCCCTTGGAGTAGATCAGGCAACCCGACGCGGCGTCGTACACCTTGACGTAGTAGTTGCCCGTGTTGAAGGGATCGATGAGGTGCTTGCGGCTACCGGCCCAGATCCCCTGCCGATAGACCCGGTCCAGGGTGACGAGCTCCTCCGCGGCGTGCCCCACGTGGAAGTAATCCACGCGCAGGGTTTCGTCGACGAAGTAGGTGTTGAAGTCCGGCGCGGCGTCCGCGGCCGGGATCAGACCGGCCAGCATGGCGACGGCGGCGAAGGCGATCAGTGCGCGCATGGTGTCTCCTGGCGGGCGGGCGGCGGGCCCGGCCCGGTTTGATGTCGATTCATTCAGCCCCAGCGGGCGGACGGCTGCGGGGTCCGGCCGGCCCGGCGCTTCACCGCTCGGCCGCCGCGGCCGCCGGCGCCAGCCCGGCGAGCTCCTGCAGCCGGGCCAGGTCCGCCGTGCGGACGTAGCCGGCCAGCACCGGCTCGTAGATGCCGTGAAAGTGGAAGCCGCCGCGCAGCATCTCGTCGATGGCCGCCTCGCGCTCCCAGCCCTGGACCGCCACCCGGTACATGGCCACCATCAGGCCGGTGCGGTCGGCGCCGTGCTGGCAGTGGACGAACACGGGCTGCGCCGCCGGGTCGGCGGCCACCCGCAGGAAGCGGGCCACGTGGTCATCGCCGATCCCGACGGCGGTGACGGGGATGGCCACGTAGCGGAGCCCGGTCCCTGCCAGCTTGTCGGCGTCCGAGTGGCTGGCGCGCAGGTTCACCACGGTGCGCACGCCCAGCGCCCGCAGCTGCGCCATCCCTTCGGCGGTGGGCTGGGCGCCGCGGTACAGCTCCGGCGATACGCGGTGCAGGTTGGGCAGGCCCGGCCGGACCAACGGCTGCGCCAACGGGCGGCCGGCCGCAACGGTCGTCGCCGCCCGCGGCATGCGGAGTGCGTCCGGCGGCGCCGGCGCTCCGGCGACGGCCAGTCCCACGGCCACCGCCGCCGCAAGCAGCAGGGTTCCGGTCACCGCCCATTGCCAGCCCCGTCGCAACATGCGCCGCTCCGTCCGTCGGTATCAGGCGGCGGACAACCGCGCCCAACACGACCAGTGTAGCGGCACGGTGGTCCGATTTCAACACCCCCGGTGGCGGACGCCGGGGTATAATTCGGGCCGAAGATTGGACATTCACGGTCGAGGAGCACGCCATGAAGCGACTGGGCACGGGGATCGGGCTGGTGTTGGCCCTGGCGGCGGCCGCGTCCGCCGCCGCGATCACGGGGGCCGCGGCCGAGGGGCCCGATGCGCCGGCGGCGGCGGTGGCGCGGGAACTCCCCGCGCTGGCGGCGCTCTGCCGCGAGCTCCACGCGGCGCCGGAGCTGTCGCGGCAGGAGGCGAACACCGCCGCCCGGATCGCCGCAGAGCTCTCCGCCGCGGGCGCCGTCGTCACCACCGGCGTGGGCGGCCAAGGCGTGGTGGGCGTGCTGCGCAACGGCCCGGGGCCGGTGGTGATGCTCCGCACCGACCTGGACGCCCTGCCCGTCCGCGAGGAGACCGGGCTGCCGTGGGCCAGCGCCGCCGCCGGCCGCGACGCCGAGGGTCGCACTGTGCCGGTGATGCACGCCTGCGGTCACGACGTGCACATGGCGGTGTTCGTGGGCGCCGCGCGGGTGCTGGCGGCGCTCAAGGACCAATGGTCCGGCACGCTGCTCCTGGTGGCCCAGCCGGCCGAGGAGGTGGGCACGGGCGCCCGGGGCATGATCGAGGACGGCCTGTTCACGCGGTTTCCCCGGCCGGATTTCGCCCTGGCCCAGCACGTCACCCCCGACCTGGACGCCGGCGTCGTGGGCATCGCCGAAGGGTTCGCCTTCGCCAACGTGGACACCGTGGACATCACCGTCCGCGGCGTGGGCGGCCACGGCGCCACCCCCCACCTGACCATCGATCCCGTGGTGATCGCCGCGCAGCTCGTGCTGGCCCTCCAGACCATCGACAGCCGGGAGGTGGATCCCCTCGCAGGCGTGGTGGTGACGGTGGGGTCCATCCACGGCGGCAGCGCGCCCAACATCATCCCCGACGCCGTGCGGCTGCAGCTCACCATCCGCTCGTACGACGCGGCGGTGCGGGACCGGATTCTGGCCTCCGTCCACCGGATCAGTCGCCACGTGGCGCTCGCCGCCGGGGTGCCCGAGGACCGGCTGCCGGAGGTGACGCTGCGCGACGAGTTCACGCCGGCCGTCTACAACGACCCGGAACTGTGCCGCCGCGCGGCGGCCGCCTTCCGGGCGGCGCTCGGCGCCGACGCGGTGGTGGCGCGGCGCCCCGAGATGATCGGCGAGGACTTCGGCGCCTACCGGCTGCAGCACCCGCCCGTCCCCAGCCTCATGTTCCGCGTGGGCACCAGCGACCCGTACCGCGCGCCCGGCACGGCGCCGGCGCCGCTCCACTCGGGGCGCTTCACCGCCGCCGTGGAACCGAGCATCCGCACCGGCGCCCTCGCCATGACCGCCCTGGTCCTGGAGCTGCTGCACCGCTGATCGCCGCCGGGCGCCGCGGGGCTGCCCTCCTTTAGCTTGGAGTGCGCAGATACGTCTGCGCTTTGAATTGACGCGGGACGCGTCTTTGGTTAGCGCGAAGCGCTTTGGAGTGCGCAGGCTTGACTGCGCTTTGGATCGACGCGGAACGCGTCTTTGGTTAGCGCGGAGCGCTTTGGAGTGCGCAGGCTCGACTGCGCTCTGGATTGACGCGGGACGCGTCTTTGGATAGCGCGAAGCGCTTTGGAGTGCGC
>JAKQOW010000179.1 GCA_029565065.1 Acidobacteriota bacterium | reverse complement strand
TAAGCCATTCCTGGGTATTGGGATGAATAGCCCAGAAATGGTAGCCGGAGATTCAAATCGTGGACAGGGGATTTTCCGTGCAACTTACACATATAAATTACTTTTTATCGATCAGCGAGAACTTTAACCGGACAGTAGTGGCATCATTAATATAATCAAAAAGGAGTCAGTCATGAAAAAAGCGTTGTTGCTCGGGGCCGGCCTGGTGTCGAAGCCGCTGGTCCAGTACCTGCTCACGCACGGCATCCAGGTGACGGTGGCATCGCGGACACTCGACAAAGCGGCCGCCCTGCTGGATCAGCATCCGAACGGCCGGGCCGTGGCGTGGGTGGTGGAGGAGGCCGACCGGCTCCGCCAGATGGTGGCCGAGCATGATGTGGTGATCTCGCTGCTGCCGTGGATCTACCACCTGCAGGTGGCCAACGCCTGCATCGAAGCCGGCAAGCACATGATCACCACCTCCTACGTCAAGCCGGAGATGAAGGCGCTGGACGCCCAGGTCCGGGCCAAGGGCCTCTGCTTCCTCAACGAGATCGGCCTCGACCCGGGCATCGACCACATGTCCGCCATGAAAATGATCCACGACATCCAGCACCGCGGCGGCACGGTCACCGTGTTCAACTCCTACTGCGGCGCCCTGCCCGGCCCCGACAACCTGGACAATCCCCTGAAATACAAGTTTTCCTGGAGCCCGCGCGGCGTGGTGCTGGCCGGGCGCAACACGGCCATGTACCGCAAAGACGGGCAGGTCGTGAACATCGCCTCCGAAAACCTGTTCGACGACCATCATCCGCTCTCCATCGAAGGCGTGGGCCAGATGGAGTTCTACCCCAACCGCGACTCCATCTCCTACATTGACATCTACAACCTGCCCGACATCCGGACCATGTTCCGGGGAACCATCCGCTTCCCCGGCTGGTGCGAGGTGTGGAGCGTGGTGAGCAAGTCGGGTTGGCTGTCGCTGGATCCGCTGGACACCGCCGGGCTCACCCACAAGGCCCTCACCGCCCGGCTGGCCGGTCTCGCCGGAAGCGACGTCAAGGCCGCGTTCGCCAAGAAATTCAAGCTGGAGCAGAAGCCCCAGATCATGGAAAAGCTCGATTACATGGGGCTCTTCATGGACACGCCCATCAACAAGGGCCAGTATCCTCCCCTGGACGTGCTGACGGACTACCTGCTCCCCAAAATGTCCTACGCCAAGGGGCAGCGGGACATGGTGGTCATGCTGCACGAAGTCGTCGGCGAATTCCCCGACGGGCACAAGGAGCGTTTCACCTCCCAGATGGTGGATTTCGGCGTCGAAGGGGTCGAAACGGCCGTCGCCCGGACCGTGGCGCTGCCGGCCGCCATCGCCACCCGGCTCCTGCTCGAGGGCAAGATCCGGGCCACCGGCGTGCTCATCCCGGTGGACCCGGCCATCTACCTGCCGGTCCTCGGAGAGCTCGAGAACACCGGCATCCGGTTCACGGAGAAAGTGGACAAGATCTGACCGGCTGACCGAGCCCGTTACACTCCATCGGAACGGCCGGGGCCTGCCCCGGCCGTTCCCGTTTATGCCTGTCGACGATCGGCCGGGCGTCGGATTGTCCGGGTGAACTTCAGGAGGCCGGATTTCGTACTGGTTGTCATGATGCCGGGCGTCCGCACTCGCCGGCGCCCGATCAAGGAGGAGGCACCATGAGGCGTCACATTTTTCGGTCGGCACTGGCTGTGTTGGCGCTGGCTTTGCTCTTGGCAGCGCCGGCCTGGGCGGCCCGCGCGAAGGACTTCCACCAGACGGCCAGCCTGGAGCCCGACGGTCGCCTGCGCGTCTGCACCTACAAGGGAACGATTGAACTCATCCCCTGGGATAAGCCGCTGGTCGAGGTGCACGCGACCATCGAAGCGCCCGCCGATGTCAGCGACTCGTACGCCCGGAAGACCGTCGACGCCACCCGCGTCGTGGTGACCGGGAACCGCGGCGCCGTGACGGTCGAGGTGGATTACGACGACGTGCCGGCCGAGCGCGGCTGGCTGGGTTTCGACAGTTCCAAGATCCTGCCGTACGCCCACCTGAAGGTGCACGCCCCGCGAAAGGTCCGGCTGGTGGTGGAGGACTACAAGTCTGACATCGAACTGGACGGCTTCGACGGCAGGATCCAGATCCAGACCTATAAGGGTACAGTGCGCGGGCGCGACCTGTCCGGCGAAGTCGTCATGGATACATACAAGGGCGAGGTCGACTTCACCCGGCTGGCCGGCCGGCTGGACGCTGAGACCTACAAGGGCCGGATCGACATCGAAGCCAGCCGGCTCGAGGGGCGCTGCCGGTTGAAGACCTACAAAGGGGACATCCGACTGGTGCTGGACAGCCGTCAGCCCGTAACCGTCATTTCGGACATCTCGTCCAAGGGCACGCTCATCGATCGCCTCGGCCGCTCTGCCGAGGCCGGTCCGATGCGGCCGGTGGAAGGGACCGGGCTGGAAACGGTCCGCCTGAGCGTGGAGACATACAAGGGTCAGATCCGGCTCGAGCGCTGATCCCTCTGACGATCACCCGAACCGCGGCGCGGCAATTGCCGCGCCGCAAATCCCCCCTCCAAAAAAAAATTGTTCGACTCGCAAAATACACTCTTGAAAATCTGTTTCAGCCTGAGTAGAATGAGGCGCACACGAACAGTTCTGAGGATGTCGACAGGACATGTGGTGCAGTTGCGAGCGGATGCGACAGTTGGATAGTTGTTCCCAATCTCCCGGAACCAGCAGCGGTGGCGCCTCTGCGTACACTGAAAACTCAGGACACCCTTATCAATTTTTCAGCCGGCAGCGCTAATGTGTGATGGACGCGCAGTCTCATGACGCGGACGTTTTGTTTTTGCAATAATCCTCTGTTAAGGAGCTGTTTCGTTATGCGCAAAACCTTATGGATCGGGCTGCTGATGCTACTCAGCATGCCGGTGCTGGTGCTCGGCCAGGGCTCCACCACGGCAGAATTCAGCGGCATCATCCTGAGCAGCGACGAGATGCCCCTCCCCGGGGCGGAAATCACCGCTGTTCACGTTCCCACAGGAACGACCTACACCACCATCAGCCGTGCGGACGGCCGGTTCAACATCCCCGCGGTCCGCGTCGGCGGCCCCTACACCGTCACCGTGACGATGGAAGGCTTCAAAACCGACACCGCCAATGACGTCTACGTCAAGCTGGGCGAGAACAAGCAACTCTCGTACAAGCTCGTCCTGGCCAACGTCGACCTCGGCGAGGTGACCGTCATCGCCTCCGAAGCGGAGCTCAGCACCGCCCGCACCGGTGCCGCCCACAATGTCAGCCAGACGGCCATCGAGAACATGCCCAGCATCTCCCGGAACTTCTCTGACTTCACCCGGCTGGTGCCGCAGGTCAACATCAGCGAGAACTTCAGCGACCAAGCCTACTCCGTGGCCGGCAAGAACAACCGCTACAACAACGTTCAGATCGACGGCGCCGTCAACAACGACCTGTTCGGTCTGGCCGACAGCGGCAGCCCCGGCGGCCAGGCGGGCACCAACCCCATCAGCCTGGACGCCATCCAGGAGTTCCAGATCGTCATCGCCCCCTACGACGTGCGTCAGGGCGGCTTCACCGGCGGCGGCATCAACGCCATCACCCGCAGCGGCACCAACCAGTGGCACGGCTCCGTGTTCTACTACGGCCGTTGGGACGCCCTCGTGGGCAAAGGCGAGGATGACACCCCCGTCGGCGAGTTCAAGGAACAGCAGTACGGCTTCCGCCTGGGCGGGCCCATCATGAAGGACAAGTTCTTCTTCTTCGTCAACGGCGAGATCACCCGCCGGAGCCAGCCCAACGATTACCTCATTGACGATAGCGGCAACAGCAACGACTGGGGCGGCGCGGCGGTCTCACTGGCTGACGTGCAGCGCTTCCTCGACATCTGCGCCGCTTACGGCTATGATCCCGGAACTTACGGCGAGTACACCGCCCGCCGCGACAGCAACAAGTTCTTCGGCCGCGCCGACTTCAACATCAACGACAAGCACCGTCTCACCGCCCGGTTCAACTGGGTGGACGCCCTGAGCGACATCCTGTCCCGCGCCGGCAACTCCTTCTCCTTCGGCAACGCCGGCTATACGATGGAGAACGACACTTACTCCACCGTCGGCCAGCTCGACTCCGTCATCGGCGACAACATGGCCAACGAGTTCCGGATCAACTACACCATCATCCGCGACGCGCGCGCAACCCCGGGCGACCGGTTCCCCAACGTCAGCGTGGGCGTGAACGGCTACACCATGGTGGCGGGCACCGAGCGCTATTCCACCGCGAACTCCCTGGATCAGGACGTCCTCGAGATCACCGACAACCTGTCGTTCTTCCTGGGCAAGCACACCCTGGTGGTCGGCACGCACAACGAGATCTTCGACTTCTCCAACGTGTTCATCCGCGACAATTTCGGCACCTACCGCTTCTCCAACCTCGACAAGTTCGCAGCCGGCGTCGCCAACCGCTACGAGTTGAGCTTCTCCAACATCGCCAGCGAACCGCGGTGGGCCGCCGAGTTCGGCGTGGCCCAGCTCGGCTTCTACATCGGCGACACCTACCAGATGAGGCCCAACTTCAACCTGACCTTCGGCCTGCGCATGGACATCCCCATCATCGGCGACAAGCCCAGCTACAACCAGCTGGTGGAGGATGTGTTCGGCATCGACACCCAAGAGATGGCCTCCGGCAACATCCTGTGGTCGCCCCGCCTGGGCTTCAACTGGGATATGGCCGGTGACGGCAAGTCGCTGCTCCGCGGCGGCGTGGGCGTGTTCTCCGGCCGGACCCCGTACGTGTGGATCTCGAACCAGTTCGGCAACACCGGCATCGAGTTCACCCGCTACTACGTGACCAGCAGCGTGCCCGCTTTCGTCCCCGACCCCGACAACCAGCCCAAGGGTTTCGCCATTCAGACGAGCGAAATCAACGTCATGGACAAGGATTTCCTCTTCCCGCAGGTGGCGCGCATCGACCTGGCCTACGACCGGGAACTCCCGTGGGGCCTGAAGGGAACGGTGGAGGGGATCTTCACCCAGAACATCTCCGACGTCCTGATCCAGAACATCAACCTGGTCCAGACCGCCAACGACGCCTGGGATCGCCGGGCCTATTATGGCGGCCGCCGGTCCAGCTCGTTCAGCGACGTCATCTACCTGAAGAACACCAGCGAGGGCTTCCAGTACAGCCTGAGCTTCTCGCTGCAGCGCCGCCTGCCCAACAACGGCTTCATCCAGGGCGCCTACAACTACGGCGGCGCCCAGGACGTGAACAGCGGCTCCAGCTCCCAGGCGCGTTCCAACTTCCAGTACAACCACATCGGCATCGACGCCAACCGGCCGTCCCTGACGGCGTCCAACCAGGACATCCGCCATCGCATCGGCATCGGCGTGTCCTACGTGCTGGACCTGCTCAAGAAGCACCCCACCACCCTGACCGTCTTCTACAACGGTCGTTCAGGCCGGGCGTACTCGAGCCGGTTCTATGACGATGAGAACAACGACGGCAGCTACTACAACGACCTGATCTACGTCCCGCGGTCCGAAGACGAGATCATCCTGACCGGCGGCACCTGGGCCGACCTGAACGCCTACATCGAGGGCGACGAGGGCCTGTCCAAGTACCGCGGCCAGATCATCCCCCGGAACGCCAGCTACGAACCGTGGTATCACCGCGCCGACTTCCGGCTGCTCCAGGACTTCTCCATCCCCGGCCTCGAGGGCCACAAACTGCAGTTCTCCTGGGACATCCAGAACTTCCTGAACCTGTTCAACAGCAGCTGGGGCAAGTACCAGTACGTGTACTACCGCGGCGATGCGCCGTTGAGCTATGGCGGCGTCGACTCCGCCACCGGCAAGCCGAAGTACGCCTTCCTCAAGACCGGCACCAACCGGTACGACACGGACCAGCTCCTGTCCCGCTGGCAGATGCAGTTCGGCATCCGGTACATCTTCTAGCGTCGTTCAACCACCGGCCGGTTTTATCGCCGGCCGCTCGTTCCATCCAGGGGAAAGCCGAAAGGCTTTCCCCTTTTTTTTTAGTTAGTAGATAGGAGATAGGAGTTAGGAGTGAACGGTGAACAGTGAACAGGCAATGGTGAACGGTGTTGGATTCGTGCTCGTGACTCGTAATCGTGCTCGTAATTCGTAATCGTGATCGGAGCGTGGGGCTCGGGGCTCGGGGTTCGGGGCTCGGGGTTCGGAATTCGGGGATCGGAGTTGGGTGTTCAAGGCTCGTTCCCTGCAATCAACGATCACCCATCAAGATCAACCATCAACTGTATCGGACATCGGAATTCGGACATCGGAAATCGGACCTGGGACCTGGGTTCTGGGTACTGGATCACAGAATCCAGATCCTAGTATCCGTTCACCAATTCACCGATTCACCCATTTACCCATTCACCACATTCACAGATTCACCCATTCCCCATTCACCGATTCACCTATGAACCATTTGCCATCTACTGTTCACCGTTCACTGTTTTCTATTAACCGTCTCACCCGCGTGGGCGGATGATCAGGCCCCAAGCCGGCAGGAACAGCATCAGGAGCGCGAAATACACGGGTGTCTGCGAGTCGCCCAGCGCCGGCAGGAACAGCAGTCCGGTCAGGCCGGCGCCGGCCAGCGCGCCCAGGTGGTCGCTGGCGTTGATACGGCCGGCGACCGCGGTCGGACCGCCGGAGCCGCCCGTCTGCATGCGGGCAGCCAGCGGAAAGTAGAGGCCGGTCAGCAGACCGGCCGCGAGCATCAGCGCGACGATTGCCGGCAAAGTTGCGGCGGACCGGCCAGTAGCGGTGAGCGTCACCGCCACGCAGAGGGCGATGCCCAGGCCGGGTAGGAGCCGGAACGCCCATCGCCCCATCCGGACGGCCGGCCAATCCGGCCGGTTGTCCATCCACCAGGCGCCTGCGGCCAGGCCCAGCATGAACACGCCGATGAGCGCGCCCATCATGGAGTAGACGAAGCCGAAGAGGTTCTGAACACGGTACAGCAGGAGGATTTCCAGCCCCATGCCCAGGAAGCCGAACAGAAACACGCCGACCGTGGCGCCCCCGGCCGCCGCCCGGCCGGTGCCGCGGCGCACCGCCATGAATCGGCCGAGCGCCAGCAACGCCAGCAGAACCGCTCCGGCGATCCCGCCCAACCGGATGATGTTCAGCGCCGCCACGGCGTCAAGCCAACCGCGCAGGCGCCCGCCGGTGGTCAGGTCCCACACCCGCAGGTTGAGGAGGTAGCTCACGGGTCGCCGCTCCGTGTTCTCCCACGACGGATCGGCCCGGGCCATCAGCCCGCGCAGCCAGGCGACGCGTTCCTCCGGCAGGAGGAGCCTGAAATGGCGGGACGTGAACCAGTCGCTCCGGGCCAGGCCGCGGCTCTCGAACCGCCGGGCCAGCTCATCGGGCGCCACGGTGGGCGCGCCGCGCGTGTCCGCGGCCAGGAAGGTCAGCCGCGTTCCGGGCGCGGCCAGCACCTGCGGGAACTCCCGCCGCAGCGTCCGATACACCGTGCCCACCGACCGCTCCAGGTCGCCGGCGATCACATTTTCGCTCCCGTCCAGTCCCACCGCCAGCACACCCTCAGCGGTCAGGCGGGAACGGCAGCGGGCGAAGAACTCCCGGGTATAGTAGCGGTTGGTCGCCGCGGTGGTCGGCGGCGGCGTGTGGAGCACGATGAGGTCGAACCGATCCGGTGTGCCGGCAAGAAACTCGGCTGCATCACCCGAGACGCGGACAAGTCGCGGATCCGCCAACGCCCGCCGGTCTTCCGGCGGCAGGTGCGCCGCCACGACCTCGGCATCCGCCGGGTCCAGGCTGACCAGCGTCACGCGGCGCACCGGGTAGTCCAGCATCCGCTGGATCTCCCCCTCCAAACCGCGGCCCACCACCAGCACCCGCTCCGGCTGCCGGTGCTGATTCATGAGGAAGTGCACTCGCATGTTGACCACGAACGGTTCGGGGAACGAGACGGCCTGCATGCCGTTGAGATAGAGCGTGAACTGTCCCTCCCGCTCCCCCAGCGCCAGAAGCTGATAGCGGGATTCCCGGAGCTCGACCAGTCGGACGCCCGGCGCCAGCACCCGCCAGTACGCGCTGTCCAGCGCGGCCTGCAGGCGGTCGGCCACGCCCGCGACCAGCGCCGCCGCCGCGATGCCGGTCGCCGCCCCGAGCACCCAGGCCGCCCGACGCGCGCGCTGCCGGCGCAAGTGCGCCGGCGCATCCGGCATCCGCCACCCGGTCGCCGCCAGTGTCCACCCGGCGGTCAGCACCGCCAGCACGATCACTTCGATCAGGCCGAGCACACGGAGCGGCGGCCAGCGGCCGGCCCACCAGAACGTGTACGCCAGTCCGCCGGCCAGGCTGCCGAGCCCTTCGAGCCAGTACACTCGGCCGGGGGCGCCCGACACCCGACCGTCCGACCGCAGACTCGGCACCTGCTCGGCTGCCATGGGGAACGCCAGCCCCACCAGCAGGGCAACGGGCAGGACCCCCAGCGCGCAGGCCGGAAGGGCGTGCCGGACATCCAGGTAGAGTCCGGGGGACACGCCGAGCCAGTCCCGCACCGTGTACAGGACGGCCAGCTGGGCGGCAGCCATGATGGGCAGGGCGGCCAGGACCGCGGGCCACCACCGCGCCGCACCCGCCGCGCGGCCGCGCACCCGTCCCCACACCAGCGACCCGAGGGCGATGCCGGCGAACCAGAAGACGAACATCAGCGCGATCATCAGCTCATTGCCGTGGAAGACGGCCAGCCCGCCTCGCATGACGACCAACTGGCCCGCCATGGCCAGTAAACCCAGCAGGAATGCCATTGGAGCGAAGACCGCTTTCATCGGGACCTTTCCATTTGATTGCGGGTATTGTAACATAGCCATCATCCGCCACCGGACGAGGCAGCATGAGGGATTCCGAGCGCTTTCCCCTGGCCCTGACGCCCACACCGCTGGTCGAAGCGGCGAGCCTGAGCCGCATTCTCGGCGGCCCCCGGATCCTGATCAAGCGGGACGACCTGACCGGCCGGATCGTCGGCGGGAACAAGATCCGCAAGCTGGAGTACCTGCTGGCCGACGCGCGCCGCGCCGGCGCCACCCATGTCGTCACCGGCGGGGGCGCCCAGTCCAACCACGCGGCCCAGACCGCCGTCTGCGCCCGAATGGCCGGACTGGAGGCGCTCCTGGTGCTGTCGCGCCCGGCCCCGGGCCTCCCCTGCGGCAATCTCCTGGTGCACCGGCTGCTCGGCATCACCCCTGAGTACGTGGACCGCTACGAGCCGGACGACCTGGAGGAGGCGATGCAGGACTGCTGCCGCCGACTGGCCCGGGCGGGCAACCGGCCTTACCTCATCCCCCTGGGGGGCAGCACCGTCGTGGGCATCCGCGGCTATGCAGACTGCTGGCATGAAATCGCCAGCCAGTGCCGGACGCTGGGAGTGTCGCCGGCCGCCATCTACTCCGCCACGGGCACCGGCGGGACGCTGGCCGGTCTGCTGCTCGGCCACCTCGAAGCGCCCGCCCCCTGCCGGCTGGTCGGGGTGGACGTGGGCGCCATCCCCGGCGAGGGGCCCCTCCCGCGCGCGGAGGCCCTGGTGGCCGAGGCCCGCGGCGGCCCCTGCCCCACCCTGCCCGTGGAGCTGAACCGCCGCCAGATCGGACCAGGCTATGCCCGCCCCGGCCCGGATTGCCTGACCGCCATGCGGCTCTTTCTGCAGACTGAAGGCCTGCTGTTGGATCCGGCCTACACCGGCAAGGCGGCCGCCGCGCTCATCGTCGACATCGGAGCCGGCCGCTGGCAACGGGACGCCACCGTCGTCTTCATCCACACCGGCGGTGCGGCCGGCTTCTTCACCGAGGGCATGGCCGCACAGCTGGACAATCCCCCCGCGTGAGGTTCCCATGCGCCCACGATCCATATCCGGTTCGCGCCCCCGCCTGAGCTTCGGGACGCTGTTCGGCTACGCCGCGGTCGTCGCACTCCTCGCCGCAGTCGCGCTCCTGGCGCTCATGCCCCAATTTTTCCGGCGATTCGATTGGAGCCGGTTCTTGAAGTCGCCGTGGGAAGAGATCCAGCGCGCCGCCGACAAGGCTGAAATCCCCCTCGAACCGGAGGCGCCCCCGGGCGTACGCACCCTGCGCCAGGGCCGCCTGGTCATCCGGTACGAACCGGCTTCGCCGGCCACCGGCGCCGCGCCGTTCGTCCAGGGGCAGGTCGAGAACACGGGCACCACGGCCGTCAGCAAGCTGATTCTCGAGATGCGGATCGCCCCGGCATCCAACCGGATCCACACCGAGTCGTTCGAGATCCTCCGCAACGACCCGCTCCTCCCCGGGCAGCAGCGCCGGTTCATCGTCCACCCGAACGACGCACCGTCCGGCTGGACACCGGGCCGCGTGAGCCTCCGGATCGTTTCGTTTGAATAGACCGGCTGCCGCCCGGTTGCCCGAGGCCTAGAGACGGAACCGGGTGAACGCGCCGATTTGCCCGCTGTTCTCCAGACCCACGCCCTCGTAGACCTGCAGCACCTCGCAGTTGTGCTCCAGCGACCGGTCGATGGCCGCGGTCACCACGTCGGTGATCTCCACCATGCTCACGTTGCACAGCGGACAGACTCGGTCCAGAATCCCCAGATAGCCGCAGTGGCTGCAAACGGAACCGGCCGTCTGAAAATCGCGGGCGACCACCAGGGTCTCCAACCCCTGGGCGTTGAGGTAACGGAGGGTCTCCTCGAGTCCGTTCACCGCCAGGCCGCCTGAGGCGACGGTGTGGTGCAGGCGCTCCACCTGGCGGCAGTGGTCCTTGTAGACTAGCCCCTTCTCCACCCGCGCCGAGCGCTCCAGCACTTCGTGTTCGGGCGTGTCCACGGGCAGATCGAGTTCGGCCACCAGCCGCTCTTTCAGGTAGGAGTGGAGCCCTTCCTGAAATTCCGCCTCGTATTCGTTTTTGCACCCCAGGATCAGCCATTCGAACTGGTCGCGCTTGTAGAGCTGGAACAGGGTGTCGGCAACGTGGTGGAAATGCTCACTGATCTTGTGATCGCGTTTGCGGGCGGTCCGTTTCTCGTCGTAGCCGGACCAGCCGCCGCGCCGCACGCGCGCCGGCACCTCGTCGGCGATCCGCTTGTATTCCAGGATGGTCCCTTTGTGGATGATGTAGATGCGGGCGTCCGACTTGTCCACCAACGCGGTGCAGAAGCGGTGGTACTCGATCTCCTGGAAATGGAGCGGCCGCACGTGGGGCGCCTCGCCCACCAGGAACCGGTTGCGGGGTGGCCGCGGCAATTCCACCTCGTGCCAGAATCCGGCGGGCGAGCAGCTGAACAAGGCCAGGCCGCGGACGTTGAACTCCTTGTAATTTTTCACGATGTGGTTTTCGACGCGCTGGATTTCAGCGAGGGCCTCGCGACGATAGTCCCGCCGCGGGTCCGATTCGATCTGGACGCGGGCCAGTCGGGTCATTTCCTTAAGCCGGGTCTCAACCTCCTTTTTGGACCCGCTCTTCCCGTCGGTGTTCAGATAGACGGAGACCACCGGATGATCCGGCGAGCGAAAGCCGCGGATCTGCTCGATGTCTCGCTTGCTGAGCATAGCCTCCTCCTGTTGGGATCGGGTGGCCGGCGCACCGGACCGGGGTCCGGGTCGGCACCCCTGCGGCGCGTGGCCGAGGACGGGAACAAAGATGGGAACGCGTGGCTCATGAGCGCGACGCTGTCATACGCGAATTGTTAGTGAAACCGGTAACGCCTGATCATTTTGATTTCATTATAGCCCCCAAACCTGCTCCCGCCAAGACGAAATAAATTGCAAGTCGCTCCGCCGCCCTGCGTCTTATCGGTGAACACTTGAACGGGAGGTTCGGATCATGAAACAGAACGCGATCATCATCCTGATGTTGGGACTGCTGGGGGGCGTGGCGCTGGCCGCGCGCGCCGACGGCCCGCTGGACATGGCTGTGGTGGCGGACGGCCGCACCCTCACGCTGCACCGTCACCAAGGCAGCTGTTATATCGAGGCGCTCCCGGGCCGCGAGTACAGCGTCCGGCTGACCAATCGCTCCGGCGACCGGCTGGCGGTGGCGCTGGCCGTCGACGGTCTCAACTCCATCGACGCCCGCCACACCAGCCCGCGCCAGGCCATGAAATGGGTGATCGACCCGTGGGAGACCGTCGTGATCTCCGGCTGGCAGGTCAGCACGGATCGTGCGCGCCGGTTTTACTTCACCACCGAGGACCGTTCCTACGCCGCCACGCTGGGCGACACGCGCAACCTCGGGCTGATCTCAGCCGCCGTATTCCGGGAGAAGGTCCGCCCGGTCGAAAATGAGATCCTCAGCGGCATGCCGGCTCCCGGGGCCGCCGGCCCGGCCAAACGGATGGATCGGGCGGAAAGCTCAGCCCCGTGCCCGCCGAAGGCGGAGGCCGGCTTGTCCGAGGAATCGGCCGCCACGGGCATGGGCCGCGCCACCGACCATCGCGTGACCCGGATCAAGATGGAACTGGAACCGAATCCCTGCCAGCAGATCAACATCCGGTACGAGTACCGCGACGCCCTGGTCCGCCTGGGTGTCCTGCCCCGGCCGCAGGATCCGCTGCAGCGCCGGGAGCAGGCCCGCGGTTTTGAATCCGACGCCTTCTGCCCCGAACGTCCCCGCTGATCCGCCCGCCGCCACCTCTCCACCCGCCGGCCGGGCGCACCGCCCGGCCGCCTCTCTTCCGCCCCGCGTTGTGGATCCACCCCCACGACCACCGCCACGAGAAGCGCCTGAGCACCGACATCACCATCCGGGCCAAGGCCGTGTTCCGGGAACGGGGCATGCTGCGCGGCTGACCCGGACTTCAAGCCCTCCCGCACGAGAAAAGTCTTGACCCGGTATCCCGCATCCGATAGAATAACCCTCTTATAGCGGGGTGGAGCAGTCCGGTAGCTCGACGGGCTCATAACCCGTAGGTCGCAGGTTCAAATCCTGCCCCCGCAACCAAGATCGCAAACGGCCGTTTTCGGCCGTTTTTTCTTTGGCGCGTGGGTAGGAGGCGCATGTCCGGCATATCCCGCGATCCCGCAACGCAGCCGGTCCCCGGCCGTCCGCCGGCGGAGCCACTCTCTCCCTTAACAAGCGGGCCGACTTTGACTATAATGGCGTGTACCCCGTCGCCGGCCGAACCCCGGCCGGTTTGTTCCACCTCGGACCCAGCGGCTGTTTGAGCGTCACATGGAGGATTCATGCAGGGACCCAAGTTTATTTTCGTCACCGGCGGTGTGCTGTCGTCTCTCGGCAAAGGCATCTCGGCCGCGTCCATCGGCTGTCTCCTCGAGGCCTGCGGTTACCGGGTCACCAACAGCAAGCTGGATCCGTACCTGAACGTCGATCCGGGCACCATGAGCCCGTTCCAGCACGGCGAGGTGTTCGTGACCGACGACGGGGCCGAGACCGATCTCGACCTCGGCCACTACGAGCGGTTCACCGCTGCCCGGCTCACCCGCGACAGCAACCTGACCACCGGCAAGATCTACCTGTCGGTGATCCAGAAGGAGCGGCGGGGGGACTACCTCGGCAAAACCGTCCAGGTGATCCCGCATATCACCGACGAGATCAAGCAGGGCATTCTCAAGGTGAGCCGCGACACCGATTTCGTCATCGTGGAGATCGGCGGCACGGTGGGCGACATCGAGAGCCTCCCCTTCCTCGAGTCGATCCGGCAGCTCCGCAACGATTTGGGCCAGTCGAACACCTTGTTCGTCCACGTCACGCTGGTTCCGTTCATGGGCACGGCCGGCGAGCTCAAGACCAAGCCCACCCAGCACAGCGTCAAGGACCTGCGCGAGATCGGCATCCAGCCCGACCTGATCCTCTGCCGCACCGACCGCCAGCTGCCCGACGACATCAAGGCCAAGATCGCCCTGTTCTGCAACGTGGCCGCCGACGACGTGATCACCGCCGCCGACGTGGGCAACATCTACCAGGTGCCGCTGGCCTACCACGCGGAGGGGATCCTCCAGCGGATCGCCCTGAAGCTCGGCCTGCCGGTGCCGACCGCCGACCTGTCGCGCTGGGCGGACATGCTCCGGCGCATGGATAACCTGACGGAGACCGTCTCCGTGGCCATGGTGGGCAAGTACGTGGGCCTGATCGATTCCTACAAGAGCCTCAACGAGGCGCTGATCCACGGCGGGGTGGCCAACGGCGTGCGGGTGGAACTGCACTGGATCGAGTCCGAGAACATCACCGCCGAAAATGCCGAGGCGACCCTGGCCCCGTACGACGCCGTGCTCGTCCCCGGCGGCTTCGGCATCCGGGGGATCGAGGGGAAGATTCACGCCATCCGGTACGCCCGCACCCGCCGGGTGCCGTTCTTCGGCATCTGCCTCGGCATGCAGTGCGCCACCATCGAGTACGCCCGCAACGTCTGCGGACTGGCCGACGCCAACAGCACCGAGTTCGACGCGGCCACGCCCTACAAGATCTTCGTCAAGCTGCATGACCTGCTCGGCATCGAGGAGATGGGCGGCAACATGCGCCTGGGCGCGTACAGCTGCCGCCTCAAGCCGGAGAGCCTGGCCTGGACGGTCTACCGCGCCGACGAGATCAGCGAGCGCCATCGCCACCGCTACGAATTCAACCGCAGCTACGAGGGACTCCTGGTCAAGCACGGCCTGGCGGTGTCGGGCCTGAGCCCCGACGAGAAGTTCGTCGAGATCATCGAGCTGCCCGACCACCCCTGGTTCCTGGGTTGCCAGTTCCATCCCGAATTCAAGTCGCGGCCGCTGGCGCCGCACCCCTTGTTCTGCGATTTCATCCGGGCGGCCCGCGACCACAGGCACGACGGAGGCCACGCATGAACGCCATCCGGCTGGGCGACATCACCCTCGGCGGCGGCGAGCCTTTCTTCATCGCCGGCCCCTGCGTCATCGAGAGCGAGGACCATGCCGTGCACCTGGCCGGCATGCTGCGGGACATCTTCCGGCACCTCGGCCGCTCCTTCATTTTCAAGGCGTCCTATGACAAGGCCAACCGCAGCTCCGTCCGCTCGTTCCGCGGACCCGGCCCCGCCGAGGGGCTGCGCATCCTGGCCCGGATCCGGCGGGAGTTCGATCTGCCCATCCTGACCGACGTCCACGATTGCGGCCAGGTCGCCGCGGCCGCCGAGGTGGCGGACATCCTCCAGGTGCCTGCCTTCCTGTCGCGCCAGACCGACCTGCTGCTGGCGGTTGGCGCCGCCGGCCGAGTGGTGAACGTCAAGAAGGGCCAGTTCCTCGCGCCATGGGACATGGCCAACGTGGTGGACAAGATCCGCTCCACCGGCAATTCCCGGATCCTCCTCACCGAGCGCGGCTTCACCTTCGGCTACAACAATCTCGTGGTGGACTTCCGCTCCCTGGCCATCATGCGCCGGCTGGGCTGCCCGGTGGTGTTCGACGCCACCCATTCCGTCCAGCTCCCGGGCGGCGCCGGCTGCGCCTCCGGCGGCGAGGCCGAGTACATCCAGCCGCTGGCCCGGGCAGCGGTCGCCTGCGGCGTGGACGGCCTGTTCTTCGAGGTGCACGACGATCCGGCCCACGCCTTGTGCGACGGACCCAACGCCTTCCCCATCCAGTCGTTCGAGGCGTTCGTCCGCCGGCTGCTGGACATCCACCGCGCCGCCCATGGAGGGGAGTCATGAGCCTGGACGTCGCCCGAAAAGTCCTCCGCATCGAGGCCGAGGCCATCCTCGCCTTGCTCGACAAGCTGGACCAGCGGTTCGAGCAGGCGCTCGATGTGCTGGAGGAGTGCCGTGGCCGGATCGTTACCACCGGCATGGGCAAGTCCGGCATCATCGCCCACAAGCTGGCCGCGACGTTCGCCAGCACCGGCTCGCCGTCCCTGTTCCTGCACCCGGCCGAGGCGATCCACGGCGACCTGGGCATGCTGGCACACGGCGACGTGGTGGTCGCCCTGTCCAACAGCGGCGAGACGTCGGAGCTCGTCCGGCTCCTGGAGTTCATCCAGCGCCTGCGGATTCCGCTCATCGTCCTGACCGGCAACCCCGACTCCACCCTCGGTCGCAGCACGCCCTGCTGCCTGGATATCGGACTGCACCAGGAAGCGTGTCACCTGGGCCTGGCGCCCACCGCCAGCACCACCGCATCGCTGGCTCTCGGCGACGCCCTGGCCGTGGCCCTGAGCATCCGCAAGGGATTCCGGATGGAGGATTTCGCCCTCCTGCATCCGGGCGGCAAGATCGGCAAGCGGCTGCGCTGCATCCGCGACCTGATGCGCACCGGCGATGCCGTGCCGCAGGTCGAAGCCGGCGTGAGCATGAAGGATGTCGTCTATTTCATGTCGGCCGGCCGGATGGGCATCACGGCGGTGGTGGACGCCGAGCGCCGCCTGATCGGCGCCATTTCCGACGGCGACTTGCGCCGGCTGCTGGAGCGGCACGGACCGGCCCTGCTTGGGCTGACCGCCGGCGACTGCATGAGCCGGGCGCCCAAGACCATCGCCGCCGACGCGCTGGCCACCCGCGCTCTGGCGGTGATGGAGGAGAACAAGATCACCAGCCTGTTCATCACGGACGACCACGGCGTGCTGACCGGCGCCATTCACCTGCACGACCTGTGGGAGACCGAACTCTTCTGACACCGGAGGTCTGCCGTGCGCCGCGTTTCCCAAAAACCCTGCGACCTGTCCCGGATCCGCCTCGTCGTGACGGACATGGACGGCGTCTGGACCGACGGCAGCATCTACCTGGACGACCGGGGCATCGAGTTCAAGCGGTTCTCCGCCTACGACGGACTGGGTATTCGGCTGGCGGCGGAGGCCGGCTTGCGGATCGCCATCCTGTCGGGCCGGGCCAGCGCGGTGGTGGCGCTGCGGGCGGCCGCCCTCGGCGTCGAACGG
Organism: Acidobacteriota bacterium; assembly: GCA_029565065.1. Taxonomy (GTDB): domain Bacteria; phylum Acidobacteriota; class JAAYUB01; order JAAYUB01; family JAAYUB01; genus JAAYUB01. Next base: position 32,800 of record JAKQOW010000179.1, on the reverse strand, counting down.
GTCATCCAAAACAGCTCGGACAAGGGGCCCGATTTCCTGAAGCTATGCCAGGAACTGGGCGTGACGCCCGGCGAGACCGTCTACGCCGGTGACGACCTGCCCGACCTGGCGCCCATGGCTCTGGCAGGCGCCGGCGTCGCAGTGCCCAACGCCGCCGCGGACGTCCGGCGCGCCGCCGACTGGCTCACCGATTCGCCCGGCGGCACCGGCGCAATCCGCGAGATCGTGGAGTGGCTGCTCCGGGAAGCCGGCCGCTGGGAGGAGATCCTGGCGCACTTCGGCACCGGCGCCCGGCCATGACCGGAGACGGCGCGCGGCCGCCGCGGCCCGCGCGGAACTGGAGGCACAAGCCATGACCCAGCGCCCCACGATGATCCAGCGCATCCGCTACTACTACAACCAGCGGGATCTGTTGCTGAGCTACGTCCGCAAGGATCTCAAGGAGCGCTACGTCGGCTCCGTCATCGGTTTCTACTGGTCGGTGCTCAACCCGCTCATCCTGCTCGGCATCTACACCTTCGTCTTCTCGGTCATCTTCCGGGTCCGCTTCGGCGAGGGCGAGGGCCTGGTGAACGCGGCGCTGTACATCTTCTGCGGCATGGTGCCGTGGATGGCGTTCAGCGAGGCGGTGGGCCGCTCCACCGGCGTGCTTATCGACAACGCCAACCTGATCAAGAAGGTGATGTTCCCGTCCAAGATCCTGCCCATGTACCTGGTCTTCTCCCACGCGGTCAACCTGATGATCGGTTTCGGCATCCTGCTGGGCGCCGCGATCATGGCCGGCATGAACCCGACTCCCTACCTGGCTTTTCTCCCCCTGTACGTGGGTGCGCAATTGCTTCTCACCCTGGGATGCTGCTGGTGGAGCGCCGCGCTGAACGTCTTCATCCGCGACATGGCGCAGGTGATCGGCCAGTTCATGATCGTGTGGATGTACCTGTCGCCCATCTTCTACTCGGTGGACTTCATCCCCCAGGAATACCGGCAGTACGCCTTCATCAACCCCATGACCCACCTGATCGAAGGATACCGGGACATGTTTCTCAACGGCCGCATGCCGAACCTGACGGGACTCGGCATCTTCACGCTGTTCGCGCTCGTCGTGTGCGCCACCGGCTACCTGTTCTTCACGCGGAACCAGCACAGCTTCGCGGACATCCTTTAGCCGAAAGGTGTGACCTTCTGTTCGCAGGTTCGCATGTTCACAGGTTCGAAGGTTTGTAGGTTCACAAAAGCACATTCGGTTGATAGTTGATGGTTGATAGTTGATGATTGATGGTCGAAAGCGAACATCGAGATCCGAGCCTCGATGGACAAGGATCTAGGATCTAGGATCTAGGACCTAGGATCTAGGACCTAGGACCTAGAACCCAGGTCCCGGTTCCGATGTCCGATCACCCGACGGAGGTCCCATGGAACACCGCCTTGAACTGCCCGATGGTTTCTGCCTGAACTACACCAACGTGACCCGTGACAAAATCGGCCCGCTCGGCCTGGCGGTGGACGAGCTGGCCGGCCGGCCCGAAATCGGCGCCGCCATGGACGCTCTGGCCGCCATGCGCCGCAGCGGCGACGTCCGCGGACACGACGAGAAGGTGTACTTCACTCGCCTGGCTTTCCAGGAGGAGGACGCCCCGGACCGCATCCGGGCCATCGCCGAGTGGGGCGCCGACGTCCGGTCCCGCTGCCGGGCGGTGGTGTCGCTGGGCATCGGCGGCTCGTATCTGGGCAACCAGGTGCTGGCCGACGCCCTGCTGTCGCCGCTCTGGAACTCCCTGGCGGGACCGGACACCGCACCACGGCTGTTCTTCTCCGGCAACAACGTGGATCCCCAGTCCATCCGCGACCTGGACCGGGTCCTGGACCTGGAGCAAACCATGTTCGTGGTGATCTCCAAGTCGGGCACCACCACCGAGACCATGGCCGCATTCCTTCACTTCTACAACCGCTGCCGCGCCGCCGGTCTCGATCCCGGCCGGCATTTCACCGCGGTGACCGATCCGGAGCGCGGCATCCTGCTGCAGATCGCCCGACAGGAGCGGCTGCCGCTGTTCCAGGTGCCGCCCGGCGTAGGCGGGCGCTTCTCGGTGCTGACCGATGTGGGCCTGCTCGTCGCTGCCGCCGCCGGGATCGCCATCCCCGAACTGCTGGGAGGTGCCCGCGCCATGGTGGAAGCGGCCGACAGCCGCGACTTGCTCCGGAACCCGCCCTGTCTCTACGCGGCTGTCTGCCACGAGTTGTACCGGCGCGCCGGCATTCACGAGGCGGTGCTCATGCCGTACAGCGACCGGCTCCGGTCGTTCGCCCTGTGGTACGTCCAACTCCTGGCCGAGAGCCTCGGCAAGGAGAAGAACCGGCGGGGCGAGACGGTTCACGAGGGGCGCACGCCCATCGCCGCGGTGGGAACGTCCGACATGCACGCCCAGACCCAGCAGCACCAGGGCGGCAAGAAGAACAAGCTGGTCACCACCATCGCCGTCGAGGACTTCGGCGACGACGAGATCACCCTGCCCCGGGAGGGCCCGTGGACCCGGGAGTTGGCGTTTGTCGCCGGCCGGAGCTTCGGCCGGCTGTTGCGGGCGGCACGGGTAGCCAACGAGGAGGCGCTGGCCGCCGACGGCCGGCCGAGCTGCGCCATCGCCATTCCGCGGCTGTCGCCGTACACGCTGGGCCAGCTGTTCCTGTTCTTCGAGCTGGCCACCGCGTTCGAGGGCGAGCTGCTCGACGTGAACGCCTTCGACCAGCCGGGCGTCGAGAACTACAAGAAGCTGATGAAGGAGCTGCTGCGCTGAGATGCCCCGCCTCGCCCTGCCCCACTTTCCGGCGGTCGCCGATGCGCGTGCGGCCGCAGCCCTCCAGCGGGAGCTGGCCGGCCGGGTGCGCCTGGAGCCGCTGACGGCGCCGCCGCGGACCATTGCCGGAACCGACCTCGCCTTCGACACGCGGGCGGGCCTGGCCTACGCCGCCGTCGTGATCGTGGACGCCGCGACGCTGGCGCCCGTGGCCGCCACCGCGGTGACCCGGCCCGTGGACTTCCCCTACGTGCCCGGCCTGCTCTCCTTCCGCGAGATCCCCGCGCTGCTGGACTGCCTGGAGCGCCTGGGGGAGTTGCCGGACCTGTTCCTCTGCGACGGCCAGGGCATCGCCCATCCGCGCGGCTTCGGCCTGGCCGCCCACCTGGGCGTGCTGCTGGACCGCCCGTCCATCGGCTGCGCCAAGAGCCGGCTGGTGGGCGAGCACGCGGAACCGCCGGCCGAGCGCGGCGGCCGGACGGAGCTGCTGTACGCGGGTCGGGTCGTGGGCACCGTGCTCAGGACCCGCCGCAATGTCCGGCCGCTCTACGTCTCGCCCGGCCATCGGGTCACCGTCGCCGACGCGGCGGCGTTCGTGCTGGCCACCGCCCGGCGCTTCCGGCTGCCGGAGCCCATCCGTCTGGCGCACCGCCTGGCGGCCGATGAAAAAATCAATCATCTCCGACGGAGTGCCCCATGACCGAACGGCTGTATTACCAGGATGCCACCCAATGTGAATTCGAAGCCGGCGTGCTCCGGTGCGAGCCGGCGGCTGGCGGCGTCCGGGTCTATCTCGACCAGACGGCGTTCTACCCGGGCACGGGCGGCCAGACGGCCGACACCGGCACCCTGGCGGGCCAGCCGGTGCTCGAGGTGGGCGAGGATGACGCTGGCGACATCTACCACCTGTTGGCTCATCCTCCGGATGCGACGCGGGTGCGGGGCCGGGTGGACGCGGACCGCCGGTTTGACCACATGCAGCAGCACACGGGACAGCACATCCTGTCGGAGGCGTTCGTGCGGCTCCACCGTCTGGGCACCGTGGGCTTCCACATGAGCGCGGATGTCAGCACCATCGACCTGGCCACCGACCGGCTCGACGACCGCCAGGTGGCCGAGGCTCTCCGCCTGGCCAACGCCGTCGTCTGGGAAGACCGGCCGGTGGACATTACCTACCACGACGCCGCCGCAACCGGCGCCCTGGGCCTGCGCAAGCCCACGCGCCGCGAGGGGGAGGTCCGGGTGATCGGCGTGGCCGACTTCGACCGCTCCGCCTGCGGCGGCACCCACGTGGCCCGCACCGGCCAGGTGGGCGTCATCACCATCGTGCGCACCGAGCGATTCGGCGACAAGACCCGGGTCTATTTCCTGTGCGGCGGCCGGGCGCTCCGGGCCTGCCAGGACAACCAGGCGATCCTCAGCACCTTGTCCGCCATGGCGACCACCGGCATCCCCGAGCTGCCGGCCAAGCTGGACAAGCTGCTCCAGACCGTCAAGGCGGTGGAGCGGGAGAACGGCAAGCTCAAGGCCGAGCTGCAGGCCGAGCGCGCCCCGGCGCTCCGCGAGCAGCATCGGGGCGCCGATGGCATCAGCCGCGTGATCCTCACCCTCGATGAGCCGGCCGACGTCGCCCGGGCGCTCTGCCAGAAGCTCATCGCCGGCGACCACCGCACCCTAGCGGCCGTGCTCTCGGCGCCGTCCGGGACCGTGTTCATCGGGCGCACCCCCGATCTGGCCACCGACATGCAGGTGCTGGTGGCCGAGCTGCGCGCGGCGTTCGGCGCCAAGGGGGGCGGACGCCCGGACTTCGCCCAGATGGGCGGCCTGTCCAGGGAGACGGGCGCGGCGTTGCTGGACCGGATCGGAAGTCGCTATCTATCCTGCTCCGACTGAGATTGCTCCATCCGTCACATTTGCTGATATCGCGGAACATTTTCGCCAAACAACTCGTAAAGCATACGAACGCTTTTGACGAGGTCTCCATGTCCGCGATTGCCGATGTGCCGGCTCTGACCGAAAAAACGGATGTCAAATCCGACCAGACCCTCAGCGGCTGGCCGGTCCTGCTCGAAGCGCTGCGCATGGCCCTCGAATCGGTGATGGCGCACAAGCTGCGCTCGCTGCTCACCCTGCTCGGGGTCATCATCGGGGTCGCCTCGGTCATGATCGTCGGCGCCTTCATCAGCGGACTGGAAACGTACGTGACCGATAACGTCACGGACTTACTGGGGAGCAACACCTTCATCGTCGCCCGGATCGCCGCCGTCGACCTGAATCAGGAGGAGTTCGAGAAGCGCCTGCGCACCCACCGCGACCTGCGCTGGGACGATTACGAGTACATCCGGAGCCGCTCGCAGCACGCCCAGGAGGTGTCCATCGAACGGTCCACCCGCCAGGACGTCCATTACAAGGGCCTCGAGGTGCTGGACACCACCATCAACGGCATCACCGCCAACGCGCCCCGCATGTCCAACATCAGCTTCCATAGCGGTCGGTTCTTCCAGGAGTTCGAATTCTCCCGCTCCCTGCCCGTCTGCGTCATCGGCTGGGGCGTCAAGACCGAGCTTTTCCCCAATGAGGATCCAATCGGGCGGGAGGTGAAGATCGCCGGACGGAATTATCGCGTCCTCGGCGTCATGACCCGCCGGGGCTCCTTTCTGGGGCAGAACCTCGACAACCAGCTGTACATCCCGGCGAGCGCTTTCGCCAAGATGTTCGACGTCCGCCGGGGCTGGACCATCCGCGTGCGGACGGCGCCCGGCCCCGCATTTGAAGCCGCCCAAGGCGAAGTCCGCACCCTGCTGCGGGGCAAACACCACCTGTCGCCTTCTCAACCCGACGATTTCGACATCCTGTCCACCGACGAAATCAACCAGTCGGTGGGCCAGTTCACCGGCGCCATCGCCACGGTGGTCACGCCCATCACCGCCATCGCGCTGCTGGTGGGCGGCATCGTGATCATGAACATCATGCTCATGTCGGTGACCGAGCGCACCCGCGAGATCGGCATCCGCAAGGCGATCGGCGCCCGACGCCGCGACCTGTTGCTGCAGTTCCTGCTGGAGTCGGCCATCCTCGGCATCACCGGCGGTCTGCTGGGCATCCTGCTGTCGTACTCCGCCTGCTACCTCATCGAGGCCTTATCGGACTTCACCCTGACCATCACCCCCGGCTATATCATCCTCGCCCTGGCCGTCTCGGGCGGCGTGGGCATTCTGGCCGGCATGTACCCGGCGTTCAAAGCCGCCAAGCTGGACCCGATCCGGGCACTGTCCTTCGAGACCTAAAGGAGCCGACAACCGTGACCGCCGCAGAAAAACGCCGCATCTGGTTTGAAAATTTCCTCCAGGCGTTCGACACCATCCTGTCGCACAAATTCCGCTCGTTCCTCACGGTGCTGGGCGTCCTTATCGGCGTCATCACGGTGATCCTGGTGGCCTCGATCCTGACCGGTTTGCGCGGCCGGATCGTGAGCATGATCGAGGAGTTCGGCACCACCAACATCTACGCCTTCCACCTGAACACGGGCGTCCAGATCGGCCGCCGCCCGCGCAAGGAGATGGAACGCAAGCCGCTGACCATGGAGCATGTCCGGGCGATCAAGACCCGCTGCGACGCGGTCCAGGACGTGGGCTGCCAGCTCTTCCCGGTCCGGCTCACCGACCGGAGCATCAAGTACCAGGGCACGTCCTTCTACGAGGGCGGCCTCGAAGGCATCACCCCCAACAACCACGAGATCGCCCATCACGAGCTGGCCATGGGGCGGTTCCTGAACGATGCCGACAACCTGCACCGGCAGTTCAACTGCGTGATCGGCTACGCCGTCTACGAGGCGCTGTTCCCCAACATCCAGCCCATCGGCAAGGACATTCTGATCGCGGGAAAGCGATTCCAGGTGGTGGGCGTGCTGCAGAAGCGCAAGTCCACGTTTCTGGGCGAAAACCAGGAAGACAAGACGGTGAGCATCCCCCTGCTCACCTTCCGGAAGCTGTCGCCCCAGGACGACTGGCTGTTCCTCATCATCCAGGCGCGTTCCGGCCAGCTTGCCCAGGCCATGGACCAGGTGGAGCAGGTGTTGCGGGTGGAGCGGCGCCTCAAGGCCAACGACGACAACGATTTTTCACTGTCCACGGCCGACTCGATCATCCAGCAGTTCGATCAGGTGGTGGCCGGGATCGGCATCATCACCATCGCCATCTCCGGCGTGGGCCTCCTGGTGGGCGGCATCGGCGTCATGAACATCATGCTCGTGTCGGTGCGGGAGCGCACCCGCGAGATCGGCGTCCGCAAGGCGCTCGGCGCGCGCAATCTCGACATCACCGTGCAGTTTCTCATCGAAGCCATGACGCTCACCGGCATCGGCGGCGTCATCGGCATCGTGTTCGCCGCCGCCATCGGGCTGCTGGTCTCGTTGCTGGTGCCCGACCTGCCTACCAGCATTCCCTTCTGGGCGGTGAGCACGGCGTTCACGCTGTCGGTGCTCATCGGTCTGGTATTCGGCGTCTGGCCCGCCACCCGCGCGGCCCGGCTCGATCCCATCGAGGCCCTCCGGTACGAATAGGCGCCCCCTTTGCCTGTGGCGGCTCCCCCCCTTTTGTGATAAATTATGCCCAACTCCATCGAGAGGGGATCGCCATGACCCAGTGTCCCTCGTGTAAGGCCGAACTCACAACCGGCACGCGCTTTTGCACCTCGTGCGGCCAACCGGTGCCTCCGGACGGGCCCGCCGTGTCGCCGGACGCGAAAACCGTTATGGCCACCACGGCCACCCGGGCGGCGTCGCCCGGAGACGGCGAAAAGACCGAGATGGTGATCCCGGCCGGGGTCAAGGCCGCGCCGGACCAGGCCACCGAGATGATGACCCGCGCCACGCCGGCCCCAGCCGCCACCCCGGCCCCGGCGGCCGCCGGCGGCGCCAAGGATGATATCTCCAAGATTTTCGAAACATCGGGCGTCTGCCCCAACTGTTACGCCACACTGAAGAAAGGCGCCAGCCAGTGCGCCGAGTGCGGCTACCGCCTCACGGGCACGTTCTGCCCGCGGTGCAACGCCCAGTTGCCGGACGACGCCAAGTCCTGTCCCGCCTGCAAGTGGTCGGAAACCTCGCCCGGCACCTGGGTGCCGGGTGTCGCGGCGGTGCCCGTCTCGGCCGGCACCATCCCGCCGGGCACCGTGCCGTCCGGCACCGTGCCTCCAGGCACTGTGCCACCGGGACCGGCGATGGGACAAACCGTCATGACGCCGCCCCCCGCCGCGCCCGCCCTCGGCCAGACGGTGGCGGCGGGAACCGCCTACGCGCCGCCTCCCGCGGCGTCGCCCCTGGCGCAAACAACGTATGCCGCCCCGCCGGCAGCGCCGGCTCCGACTCCCGCCGCCAGGAAAGGATTCCCCGTCGTGCTGGTGCTGGTCATCGGGCTGTTCCTGATCGGCATCCTGGCCGTCGGCGGGTGGTTCGGCTGGCGTTATTGGCAGCAGCGCCAGGCCGCGACGACCACCGGCACGGAGGGATCCGGCAGCACTGCGGGCGGCGCCCAGTCCACCGGTGATTCGCAGACCGGCGGCTCGGGCTCCGCGATTCAGGGTTTCGGCAGCGAAGCCGGAGCGGATGAGAACCTGCTGCAGCAGGCCCGGACCTACATGGACAGCGGCGATTACACCCGCGCGCTGGCCAAGGTCCAGCAGTACCTGCAGGAGAACCCCGGCGATGCCGCGGCGCACGCGCTGGCCGGCCAGGCCTGCCGCGCGCTGGGCCAGACCGACGAGGCGATCCGCCACTTCCAGTCGGCGCTCAGCATCCAGCCCGACAACGGCACGCTCCGCCTGGAACTGGGCAAGCTGTACACCGCCGGCGGCTTTTCCGACAAGGCCATCGAGAACTACCGGGAAGCGGTCCGCCTGCTGCCCGGCAATCCGGAACCCCAGTGGTGCCTGGTGCAGGAGCTGCAGAAATCCGGCGACGCCGACAGCGCCCGCCGGGAAGCCGAGCAATACGTCAGCCGCCACCCGGCCGGACCCAACCGGAGCGACGCCGACGCGCTGCTGGCTCAGGGTCAGCGGACGCGCGGCGGACGGACCGGCGCCGGCTCCACTGCCGGCGGCACGGCCACCGGCGGTTCCATCTACACCGGCCGCACGGCCGACACCTCCCGAGACCAGTCCGGCGCCACCGGGGATTTCGTGCAACCGCCGCCACCGCCGCCGTCACCTTATGTCACCGTCATCCTCGACGGCTCCGCGCTGAACCTGCCGGGCAAGGTGGCCGAGGTCTCCGTCAGCTTCGCCGGCATCCAGCAGCGGTTCACCAGCAGCGCCACTGCCCGGCTGGACAACGTGGAGAAAGGCAGCCACGCCTACAACGTGGTGGTGACGTATGTCATCCCCACCACCGGCGAGAAGGAATTCACGTACAGCGGCAGCGGCACACTGATGATCCGCTACCAGGACCAGAAGATCCGGGTCCGCCGGATCGGTGAGCGCATCCTGATGGATTGAGAGGCGGCCATGGAACAACTCAAGCGCATCCTGGACACCGTCACCCAGCAACCCAAAGAGGACGTCCGGTACGCCGACGTCCTGCGCGAGGTGATCGCCATCCTTCACGCCAACCTGATGGCCCTGCACGGCGTCAAGGAGGACGAGGTGGCCATCTTGCTCATCGACAATCGGCAGCACCTCAAGTTCTACCGGCCCAGCTACCTGGAAAAAACCGGCTCCATCCCGATGGCCTATACCCGCTCGTTCGTGACCAAGGCGCTGCAGACGGGCAAGGCCATGCTGGATAACCGGTTCTCCTCGACTCCGCACCTGGGTGTGTTCGAGGAAATCAAGCGGAACAACCCGAACTTCCTGCCCATCCAGAAAATCATGTGCGTGCCGCTGGTGACCTCGGACCGGAAAGTGTTCGGCGCCGTCGAGGTCAGCCGAAAGGGCGAGCAGTTGGAAGCCGCCGGCCCCGACTGGACCGCCGACGAGATGGATACCATCGTGCGGCAGCTGGCTTCGATCGCCGACCAGTTCTACCGGGTGTACAAGCTGGCCGACACGGTCGAGTGACCCCATGATCGGGCGGACGCCCACCCCACCCCGTTCGACCGGCTGGCGGGCCGCATGAACCGCGTCCGAGACGACCACCCGGGCGCCCACCCCGGCGGCACCGCGCGCTTTACGCCCGACCAGCGCGCCATAGTGTTCGACTGCCTGGCGGTCGCCGAGCGCTGTCTCGAGGAGTTCTACCGGTTCTCACCCCGCGAGTGGTTCCACTACAGCTACACGCTCATGACCGCCGGCGACCTCCCCGACGGGTTCCCGCCGCGGCCGGCCAACGTGTTCGGCGAAATCCAGAAGAATCCCGAGCGGCCGCCGGCCGGCGGTGACGCCGATCCCAATGCCGGCTACACCATCGTGCTCTTCGACGGCAACATCCTCCTCCACCTGAGCGGCCATCCAGACGTTTCCTTACGACACCTGCTGCTCTACATCCTCGCCCATGAGCTGGTGCACATCGCGCGATTTCACCACGCCCGACCCTTCGACACGCCCGAGATCGAGAAGGAAGACGAGGAGCGGACCGTCCATGCGATCACCGGCCGGGTGCTGGCCCGGCTGGGCGACGACCAGCTCGTGCGGCTGGCCGACAACTACTTGTCGGAGGAGTATTCCCTGTAGATCAGCTCGCGGCCGCGCCGGACCGCTTCCTCCACGGTGATCGCCTTAAAACAGCGCAAGTCCAGGGGGCATTCCCGAAGAAAGCAGGGACTGCATTCCACCGGTTTCTTCACCACCACCGCCCGCGGAGAAAACGGCCCGGTGGCCACCGGGTCGGTGGACCCGAACAGCGCCAGCTGCGGGATCTGGAACGCCGCGGCCAGATGCATCGGCCCCGAGTCGTTGGACACGAACATGTGACAACTGCCGATCAGCGGGACCAACTCGTCCAGGGTGGTCCGGCCGCACAGGTTGTGAAGGCGGTCGCCGCCGACGGCCGCGGCGATCGCGTCCGCGAGCGGCTGCTCCGCGGGTGAGCCGAACAGCACGACGGCGAGCGGCACCTCCGACCGCAGCTCCCGGATGAACGCGGCGAAGCGCTCGGGGAACCACCGCTTGGCCGAGCCGTAGAAGGCGCCCGCGTGGACGCCCATCACGGGGCCGTCGGCGCCGATGCCCTCCGCCTCGAAGAAGCGCCGGCTGACGGCCTCCATCGCCGGCGTCCGCCGCAACTGCAGGTCGGGTTTGAACTCGGGGTCGCGGAGATAATCGACGGGCGACAGGCCGACGGCGTGCAACAGGTGGAGATAGTAGTACACCTGGTGCCGCCGGTGCAGCTCGCTGGGAACCGCGGCGCCGTGCGTCAGGAGGAAACCCCGCCCGTCGGTGCGATACCCCACCCGCTCCGGCACGCCGGCGATTCGCCCCATCAGGGCGGATTCGAACGAATTGGGCAGACAGACGTAAAGCGACGGACGCCGGCGGCGGATTTCCCGACACCCGCCCAGAAAGTCCCGCCGCCCGGTCCGGCCGGCTTCGGGCGGCAAGGTGATGACCTCGTCCACCTCGGGAGCCCAACGGTAGAAACCGGCCACGCCCGCCCGCGCCGCCACCACCAGCCGGGCGGCGGGCCGGAGGCGGCGCAGCTCGCGCAGCGCCGGCAGGGCCATCACCGTGTCACCCAGCCAGTTGGTAGTCCGTACGATCAGGGTTTCCGCCGCCGTCATGGCCCATCGCCCCCTTCGATCTGGTCCGGCCGAACCGTTTCGTCGCGAGTCGGACGGGCGCCCGCGATGCCGCATCATAGCACTAAAATGAAACATTTTCACGGCGATCGCGTATATAATGCGCTGTCATTTAAGGCGGTCGCAAACAATACCCCCAACAATATCCCAGCAAGGAGTATGCAATGAGGTTCCGTAACAGCGCACTCGGCCTGGCCCTGATCCTGGTGCTGTTCGTCGGCACCGCGCCGGCGACCGTGCAGCAGGACATGGAGCGCAAGGTCACCGCATTCCGTCTGCCCAACGGCATCCAATTCCTCATCATGGAGCGTCACGAAGCGCCGGTGGCGTCCTTCGTCACCTACGTGGACGTGGGCGCTTCCAACGAAAATGTCGGCGCCACCGGGCTGGCGCATTTCTTCGAGCATCTCGCCTTCAAGGGCACGCCGGAGATCGGCACGAAGAACTACGCCGCGGAGAAGAAGGTGCTGGATGAGATGGAAACGGTCTTCCGCCAGATCCTGGCCGAGAAGCGGAAGGTGACCGGCCCCGACACGCAGCGGCTGGAGGAGCTGAACGCCCGGATGGACGCGTTGCAGAAGCAGGCCGACCAGTACGTCGTGAACAACGAGTTCGTCACCATCCTCGAGAAGGATGGCGGTGTCGGCACCAACGCCGGCACGAGCATGGACGCCACCATGTACTTCATCAACCTGCCGTCCAACAAGGTGGAACTATGGGCCTGGTTGGAATCCGAGCGCCTGCTCCGCCCCGTCCCGCGCGAGTTTTACAAGGAAAAACTGGTCATCATGGAGGAGCGCCGGCAGCGGACCGAGAGCAACCCTATCGGGCGGCTCATCGAGGAGATCCAGACCACGGCCTTCAAGGCCCACCCGTACAAGGAACCCACCGTGGGGCACATGTCGGACCTGGCCGCCGCCAGCGCCACCGAAGCCATGGCGTTCCACAAGCAATATTACGTGGGCCGGAACATGACCGTCGCGGTGGTGGGTGACGTCTATCCCACCGAGATCAAGGCACTGGCCGAAAAGTACTTCGGCCCCATCCCGGAGGGCGAGATGAGCGGCCGGGCGGTCACCGAGGAACCGAAACAGATGGCCGAGAAGCGGATCTCGATGCAGGATCCGTCTCAGCCGGTGGTGGTGCTGTGCTACCACAAACCCGACATCCGGCACCCCGATTCGGCGGTCTACGACGCCATCCAGGACATCCTGGCCGGCGGCAACTCCTCGCGCCTGCACAAGAAGATGGTCAAGGAGGAGAAGTCCGCCCTCTTCGTCGGCGCATTCCCGGGTTTCCCGGGCACCAAGTATCCCAACCTGTTCCTCTTTTTCGGCATCCCCAACCAGAACCACACGAACGAGGAGATGGAGAAGGGCATCATCGCCGAGCTGGAGCGGCTCAAGAACGAGCCGGTGTCGGCGGAGGAACTCGCCGCCGTCCAGACCAAGGCGACGGTCAACCTGTACCGGCAGCTCATGTCGAACGGCGGCGTGGCGCTCCAGTTGGCCTACTATCAGGTCATGACCGGCGACTGGCGCAACCTGTTCACCGCTATCGACAAGATCCAGAAAGTCACCCCGGCCGACATCCAGCGGGTCGCCCAGGAGTGCTTCGTGACCAACAACCTGACGGCGGGCACCATCGTCCACGCCCAGGCGCAGAATTGAGCGGCTCAAGCCACAGATGGAGAGAAACATGAACAAGAACACCCAATGGATCGTGCTGATACTCGTTTTGGTCCTCGGTTTGTCCGCCGGTGTCGCGGCCAAGGAACGCAAGTTCCAGTATCCGTCGCTGCGGGAGATCAAGGCGCCCCCCGTCACCACGGGCGCCCTCCCGTCGGGTCTCAAGCTCTACATGATGGAAGACCACGGTCTGCCCATGGTCCAGTTCCAGGTGCTGATTCGGACCGGGTCGGCCTTCGATCCCCGGAACATGGCCGGCTTGTGCGGTGCGACGATGGAACTCATTCGCACCGGCGGCATCCCCGGCAAGACCGGTGACGAGCTCGACCAGATGCTCAACGACATGGGCGCCGTCATCCGCGCCGGCGCCGACGCCGATTCGGCCTCCATCTCCGGTTCCTGCTTGGCCAAGGACACCGAGACTGTGCTCGGAATCGTGGACGATATGCTGCGCCGGCCCGCGCTGGCACAGGACAAGCTGGACCTGATCAAGGTGCAGATGCGCAGCGCCATTTCCCGCCGCAACGACGATCCGGCTCAGATCGCCGCGCGCGAGTTTTCCCGCCTGGTCTACGGCGCCGACAGCCCGTACGCGCGGCAGACCGAATACGCCGACATTGACGCCATGACCCGCGACGCCGTGGTGAGCTTTCACCGGCAGTTCGTGCAACCCGGCGGTGTCGCCATCGGCGTCTGGGGCGACTATAAGACCGAGCCGATGAAGGCGTGGCTCAGCGAGCGCTTCGGTACCTGGTCGAACGCCGGGCCGGTCGTGGGCGTTTTCCCGGAAGTGCGCGTCACGCCGGCCCCGTCGGTGCGACTGGTGGTCAAGAAGGATGTCAACCAGTCCAACATCCGCCTGGGGCACATCGGCCTTCGGATGGACAACCCCGACTACTTCGCCGTCGAGATGATGAACAGCATCTTCGGCACCAGCGGCTTCCTCTCCCGGCTCATGCAGATCGCCCGGACGGAGCACGGATTGACGTACGGCATCCAAGGCGGGATCGCCTTCGAGCGCGGCTACCTGGGGCAGTTCGTGGTGGGCACCTCGACCAAATCCGAATCGACGGTCGACATGATCAACATCATCATCGGCGAGATCAACCGGATCCGCAACACCCCGGTCTCCGACGCCGAGCTCACGCTCGCCCGCGAAGCGTTTCTCAACAGTTACGTATTCAAGTATGAATCCACGTTTAACATCCTCACCCGGATGATGTCGCTGGACTATTTCGGCTTCCCGCCCGACTTCATGCAGACGTTCCAGAAGCGCATCGCCGGGGTGACCGCCGCCGACGTGCGCCGCGTGGCCAACACCTATCTGCATCCGGACAAGCTGACCATCCTGGTGGTGGGCAATCCCGACCAGTTCGTCAAGCCGCTGTCCGCGTTCGGTGAGGTGAAGGAACTGGACATCACCATCCCGGCGCCGGCCGCCGCGGCGGACACAGCGCCCGCCGCCACCCCCGCCTCCCTGGCCAGGGGCAAGGTGCTGCTGAGCCGGATGATCGACGCCATGAAGGCCGGCGACGCGCTGGACACGCTCGCGGGCATGCACCTGCAGCAGAAGTCCACCCTCCAACTGGCGCCCCAGATGAGCTTCACCTTCGACGTCGACAGCTACACCTTCCTCCCCGACCAGCTCTACGTGAAGATGGCCAGCCCCATCGCCACGATCGTCCGCGCGTTCGACGGCAAGGCCGGCTGGATGCAGGTGCCCCAGGGGATCAAGGACCTGTCGGCCGACGAGATCCAGGAGGTCATGGAATCGATCGCGCACTCGCCGCTGGTCTTTCTGAAGCACTCCCGGGTGGAGGGCGCCCAGGCCATCTACGCCGGCCGCACCGAGGTGATGGGCCGGAGCTTCGAGTCGATCTACATCCCCCTCGGTGAGGGGAAAGGCCTCCGCGTGTACGCCGATCCGGACACGGGCATGCTCGCCGGGCTGGCCTACGCCGGCAAATACAACAACGAACCCGGCCAGTACATCCAGCTCTTCAGCAACCCCGTCGAGCTGGCCGGCCTGACCATCCCCCGGGACAGCGAGACGTATTTCAACGGCAAGAAGGTCGCCAGCGGCGCCATCCAGGCGCTGGAGTTGAATCCGGCTCGGAATCCCGCGCTGTTCCAGAAACCCGCCAACTGATCGATCAACGGGGGGCGGCGCCCGAACGGGCCGCCCCCTATTCCCCCTCGCCCAGCATCGCCATCAGCAGCTCCTGCAGCTCCCGCATCCGGTCGCGCAGCGCCGCCGCCCGTTCGAACTCCTGCGTGCCGGCGGCTTCGAGCATCCGCTGGCGGGTGGCCGCGATCTCCCGTTCCAGATCATCGGTCGTGCGGAAGGTCTTCGTCGCGGGCAGCTCGCGGGCGAGATCCACGTAATCGGCCTCGCACGCCCGCACGAGCTCCTCGTCCAGCGGCTTGACGATGCTCTGGGGGGTGATGCCGTGGGCGCGGTTGAACGCCTCCTGGATCTCGCGACGGCGCTGGGTTTCCCGCATGGCCGTGGCCATGGAGTCGGTGACGGCGTCCGCATACAGGATGACCGTGCCGCTGAGGTGGCGCGCCGCCCGGCCCATGGTCTGGATCAGCGAGGTGGCGGACCGGAGGAAGCCCTCCTTGTCGGCGTCCAGCACCGCCACCAGCGACACCTCGGGCAGGTCCAGGCCCTCCCGCAGCAGGTTGATGCCCACCAGCACGTCGTGCACCCCGAGGCGCAGGTCCCGCAGGATTTTCATCCGGTCCAGCGTCTCGATCTCCGAGTGGAGGTAGGCCACCCGGACGCCCAGCTCGCGGAGGTAATCGGTGAGATCCTCGGCCATCTTCTTCGTCAGCGTGGTCACGAGGGTCCGCTCGCCCGCCTCGGCCCGGCGGCGGACCTCGGCATACAGGTCGTCGATCTGTCCCTTCACCGGCCGGACGTGGATGACCGGATCGAGCAGGCCGGTGGGCCGCACGATCTGCTCCACCACCCGCCCGGCGGCCTGCTGGAGCTCATAGGGCCCCGGCGTGGCCGACACGTACACCGCCTGGTGAACGCGGTTCTCGAATTCCTCGAAGTTCAGCGGGCGGTTGTCCAGCGCCGACGGCAGGCGGAACCCGTGCTCCACCAGGGTCAGCTTGCGGGTCCGGTCCCCGTGGTACATGCCCCGCACCTGGGGGATGGTCACGTGCGACTCGTCGACGAAGATGAGGTGGTCGGACGGCAGGTAGTCCAGCAGGGTCGGCGGCGGCTGGCCGGGCTGACGTGCGGTGAGGTGGCGCGAGTAGTTCTCGATGCCGCGGCAGTATCCCAGCTCCTTGATCATCTCCAGGTCGTACATGGTGCGCTCGTGCAGGCGCTGGTGCTCCAGCAGCTTCCCGTCGCCGAGCAGGCGCGTCTCGCAGCCCTGCAGCTCGTTTTTGATGCTGGCCACGGCCCGGTCCCACTGGGCGCGGGGGATGACGTAGTGGCTCTTGGGATAGACCGGCAGGCGCTCGTGCTGCGACAGCGTCCGGCCGGTCAGCGGATCCACCATCGCCAGCGCCTCGATCTCGTCGCCGAACAGCTCCACCCGGATCAGGCCCTCGCCGTAGGGCGGGTAGATGTCGATCACGTCGCCCCGTGCCCGGAAATTGCCCATCTCCGGCGCCACGTCGTTGCGGGTGTACTGAAGCTCCACCAGCTTGAGCAGGAGCTCGCGGCGGTGGATGGTTTTCCCCTTCTCCAGGAACAGGACCATTCCGTAGTAGGCCTCGGGCGAGCCGAGACCGTAGATGCAGCTCACACTCGCCACGATCACGCAGTCGCGGCGCTCGAACAGGCTGCGTGTGGCCGAATGGCGCAGCCGGTCGATCTCCTCGTTGATCTGGACCTCTTTCTCAATGTAGGTGTCGGTGGCCGGGATGTAGGCTTCCGGCTGGTAGTAGTCGTAGTAGCTGACGAAATACTCCACCGCGTTGTCGGGGAAGAAATGCCGGAACTCCTGGTAGAGCTGGGCGGCCAGCGTCTTGTTGTGGGCCAGCACCAGCGCCGGCCGGCCCATGGCCTCGATCACCCGGGCCATCGAGTACGTCTTGCCGCTGCCGGTGACCCCCAGCAGCACCTGGTGCCGGGCGCCCGCCCGCAGGCCGGCCGTCAGCTTCTGGAACGCCTGCTCCTGGTCGCCCTGCGGCTGGAAGCGCGCCTCCAGCCGGAACGGCCGATCCCGTCCCACCTGCCGGGAGTAGGCGATGCCGCGATAATTCAATCCTTCTTCCGCCATGCTCCCCTCCCGCCGTTCCGTCGACGGAGCGGCGACGGCTCATTCTAACACATTGCAAATACTTGATTCCTGTGATATATCCATGCATCTGGAGCCGTGATGGACGAACTGAAAACCGAATCCTTCGACATTCAGGAATACCTAACCCTCGTCAAGAAAAACCGCCTGCTGATCCTGGCCTGCGTCCTGGCCGGGACGTTTCTGGCCCTCATCTTCAACGAGTCGCGGACGCCCATCTACAGCGCCACCGTCCGGATCGAGGTCCGCTCGGTGCCCCAGGTGCTGCTCACCCAATACGCCTACGTTTCCGACTGGTGGACGAAGGAACGCGACCTGAACACCCAGTTCGAGATCCTGCGCAGCCCCGCCATCCTCGAGCGGGTGGTGCGCAAGGCCCGGATCATGGAGCAGGCTGCACCGCCGGGCGAACGCTCCTCCGGCACCGCCCGTTTCTTCTCCGGTCTCACCCAGTTCTTCGGCCTGACGCAGCCCGAGACGGCGGCGCCCGCCGGCTCGCACAGCCAGCAGGAGTTCGACGCCATGGTGGCCTCGCTGTGCGCGGGCGTCACCATCGAACCGGTCAAGGACACCAACCTGGCCGACATCACCGTCAAGCATTCGAATCCGGCGACTGCCTATCTGGCCGCGAACACCATCGCCAAGGCCTATGAGGATTTCATTCTCGAGACCCGTTTCGACGAAATCCGCCGGATGATGAACATCTATACCGACCAGCTGGTCACGCTGAAGAAAACGCTGCGCGAGTCGGAAGAGGACTACCTGGCCTTCATCCAGCGCGCCGGCATCTCATCCCTCCAGGAGAAGAAGGAAATCACCCTGGAGGGGCTGTCCGACCTGAAGCTCAATTACACCGACACGAAGATCCGCCGGGCCGAGGTGGAGGCGGACCTGGAAACCCTGCAGGGCGTCTCCCAGGAGAGCGATCTCGCCCGCCTGCTGCAAGCGCCCCTGCTGGACAAGAACGCCGCTTTGAACCAGCTCAAATTGGAGATTCTGAACGTCCAGTTCCAACTGCAGGACCTGCAGAAACGCTACCGGCCGCAGCACCCGGAGGTGACAAAGAAAGAGAGCATGCTGCAGACGCTGGTGGCCAAGTTCCGCGGCGAGCTCGACACCTACCTTCGGAGCAAGCGCGCCGAGCGTGACGCCCTGATCGCCAAGGAAAACGAGTTGGCCCGGGCCATCCGCGAGAACGAGTCCATCGCCATCCAGGATTCGTCGGTGGCCCTGCAGTACAAGAAGTTCAAGGATGAGCTCGACTCGAACAAGACGCTCTATGAGACGCTGCTGAACAAGATCAAGGAGCTGGACATCACCAAGTCGTCCCGCGAGAGCTCGATCCAGGTCGTCGAACAACCCGTCCGGCCGGTGGATCCGATCTCCCCCCGCAAGGGCGTCAACCTGCTGCTGGGCCTGCTGCTGGGGCTGCTGACCGGCGTCGGGCTGGCGTTCGGCCTGGAATACCTGGACCAGACGCTGCGGAATACCGACCAGATCAAGCACCTGCTCAAGCTGCCCACCATCGCCATGATCGGCCAGCTCAACGACAAGGAGCTGGCGGGCGCCGCTGTCCCCCTCGTCACCGAGCCGTCGATTCCCGGCACGTTCCAGGAAGCATTCCGGTTCCTCAAGACCAACCTGACCATCGCCACGCTGAACCGAAGGCACACGCTGATGATGATCACCAGCACCGGCTCCGGAGAGGGGAAGACCACCACCGCCGTCAACCTGGCGCTCTCCTTCGCCCGTGAAGGCAAGGACGTGCTCCTCGTGGATCTGGACCTGCGCCGGCCCAAGGTGCACGCGGCCCTCGGGGTCGAAAACCGCCAGGGATTCACCGACCTGATGGTGGATCCGTTCACCTGTATCCCGCTCAGCGGCTCACTCGACAGCATCCCGCTGAGCGATCTGATCTACCTGTTGATTCATCTCGGCCACAGCGGCTGCCTCACCATCGAGACACCCGACGGCCGTTACGAGATCGTCCTGGTCAAGGGGCGGATCGCCCTGGTGAGCTCATCGCAGCGCGAGGAACACGACCGCCTCGGTCGCCTCCTGGTCAACAAATTCGGCTTCCCCGAGGCGCGGCTGGCCGACGCCCTCCAGGAGGCGGCGCGGCGCCGCCAGCGGTTGGGCGAGTATCTGTACGACATCGGCGCCGTGGAACTGGAACCGGTGATCGAAGCGCTCCGGCACCAGTTCACCGCCACCTTCCACCGCCTGCTCCCCGCCACCGCCGGCACGTACCGCTTCGAGGAACGGGAGGACCTCTTCTTCCATCCCGAGATCCTCCAGCGGCTGGAGGCGGAAAAATCGCTGGCGGACGACCTGGCGGTGCCCATCGGCAGCGTGGCGAAATTCCACGATCGCTACGGCATCGTGAAAGGCCCCGCCGACGGGCTATACGTGTTGACCGCCGGTTCCCGCTCCCCCGAGCCCGACGAGATCCTCGCCTCGGAGCGACTCTTCAGCATGCTGGACATGCTGCGCAAGCATTTCCACACCGTCGTCATCGACTCGCCGCCGTCGGCCATGGTCAGCGACTCGAACACCCTGTCGCCCCACGTGGACGGGATCGTGTACGTCGTCCGCTACGGCAAGCTGCCCCGCAAGCTGATCCAGAGCACGGTGGAACGACTCCGCGCCAACAGCGGCAAGATCTTCGGCGTGGTGCTCAACGGAGTCAACATCCGGCGGGAATCGTACGTGGACGAATACTACTACTATAGCGACTACTACCGCCGGACCGACGAAAGCTGAGCCGCCGCCCCCTCCGCGCGCGGCCTATCGCAACGCATCCAGCTCCCGCCGGGCCGCTTCGTTGCCCGGTTCCGCCGCCAGCAATGCCGTGTAGCACTGCCGGGCCCTGTCCCGGTCGCCGGCCAACAGATAACTGCGGCAGATCCTGAGCTGAAGCGCCCGGTCGGACGGCCGGAGGCCGGCCAGTCGCTGGTACACGCCCGCGGCCAGCGTGAAGCGGCCCTTCCGCTCGTAGAGGAGCGCCAGATATTCGAGCAACGCGGCGTTGTCGGGAAATTGCCGCACCGCCATCTCCAGCTCGGGGACCGCCTGCTCCGCGAGATCCTGCGCCACCAGCACACGGCCCAGTTCCAGGTACAGATTCGGTTCCTCCGGCCGGAGCCGGATGACCCGGCGCAGCGCCTCCTCGGCCCGAACGCGGTCACCGTTGCGGGTGTACAGCCGGTAGAGTCGGTTCAACGCATCGGCGTCGTCCGGGAACCGGCGCCCGTACGCTTCCAGCGCCTGGATGGCGCCGGTCACATCGCCGCGCGCCTCCGCGGCCCGCGCGGTGAGCAGCGCCACGCGGGGATACGCGCCGGACCGGCCGGCCAGAGCGGCCACGAACCGCTCCCGGGCGGCCGCCCGTTCCGGCCGGTCGAAAAACGCATAGGCCTGGTTGGCGGCGCCCGCCGACCACGCCTGCGCATCGCCGTACGCCAGCCAGAGCGCCACCGCCTCGGCATCGCGGTGCTGTCCGACAGCCACGCCGGCCGCCAAAGCGGTCAGGCGCGGATCGTCGGCCGGGCCGCGACGTTTCAGCATCTCGAGGTGGCCGGCGGCCTCGCCCGGCCGTCCTGAGTCGAGCGCCCAGAGCCCCAGCGTCAGATGGATCCCGGCAGGATCGGACGTCCATTGCAGGGCGGACCGCAAGCCGCGCCGGGCCAGCTCCCGGAAGGCCGCCTCGCCGAAGAACGGCCGGAGCGGCTGGTGGTAACCGAGATCCGGCAACAGGGCTACGGCGCGCTCCACGTGCCGCTCGGCCGCAGCGCGGTCGCCGCGGCGCAGGAAATGGATTGCGGCGATGTCGTGATAATACGGGTTGTTCGGATCCAGCTCCAGGGCCCGCCGGTAGTAGCGCCACGGATCCAGGTCGCCGCCTCGGCGCGGATCCCACCGCCGTTCCATGTCCGCCAGGCGTTCCAGCACCGGCGCCATCTCGGCGCCGCCGAGCGGCGCGCGGTGCAGTCCGGCCGCGGCCTCCGCCAGCATCCCGGCCCGGAGCCAGGCGCGTCCGTCGAGCGGAAACGCGCGGAGGGCCTCCAGGTAGCCCTGCCACGCCGGCTCGAAGGCGCGGCTGCGGTTCAACCCGAACCGCGCGCGCAGCGCCCAGCGCTCGCCCCATTCGAAATGCGCCTCGGCGTTGTCCGGATCCACGCGCCGCGCGACGGCGAGGGCCTCCACCGACGGCGTCTCCCGCTCCAGCACGGCCAGCAGGCGGCTCTCCTCCAGCTTCAGATTGGCCAGCCCGAGCCAGGCAGCCGCGGGCAGCAGGAGCAGGACCGGCGCGAAGCAGACCGCATGAAGCCGGACCGTCTCGCCCGACCGGTTGGCCACGGCGGCGCCCAGCAGCGCCGCCAGCGTATAGGCGCAGGCCAGGATGTGCATGTGGAAATCGAACGAGACCTCAACCAGGACAGCGACGAACGCCCCCTGGGTGGCCAGAAACAGGCTCTGCTTGACCGGCCGGCGGGACGCGCGCATGCCGGACAGCAGCAGTCCGGCCAGCACCGCGACGAGGCCGATGACCGCCGCGGCGCCTACCAACCCGGCTTCCGCCAAAACCTGCAGGTAGTCGCTGTGCGCGAACCAGGCCTGGCTGTTGGCTCCGGGCGCGCGGTACATGGGGAACATCCACCCGAAAGTGCCCGGTCCGCAACCCAGAACGGGGTGAGCCAGGAACATGGCCGCCGCCGACCGCCAAATCACCATCCGGCCGCCGATGCTGGCCAGCTGGGCTTCGGTGGACGACTGGCCCAGCCGCCAATCCAGCGGTTCCAGGCCCAGCTGAATCAGCACGCCGCCGATGATCACAAAGAGCAGTACGCCCAGCCAGAACACCCGGCCGCGGCGGGACCGTTGATCCAGCCGCAGCAATCCCATCACCCCCACCGAGGCGAGCAATCCCAGCCAGGCGCCGCGTGACAGGGAGAAGGCCACGCCCGCCGCGATCAGGCAGTTGGCCACCGCCAGCGCGATCTTCCCGGACAGCGACCGGGCGCGCAGGAACAGGACCAGCCCGAACGGGAAGAGCAGCGTGAGATAGCCGGCGAAATGGTTGCGGTTGATGAAGGTGCCGTGCGCACCCCCTCGATCAAGCCCCACCGCCTCGCCCCACACCTGGCGCACGTCGAGCAGCCAGTTCAACAGGCCCCACAGGGCGACGGCGGCAGCCAGCGTCACCAGGCCGACGGCCAGCCCGCGCCACCGCTTCAGGTCGTTGAACAGGGCCGCGCTCAGGAAGAAGACCAGCCCCAGGCCCGACCAGTAAAGGAAGCTCTCCAGCGACATCCGCCGGTACTCGCTGAACAATCCGGCGGCCGCGAGCGCCCCGACGGCCAGGCAGACGGCCAGCGCCAGGCGTCGCGGGCACGCCGCCTCCACCGCCCTTCCAACGGGCGCGAACGCCAGGGCAGCGGCTGCCGCCAGCAGGCCCGCCGCCAGCAGGGTGTAGCCCGGGGTCACGCCGCCGAAGTACAGCGGCGCCGTCAGCAGCACGGCCAACGCAGTTCCCCGTGCCGCGGTGGAGCGCCAGTGCCGTTTCATGCCGCGAACCGCTCAGAACCAGCTTTCCGGGACAATGACCTTGTCCCCCGGGACGAGGGGGACATCATGGATCTCGCCTTTCTTGATTTTTTTGATGTTGATCTTGAGCCGCGTGACCGTCTCACCGTCCAGCCGGATCACCTCGGCGCGGTTCTCCGCCGCGAACGGCAGGAAGCCGCCGGCCATCAGGCACAGCTCGTACACGGTCATGCCCGGCCGGAAGTCATACGCCCCCGGTGATTTCACCTTCCCCTCGATGTAGACCTGGTAGGACTGTGTGTCGGATTTACGGGACGGCACGTTGATGATGTCGTCGGGCAGGATGGGCAGAGCGTCCGGATCCTGCCGGCCGCTGAGCACGTCCTGGAGGCTGATCGTGAATTTCGTGCGCCCCTCGCCATCGGCCGCGGGCTCGGCGGCCCGCCGGAACAGGATGGCGTCCGACGCGGCGTTTTCGGTCATCCCGCCGACGAGCGACAGGACTTCCAGGATGTTGGTCGCATCCTGCCGGAGGAAATATTCGCCGGGCTTGCGCACCTCGCCCAGCACCAGGATCTTTTTGCTCTTGTACTCCTGGATCTCGACCTTGACCGTGGGATTCAGCAGGTAGTCCCGCTCAAGCACCGCCCGGAGTTTGTCCCGGGCTTCAGTGAGGGTCAGCCCCCCCACTTCAATCTCGCCGGCCAGCTTCAGGGTGACCGTGCCGCGCGGGCTGACGGGGAACACCCCGGTCAGATCGGCTTCACCCACCACCTCGATTTTCAGCACGTCGCCGATCCCGAGATGATACGTTTCGGCCGCACCTGCCCAGACCGCCGTGACGATCCA
This sequence comes from Acidobacteriota bacterium, assembly GCA_029565065.1. Taxonomy (GTDB): domain Bacteria; phylum Acidobacteriota; class JAAYUB01; order JAAYUB01; family JAAYUB01; genus JAAYUB01. The sequence goes on along the minus strand of JAKQOW010000179.1, from coordinate 8,930 downwards.
CGCCAGCGCACAACCGGCGGCCGCAACGGCTCGATACGAACGTGGAAATAATGTGACCATACATCCACCGCTGGTGACAGCGGGCGCGGCGGCACCCGGCGGGGTTCCGGGCCGTCCGCCCGGCGCCTAGAAGATCACGTACCGGACACCCACCGAGAATACGTTCTTGCCGAACTCGTAATCGGCATTGTTGGAGCCGCGGTTCATGAACCGGTAGTGGGATTCGATGAACCAGCGGTCCTGCATCTCGCGGGCATAGCCGACGCCGATGAACTGGTAATCGTCCTCGCGGTCATCGGCCAGGTCATCGGCGGACAGGACCTCAAAATCGTTCCAGCGCAGGCCGAACTCCAGGAACAGGTTGTCCCGGGCGGTCATCAGCCAGTTGCCCCGGCCCTGCAGGTAGTAATCCGTATAGAAGTCCGCACTGTAGTTGGGCGCCTGGCTGCGTTCCCGGCCCACGGTCACGTTCAGGCTGGAGCGCTCGCGCTGCATCTGGACGCCGAAGTTGTAGTACAGGTTGGTGCCGCTGCTCCAGGTGCCGCCATCGACGTCGCGGTCCTGGGCGCCGATTTCGCCATTCAGGCTCCAGGCGTCGGAAAACTGCCGTTCGATGACGCCGCCGAAGGTGTTGTCGGTGTAATCCATGTAATCCGCGTCGGGGAAGTTGCGGTCATAGTACCGGTAGATGAAACCGGCCTTGGTGCGGGTGTTGAAGTGGTAGTACAACCCCGCATTGAACTGGTGCCCCTGGGAGTTGATGAAATCGTGATCGACGCTGTCATCGTCGCGGTAGTAATCGATGACGGTGTTGCCGTAGCCCACGGAAAGCTCCACATGATCGGTGGTCTTGAAAACCAGGTCCGCCAGCAGGTCGTTCTGGATGAACCGTCCGTACACCATCTCGTCCACGAGGCGGAAATCGGGGCGGTTCGTGTTGTCCAGGTTATCCCGCAGGCGGAACAGCACGTGGTCGCTGAGCCGGTAGCCGAAGTTGAACTTGAGATAGTTGTTGTAGATATCGGAGCTGTCCAGTTCCTGGCCGGGAATTTCGGACTCGGTGTCCAGGTAGAGGTCGCCCTGGCCGCGGTAGCCGATGTTGAAGAACGACCGGGCCCCCTCCTTGCTCCACTCCAGTTCCGGCGCGATGGTGAACACCCACGTGCTGACCTCGGTGCCGTTCGGGCTGTAGTACACGTTGTCGTCGTACTGGGGCATCACCGCCACGCTCAGCTTGAAGCCCTTGGCGGGTGTCGCGGCGGTAACCACGCCCGCCGGCATCAGTGCCAGGCCCATGATCAGTCCAATGAATATCCGTCTCACGAGCGCAACCTCCGTGTGATCGACTCTGTCGGTTCCCAAACCGACTCACTTTTTCCGGGAAGGATAAACGGGGCTGGCGGTCTCTTCGGTGACATTCTTCAGCCGGTAATTGCCGAAGGGGTCCGTCAGCAGGTCGTTCGGCTGGGTGCCCATGGGCTTGCCCGCGGCGTAGGCGGCCACCGCGGCGGTGAACGCGGGCAACTGCATCAACCGGAGCACGTCATTGGCCGGCAGGCACTCTCCGGGCTCGCCGGCGGTCACCAGGCCCGCCTCGGCCAGGAGACGGATCTTGTCCTCGCACGTGACGGCCGTGAAGTTGTACTGCCGCCGCACCAGCTCGAAGGTCACCTCCGCCAGCAGGCAACGAGTGACGCACTGGGAGCAATCGGCGCGGGTGAAAGCCTCAAGGCCGTGGGCGACCAGAACGCTCCGCCTCACCTGGCAGGCTTCGGCGGCGCCCAGGTCCTTGTAAGTGGGGGGAAGCCGGCTCTCCAGCCCCAGTGCGGGGACCAGCAGCTCGGTGTACCGGCCGACAGTCATGGAATCGCCCGGGCTGTCAGCGGCCCACGCGGCCCCGGTTGCCACCAACAAGATACACACAGCCAGCGTTTTGATCTTCATGCGTGCACACCCTCAGTCAGAATACACGACACACAATAAAATGTGTCAGATTAAATCTAACAGATTCTTAGGTATACCTGCAAGAAAAATATGGGAATCGAGATGGTGCCATTCCAATATTGTTAAACAATTGCCCATTGTGCGGTTGACACATCCTTCGGGCGGGGTATAACATGAAAGACTCTTTCCCCATCATGGCGGGCCGGATCGGCTGATTCCACCCGACCGGTTCCGCGGCAGTTCGAGGAGGACCTGTCGATCATGAGCATCAGTCAATTGGCCCGTTCCATCGCCGAGTCGCCGACCCTGAAACTGAACCAGGCCGCCCGGGTGCTCCAGGCGAAGGGGGAACCGGTGATCCATCTAGGCGCCGGTGAGCCCAAGAGCAAGGTGCCCGTCGAGGCCATCCGCGCCTCCGTCGCCCAGCTCAACACCGGTGAAGTGCGGTACACGCCCACCAGCGGGATTCCGGAACTCAAGCGGGCGGTCATCGGCTACACCGAACAGCATTACAACCGGACCGTCGCGCCCGAGAACGTCATCGTATCCGGCGGCGCCAAGCAGTCGCTCTCTGTGCTGCTGTTCACCTTGCTCAACCCGCAGGATGAGGTGATCATCCTGGCCCCCTACTGGGTCAGCTATCCGGACATGGTCAAGATGGTGTACGGCGTCCCTGTAATCGTCAAGCCGGAAGACGGCGGCTTCGAGCCCCGCTTCGACGAGATCACCCGCGCGGTGACGGCCTACACGAAAGCCATCATCATCAACAGCCCCAACAACCCTTCCGGCGCCGTCTACTCCGAGGAGTTGATCGCCCAGATCGTCCAGTTCTGCGAGAAGAAGAACATCTATGTCATCATGGACGACATCTACCACCAGCTGGTGTTCGATGGGAAGCGGGCCGCGAACGCCTACCAGTGGGCCAAGGAGGACCTGGAAAGCTCCAAGGTCATCGTGATCAACGGCGTGTCCAAGCTGTACGCCATGACCGGCTTCCGCATCGGCTGGACCATCGCGCCGCGCGCGATCGTCTCGGTGATGGTCAACGTGCAGGGTCAGACCACGTCGTGCCCCGCCACCATCTCCCAGCACGCCTCCGTGGGCGCCCTGACCGGCTCCCAGAGCTGCGTCGAGAGCCTCCGCCTGACGCTCCAGAACAACCGTGACGTGATGGCCAGGGAGTTCGACGCGTTCGATGGCGTCCGCCTCATCAAGCCCGAGGGAACGTTCTACTGCCTGCCGGATTTCTCCGCCTTCAATCGCAACTCGGTGGAGCTGTCCAGTTTCCTGCTGGAGAAGGTCCTGGTCGTGACCGTGCCCGGGCGAGAGTTCGGCATGGAAGGCCACCTCCGCCTGAGCTACTGCGGCTCCGTCAAGGACGTCACCGAGGGCGTCGAACGGATCAAATGGGCTCTGGATCCCAACGCGCCGAGCGAACTGTACATCGGTGACCGAAAAATCGTCAAAGACTGGTCATGAAGCACTTCCTTGAGATCAAAACGCCGGCGCAGAGCATTGCCCAGGAGCGGGCCAGCTCCTTCACCCTGAAGCACCAGGGGTTCCCCAAGCTCCACCGGGTCTACTGGAATTTGCCGGTCCCGGCGCTGTGCGAAGAGATCGTGTTCCGCGGCGAGGGCCGGCTGGCCGCCGACGGGCCTGTCCTGGTGGACACCGGCCGGCACACGGACCGGTCGCCCAATGACGCGTTCATCACCCGCGAAGCGTCCACCGAAAACCACATCGGGTGGGGCCAGCACAATCGGCCGTTCAGCCCGGCGAAATTCAGCGGCCTCCTGAACCGGCTGCACGCCTACCTGATGGACCGGGACGTGTTCGTCCAGGACGTCTACGCGGGCGTCGATCCCGGTCGACGCGTGGCCGTCCGCGTGATCACCGAGCTGGCCTGGCACAGCCTGTTCGCCCGCCATCTGTTCCGCCCCGCCTATACGCTCGACGCGCAGCGCGACTTTACGCCCGACTTCACCGTCCTGTGCGTCCCCTCGTTCCAGGGCTCGCCGGAGATCGACGGCGCAGCGTCGCAGACCTTTGTCGCCCTTAGCCTCGGCCAGAGGCTGGCCCTCATCGGCAACACGGCCTATGCTGGCGAGATCAAGCGGGCGGTCATCACCTACCTGAACTACATGCTGCCCCTGGACGGCGTCCTGACCCTGAACTGCGCGGCCAACGTCGGTCCCGAGGGGGATCCGGCGCTGCTCTTCGGCCTGCCGGGCACCGGCAAGACCTCGCTGGCCGCCGACCCGCGTCGCCGCCTGCTCGGCGACGACGCGCACGGCTGGAGCGACGAGGGGGTCTTCAATCTGGAGCACGGCTGCTATGCCCGGGTGGCCGGTCTCACCGCGGCCGCCGCGCCGCAGCTCCACCCCGCCACCCGCCGGTTCGGCAGCATCCTGGAGAATGTCGCATACGATCCGCTGAGCCGGATCCCCGACCTCGGCGACGTGTCCCGCACCGACAACGCGCGCTGTGCCTGCCCCCTGGCGTTCCTCGATCAGGCGGTGCCCGAACAGCCGGCAGGGCACCCCCGGCACATCGTGCTGCTCGTCGGCGACGCCTCGGGCGTCATGCCGCCCATCGCCCGGCTCACCCCCGAGCAGGCGGTTTACCAGTTCATCTCCGGCTATTCGGCCCGGATCGGCACCACCAAGGCCGGCAAAGGCGCGGAACCGGAAGCCGTCTTCAGCCCCTGCTTCGGCGCCCCGTCCATGGTCCTGCCGCCCGGCGTTTACGCCGACCTGCTACTGCGCAAGATCATCCGCCACGGCATCAACTGCTGGCTGCTGAACACCGGCTGGGTGGGCCGGCTCGGGTCGGGCAAGCGCATCGGTCTCCACCACTCCCGCGCCCTGCTGCAGGCGGCCCTCGACGGCGCGCTCGACAAAGTCAAGTATCGCAAGGACCCCGTGTTCGGATTCTCCGTCCCCCTCGCCTGCCCCAACGTGCCCGAGGATCTGCTGCATCCCGAGCGGGCCTGGCGCGGCAAGGACGCATACGCGAAGTGCTACCGCGCCCTGGCCTTCCGGTTCGCGGAGAATTTCAAGAAATACAAGGCCCGGTGCCCCGCCGGCGTGGCCAAGGCCGGCCCGAAGCACTGAGTCGTCCCCCCTCTTGACATCGGTCACCCTGCCGGTCGACCGGCAACCTGCCGCCGCCGACCATCAGCCGTTCGATCCCGTCAGGAGGCCGCGCACCCGGCGGGCGATGGCCAGCGAGCACGTCAGGCCGGGGGAGTCGATCCCCAGAAGATGGATACAATCTCCGTGCCGCGGGTCGCGCCGGATGATGAAATCCCGTTCGCCCGGCAGGTGGACCATGATCCCGGTGAAATCCAATTCCAGGTCCTCCAACCGAAGGTTGGGGAAGTAACGGCCGGCCTGTTCCAGAAAGTGTCCGGCCGGCTGCCGCTCTCCCCCGTAATCCTCCGGCCCGGCGGCGGGACCGAATTCCGGGCCGACGGTGACCGTGTCGCCCACCGCCACGCGGCCGTCGCGGCCCAGCCCGAATGTGGGCGTCAGGTGAATGCCCACCATGCTGAGCCGCTCGTCACCGAGCCGCAGGGGCTGGGGAACCGGATAGACGTTCAGTCCGTTGAGCCAGATATCGGTGCGCCGGCGGCGGTTGAATTTGTAGTATTCTCCTCGCAGCGGCACCGGCCGGAAGCCCCAATCGGGATTGACCATCCGGGCGATGGTGTGGGCATACAATCCCGCCGCGTTGACCACGACTTCGGCGGCCACGGTCTCCTCGCGCCCGCCCCGCCGCCCGGTGATCTCGAAAACGCCCCCGCGCGGCTCTACGGCTACGACGTCGAATCCCGTCACCACCTGGGCGCCCGCTCCCCGGGCCAGCCGGGCCAGGGTGCGGGTGTACGCGGCGGCGTCCACGATGCCGGTGGTGGGCGTGTGGAGCGCCGCCGGAACGTCCACATTGGGCTCCAGGGCCCGGACACCGGCCCGGTCCAGCCGGCGCGCTCCCGGCACTCCGTTGGCCGCCGCCTGGGCGCAAACCGCTTCCAATCCGGGCAGTTCGTCGGTCGAGGCGGCCACCACGAGTTTGCCCACCGGGGCGTGCGGCACGCCATGGCGGCGGCAGAATTCGTACATGAGACCGTTGGCCTCGAGACACAGGGTGGCTTTGACCGACCCGGCCGCGTAATAGATCCCGGCGTGGATGACGCCGGAATTGCGGCCCGATTGGGCTTCCCCCACGCTGTCCAGCCGCTCGAACAGGAAGAGATCCGTGAGGCCTGATTTCGCCAGTTCCCACGCTACGGCGCAACCGACCGCGCCGCCACCGATCACCGCTCCTCCGATGGCCTCCATGCTGCCACTCTCCCGACTCAGTGTGCGCGGTCATCCCCTGGCCCGCCGGCCGAGTCCGCCGGCTCCAGGTGCGCCGTCATCAGCGCCAGGTTGGCCGTGTCATCCTCGCCCCAATCGCTTGTGTCCAGAATCGCCGCCCGGACGACGAACCGCCCGAACGGCCACGGGAGGCGGGTCCGGTCCCACGAGTTGAAGGTGATCCGCGGGCGCGGATCGAATCCCAGCGTCACCACCATCGCCCCGGCGCGCCGCGCCAGCAGCGCCGCACCCGGCTTCCCCACCCGCCGGGGTCCCCGGGGCCCGTCCAGGGCCAGCGCGGCGCAGCGGGGATGCGGATCGGGCGGCCTGGCCAGCCAGTGCTTCAGCTCGACGAGCCCGCCCACCGCCCCGCGGCTGGACGACCCCCGAACCGCCACCAGACCCAGGCGCTCCATCACCCGGGCCAGCATCTCGCCGTCGCGGGAGCGGCTGATCATGACGGCCACGCGGCCTTTCGGCCCGAACCGCAGGTTGACGATCTCGGTATTGAACAGGTCCTCGTGCCAGAATGCGAACACGATGGGGCGTCCGGACGCCTTGGCCGCGTCGAAATGCTCCAGCCCCTTGATCCGCAGCCGCTGGGTGGCCGCCAGCGCCCGGATGTAACCGGCAATCAGCGGCGCGCCCACACGCCGGAACAGCCGGTCACCCAGCGTCTCGGGACGGCGGGAATCCGGCACCGGAGCGTTCGGTTGCGGGGCATCGGCGGTCATGCCGGTCAGTCCTGGGTTGACGGCGTGCGGGCCATGGCCGGATTATACGGGATGCGCCGAACGGCGCCAAGAGTTTCCCGAAGCGGGAGGGTCTTGATCCCCGGCGCCGGTGCGTCTACAATCGACCGGGAAAAAGCCGTGACCATGCAGCCACCGACTCAGTCTCCAGCCCCTGCCCCGGTTCCGCGTCCGGAGTCCACCGACCCGCTGGACCGCGGCGCGCTCCGCCGCTTCCTCTTTGGCTTCGGGGCGCCATGGCGCGGCCTGCGCCTCCTCCTCACCCATCCCCGGCTGCTGCTGCAGATCATCGTCCCGGCGGCCCTTAACATGGTCCTGGTCCTGCTCGTGGTGGCGGCGGCGCTGATCTGGGCGCCGGAACTGGTGGGAACGTTCTGGGCACGGCCGGCGGGAATCGGTTTCGGCGACATGCTCCTCACCGGCATGTGGCTGGCTGGAGTGGCGTTCGTGGCGCTCTTCCTGATCGCGCTGGGCGTCATTTGCATCTACGGTGTGGCGGGACTCGTCCTGACCCCGTTTCTGGATTACCTGTCGGAGCGGGTGGAGGAGCTGACCCTGGGACCGCGTCCCGAAGGATTCGCCTGGCCGGTGTTCTTCCGGCAGGTCAGCGTCTCCATCTGGCATTCCCTGCTGAACTTCGCCCTGTACCTGGCGGTGATGGGCCTGCTGCTCCTGCTCAACCTGATCCCGGCGGCGGGCCAGGCGCTGTTCATGGCGGGGAGTTCGGTGGCGTCGGCGTTCTTCCTGGCCCGCGAGATGCTGGACGGCCCGCTGACCCGCGACCGCCTCCGCTGGACGGACAAGTATCGCGTGGTCTGGCGGCACAAGGCCGTGACGATGGGCCTGGGCGCGGCCACGGCGGCGATGCTCTGGATCCCGCTGCTGAACTTCATTTGCCTCCCCGTCGCCGTCACGGGCGGCACCCTGCTCTACGCCCACCTCCGCCTCACCGGCCGCCTCCCCCTCAACTCGTAATTCGTAATCGTAATCGTAATCGTAATCGTAATCGTGATCGTAATCGAGAATCGCAATCGGATCGGGAGTTGGCCGCGTCCTGCCGGAGGCGGCCCGCTGCCTGGCCGCGATCCATCGTGAAACAGCATGACGGTCTGGTGTACGGCGGCATGATGCCGCCTTGGTTCCGTTCGGTGCGCGTCGGGATCGATCCTCGAGTCTCGAGCACGATTACTCAGTAACTCTCGATTTTCTGTCAATTTTTTGGCAGGATTTTTTACTGAAGCCATGAGCAAGATCAAACAGCCGGCGGGCGGGAGGTACCGCGAGCGGCTGCGAGCGGCGCGTGGGGCCAGCCGCCTCGATGTCCCGACGCCGCGACACCATTCCATCACGGTAGCGGCCGTGCGTGTCACGCGACCTGAGGCGCCGTTGCCGAACCCGCGGCGATGGTTGGCCCGTTGATCCCGGAAGCATTCAAGCGGCAGGAACAGAGTGGTTGGGCGCCTGGAGCAGGGCGTGCCGATTGGGCTTTCGCGCCGCTCGCTGCCGCTCGCGGTACCTCCACGTTGCCGACCGGTGGATCGTGCCACGAGCAGAGGAACGGTGAGTCGGTGAATCGGTGAATGGGTGAACAGGAGGGACAGGACCTGGATGCTGGGAACTGGGATCCACAATCTAGGACCCAGAACCTAGGTCCCGGAACCCGGATCCGTAGTTCGAGTCAGTTGATGGTTGATGGTTGATCGTTGAGCGTCAGGAGCGAGGTCCGAGCCCCGAACCTCGAGACCCGTTGTCCGCGTTACGGGAACGAGCCTCGAGTCTCTAGCCTCGAGCCCCGATTACGATCACGATGACGAATTACGATTACGATCACGAAAAACTCGTAACTCCTATCTCCTATCTCCTATCTTCCAACCGC
>JAKQOW010000167.1 GCA_029565065.1 Acidobacteriota bacterium | reverse complement strand
GACTGCCAGTGCCTGGGCTCCAACGGGACACTCGCGATCAGCGGCGCGATCAGCGGCCCCGGCGGGCTGCGGTTCGAGGGCAATACTGCGTCCGCCGTCACGTTCACGCTCTCCGGCGACAACACCTTCGAGGGCCCCGTTGTCGTAACCAACCGGGCGCGCCTCGTGGTCTCTTCCCCCACCGCGCTCGGCAGCCCTGCGGCCGGGACGACGGTGTACGGCCCGAACGAAACGTGGCTTGAGATACGCGGCGGCATCACGCTCGGCGAACCGCTCACCCTGCTCGGCTCGGACGGTGCCCCGAACTATCATCCTTGTCTGAAGAGCTACAGCGGCACCAACACGCTCAGCGTCCCCATCTATGCGGCGTCAAGTGGCTTCCGCATGCGCGTCTATGAAAACGCGCTCATCCTAAGGGGGGGCGTCATCTCGCCCGACACGACCGGGACCTTCACCTTAGAGGCGTCGCCCGGCGCGGAAATCGTCGTCACGAACCGGCCGCTGTTCCTGGGCAACGGCGCGGGCTTCTACACCTCCTACGGGGGCAGGGTGGTGCTCGCCGAGTCCGGCAACACCTACGCCGCCCTCCATACTTACGCCGGCAGCACGGTGCTGGCGACCGCGCCCAACGCGCTGGCACCCTACGGCATCTTGCGGTTCGGCGTAAGCTGGTGGAACAAGGACACGAGCCTGTTCGACCTCAACGGCCTCTGCCAGACGGTCGGCCCGCTCGAATCTGTCGTGCAACCGTCCGGCACCCACGTCATCACCAGCGCGGTCCCTGCGGTCCTGACCGTGGTCCAGAAGCAAAACTCCACGTTCCGGGGCGACATCGCCGGCGCGGTCAGCCTCTACAAGACCGGCGCCAGCACGCTGACCCTGACCAACCTCACGCCGATGACGACCTCGGGCCGGGTCACGGTCGCGGCGGGCACGCTGGCGCTCGGCAACGCGGACGGCAGCGCCGGCGGTTTCGGGGCGATCCCGGCGGTCCGGATCCTGCCCGGCGGCACCCTGACCCTGAACAACGGCGCAGGCCTGCCCGACACGTCGGAGATCAACGTCTTCACGGGCGGCGTCTTGGCGAACGGCAAGATCGACGTCCGCGCGGGCGTCACCGAGACCGTCGCGCGCTTCTACATCGACGGCGCGCAGCAGGCATCCGGCACGTGGGGCGCGACCGGCAGCGGCGCGGCGCACATCAACGACGACTTTTTCAGCGGCGGGGGCCTGCTCGAAGTGACCGAAGACCCTGCGGTCGCCTACACGGACGTCGTCTGGGACCAAGGAGGGGCCGACACCCTGATGTCCACCAAGGAGAACTGGGCGGGCGACACCTTGCCGGCGTACAATGGCAATGAACGGGCGGTCTTCGGCACCGGCGCCGGTCCGGCCGGCGTCGACGTGGCGGCCTCGTTCTATAAGGTGGTCATCAACTGGCCCAGCAGCGACTTCCACTTTGATAACATCGGCGGGGGCGGCAGTCTCACGCTCGGCCGCGGCGGGATCGAGATCCCCGGCCCGGCCGCCACCCGTTATAACCGGATCAGGGTGCCGGTGACGCTGGCCGACGACCAGTTCATCACCCTCACGAACGGCTACGTTTATTTCGAGCAGCCGGTGTCGGACGGCGGCAACGGGTTCGGGCTGACGGTGTGCAACCCCAGCAGAAGCGTGTCGGCGGTGATCCCCCAGAACCAAAACGCGTACTCCGGCAAGACGGTGCTCAAGAACAGAAGCGTGTTTTACATCAGAGGCAGCGGCGACGTGCTGGGCAGCACGGCCGGCGACACCCTCGTCGAGAACGGCAGTTATCTGTATATCGACACCCAAAGCGAGACGACGGGCCTGACCATTGC
>JAKQOW010000137.1 GCA_029565065.1 Acidobacteriota bacterium | reverse complement strand
AAAGTTGTGTCAAGTATCTTCTGCAAAAAGGTAGGGGGTAACTCCAAGGCTTCTCCTGGCGTTGCCCCTCCCCCGAGGGGGAGGGGCAACGCGGCGCGCCGTCGCCGGCTCATGCCGCCTCGCCGTGGCGGAGCCGCTCCTTCTTGTGCTCCCGCAGCTCCTCCATGTTCAGGTACCGGATCGCCTCAATCCAGTTCTCATGGGTCTCCACCGCCAGCGCCCGCACCAGCCGCAGGCAACTGGCCGCGTTCGGGAAGATCCGGATCACCCCGGTCCGCCGCTTGATCTCCTCGTTGATCCGCTCCAGCATGTTGGTCGATTTCATGTGCTTGTGATGGGCCACCGGCAGCTGGTAGAAGCTGAACGTCTCCTCGATGTGCGCCTCCACCCAATCACACAACCGCGGGTACTTGCCCGCCCACTTCTGCAGCCATCCCGCCAGATCCGCTTGCGCCTCCGCCAGCGTCCGCCGGTCATAGAGCCAGCGCAGCTCCCGCAGGCAGTTGTCATCGGCCCGCCGCGGCAGATAATCCAGCGCATTGCGCAGAAAGTGCACGTAACACCGCTGCCACACCGCCCGCGGCACGATCTCCCGCACCGCCTGCTTGAGCCCCGCGTGATCGTCCGTCACCACGAACTCCACCCCGCTCAAGCCCCGCTCCTGCAGATCCACCAAAAAGTCCCGCCAACTGGTCGCGCTCTCCCGGTTGGCCAGTTCCACCCCCAACACGCTCCGCCGCCCGTCCCAGTTGATCCCGATCGCCACCAGCACCGCCCGCGACCGGATCACCCCGTCCTCCCGCACCTTCTCGTACCGCGCGTCCAGCACCAGGTACGGGTACTCCTCCTCCAGCCGCCGTCGCGCAAACGCCGTCAGCACCCCGTCCAGCCCCCGGTTTAACTCGCTGATCGTCCCCGCCGAAAACGCGTGTCCGCACAACTCCTCCGTGATCGCCTTCACCTTCCGCGTCGACACCCCCATCACGTACATCTCCGCCAGCGCCGTCACCAACGCCTGCTCACTGCGCTGATACCGCTGGAACAACTCCGTCGAAAACCGTCCCGCCCGGTCCTGCGGCACTCGCAACTCCAGCTTCCCCACCCGCGTCACCAGCGTCCGCCCGTAGTACCCCGATCGATACCCCTGCCGCTCCCCGGTCCGCTCGTGCCGCCCCGCCCCCACCGCCTCCACCATCTCCGCTTCTAAAAACTGCTGCAACACCTCCGTCACGATCCCCTTCAAAAAATCCCGATCGTTGATCAACGCCTCTTTCCATTCCGCCGCCTTTGCCGTACCATCTCGCTTGGGCATGGTGCTCTTCCTGCTTGGATATGGGGTTCTTCGCCGAACACCCTGGAGATACCATGCCCTTTTCTTTTTGCAGAACCTTTTTTACACAACCGGGAGACGATTGGGGACTTCATTTTCGGACCCAATCAATGGCTGTACCGTACGGCGAATGGGGACATCCAGTTTCTCTCCGTGTCATGGGCTCTGCCCCTTCTCCGTCGCCGCTGTCGCGGCTTTCCCCGTCTCTCAAAAAAATCCGGCCACCCGGGCCTCTCGGCCCGGGCTACATGCCTCGGCCGCTGGCGCGGCCGGGCTGCGGGAGCGAGCGATATGTCCGCATGAATCATGCGGATTCAGCGAGCCGCGTCCGACGGACGCGGCCTACGGCGGGATCCAAAGCGGAGGCGGTTGCGTCGTAACCGGCGCGCGGAATGCCGATCACACGCAACAAGCGACAGGATGGGAACGAGGCCCGAGTCTCAAGCCTCGATGACGATTAATATTACGAATTACGATTTCGATTGCGAATTCCGATTACGAGCACGATTACGAATTACGATTACGAATTACGAGCACGAGATCCCAACTCCTATCTCCTATCTCTTCACTCCTCACTGTTCACTGTTTACTATGACAGCAGGTCGCGCAGGCGGTCCATGGTCAGGCTGCCGGAGTCATCCGATCCAACGGGGGGGCGGCCGCCGGTCACCTCGAGCCAGCGGGCCACGTATTTGCCCAGGATGTCGAACTCGAGGTTCACTTCCTGCCCCGGCGCGGCGGCGGCCAGGGTGGTGTTCCGGATCGTGTGGGGGATCAGGGCGATGCGCACGGCGCGCGCCGCCAGCTCCGCCACGGTGAGGCTGACGCCGTCCACGGCGATGGCGCCGCGGGCCACCACCAGGTGGCTGAATCCGGCGCCGAATTCCACCGTCAGCATCCAGGAGTCGGCGGCCTTTTCCACCGCGTGGACGCGGCCCACGCAGTCCACGTGCCCGGTGAGCAGGTGGCCGCCCAGCGGCCGCTCCAGGGTCAGCGCCGTCTCCAGGTTGACCGCCTGCCCCGCCGCGAGCCGGCCCAGGTTGGTCTTGGACAGCGTCTCCGCCGAGATGTCCACCCAGACGCGCTCGCCCTGCGTGCGCGTCACCGTCAGGCACACGCCGCTGACGGCCAGGCTGTCGCCCACGCGGAGCCGCGGCGCGCAGCCGGGCGCGGCAAGCTGCAGCTGATGGGCACCCGCGGCCGTCACCCGGCCCACTTCCTCGATCAGTCCCGTGAACATGGTTTCCCCCGCCGCTGCTCCACCAGCGCCTCGATGCGGTCCAGCACCTCGTCGATGGTCAGACCGGTGGAGTCCAGGTAATAGGCGTCGTCGGCGCACCGCAGGGGCGAATCTTCGCGGGTTTTGTCCCGCCGGTCCCGCTCCCGAATCGCCTGCCGGGTGGCGGCCATGTCGGTGCTCACGCCGCGGGCGGCGTCCTCGGTGCAGCGCCGGCGGGCCCGTTCCTCCTCCGAGGCGTCGAGGTATACCTTGACCTCGGCGTGGCTGAACACCACCGTGCCGATGTCGCGCCCGTCCATCACGATGCCGCCGCGTCGGCCCAGCTCCTGCTGGATCCGGACCAGCACCCGCCGCACCGCCGGGATCGCCGACACCTTGGACGCCCCCTGGGCCACCTCGGGGGTGCGGATCGCTTCGGTCACGTCCCGGCCGTCCACCCGGACGCCCACACCGTCGGGCCGCGGCTCCAACTCGATTCGCAGGGCGCCGGCCACGCGCGCCACCGCGTCGGGATCGTCCAGATCGATCCCCGCTTGCAGGGCCTGCCAGGCGACCGCCCGGTACATGGCGCCGGTGTCGATGTACTGGTAGCCGAGACGGCGGGCCAGCCGCTTGCCCAGCGTGCTCTTGCCCGAGCCGGACGGCCCGTCGATGGCGACAATGAGTCGTTTCATTTTCCGAGGCAACCCAGTTCCCGCATTGCGGACTCGAACACGGCGAGGCAGCGCGCGTTCTCCTCCGGCCGCCCCACCGTGACCCGGATGGCCTCGGGCACGCCGAAGCCGCGCAGCGGCCGGACCAGCACGCCCTGGTGCTGCATCTTGTCGAACAGCGTCTCGCCGGGGATGGAGAGGAGGACCATGATGAAGTTGGTCACGCTGGGCACGAACGGCACATCCAGCCGCCGGAAGGCGTCCTGGAGAAAGTCGCGGCCGGTCCGGTTGTTCTGGATCGACCGGGCGACGAAGTTGTCGTCGTCGAGGGCGGCGACGGCCGCTTCCTGCCCCAGGGCGTTGGCGTTGAACGCGAGCTTCACCCGGTTCAGGATGTCGATCAGCTCGGGCGCGCCCACGCCGTACCCTACGCGGATCCCCGCCAGGCCGTAGATCTTGGAAAACGTGCGCAGCACCAGCAGGTTCGGGTACCGGGCCAGCAGCTTCAGTCCGTCCGGGTAGTCCGGGGCGTCGACGTACTCGAAATAGGCCTCGTCGAGCACCACCAGCGTCTCGGGCCGCACCTTGTCCAGAAACCGGGTGAGGCTGGCTTCGGAGAGGTAGGTCCCGGTGGGGTTGTTCGGATTGGCGATGAAGACGATCCGGGTGTGGGGCGTCAGCGCCGCCGCCATGGCGTCGAGATCGAAGCCGTACTCGCGGACGGGGACACGGACCACGGGGTTCCCCATGTACGCCCCGCACAGGTAGTACATGACGAAGCTTTTTTCCGAGGTCAGGATCTCGTCGCCGGGTTTGAGAAGCGCGCGGCCCACGTTGACGATGATTTCGGAGGAGCCGTTGCCCAGGCACAGCATCTCGGGACCGACTTTCAGTTTCTGGCTGAGTTTCTCGCGCAGATAAAATCCGCTGTCCTCCGGATAGTAGTTCAGGTCATCGAGACTCCGGCGGATGGCTTCCACCGCCCGCGGCGACGGGCCCAACGGATTCTCGTTCGAAGCCATCTTGATCACGTCGTCGAGGTGCAGCTCGCGCTTGACCTCCGCGATGGGCTTGCCCGGCTGGTAGGGTTTGATGGTGAAGATGTGGGCGGGAACGACATCTTTCAACATGGCGCCTCCACGAAGGATGAAATGGGTCCGGCTCACCGGAGTCGTTCATATTGTATTAAAATTTTCCAGAATCACGAAAACTATTTCGGGCGGGGCCGGCCCTTTCCGGCCGCCACCGGCAGCGACCGGAGGCGGCTGACTTCCGTGTCGGTCAGGGGGCGGAAAAAGCCCACGGGGAGCCCGGCGTCGGTCAGGGGGCCGATGGCCACGCGCTTGAGCTGGAACACCGGGTGGTGGATGAATTCGAACATTCGGCGCAGCTGACGGTTCCGTCCCTCGAACAGGGTGACCTTGAGCCAGGAGTAGGAATGAGCCTTCTCGCGGGACTTGACGATCTCGCAGGGGGCGAAGCGTTCCCCGTCGATGGTGATCCCCCGGCGGAGGCGGTCCAGCTTGGCCTCGTCCGGCGTGCCCGCCACCTTGACCAGGTACACCTTGGGGCAGTGGGTGCCGGCCCGCTGGATGCGGTACGCGACCGCACCGTCGTTGGTGAGGATCACCAGGCCGGTGGAATCGAAATCCAGCCGGCCCACGGGATAGACCGGGACCTTCGACTTGACCAGGTCCAGCACCGTGGGGCGGCCGCCGGGGTCCGACACGGTGCACAGGTAGTTGCGCGGCTTGTTCAGGAGCAGGTACACCTTGGCCGGCTCGGCCTTGAGAGGCTTGCCGTCCACGGTGACGCGGTCGGCGGCCCCGTCGGCCTGCGCCCCGAGCGCCACCACCCGGCCGTTCACCGCCACCCGCCCCTCGCGGATCAGCTCCTCCGCCTTGCGCCGCGACATGCCGAGGCAGCGGGCGACGATCTTCTGGACACGCTCCATGCGCTCACCCCTCCGCGTCGAAGCCGGGGAGCAGGTCCTCCTCCGGCGGCGCCGCCGCGGCGCCGACGGTCCGGATCCCCTCGAGCTTGAGATCGAACAGGTCCTTCTGGCGGACATGGTCGGCCTTGTCGCCGAAGATGTCCTCGAACTCCTCCAGCGAGGGAAGCTCTTCCAGGGAGCCGAGACCGAAATAGGTCAGGAATTCCCGGCTCGTCCCATACTGCATGGGCGAACCGAGCACCTTCTTGCGGCCGCGGGCGATGATGAGCTTCTTCTCCAGCAGGGTCTTGATCACCGCGGAGGATTTCACCCCGCGGATCTGCAGAATTTCGGGCACCGTCACGGGCTGCCGGTACGCCACGATGGCCAGGGTTTCCAGCGCGGCCATGGACAGCTTGCACGCCGGCCGCTCCTTTAGGAAGCGCCGCGCCTGCTCGTGGTACTCCAGCCGCGTCGCCAGCTGCCAGCCACCCGCCACGAAGCGCAGCATCACGCCGCTGCCCGGCTCGTCGTGCCGGCGCTGCAGCTCGTTCAGGGCCGACTCGATGGCCCCGGGCTCGGCGCCGCGGAACACCGTCTGCAGCTGATCCATACTCACCGGCTCGTCCGAGACGAACAGGATCGCCTCGATGGCCGCTCTCATTTCAACTGGGTTCATGCGCTGCCGCCTTTCGGATGATCCAAATTTCAGAAAACAGCCCGTCCTGGCGGAGACGCACGTCGCGCATACGGGCCAGTTCAAGCAGGGCCAGCATCAGCACCACCACGTGGGTGCGCGCCGGGCTGAGGCGCACCAGGTCGGTGAAGCGCAGCTTTTTCTTCTGCTCGAGCATCTCCCGCACCTGGGCGATTTTCTCCGCCACCGTGACGTTTTCCCGCTCCAGCTGCAGGATAGCCCGCTCGTCAAGCTGGCGGAGCACATTCTTGTAGGCCGCGATCAGGTCGAACAACGACACGGAGAGCAGCTCCTCCTCGGGCGGAACCACCTCCCGGATCCGGTCGGCGGTCATCACGCCCGTTTCGATCTGCTCCCGGGTGTACAGCACCTGGGCGGCGTTCTTGAACTGCTCGTACTCCAGCAGGCGCTCCACCAGTTCCTGACGGGGATCCTCCACGACCGCCTCATCGCCTTCGGGACCGGGCTCGGGCGGGAGGAGCATCCGGGACTTGATGTAGATGAGCGTGGCCGCCATCTCCAGAAATTCGCCGGCCAGGTTGATGTTGAGGTCCTGCATCAGCTCGATGTATTCGAGGTAGCGGGTGGTGATCAGGGCGATGGGGATGTCGTAGATGTCCACCTGCTCCTTGCGGATCAGGTGCAGGAGCAGGTCCAGCGGGCCTTCGAAGTCGGCCAGCCGCACCTCGTGGCTTTCGCCCCGGTCGATGATGGTGGGCTGGACGCTCGGCCCGGCTTCCGCCTGGCCGGCCGCGCCGGCGGCTGCGGGCGGATTCGTGTCGTCGGTCTCGCCGCGGCCTTCTTCGCCGCCGGCGATGGCCGGGGGAACGGCATCTCCGACTGGCATGGCGGCCGCCTCGCTGTCGCTGACGGCGGGCGGAATCGCCGCACCCGGGTCCGCCGCGGGCGCGCCGTCCGTCACGATGCCGGGCTCCCCGGATTCCGATGACTCCGCGGCGGACGCCGCATCTTCCATGACGGCCGGGGCAACCGTTTCTGCGGCGCTGATCGAAGGTTCGGCGCCGGCGAAAACCGGATGCTCTCCGTCGGCGGCGCCGTCGGGCTGAAACGGTTCTCGAGTTTCCGCCTGATGGTCGACCTCGTCTTCGATGGCGGGTTCCACCGTGGCGCCGGCATCCGCGGCCGGTGTGCCCGCTGCGGAGATGTCGCTTCGAACCGGCGCGCGATCGGCCGCCGGGTGCTCCCCGCCCTCGACGGCGGCGGACTCCGGCGCTCCGCTTGCGCCCACGCGGAGTTCTTCGCCAGTGGCCGGACCGGACGGGGCCGTCCCGCCGGCTTCCGGCAGGCTCTCTCCGAGATCAATGAGTGCGGGTGGCATCTCGTCCCGGTCGTCCATGGCTACACGAAGGCGAACAGCAACCCGACCAGGTGCAGGACCGGGCTGATCACGATGCGGAGAATGCCGCTGATGAACAGCAGCATCAGGATGAAAAAGCCGAACGGCTGGATCTGTTCGTACACCGGCTTCAACGAGGCCGGCAGGAAGTGCTCCACAATGTGGCTGCCGTCCAGCGGCGGCACCGGCAGCAAGTTGAACACCATGAGCATCATATTGATGTAGACGCCGTAGACGAAAAACATGAGCAGCGGATCGGCGAACATCTCCGGCAGCCGGTAGGCCGCCCCCGACAGCTTCAGGACCGCGTAGACGAGGAACAGCAGGCCGGCCAGGCCCAGGTTGCTCAGGGGGCCGGCGAGCGAGATCAGCATGTTGTCGCGCGACGGGCGCTGCAGGTGCAGCGGATTGACCGGCACCGGCCGGGCCCAGCCGATGAGCGGGATCTGGTACAGGAACGCCATGATGGGGAAGAGCACCGTGCCGAACAGGTCCATGTGGGCCACCGGGTTGAGCGTCACCCGCCCCAGCAGCCGCGCCGTGGAGTCGCCCATCCGGTCCGCCGTCCAGGCGTGGGCGCACTCGTGCACCGTGAGCGCCAGCAGCAGCACCGGATAGCCCAGCAGAAGCAGTCCCCAATTGGCGTTGGCCAGAAAGCCGGAGACGTCCACGCGCCTACTCCTTCAGCAGCTCACGGGCGATCACGAGGCGCTGGATCTCACTGGTCCCCTCGTAGATGGTGGTCACGCGGGCATCGCGGTAGAACCGCTCCACCGGGTATTCGCGGGAAAATCCGTAGCCGCCGTGGATCTGGACGGCCTGAGCCACGATCTCGTTGGCCGTCTCGGAGGCGAACAGCTTGCACATGCTGCTGTACCGGAAGATCCGGCGGTCCACATCCTCCTTGCGGCTGGCGGCGTACAACACCAGCAGCCGGGCGGCTTCGATCCGCGTGGCCATATCGGCCAGTTTGAACTGGGTCGCCTGAAAGCCGGCCAGCGGCTGGCCAAAGGCCTCGCGGACCTTGGCGTAGCGCAGCGCCTCCTCGAAAGCGCCCTGGGCGATGCCCACGGCCTGGGCGCCGATGCCGGTGCGTGACGCGCAGAGCACCGAGAGCGCCACCTTGAGGCCGTCGCCCTCGTTGCCGAGGCGGTTGGCCGCGGGGATGGCGCAGTTATCCAGCACCAGCTCGGAGGTCTTCGAGGAGCGGAGCCCCATCTTGTCCTCGACGGTGCCGGCCTGGAATCCGGGAGTGCCGGCCTCCAGGATGAAGGCGCTGATCCCTTTGGATCCCTGGCCGGGGTCGGTCACGGCCATGAGGACGATAGTGTCGGCCACCGGGCCGTTGGTGCACCACGCCTTGACCCCGTTGACGATGTACCGGTCGCCGTCGCGGACGGCGCGGCATTTGAGGTTCGCGGCATCCGAGCCGGCCTGCGGCTCGGTCAGGGCGAAGGCGCCCAGCGCCTCGCCGGCGGCCATGGGCGGCAGGTACCGGCGCTTCTGCTCGTCGGTGCCCCATCGCACGATGGGATAGGCGCCCACCGAGTTGTGCACCGCCACCGTGACCGCCAGGGAGGCGTCGACCCGCGCCAGCTCCTCGATGACCAGCGCGTAGGCGATCGGATCGATGTCGGCCCCGTCGTATTCGGCCGGGATCACCGCGCCCATGAAGCCCATGCCGCCGAGCTGCTTTAACAGGTCGGCGGGAAAGTCGCTGTCGCGGTCCCGCGCCGCCGCGCCGGGGCGGACCTCGTGCTCCGCAAAATCGCGGATGGTGCTCCGGATCAGTTCCTGGTCTTCGGTGAGCTCGAAACGCAAGCGCCGCCTCCTAAAAAACTTCCCTTCAGATGGGGCGTTATTCTATCATAGGCTCGAACCGTTTTCATTGCCGAATTGGGGGTGCGCCGATGGAAGACGTTGTCCAGGTGTTCAAGGCTGTCCTGAAGAAAGCGCTGGAGGTGGAGGCCTCGGACGCCCACCTCTGCGTCGGCTCGCCGTGGAAGTACCGCATCCACGGCCACGTGGTCCCCATCAAGCAGCTGCCGGCGCTCAAACCGGCCGACACCGAGGCCATCGCCCGGCACATCCTCAGCGTCACCAACCTGGTCCACCCGGACGACATCGATCGCTACATCTTCGACCTGAAGGACACCGATTGTTCCTACTCCCTGCCGGGCGTGTCCCGCTTCCGGGTGAACATCTGCCGCCAGCGGGGCACCTTCTCCATCGTGCTGCGGCTGATCCCGTTCAACGTGCCCACCATCGAGTCGCTGGGGCTGCCCGAGGTGGTGCGCACCATCGCCCGGGAGGAGCGCGGTCTCGTGCTCGTGACGGGGATCACCGGCAGCGGCAAGTCCACGACGCTCGCGGCCATGATTGATGAAATCAATCAGTCCAAGCCGTGCAAGATCGTGACCATCGAGGATCCGCTGGAATACCTGCACCGCGAGAACATGGCGTCGATCATCCAGCGCGAGGTGGGCTCCGACACGGAAAGCTTCGGCAAGGCGCTCCGGGCGTCGCTGCGCCAGGATCCCGACATCATCCTCGTGGGCGAGATGCGCGACCGGGAGACCATCGACATCGCCCTGAAGGCAGCCGAGACCGGCCACCTGGTGCTGAGCACCCTGCACACGATGGACGCCCCCAAGACCATCCAGCGCATCGTCAGCGTGTTCGAGCTCAGCGAGCAGAAGACCGTCCGCCTCCGGCTCGCCGACTCCCTCATCGCGGTCGTCTCCCAGCGGCTGCTCCGGCGCAAGGACAAGGTGGGCCGGATCGCGGTGCTCGAGGTCATGCGGACCACCCTGACGATCAAGGATTTCATCGAGAATCCCGACAAAGAGGGGAGCATCAAGGATTTCATCGCCACCGGTCGCGACCAGTACGGCATGCAGACGTTCGACCAGCATCTGATGGAACTGTACCGGGCCGACATCATCGACTTCGAGACGGCCAAGAGCGCCGCCACCAGCGCCGCCGATTTCGAGCGCAACGTGGCCTTCACCTGAGGCGCGAGCGCCCGGCCTCCCCGGGCGGGCCGGGATCGGCCCGGAACTCCGGTCCGGCTGACCATACGGATTATTCCCGAAGCGAAACGCAGGCGGGCCCGGCGCCCGGCCGGGGGCGGGCGCCGCCGCCGGAGTGCCGGAGTCGAGTTGCACGGCGGGCCGGCGCAAACCGCGGGGCCGGGGCCGCCTAAAGGCAAAAACCCGCCGAGGGGGCTTGCGCCCCCCGGCGGATTCTAATTAGCGGTTGCGGTGATTAACGATCGAAGGTGTCGGCGGGACTACCAACGCCGCGGCCGCGGACCGGCATCATTCCGGCGGGGCTGCGCTTCGTTCACCTTGATGGGGCGACCGTCGAGGTCGGTTCCGTTCAGAGCCTGGATCGCGGCCGAGGCCTGTTCGTTGTTCGGCATGGTCACAAAGCCGAACCCGCGGGGGCGACCGGAGTCCCGGTCGGTGGGGATGGCCACTTCTTCCACGTCACCGAACGCCGCGAACTTTTCGCGGAGCCGGTCTTCGTTGGTCGAGTAGCTCAGGTTACCCACGTAGATCTTCATGTCACTTCTCCTGTGCGTGAGGCCACGGCGGCTGATAGCTGACGCGGACGTCACAAAAAATGGTCTGGCGTGCCCTGGTGGGGTCTGCGCCGGAGGAATTATACACATTCCGATCGAAAACCCAAGAAAAAAATACATGAAATTAAAAAAATTTTAAATCCCTTCCGGCCTCCGTCCGCAAGGCTCCGGCGCCCCGGATCCGACCGGCGCCCGCCCCGGGCGACCGCCTCGACCCCGGGCCGAATCCCCGGCCCGAAAAATCGGCCATCCCCTCATCCGGGGGCTCTGGTACAATAGCGAGTCGCGAACCAGGAGCGCCCATCGATGACCGACAACCTGACCCCGATGATGCGCCAGTACCACGACGTCAAGCGGAAGCTGCCCGGCAAGATCATCCTGTTCCGCCTGGGCGACTTCTACGAGATGTTCTTCGAGGATGCCGTCGTCGCCGCCCGGGAGCTCGAGATCACCCTCACCTCCCGCAACAAGGACAAACACGGCCAGCCCGTCCCCATGTGCGGCGTGCCCCACCACGCCGTGGACGGCTACGTCGCCCGCCTCATCAAGAAGGGGTACAAGGTGGCCATCTGCGATCAGCTCGAGGAGCCCCGTCCGGGCAAGCTGGTCAAGCGGGAGGTCACCCGGATCATCACGCCCGGCACCGTCACCGAGGACGTGATGCTGGAGCCGAAGGACAACAATTTCATCGCCTGCGTCTTCCAGCGCGGCGATGGCTTCGGCGCCGCCTTCCTCGACGTGAGCACCGGGGACCTGCTGGTCACCCAGCAGACCGACGGCGAGACGGCCGCCCGGCTCGTGGTGGAGCTCAACCACTTCCAGCCCTCCGAGATCCTCTTCCCCAAGGCCAATGCGCCCCTCTTCCAGACCGAGACGTTCGGTGCCATCCTGGACCGGTCGGCCCTCAGCGAACAGGATGACTGGCTCTTCCACATCGATTTCGCCCAGCGGGTCTTCCTCGACAGCTTCCATGCGGCCGCCCTCGACGGATTCGGCCTCGCCGGCAAGGAGCTGGCCGTGAGCGCCGCCGGCGTCCTGCTGCATTACGTCCAGGAAGCCAACAAGCTGCCCCTGGAACACCTGCTCGCCTTCCAGTACTTCGAGGCGGCGGACTTCCTCAAGCTGGACACCGAGAGCGTCACCAACCTGGAACTGGTCCGCGCCCTGGACGGCGGCACGAAGCATACCCTGCTGCACACGCTGGACTTCACCGGCACGAACATGGGCGGGCGGATGCTCAGGAACTGGATCCTGCGGCCGCTGATGGATCCGGGGCGCATCGCGGCGCGCCAGAGCGGCGTGGCCGAACTGGCGGGCGGGTACCACCTCCGCCAGCGCCTGCAGGCGTGCTTGGGCGAGATCCAGGACGTGGAGCGCCTGCTGTCCAAGATCTCGGCCGGCATCGCCCGGCCGCGGGACCTGCTGGCGCTGCGCGCCTCGCTGGGCCAGTTCCCGCCGTTCCTCGAGCTCGCCGCGCAGCTCGAGAGCCCCGTGTTCCGGGACGCCCTCGAGCGGTTCGATCCGCTGGCCGACGTCCACGACCTGCTCCAGCGCGCCGTCCACGACGACCCGCCCCCGACCCTCAACGAGGGGGGCGTGATCAAGGCCGGCTACTCCGCCGAGCTGGACGAGCTGCGCGAGATCTCGCGCGGCGGCAAGCACTTCATCGCCCGGCTGGAGGCCCAGGAGCGGGAGCGCACCGGCATCGGCACCCTGAAGGTGGGCTACAACCGCGTCTTCGGCTACTACATCGAAGTCACCCGGACCAACCTGGCGGCGGTGCCGGCCGCGTACATCCGCAAGCAGACCCTGGCCAACGCCGAGCGCTATATCACCGAGGAGCTGAAGGAGTACGAGGAGAAGGTGCTCTCCGCCGAGGAGCGGATCATCCGGCTGGAGCGGGAGCTGTATGCGGACATCCGGCAGCGCCTGATGGAGCAGTTCCCCCGGGTCAAGGCGTCGGCCCAGGTGATCGCGCTGGTGGACGTGCTGGCCTCGCTGGCCGAGGCCGCGGTGCGCCACCGCTACCAGCGGCCGCTCGTGGACGACTCGGCCGTCATCCAGATCTCCGGCGGCCGCCATCCCGTGATCGAGCACATCGAGCCCGCCTTCGTCCCCAACGACGGCCTGCTCAACGACACCGACCACCAGCTGGTGATCCTCACCGGGCCCAACATGGGTGGCAAGAGCACGTACCTGCGCCAGACCGCGCTCATCGCCATCCTGGCCCAGCTGGGCTCGTTCGTCCCCGCCGAGTCCGCCCGGATCGGCCTGGTGGACCAGATCTTCACCCGCGTGGGCGCCTCCGACAACCTGGCCCGCGGACGCTCCACCTTCATGGTGGAGATGGTGGAGACCGCCGGCATCCTGCACACCTGCACGCCGCGCAGCCTGATCCTGCTCGACGAGGTGGGCCGGGGCACCGCCACCTTCGACGGGCTGTCCATTGCCTGGGCCGTGGCCGAGTACCTGCACAACACGCCCGCCCACCGGGCCCGAACGCTGTTCGCCACCCACTACCACGAGATCACCCGCCTGGCCGCCCTCTACCCGGGCATCCAGAACTACTGCGTCACGGTCAAGGAGGGGATGGGCGAAATCGTGTTTCTGCGCAAGGTGGTCCCCGGGACCGGCAGCCGCAGCTACGGGATCGAGGTGGCCCGGCTGGCGGGCATGCCGCCGGCGGTGCTGGAACGGGCCGGATCCATTCTCAAGAAGCTGGAACGGAAGGAAATCGACCTGGCCGCCACCCCGCGCGGCAAAGGTTCGGAGGAAGAGATCATTGCCGAGATCCAAAAGCGGCTGTTCTGAGTGGATGGCGGCCGCCGTGGCCGAGGCCCAAGCGGCCGCCCGGGAGGGCGAGGTCCCCGTGGGCTGCGTCGTCGTGCTCGACGGCCGAGTCATCGCCGCCGACCACAACCGGACCATCCAGCTCGGCGATCCCACCGCCCATGCCGAAATCCTGGCCATCCGCCGCGCCGCCGCGGCAGTGGGCAACCATCGCCTGACCCGGTGCGAGCTGGCGGTGACGCTGGAACCGTGCGCCATGTGCGTCGGCGCGTGCGTGCAGGCCCGCCTGCACCGGGTGATCTACGGCTGCGCCGACCCCCGCTGGGGAGCGCTCGGCTCCCGGATGGATTTGGGTCGTCCGGGACTCTTCAACCACGATCTGGCCGTGGAGGGCGGGATCTTGGCCGACGCGTGCCGGGAACTGCTGCAGGCTTTCTTCCGCGATCGCCGCGGCCGCCGGCCGAATGATGAGCAGTCCGAGGACGGATCATGCGCGTCATCCTGAAGATCCAACCGCATCTCCTGATCAAGTACGCCCTCCTGCTGGCTCTGGCTGCCGCGATCGTGGCGGCGGGCGCCGGTCTCTACCTGTACAGCCATTATGCCCGCCTCGTGGACAAGGCGCTGCTCGTCCGGCCGTGGGACCAGGCCCCCACCGTCTACAGCGCCCCCACCCGGCTCTTTCCCGGCCAACGGCTCACCGCGTCGGCTCTGGCCAACCTGCTCTACCGCCGGGGTTACCTCAGGTCGTCCCGGCTGGACCGACCCCCGGTGTTCACCATGGCCAGGGACGGGAGTTCCGTCACCATCGCCAACGAACGCGACTGGGCGGATCTGCGGCCGACGCCGCCGGTTCCCGTGCGGGTGGAGTTCGCGGCGGACCGGATCGCCCGGATCGCCCCGGCCGCCGGCGCGCCCCTGCCGGTGTTCCTGATCCGGCCGGCGGTGCTGGCCGCCCAGCAGGCCGGCCGGCGCCGGGCGCGGGTGCCGTTCAGCGAGCTGCCCCAGAACCTGGTCTATGCGGTCCTCGCCGCCGAGGACCAGCACTTCTTCACGCACGGCGGCATCGACTGGCAGGGCATCCTGCGCGCGTTCTTCCGGAACGCCCAGGCCGGCGGCATCCGGGAGGGCGGCAGCACCATCTCACAGCAGTTGTCCAAAAACCTGTTCCTGACGACGGAGCGGACGGTCAACCGCAAGTTTTCCGAGGCGATGATCGCCCTGATCCTGGAGACGCGGCTGTCCAAGGAGCAGTTGTTCGAGATTTACGCCAACGACGTGTACCTCGGTCAATGCGCCTCGTTCTCGGTGTACGGCCTGGCTGAAGCGGCCGAATTGTACTGCAGCAAAAGCGTCCGGAACCTGGACCTGGCCGAATGCGCGCTGCTGGCCGGCCTGATCCGCTCGCCCAACCAGACCCAGCCCCTCCGCCACCCGGCGGAGGCCCGCCGTCGGCGCGACCAGGTGCTGGCGGCCATGGAGGACGCCGGCTTCATCCTGCGCCCCGAGCGCGCCGCCGCCGCCGTCCGGCCGCTGCCCGCCGCCAACACCACCCTGCTCGGAGCGGTCAAGGCGCCCTACTTCCTCGATTACCTGGCCACCCGGCCCGCCCCCGCCCCGGCGTCGGACGGAACCGCCCCGGTGGTGATGGCTTCCCTGAACCTGGAACTGCAACAGGTCGCCGAGACGGCCCTGGCGGAGGGAACCGGCCGGATCCGCGCCGTTCTGCGGGGCAAGTATCCGGACGAGCCGGCGGATTCCTTCCAGGCGGCGTTCGTGGTCCTGGACGCCGCCAGCGGGGAAATCCTGGCCATGGCCGGCGGTCTCGAGTACACCACGTCCGCCTTCAACCGGGCCGCATCGGCGCGCCGCCAGGCCGGCTCCGTCATCAAGCCGTTCATCTTCGCGCGTTTGCTGGACCTGGCCCGCCGGCCGTCCGGCCCCGCGCTCACCGCCGCCAGCGTCGTGGTGGACCGGCCGTGCACCATCCGGTACGGCGGCCGCGCCTACCGGCCCCACAATTACCGCAACCAGTATCACGGCGCGGTCACCATGAAGTCGGCGCTGGCCAAGTCACTCAACGCGGCCACGGTCCTGTTCGCCCAGCAGGGCGGCTTCCCCCAGGTGGCGGAGGCGATCAACCGGCTCGGCTTCTCCGGCCGGGCCGTCCCCTACCCGTCCACCGCCCTCGGCACGGTGGACGTCTCGCCGCTGGAGGTGGCCGCGGCGTACACCGTGTTCCTCAACGGCGGGCGCCGCCTGCCGCCCAGCCCCTGGCGCACCGGTCCGGCAGCCCGGCCGGCCGACGGTCCGGCGGTTTTCAGCCCGGAATCGGCCTTCATCGTGCTGGACATGATGCAGGCGGCGGTGACGCGCGGCACCGCCCAGAACATCGGCCGGCAGGGCATCACCTGGCCCATGGCCGCCAAGACCGGCACCGCCCGGGACGGATGGTTCGTGGGCCTGACCGGCAACCTCATCGGCTGCGCCTGGATGGGCTACGACGACCGCCGCGAGTTCCCGCTCAGCGGCGGCGAGAGCGCCCTGTTCATTTTCACGGAATTCCTCAGCCGGGCCGGCGACATGTACCCCGTCGCCCCCCTGGTCATGGAGCCTCCCCCCGGCCTGACGGCGGGCACGGTCTGCCCCGTCTCGGGACGCCTGGCCCGAGCCGGTTGCCCGACTCCCGAAACGAGCTGGTTCGTCGCCGGCACCGAACCCCGAGAAACTTGCCTTTCAACGCATTAAGTTGATACAATTGTGCCTTATGGACAAGCCCGCGGTCGATTCCATCGAGGGAAAGAAGATTCGTGACTTCATCACCCTGAAGCCGTACGACGGGGTTTACTCGCTCGAGGGCCTGTCGCTGGAAAACATCATCCAGTCTTACATCTTCACCGACGAATCCACCCACAACTTCATCACGCTGTTCCAGGAACTGGCCAAGGAGCCGGGCACGGAGCGCCGATCGTTCATCCTGTCCGGCGACCGCGGCGTGGGGAAAACCCACTCGCTGGCGGTGATCCGGGAGGTGCTGCAGCAGCCGGACGCGGGGCGCCTGATCCAGAACCCGGCGATCCAGCAGGCCATCGCCCGGCTGAACCGAAAGCACTTCGTCGTCGAGATCCACTGCCAACCCAGCCAGGAGGAATCCCTCAAGGAGCTGTTCTACCGGGCCTTCGCCGAGAGTTACCGGAAAGCGTGCCACGACGAGCTGCCGCCCATGGAGCACTGGCTGGAGCTGGAGGACTCCGACGAGCAGATCCGGTTCATCTGCGATTTCATCCCCGAAGGCCAGGAGATGCTGATTCTCCTGGACGACATCTCCGAAAAGCTCCTCGCCTACCGCAACGTGACCCGGATCACCGGCGACCTGGAATTCGTGCTGACCATCGCCCTGGCCACCAGCATGTACCCGGTGTTCATGGTGGCGACGTTCTTCGACCACCTGCTCAACCCGCCCGCGTTCAACTCCCGCTACCAGAACATCCACCAGAAGATCGTCGAGTACCAGCTGCCGGGCGCGTTCATCATCCAGCACATCACCAAGCGCAACGTCCTGGACCTGGCCAACCGCAACATCATCATCAAGACCGACCAGCAACGGCGGCAGTTGCTGGAGATCTACCACCACCTGGCGAAGACCGTGCCCTACTTCCGCCACGATCAGCAGCTCTTTCTGGACCTCTACCCGGTCCATCCGGTGGTGTTCCAGGTCAGCTTCTACCTGCACCGCTACATCAAGAACTTCTCCCTGCTCCCCTTTATTTACTCCACGGCCAACAAGATTCTGGGATACCGCTGCTCGGCCCTGGCCACCATCGACCTGGTGTTCGACCTGCTGTACCACGAGTTCAAGAAGGTGCCCGAGCTGCAGATCGCCCTGCAATCGTTCGAGACCATCCAGAAGGACACCATCCCCAACCTGCCCGTGGGCCAGCGGCTGCTCGCCCGCCTGGTGCTCAAGGCCGTCTTCCTGCTGAGCATCACCGAGGAATGCCGTCCCACCATCGAGAACGTGATCGACGCGCTCCTGCTCTCCGATTACCAGAACAAGCCCGTCACCCCCGACGATATCGCCCAGATCCTGCTTTTCTTCGAGGAGCAGGCACCCCAGTGCCTGCGCAAGATCCAGCAGGAGGAAGACCTGGAGTTCCAGCTGGTCACCCTCGACCACACGTCCCTCGACTACGTCATCCACGAGGTGCTCAAAGAGGATGCCGGTCTGGACGAGAAGATCCAACGCCTGATCTACCAGAAGGCGATCCAGGTGCTGCCCGGTATGAACCTGACCCGGGAGAACTACACCCAGCCGGTCTCCAGCGAGCCGCTCACCATCATCTGGCGGGGCACCACGCGCCGCGGCATCGCCGGCTGGGCCGATCGGTACGAGCAGCTCCACGTGACGCCCCTCAAGCTCCGCAGCCAGTCGCTGCTCCAGGAGCTGGCCGACAAGACCGACACCGAGGACTGGTGCGACACGTTCCCCGAAGGGCTGCCCAAGCCGCACGGCGCGGGCGAAACCGGCGCCGCCTACGGCGCGGCCAAGGTCTACGACTGGCAGCTCTGGATCCTGTCGCCCCACCACGAGAAGTGGCCGCTGAAAACCATCCGGGAACTGGTCATCCAGTACCCCCAGTTGCTGATCCTCCAACCGGGGCAGCTGACCCCCGAGGAGATCCAGCGCTTTGCGGTGGCCTCCGTCCTGTCGTCGGAAGATCACCGCTACCGCTTTTTCGACATGGAGGAGGAATACCAGAACCGCCTCCGCGCGGTCGACGAGGACATCCGCGCCATCCTGCAGAAAAAGTACTTCGCCGACGGCATCCTGCACTACAACCAGACGTCTCAGTGCCTGGCCGATGGCTGCCCGGAGCCGGACCAGCTGCACCAGTTCCTGAAGCGGTTGCTGGTGGAAGTCTACGACGAGTATTACCCCCTGCACCCCAAGTTCGAACTCGTGGACGCCGCCGAGAAGAGCCGGTCCCAGGCCGCGGAGATCTTCCTCCGCAAGGACATCGACCGGCCGGAAGGCCGCGAGTTCGCCGAAAAGGTCCTCCTCCCTCTCCATCTGGTCAAGAAAGCGGGCAACACCTACCGCTTCGAGCCGGAATCCGACAATTTCCTCGAATCCCAGTTCATCGCCGAGGTCATCTTCCTGATCGGGTCGTACCCGCAGATCACCTTCCCGCTGGCCTTCTTCTACAAGTCGTTCGCCAACTCGCCCTACGGCTTGAACCAGTCGCTGGTGGACATCATCCTCATCGCCCTGGTGGCGGCGGGGAAGATCAAGATCTTCCAGAGCAACAAGGCCGACCTCGACGTGCTCAACCGCATGAGCCTGTCGGGCGAGTTCGACCTGACCTACTTCGACTCGGTCCAGGCCATCGAAGAGAAAGTGCTCCCCCTGCCGGAGCTGCTGCAGTGGGGCTACATCCTGTGCAACACCCAGATCGAGGCCACGGGCGGCATCACGCAGTCGCGCAAGCATCTCAAAAACCTGCTCCCGGAATGGCTCGATTTCGAGCGGTGCAATTCGCTGGAGCAGATGCTGCAGCAGATCCCCAACGAGATGGTCACCACCCTGCTGTGGCGGGAGCTGCAGTCGTGCCACCGCAACGCCAAGGCCATCGAGAACATCGTCGAGAACATCGTCAACCAGCAGTACAACCTGGACGACGGCCTGGCCGTGCTGGCCCGCACCTTCTCCAACAACCTGAAAGCGTTCCAATCGGTGCTCAAGGAAATCGGCAACATCCGCGAATTCCTGCAGTGGATGCCGGCCTTCCAGGACACGAAAAGCTACATCCTGACCTCCGACAAGACCGGCGACCAGGCGATCGAAAACCTGCGCCTGGAGCTGTCCAATTTCTTCGAGCGCCCCACCAAGCTCATCGACGCGGGGCGGCGCGCCTACTACCAGGAGAAGTACCAGCTCTTCAAACAAGCTTACACGCAGCACTATCTGGCGGTGCACGACCGGCACCTCAACGGCCTCACCGACAAGAGCGAACTGGCGCTGCTCATGAAAACCGAGTGGTGGAAGAACCTGCCGAGGCTCGCCCGGGTGATCACGATCAACTCGTACAGCGTCAAGTCGCTGTACCGGATGATGGCCATGCTCCAGGAGCGGGAATGCGATTTCCCCACCGCGGAAGTCCTGGAGCGGTCCCCCCGCTGCCTGTGCGGCTTCCGGATGAACTCATCCACCAACGTGGAGGCATTGATCAACCGGATCATCGACACCGTCGAACGGCTGAAGGTCGAATACCAGACCTTCTTCTCCACTTACCGCAAGATGGTCATCCGGGAGCTGCAGAAGATCTCGTCCGTGGAGGACAGCGTGGCCCGCGAGGTGGTCAACTGCATCAACGGCAACCTGGACGTGCCCATCTCGCTGGACGCCCTGAAGCTCGTCAGTTTCATCCTGAAGCGGAAAATCAAGGTGGTGTCGCTCCAGTCGCTGAGCGGCGAAACCGCGGACCGGGCCATGCCCCGTGACGAGTTCATCCAGAACATGTCGCGCACGCTGAAGGAACTCGAGGAATCCCGCGAACTTTACTTCATGCTCGAGGGTGAGCTTTGAGACCAGCGGGGTGGACGGGCGCGGCGGCGGCCCTGCTCCTGAGCCTCGGCGTCGCGCTCTTCGCCGCCACCCCGGCCAGACCCGACATCCGGACGCTGGCCGGTCGCTGCGAAGCCAAGATCATTCAGCTCAAATCGAAACGGCCCCCGGCGTCGCTCCGGGTTTCGGAAGACGAAGTCAACGCCTACATCGAAGTGCACCGGGACGAACTGTTCTATTCGGCGGCCCGCGAGGTGCGGGTCCGGCTGGACAAGGACCGCGTGCACGCCCAGGTGACCGCCGACCTGGCGCGCGCGAAGATCAAGCTGGATTCCCCGCTGCACCGGGCCTTCGTCTGGATCCTGTCGGGCGAGCACCGCTACGAGGCGCAGATCCATTTCCGTTCCGACCAAGGGGTGGGCCGCTACCGCGTGGAAAAGCTCACGGTGGACGGCATGACCGTGCCTGCCAGTCTGGCGGCGGTGCTGGCCAACCAGGCCGGCCGGCTCAACCGCCCCCCCATGCCGCCCGGTGAGGACTTCCCCCTCCCGTACAACCTCAGGCGCTGCGAGGTACTGCCCAAGGCGTTCGTCTGCCACCCGCGCCCGCGCTGAGACCCGGCCGCCGGCGGCTCGCGGGCCGGCGCGGCCGGGCGGTCCCGGCTGCGGGAACGCCCTCCTCACACCTGGTCCAGCAGGTGGCCCAGCTTGTTTTTTTTGGTCTTGAGGTACTGGCTGGAGCGCTCGTCCGGCGGCATCTCCAGCGGAATGCGATCCGTGACGCGGATCCCCGCCGCCTCCAGCGAGCGGATTTTCGACGGATTGTTGGAGAGCAGCCGCACCCGGCTCACCCCCAGGCGGTGCAGGATCTCGCCGCACGCCGCGTATTCGCGCAGGTCGGCTTCAAAACCGAGCATCTCGTTGGCCTCCACCGTGTCGGCGCCCTCGTCCTGGAGCTGGTAGCTCATCAGCTTGTTCAGGATCCCGATCCCGCGCCCCTCCTGGAGCTGGTAGATCAGCAGACCGCAACCGGATTCCTGGATGAGGCGCAGCGCCGTCTGGAGCTGGTAGCCGCAGTCGCAACGTCGGGAACCCAGCGCGTCGCCGGTGAGACACTGCGAGTGGATGCGGAGCAGCGGCACCGCCTCGCCGTCGAGCGGTCCGCGCACCAGCACCACGAACGGCTCGCCCGTGGGCAGATGTTCGAAGCCGAAGATCTCGAAATCACCGTACCGGCTGGGAAAATCCGCTCGGGACACCAGCCGGACCGCAGGGTTTGAATCCGGAATCGCGTTCATCTCATCACCTTGATGCTTCTAGCCTTCCAGACCGCGGATTGTATCATTTCCATTAACATCCCCCAAACCATTTGATACAATGCCCCGAGTGAACGCTATCCTTCGGCTCCGCGCACCGGTTGCTCTGCTGATCGGACTGGCCGCGGCGGGTTCGGTCGCCGCCCAGTCCGGCACGGCCTGGAAAGCGGCCTACGTCCAGCGATATCAGAACAAGACCCTGTTCCTGAAAGTCCCCCTCCCTGCGGGGACCATCAAGGTGTCCGTCTCCGGCAGCCGCTACCGGCTGACCTCCGAGAGCGAGGGCCCCACGGTCTTCGGCGTCGGGCAACAGGTGCGGATCACCGATGTCGACTTCGGCGGCCGGGAGGTGCGCCTCAAGCTCACCTCCCTGGATCTGCGCCAGCAGGCCGAGATCCGCTTCCAGTTCCCCGCGCCGCTGGATGAACGCCCCCCCGGCGAAGAATTCAATCAGGTGCTGGCCAAGTTCTTCACCACCGGTCTGAGCTACACCGAGATCGAGTCGGCCAAGCGCGAGTACATCGAGGACCGGTACGCCGGATTCGTCGAGGCGGAAGCCCGGACCGCCGACATGCCCGACCAGGGCGTGCACGAGATCATCACCCGCGCCAATCCGGTGGGCAAGGCGTTGTGGCGCGACCTCCAGTCCGCCGGCGCCCGCGTCGAGGAGCTGACCGGCCGGCTGGCGGCCCTGGAGCGGGACAAGAACGCTGTGCAGGCCAGGCTCAACGCCATCCAGCAGGAGAAAACCGTCCTCGACTCGGCCGGCAAGGACCTGCGCGAGCGGATCCGCCTGCTGCAGAACACCGAGGTCGAGCTGAAAAAGCAGCTGGCCCGAACCGACGGGGAGGCGCAGACGCTGGAGCGGGCCATCCGGGCCGCCTGCACCGAGGCCGGGCTGCAGTCGGCACCGGCGACGCCGGCCGCCGTACTCCTGGACACGCTGGCCGGTGCCTACGCGCAGCTCTCCGCCGGCAACCGGGCTTACCAGTCCCGCGTCCAGGAGATGGAGGCTGCCATCGCGCGGCTCGAGAACACCCAGGCGGAGCTGACCCGGAACCTGACCGCCGCTCAGGCCGAAAAGCAGACGGTGATCCGCCAGCTCGAGGTCCTGGCCACCAAGGACAAGGATCTGGCCCGGGAGATGTTCCAGCTGCAGCATGACAAGAACGTGATCCAGTCCAAGCTCCTGTCGCGGCAGGTGCTGAGTTTCCGGGTGAGCCGCGAGCGGCTGGCCGACCGGCAGACGTACCGCGTGGACGTCCGGCTCAAGGAGCTGCCGCTGGGCGCCGTCGAGATCACGGCGCCTGCAACGCTGGCAGCCGGCCGGCCGCAGCGCCTCACCCTGACGGCCGTGATGCGTCCGGCCCGGGAGCTGGAACCCCGACAGGATCCCGACCTGGCCCTGCTCCTGAAATACCTGAAAGATTTCCCCCAGCTCTCCTTCGCGTTGGAAAACCGGACCGACCGGCTCGAGCTCCGCCAGATCCAGTCGCCCGAGCGCGACAACACCGATCTGTGGGTGTGGGAGATCGTCCCCCAGGCCGGCCAGGACGCCGACCTCGTGTTCCGCTTCCACTCGGCCATCGAGTCGGAGCCGCTCCCCCTGTTCGACCTGCCGCTCCTCGTGCCGTACCCCACGGTGGAGCGCACTCTGTTCGAATACTTCCAGCCGGTGCCGCTGGGGATCGGGCTGGCGGCGGGGCTCCTCATCGCCCTGCCCTTTTTCCTCATCCACCGGCGCCGCAACCGGCGCACGCCGCCGCAGTCTCTGTCGATCCCCACCCGCCGCCTCCACTTTGGAAAAAAGGAACTGTGACCCGCGCCGGTCGGCACAGTTGTCCCGGCCGGACGGATTTGTTATAATTTTTTTCAAACTTCCCCAAGGACCGCCTATGAGTCTTGAGCGACTGATGGACAAGATCTACATCGTCAAGCCGCACCCCGCGCCGACCGGCCCGGAGGTGAAGCACCACTACGCCAAGTGGATCAGCCCGCGCGCCAAGGACATCCGGGTGGACCGGATGTTCGATCTGCCCTACGCCAACATCAACTTCATCGCCGCTTACGCCCGCGGCGAATTCGAGACCGGCGAGCGCTACATCGACCTGGGCGTCGTGGGCTTTCCCATGATCGTCCGCGCGCCGTTCTCCTCGCTCTCCGCCAACGAATTCCGATTCCCCAGCCGCAACATCGACCAGAATGTCCGGCACGTGGTGACCGAACTCATCGCCAACGGCCGGATCGTCGGCATGAGCGAGGAGACGTACCGCTTCCTGCACGGCAAGCAGATCCACTGCCTCGATGCGTTCGCCGCGCAGGCCCACATCACCGCCTACTTTTGCATGGTCCGCGACAAGGTGCCCATCCGCTGCGACGGGTGCAAAAAATTCATCTGGATCGAAATGGGCAAACTGCCGGTCAATCCCGTCCGCACCAAATGCCCCACCTGCAGCCATCAGTTCCAGGTGCAGCGGCCGCCGGAGATCGACACGCAGCTCTCGCGCTACCTCTCCACCACCGGCACCAACCTTATGCCTCAGCAGGGGGATCTGCTCCTGGGCGCCACCGGCGAATTCAGAGGCAAGGACCAGCCCGCTGGAATGGCCAAGTCGGACGGGCTGGATCTCGACCTGGAGGGCATTCTCGGACCGACGACGGCCGCCCCGGTCGAGCCGGCCGCCGCTCCGGCAACCGACACCAAGCCACCCATGGAGGACGCGCTTGCCGCCATCATCGGGTCGCCGGCGGCGGCCGATGCGGCACCGTCCATCGAACTGGACGACGATTTCTTCAAGGAGATCACCCCGGACAAAGCGGACGCAGCCAAGGCCGCCGCACCGCAGGGTCCGGCGGTGCTCGGCAACGAACTGAAGGAGTCCGTGTCGGACATCCTCAACTCCGCCGACATCATCGCCGACGTCTTCCAGTCCAAGCCCCAGGCCCAGGGTGCCGTCTGCCCGTCCTGCGGCACCGAGGTGGGCGCCGAGAAGGTCTGTCCCAACTGCTTCATGGAGCTCATGCCCGCCGACGCCGCATTCAACGCGTCCGGCGAGCTGGAGGCTCCGTCCGAATCCCGGATTGAAATCCGGCTCAAGGATCTGCCCGACGAAAAGCCCGCCACCGCGTACGCACCCCCCGAGGCGGAGGCGACGGCCGGGGCCGGCCCGGCCGCAGCCGCAGCGGGCGAGGCGCCCGCCGGCGCCAAGGCGGAAACCAAGGAGCCGGGCGACGGCCTGACCTCGGTCTGGGACGACAAGATCTGGACGGTGAAGATCGGGGATGAGCTTTACGAGAACCTCGACATGCGGACCATCGAGGAGTGGATCCTCGGCGGCAGCGTCCTGGCCACCGACCTGATCCGGAAAGGCGAAGCCAAATGGGCCGAACTGGGCGCGGTCCCCTATTTCCGCAACTCCTTCAAGATGGCGCGCGATAAGGTGCGGCTGGGCGGCACCGATGCGCTGGCCAGCTTCCAGCCCGCCACGCCGCTCAAGCGGGTGATCGCCGTGATCATCGACCTGGTCATCGCCGGGCTGCTCAGCCTGCTGGGCAGCGTTGCGCTGGGCCTCAGCGCCGGCGAGGGGGAAGGGCTGTTCCCGCTGCTGATGAGCCTGCTCGGCGCCGTGCTGCTCCCCTTCATGTACCTCACCTTCACGAACGGCGTACTGGGCCGTTCCATCGGCAAGCGGCTGCTGAACCTCGCCGTGATCGACAAGCAGGGCAATCCCATCGGACTGAAGAACGGCGCTGTGCGGACGCTGGTCTGGGCGTTCGTGATCGGCTGGTTCTTCGCCCTGAACAATCCGGCCCAGCAGGCGCTGCACGACAAGGCGGCCGGCAGCTACGTGATCCAGCTGGAATAGCCGGAATCAGGCTCCGATGTAGCGCAGCAACGACGGCAGGGAGTGTTTGAACCGGACCAGCTCGTCCAGGTCGGACGCGAGGAAGCGGTCGAAGGTGTCGTGGAAGTAGATCCGCCCCTCGTGCAGAAAGGCCACCCGGTCGGCAATCATCCGCGCGCATTTCAGATCATGGGTGACGACGATGGACGTCACGCCCATCTGCTGCTGCAGCCCCTTGATCGTCCGGCTGATCAGCTTGGCGGTGAGCGGGTCCACGCCGGTGGTCGGCTCGTCATACAGGATCGCCAGCGGCTGCACCGCGATGGCCCGGGCGATGGCCACCCGTTTCTTCATGCCGGTGCTCAACTCCTGGGGGTAGAGATCCGCGACCTTGGCGAGATCGAGGTGCTCCAGGATCCGCTGGACGTTTGCGACGGTCTCCGGATCCTCCTGACCGCGGGACTCCGACATGGGGAAGGCGACGTTCTCGAACACGGTCAGCGAATCGAACAGCGCCCCGGATTGGAAGACATAGGAA
This sequence comes from Acidobacteriota bacterium, assembly GCA_029565065.1. Taxonomy (GTDB): domain Bacteria; phylum Acidobacteriota; class JAAYUB01; order JAAYUB01; family JAAYUB01; genus JAAYUB01. The sequence goes on along the minus strand of JAKQOW010000137.1, from coordinate 27,467 downwards.
AACCGCCGGCGGACGGGGATCAGGTCCCGCTCGCGCAGGCGGGTGATGTCCTGGCCCTGGAGGAAAATCTGGCCGGAGTCCGGCGCCAGCAGGCCGGTGATGATGAGGAGCGTCACGCTCTTGCCGATGCCGCTCCGGCCGAGCACCACCAGCGTCTCGCCCGCTTCCACCTGCAGGCTGATGCCCTGCAGCACCCGGTTGTCGCCGAAACTCTTGGTGATGTCCCGCAGTTCGATCAGCGGCACGCCCTCACCCCGGTCACGCTTTGAGCTTCCGCACTGCCTCGATCAGCAGCGGCACGACCTGGAACAGGTCGCCCACGATGCCGTAGTCGGCCACCTTGAAGATGGGCGCGTCGGGATCCTTGTTGATGGCCACGATGTACTTGGACGACGACATGCCGGCCAGATGCTGGATCGCGCCCGAGATGCCGACCGCCACGTAGAGTGTCGGCGACACCGTCTTGCCCGTCTGGCCGACCTGGTGGTGATGGGCCACCCAGCCGGCGTCGACCACCGCGCGGGACGCGCCCGCGGCGCCGCCGAAGGCGGCGGCCAGCTGCTCGATCAGCGGATAATGCTCCGCCGCCTTGATGCCCCGGCCGCCGGACACGACGATCGCGGCTTCGGTCAGCTCCACCTTGCCGCCGGCGGTCTCGCGCACCTCGGCGACGCGGGTGCGGACCCGCGCCGGATCCACCGCCGCCGCATGGTCCACGACAGTCGCAGCCGCCGGGGCCTCCGCCGCCGGGAAGACATTGGGCCGCAGCGTCAGGAACGCGAGCGCCCCCGCCGGCTTGACCACTTCGAAGGCCTTGCCGGCGTAGATGGGCCGCTTGATCAGCAGCTCGCCGCCCTCGGCCGCGACCTCGGTGGCGTCCTGGATCACCGACCGCTCGAAGCGGGCGGCCAACGCCGGTAGACAGTCCTTGCCCGCGGCCGTGGCGCTGGCCACGACCCAGGCCGGGGATTCCTGTCGCACCAGGCCGGCGAGCAGCTCCACGACGCCGTCGCGGGCGTCGAAGACGTCCGCCGGCGCCACCCGAAACAGGCGGTGGGCGCCGAAGCGGGCCGCCTGGGCCGCCGCGGCGTCGTCACCGACGATCACGGCGTCCACCGTCCGCCCCAGCGCATCGGCCAGGCGCCGGGCGGTGGCCAGGGCCTCCAGCGACCCCTTGCGGATCCGGCCATTCCGATTTTCGACGTATACCAAAAAACCTTGGGCCATGATTGTCTCCCTTCCTCTCTCAGAGCACCTTCGCTTCCGTATGCAGAAGCTCCACCAGCTGCTTCACCTGGGCCTCGGGCTCGCCGTCGATGAGCCGGCCGGCGGCACGGGCGGGCGGCATTTCCAGCCGAACCACCTCCCAGCTCCGCTGCGCCAGCGGGGCCAGGCCCAGCGCGGCGAGGGCGTGCGTCTCGATGGTCTTCTTCTTGGCCGCCATGATTCCCTTCAACGACGCGTAACGCGGGGTGTTGAGCCCCTTCTGGGCCGACACGACCGCCGGCAGGGACAGCCGGTCGACTTCCTCGCCGCCATCGATCTCGCGGGTGGCGGTCAGCTCGCCGCCGGCGACATCCAGCCCGACCACCACGGCGGCGGCCGGCCAGCCCAGCAACTCGGCGGTCAGCGTCGGCACCTGCTGGTAATCCTGACCCACGCCCTGTTTGCCGAAGAGCAGGAGCTCGACGCCCTCCTTGCGGGCGACGGCTGCCAGGATCCGGGCGACGTCGTACGGCTCGGCCTCGACAACGGCCGGGTCGGTCACCAGGACAGCCCGGTCGGCGCCCATGGCCAGCGCGTTGCGCATCACCTTGCCGGTATCCTCGTCGCCGACGGCGATGACGACCACCTCGCCCTGGCCGGCCTTCTCCTTGAGCTGCAGCGCGGCTTCGATGGCAAACTCGTCATACGGCGAGATGATGAAGGATACGCCTTCGAGGCTCACCTGCCGGCCGTCGGGCGCGATCCGGATACGGGTTTCCGTGTCGGGGACTTTCTTGATGCAGACTCCGATTTTCATGCCACCTCCGATTGGGCGCGGGACTTCAGGCTTCGTACCGCTTGAAGAGCAGGACCGCGTTCGTCCCGCCGAAGCCGAACGAGTTGGACAGCGCGTAACGCAGCGGCACGCGCGCCGCGACGTTGGGCGTGTAGTTCAGGTCGCACTCCGGGTCGGGAAATTCATAGTTGATCGTGGGCGGGATCACCTGGTCGCGGAGCGCCAGCGCGGTGATGGCCCCCTCCAGTCCGCCGGCGGCACCCAGCAGGTGGCCGGTCATCGACTTGGTGGAGCTGATCCGCAGCCGGGTGGCGTGATCGCCGAACGCCCGCTTGATGGCGATGGTCTCCAGCTTGTCGTTGAACGGCGTCGAGGTGCCGTGGGCATTGATGTAGTCCACGTCCTCCGGCCGGATGCCGGCGTCATGGACGGCCGCCAGCATGGCGCGGCACGCCCCGTCGCCATCGGGTGGCGGCGCGGTGATGTGGAAGGCGTCTCCGGTCATCCCGTAGCCGACGATCTCGGCCACGATCGGCGCGCCCCGCCGGCGGGCGTGGTCCAGCTCCTCGAGCACGAGGACGCCGGCGCCCTCGCCCACGACGAAGCCGTCCCGCTCCTTGTCGAAGGGACGGCTGGCGGCGGTGGGATTGTCGTTCCGCGCCGAGATCGCCCGCATGGCCGCGAATCCGCCGACGCCCATGGGTGTGATCGCCGCCTCGGAGCCGCCGGCGATCATGACATCGGCGTCGCCCCGCTGGATGATCCGGAACGAATCGCCCAGCGCGTGCGACGACGTGGCGCACGCCGTGCAGCAGGCGCAGTTCGGGCCCTTGAGGCCGAACTTGATCGAGACCATCCCCGAAGCCAGATTGATGATCGTGGCCGGGATGAAGTAGGGCGAGATCTTCCGCGGGCCGCCCTTGAGCAGCTTCTCGTGCTCGGCCTCGATGGTGGCGAATCCGCCTATCCCCGAGCCGATGTACACGCCGGCCCGGTTCAGATCCGTGGCCTCCAGCGGCAGCCCGGAGCCCTTCACGGCGAACTCGGACGCGGCCAGGGCGAAGTGGATGAACCGGTCGTACTTCCGGACCTCTTTCTTGTCCATGAAGTCTTCCGGGTTGAAATCCCTAACTTCCGCGGCGATCCGCACCGAAAATTCGGCGGCGTCGAACAGGGTGATGGGACCCACGCCGCTGACGCCGGCGACGATATTCTGCCAGGCTTTGTCGGTCCCGGTCCCCGTGGCCGACACCATGCCCACACCGGTCACTACGACTCGACGAGTGTTCATCGTTTTTTCCCTTGTAGATAAATTGAGGGGAAGCGCATGCGCTTCCCCTCGGATGTTGTGCTCAATGGTTAGGCGTCAGCGGCCTTTTCCTTGATGTACTCGATGGCCTGCGCCACGTTCGTGATCTTTTCGGCGTCCTCGTCCGGGATCTCGATACCGAACCCGTCTTCGAAGGCCATCACCAGCTCCACGGTGTCCAGGGAGTCGGCGCCCAGATCATCGATGAAGGACGCTTCCGGAGTCACATCCGCTTCGTTGACACCCAGCCGCTCGACGATGATCTCCTTCACTTTCTGTTCGATACTGGCCATGATATCCTCCACTCGAAAAGTTGTTGATAACGGTTAATCGCGATTTACATGTACATGCCGCCGTTGACATCCAGCACGAAGCCGGTGATGTAGGCGGCGCCCGGACCGGCGAGGAACGCCACCGCGTGGGCGACATCCTCCGGCTGGCCGGGTCGGCCGAGCGCGATGTTGCGGCTGAACTCCTGCTTCACCGCCTCGGGCAGATTCCGGGTCATCTCGGTATCGATGTAACCCGGCGCCACGGCGTTGACCGTGATGTTGCGGGAGGCCACTTCGCGCGCCACCGCCTTGGTGAAGCCGATGAGCCCAGCCTTCGTCGCGCAGTAGTTGGCCTGGCCGGCGTTGCCCATCTCGCCGACCACCGAGGCGATATTGATGATACGGCCCGCGCGCTGCCGCATCATCACCGGAATCACCGCCCGGGTGCACAGGAAGCTGCCGGTCAGATTGACATCCAGGACCCGCTGCCACTGTTCGATTTTCATCCGCATGATCAGGTTGTCCTGGTTGATGCCGGCGTTGTTGACCAGGACGTCGATCCGACCGAAATCCGCCTGCAGCTGCTTGAACACGGCGGCCACTCCGCCTTCGTCGGTCACGTTGAGCTGATAGGCGCGGAACTCGCCGGCCGGCAATCCCTTGGACGCCACCAGCGCCTCGGCGGTCGCCAGGTCCATGTCGGCGACGGCCACCGCGAAACCGGTCCCAAGCAGGGCGTCCGCGATGGCGGCCCCGATGCCGCGGGCTCCGCCGGTCACCACCGCCACGGGCTTGTCCATCATCTCCTCCTCACGCGGTCTTGAGCGCGGCCAGCACGGCGTCGACCTCGGCGGGTTTCTCCACCGCGAACGTCCGGGCCGCCGCGCTGATCTTGCGCACCATCTGCGACAGGACCGTCTTGGGTCCCACTTCGATGAACACGTCGGCGCCCGCAGCGGCCAGCCCCTCCACCGACGCCTGCCACCGGACCGAGCCGGTCACCTGGCGGACCAGGCTGTCCCGTGCGTCCGCGCCCGCGGTGATGAACCGGGCGTCCACGTTGGTGACGAGAGGCACCGCCAGGTCGCCGAACGCGATCCGGCCGAGGTCCTGGGCCATCTTCTCCTGCGCCGGCCGCATGAGCTCGCAGTGGAACGGCGCGCTCACGGGCAGACGGATCATTCGGCCCAGGCCCTGCTTCTTGGCGTACGCAATGGCCCGGTCCACGGGCTCGGCGTGGCCGGCCACGACGATCTGCCCCGGGCAATTGATGTTGGCCGGCACCAGCACCTGACCTTCGCGGACCGCGGCGCAGACGCTCTCGACGGTCGCCAGGTCCATGCCCATGCAGGCCGCCATCGCGCCGACGCCCACCGGGACCGCCTCCTGCATGTAGCGGCCCCGCTTGCGGACGGCGAGCACCGCGTCCTCAAACGACAGGCTGCCGGCGGCGACGAGGGCGGAATACTCGCCCAGGCTATGCCCGGCGACGAAGTCGGGTTTCAGGCCGCGCTGCTGGAGCACCCGCAGGACGGCGGTGCTGACGGTCAGGATGGCGGGCTGGGTGTTTTCGGTGAGCTTCAGCTCGTCTTCCGATCCCTGGAAACACATGGCGGACAGGGGGAAGCCGAGGACCTCGTCGGCGCGCCGGAACACGGTCGCGGCCTCGGGGTGGCTGTCATGAATCTCCCGGCCCATGCCCGAGTACTGGGATGCCTGGCCGGGGAAGATGAACGCAATCTTGCTCATGCGGTCCGACACTCCTTTACTTCTTGTGCTCCGAGACGACTTCCTTGATCAGCTCGGATGCGATGACGTTGCGCTGGATCTGGTTGGTGCCCTCGTAGATCTGGGTGATCTTGGCGTCCCGGAACATTTTTTCCACGGGATAGTCCTTCATGTAGCCGTAGCCGCCCAAGATCTGAATGGCGTCGGTGGTCACCTTCATGGCGGTGTCCGACGCCAGCAGCTTGCACATCGCCGACAGCTTCGAGATGTTCTTGGCCTTGCCGGCGTCGATCATCTGGGCCGTGCTGTAGATCAGCGCCCGGGACGCCTCGATCTGCGTGGCCATGTCGGCCAGCATGTGGTTGACGGCCTGGAAGGAGCTGATGGGCTTGCCGAACTGCTTGCGGGTGTGCGCGTATTGGAGGGCGTACTCGAAGGCCCCGCCGGCGATGCCCAGCGCCTGGGCCGCCACGCCGGGGCGGGTGTGGTCGAAGGTGCGCATGGCCACGATGAAGCCCATCCCCTCGCGGCTGATCAGGTTTTCCTTCGGCACCCGGCACTCGTCGAGGACCACCTCGGTGGTGGACGAGGCGCGGATGCCCAGCTTCTTCTCCTTCTTGCCGAACGACAGGCCCGGGAAGTCCTTCTCCACGATGAACGCCGAGGCACCCCGCGGCCCCTTCGACTTGTCGGTCAGGGCGATGACAGTGTAGATGTCGGCCACCGACCCGTTGGTGATCCACTGCTTGGTGCCGGTGAGGTAATAGTAGTCGCCGTCCTTGCGCGCGACGGTGCGGATGCCCCCGGCGTCGGAGCCGGCGCCGCTCTCGGTGATGCAGAAGGCGGCCAGCTTCTCGCCGCTGGCGATTTGCGGCAGGTACTTCTTCTTCTGTTCCTCGCTCCCCATCAGGATGAAGGGGTAGGAGCCGAGGCCGCAGGCCGCGTAGCTCACCGCCACGCCGCCGCAGACCTTGCTGAGCTCCTCGGTCACGAGGCACAGCTCATAGATGCCCTTGCCGAATCCGCCGTACTCCTCCGGGATGTACACGCCGAACAGGCCCGCCTCGGCCAGCACCTTCATGATCGCCCAGGGAAACTCCTCTTTCTCGTCCAGTTCGGCGCGGACCGGCTCGATCTGCTCCCTGGCGATCCTGCGGGCCAGGTCCCGGATTTCCTTCTGCTCCTCGGTCAGTGCCATATCCCACATAATCAGACCTCACGTTGGCGGTTTTTCTGCATGAACAGTTCGATTTCCTGTTCGATCTTGCTGGACATCTGTTGGAGATGAAACTCACGGACCACCCGGATGGCGTTCTTGATCGCATTGGCGTTGGAGCGGCCGTGGCCGATGATGACGGGCGAGCGCACGCCCAACAGCGGCGCGCCGCCGTACTCGGAGTAGTCGATCTTCTTCTTCAGCTTGCGGAAGGCGGGTCTGGTCAGCAGGGCGCCCACCTGCGTGGGGAGCCCGCTGGCGAGCTCCTTTTTCAGCAGGTGCATGATGGCGGCGATGACCCCCTCGCTGATCTTGAGAGCCACGTTGCCCACGAAGCCGTCGCACACCACGACGTCCACGTCGCCGACATAAACGTCGCGCCCCTCGATGTTACCCACGAAGTTGAGCTGCGCATGTTTCAGCGCCTGGTGGACTTCCTTGATCAGGTCGTTGCCCTTGATCTCCTCCTCGCCGATGGACAGGAGGGCGATCCGGGGCCGGTCGATGCCGAAGATCATCTTGGCGTAGACGTGCCCCATAATGGCGAACTGCTCGAGGTGCAGGGGCTTGCAATCGACGTTGGCGCCGACGTCCACGATGATCGTCGTGCCCTTGATGGAGGGGACCACGGTGGCCAGCGCCGGCCGGTCCACGCCGCGGCAGGCGCCGAGCACGAGTTTGGCCAGGGTCATGCCGGCCCCGGTGTTGCCCGCGGTGATGAAGCCGTCCGCCCGGCCTTCCTTGATCAGGTTCATGGCCAGGCGCATCGAGTTGTTCTTTTTCTTCCGGATGGCCATGACCGGATGCTCGCTCATGCCGATGCACTCATCGGTATGCACGATCTCCAGCGGCAGACCGGCCGCGGGCACCTCCTGGAGGTGCTGCTCGATCACCTTGCGGTCGCCCACCAGGATGGCCTGGGTGCCGGGGTACTGCTTCAGAGCCTGCACGACTCCGAGTACCTCCGGACCGGGATGGTTGTCGCTCCCCATCGCATCCACGGCCACCCGGAACGTAGGTTCGGCGCCCATACTGCTCCAGCGCTCTTATTCTTCCTTCTTGACGGCGATCACCTGGCGGCCCCGGTAGTAACCGCAGTGCGGGCACGCTCGGTGGGGCAGCTTCGCCTCCCGGCAGTTCGGGCAGAGGGAGATGCTCTTGTTTTCCAGCGCATCATGAGCCCGCCGCTTGTGCGTCCGGGTGTGGGAATGTCGGTGTTTGGGGTGGGCCATCGAAGTCTCCTTACTACTTCATTCGTTTTTTCATTTCCCGCAGCAGCATCCAGCGGGGATCGGATTCGGCGGCGGTGCACGCGCATTCGCCCTGGTTGAGATTGGCGCCGCAGCGGGCGCAGAGCCCCTGGCACTCCTGCTGGCACAGCATCTTGGCCGGCAGGTTCAGGATGATCTGCTCGGTCATCAGGTCCGTGAGGGAGATCCGCGGATCGGTATAGACGTTCTCGTCCAGTCGATCCGCCTCGATCTCGTCCTCGGTCTCGTCGCCGGCTGTCCGGGCCGGAATCATGGCGATCTGGAACGACGGGTTGATCGCCAGCACAAACGGTTCCAGGCAGCGGTCGCAGAACACCCGCACCGGACCCGTGATCGTTCCCTTGATCAGGACTTCCTGGCGGCTGTTCTTCGTGACCTCCACGTTCAGGCTGAACGCGTCCGCCAGCTCGTACCCCTTGTAGTCGAATCCCACTTCCGCCGGTGTGAACGTGTATTCGTGGCGGACGGTCTCGACTTCGAGTTTTGAAATATCCAAAAACATCAGTCTACTCTCGAGTCCGGCTGCGGTCCGTCGGAGCGGATTCGGCGACCCGACGTCAGGAATTGGCCGGGCGCGCGTCACCCAGACGGGCTTTCAGGAATTCGATCCGGCTGCTGATGACGGATTCGTACGGACTGAAAAAGTCCCCACTCTTGCCCTTCTCATCCAAGTCCGCCTTCGCGGCCTTGAGGACGTCATAGGCTTCCTTGAGGTTGCCCTTCTCCTCCAGGCAGAGCGCCTTGGTGTAGGCAACGCTCTCGCTGGTGACGGCCGGGTTGGTGGCCTGGCTGAGCTCGTTCAGGAGGGGGAGCGCCGCATCGTACTTGTGCTGCACCCGGAGCGTCTCGGCCAGCGCCAGCTTGACCACCTGGGCCATGAACGGATCGTCGGCGTCCTGGAGCACGGCGCGGAACGTCTGTTCCGCATCGGCGGCCCGGCCGAGCTCGCGCTGGCAGACGCCTTTGTAGTAGGTGGCCAACAGGCCTTCCTGGGCGCTGCCGTAACTCTGTTCGACGCCCTGGAAGGCTTTCAGCGCCGCCTCGTACTTGGCGGTTTCGCTGGGGTACACGCCGTCCTGCGGCGCCTTGAGGGTGGTGTCCACCCGGGCGTTGTAGATCTCTCGCGCCTCCTGCAGGGCCGTGGCCCGCGAGGACTGGGATCGGTTGTACCAGAGCGTGCCCAGCATGACGAGGATGACCGCGCCCAGGATCACCGAGAGACCGATCACGAGGTACCGCCGGTTATCCAGGCACAGGGCCCAGAACTTCTGCAGGGCTTCGGTGATGGGATCTTTTTTCTTGATTTCTTTGCGTGTCAGTCGCTTGCCCACGTTCAAACCACCTTATTGCGATGATTACCTATTTTTGCGCCTGGAGGGATTTGAACCCCCGACACCCGGATTAGGAATCCGGTGCTCTATCCTCCTGAGCTACAGGCGCGAAACCTGTCCGCCCGAAAAATAAGAATGTGCTTTTAGCACTATTTGCCGGCTTTGTCAACCGAATTACCTGATCCGCTTGCAATTTCTGCGGGTCGCGATCTACTTCTGATACTTCAGGATTGAAAAGATTTCATATTCGGGCAGGAACTTGCGGCCGCTCAGGAATTCGAGCTCGATGACGAAGCCCATGCCGGCCACCTCTCCCCCCTGCCCCCGGACCATCTCGGCGACCGCCCGGGCGGTGCCGCCGGTGGCCATCAGGTCGTCGATGAGCAGGATCCGGTCTCCCCGGCGGACGGCGTCGGCGTGCATCTCGAGGGTGTCGGTGCCGTACTCGAGCTGGTACGACTGGCTCACCGTGCGGTACGGCAGCTTGCCGGGTTTCCGCACGGGGATGAACCCCAGGCCCAGGCGGTTGGCCACGGCGGCGGCGAAGATGAATCCGCGCGCCTCGACGCCCACCACGGCCTCCAGCTTCTGGTCGCGGTAGTGGCGGGCGAAGATGTCGATGACCTCAGCGAAGCCCTTCGCGTCGCGCAGCAGCGTGGTGATGTCGTAGAACAGGATGCCCGGCTTGGGAAAATCGGGGATCTCGCGCACGATCTGTTTGAGTGCTTCCATGCTCACACCTCGATGCGGAAATCTGCGCCCACCGGCACGGCCTCGAGGGGACAGCGCACCACCCGGGTCACCTGCGCGTGGGCGGGGCCGCGCCGCAGCAAATCCTCCAGCTCCCGCAGGGCGTCCGGCGTCCCCTCGGCCACCACCTCGACGGACCCGTCGGGCTGGTTGCGGACGAAGCCGCGCAGGCCCAGGTGGACTGCCTGTCGGTACACGAAGTACCGATAGCCGACGCCCTGGACCAGTCCGCTGACCTCGAAACGAGTGGGCATAAAATAAAAATGGTCGGGGCGAGAGGATTTGAACCTCCGACTTCACGGTCCCGAACCGTGCGCTCTAACCAGCCTGAGCCACGCCCCGACTCAGAAAATCGAATGCGGATTTAACCACCTTTTACCGGGGGAGTCAAGCGAAAAGGTGGCGGCCGTTCCGCCGCCGCGGACGCCGTCCGCCGGCGGCCGCGTCAATCGGCCGCCCATCCGTCCCGGCCGATGAGGCGGACAAAGACGCAGTCGCCGTGTGCCTCGGTGACGAAGGCGTCGCCCGTCCGGCGGACCGCGAGCAGCGTCTGGCAGAGCCGGTCGCCCACCGGGATGGCCATGACGCCGCCGTCGCGCAGCTGCGCGCTCAGGGCCGCGGGAATTCCCGGCGCGCCCGCCGTCACCACGATGCCGTCGTAGGGCCCGTCCGCCGGCCAGCCGAGGGTGCCGTCGCCGACGCGGCAGACGATGTTGGTCAGGCCGAGCTGGCGCAGGCGGCATGCCGCCTGCCCGCTGAGCTCGGGGATCCGCTCCACCGTCACCACGCGGCGGCAGAGCCGGGCCAGAATCGCGGCCTGGTAGCCGGTGCCCGTGCCGATCTCCAGGATGATGTGATCCGGCGCGGGAGCCAGCAGCTCCGTCATGACGGCCACCATATACGGCTGGCTGATCGTCTGTCCGCAGTCGACGGGCAGGGCCCGGTCGGCGTAGGCCTCATCGATGAGATCGGCCGGCACGAAGCGGTGCCGGGGAGTCTGCCGGAACGCGTCCGCCACCGCCGGGTTGCGGATGGCGCCTTCCCGCAGGAGGAGCTGGACCAGCGCGTGGCGGGCCTCCGCCAGCGCCCGGTCAGTCCTGCTCATAGGCCTCCCGGACCGCCTCGATCATGTCGTACGAGGTCTGGTCGCGGTGCAGGGGCGTGATGGAGACGTAGCCGTTGGTCACGGCCCAGAAATCGGTGTCGTCCGCCTGGTCCCAGGAACTCTCGTCCTCGCCGATCCAGTAGTACTTCATACCGCGCGGATCATCGTTCTCGTAGATGGACGAGCGGGCGAACTTCCGGCTCAGCCGGGTGGTGCGGACGCCGCGCGGCGGGGCGTCGGGGAAATTCACGTTGAGGAAGATCCCCGGCGGCAGCGGGCTGTCCAGAAGCCGCCGGCAGAGCGCCGCCGCCCGGCCGGCCCAGAAGGCGAAGTCCATCGCCGCGGCGTAGCGCAGTGAAAACGCGACGGACGGGATGCCGTACATGGAACCCTCGCGGGCGCCGGCCACCGTGCCGGAGTACACGGTGTCGTCGCCGAGATTGTTGCCGGCGTTGATCCCCGAAACCACCAGCTGCGGCGGTTGCGGGAGAATCTTGTTCATGGCGACGAGGATGCAGTCGGCGGTGGTTCCGTCCACGGCGTAGCGGTCGTCACCGGCGGCGTGGATGCGCAGCGGCGACATGAGGGTGAGCGCGTGGGACGCGGCGCTCCGCTCGCCGGCGGGGGCCACGGTAACGACCCGGCCCAGCGGAGCCAGGGTGCGCTCCAGGTGGGTGAGACCCGGCGCGCCGATGCCGTCGTCGTTGGTGAGGAGTATCAGGAATGCCCCGCTCATGTGAACCGGAAGGAGGAACCGGATAAAAAAAATGGTCGGGACGAGAGGATTTGAACCTCCGACCACACGCACCCCAAGCGTGTGCGCTACCAGGCTGCGCTACGTCCCGACGCTGATCCGTGAAAATATCGGCCCAAAAAGAGCGCTATTGTATGCTCGGAACACAGGGGCGTCAAGGAGAAAATCCGGTCACGAGGGAAGTTCCCACCGCTCCAGGAGGTCGAGGATCTCCTGCAACTCCGCCCGCAGTTGGCGGACCGCCCGGGGATCCGGCCCCGCAGCCGGCGCGGCCGCGGCGGCCGGCGGCGCAGCCTCGGGCTCGGGGGCCGGCCGGTGGCCGGCCAGCGACTCCCGGATCTGGCGCTTGGCCCCGGCGATGGTGAAACCGTCCTGGTAGAGGAGCCGCTTGATGCGCAGCACCAGCTCGATGTCCTTCCGGCGGTACACGCGCTGGCCGGCGCTGTTCTTCAGCGGGTGCAGCACGGGAAACTCCGACTCCCAGTAGCGGAGCACGTGCGCCTCGATCCCCGTGATCTCGCACACCTCGCCTATCTTGTAGTAGAGCTTATTCGTCACTTCCATCGTCGATGCCCAGCCACGTGTTCCGGGAGTAATGGTAGACGATGGTCTTCCGGGGGGCGACCACCACAAGCTGGCCCGTCTTCGGATGCCGGCCCCGCTTCCCCTTCCGGGCGACCGCCTCCATCACCCCGAAGCCCTTGAGTTTGACGCGCTCGCCCCGAATCAGGGCCGCCTTGATCAGATCGAGCACCTCGGACACCACCGTCTCCACCTCCCGGTGGGTCAGGCCACCGTGGGCCGCGTAGACGCGTTCCTCGATTCCTGCGCGCTTCATGAGACCATCCTGCAGACGGGTATCGGTGTCGCCTGCGATTCATCATAAGCTGCGCAGAGCGATTTGTCAATAATCAACGAGGTTTCAACTGCGCTGGATCAAGCGGATCGGATTGGCGTAAAACTCAAACTCCCTGCGTATTTGATTGATGATGAACCGTTCCTCGGAAACGGCCAGCCGCTGGCCCCGGCGGAGGAAGACCACGAAGGTTGGCGGCGCCACCGCGACCTGCGTCATGTACTTGACGCCGTGGTCCTCCGCGGGCAGGGCCTGGATCTGCCGCTCGCGGAGCATCTTCCGGAAGAACGCGTTGAGCGTGCCCGTGGTGATCCGGAGGCGGCGGGTCTCGGCGGCCCGGTGCATCACGGGAAACAGCCGGTGGACGTTCCGGCCGGTCTTCGCCGAAAAGAACACCAGGGGCGCGTAGTCCAGAAAGCGGAGCTGGCGCTTCGTCTCCGCCTGGAACGCCTTGCGGAAGCGTTCAGGATCGGGGATGAGATCCAGTTTGTTGACGCCCAGGATCAGCGCTTGGCCGGCCTCCACCGCGTAGCTGGCGATGGTGGCGTCGGTGTGGGTCACGCCCTCGATGGGATCGAGGAGCAGCACGGCCAGGTCCGCCTGCTCCAGGTGCTTGCGGGCGAGGATGACGCTCAGCTTCTCCGCGTGCAGGTGGGTGCGGCTCTTCTTGCGGATCCCCGCCGTGTCGATGAGCCGGTAGCGGCAGCCGTCGGTCTCGAGCTCGGTGTCCACCGCGTCGCGAGTGGTGCCGGGGATCTCGCTCACGATGACCCGTTCGGAGCCGACCAGCGCGTTCACCAGCGACGATTTGCCCACGTTGGGCCGGCCGATGATGGCCACCCGCGTCTCGGGGGGCGGCGCATCCGGAGCGTCCGGGACGGGGAAGTCGGCGCACACCGTCTCGAGGAGGGTGTCCAGGCCGCGCTTGTGCTCCGCCGACACCGGATAGACGTAGTCGACGCCGAACTCGTAGAACGGCAGGGTGTAGGGCTCGTGGCGCGGGTCGTCCACCTTGTTGGCCACCAGGTAGAACGGCCGGCCCGATTCCATCACCAGGCGGTGGATCACCGCGTCCATGGGGTGCACGCCCGCGGCGGCGTCGACCACCATCAGCACCGCCGCCGCCTCGGCCAGGGCCACGGCCGCCTGCTTGAGGATTTCGCGGGGGATGCGCTCGCGCTCGTCGGGCAGGATGCCGCCGGTGTCCACCAGGCGGAACCGCTTGCCGTTCCAGTCCACCTGGCTGTAGAGCCGGTCGCGGGTGATGCCCGGCTCGTCGCCGACAATGGCGCGGCGGCTGCCCACCAGCGCGTTGAACAGGGTGGACTTGCCCACGTTGGGCCGGCCGATGATCACCACCACGGGGAGTTCGGAAACGGACACGGGCACCTCGTCACCGGGAGATGCGCTCGAGGCCCTTGCGGGCTCCGGCGGCGGCCTTGAGCGCCAGCGATCGCGCCTGCTCCCAGGCGGTTCGGAGCTCGGCCGGCTCCTTCAGGCCGGCCTCGATCGCATCGAGGACCTCGATGTCGTGATCCGCCTGCTTCTTCAGGTCGAGCAGGACCTTCTCCACGACCCGGCCGCGGTGGGACGCGAAGACGTCCTCGACGTTCAGCAGCATGACCCGGAGCGCCTCGCGGTAATCGCGGAGCAGCCGCTCGTCGGACCGCTCGTCGAGCGCGCTCATGAGGGGGTCCCGGTCGCGGCGCTTGCCGCAGTCGAAGGCCTGGTCGGGGCGGTGGCGGCACTCCAGCGCATCGATCCGGCGGGAGACGACGCGCAGCCGGTAGTAGCTGCGCAGCTCGAAACCCTCGGCGTCGCGGAGCAGCGTGTCCTCTTTCGGCAGCAGGTAGTCGTCGGCGGACCGGCCCCAGCCGGCGAGCACCGCCACCGTCAGCCATGCGGCCGCCAGGACGCGCCTCATTCGATCACGGCCTCCTCATCCAGGTTGTTGATGAAGCGGAAGAGCTGGCGCCGGACGTAGACCAGCTTGCGGACCGGCGGATCCAGGCTCTCCCGGTGGATGAGGGGCAGGTCGCGCTGGATCCCCTCCAGGAGCACGGCGTCCTTGCGGAACTGGATCTCCACCTGGCGGAGCTGCTTGTTGTTCCGGTTCTTCGGATTGTCGAAGCACTCCCGGATGTCTCGCAGCACGTAATCCATCACCTGGCTGAGCTGGTCGCCGAGCCGGCCGGTCCGCTCGTAGTTGCGCAGCTGCACCGCGTGCTGGATCGCCTTGACGTGGCGCGCCACCACCTGCTCGTGCAGCGTGGCGCACTTGACCGGCGTGGCCATGCGCAGTTTGTTCACCTCCTCCACCGTGAAGAGGTCGTAGCTGTATTCGCGCGCCAGCAGGCACGCGGGCAGCGCCACGGCCAGGGCCAGAGCCGGCAGGATCCGGTGTCGCATCGTCACATCCGCTCCGGTATGGGAATGCCCAGGATGTCCAGACCCTGCTGCATCCCCTGATAATAGATGTGCACCACGGCCAGAAAGACGAGCCGCCAGACGGGGTCCTCCTCGCCGATGATGCGGTGCTTGTTGTAGAAGTTCGAAAACCGCTGGGCCAGGGTGTACAGGTATTTGGCGAACGCGGCGAGCTCCTGGCCGGCCAGGCTGGCCCGGGCGGCATCGCGGAGCTTGAGCGCCTGCGTGAGGAGATCCCACACGTCGTCGGGCAGTTCGACGGCGGCCGCCGCCAGCAGGCCGTCGAGGGCCGCCGCCGCTTCCGCCTCACCCAGTCCGTAATGCTCGCGGTACTTCACCCCGATGTTCCGGGCGCGCACCGCGGAGTACTGCAGGTAGGGCCCCGTCTCGCCGTCGAAGTTGAGGGCGTCGTCGAAATCGAAAACGATCAGGGCCTTGCGCGAGTACCGCACCATGAAGTAGCGCAGCGCGCCGATGGCGATGTCGCGGGCGGTGCGCGCGGCCTGGTCAGGCGCCATGTCGGGATTCCGGACGTCCACCTCGCGCCGCGCCTTCTCCTCGAGGCGGTCGAGCAGGTCGTCGGCCTTCACGCCCAGCCCCTTGCGCCCGCTGACCTCGACGTGGGCGCGCTGGCGGTCCTCGTCGGACAGCTCCGAGCCCAGCTCCTGGGCGCAGCGCGGCGACAGCGCCACGATCTCGTAGGCGAAATGCACGCTCCGCTCGGCCTCGTCGGTGTAGCCCAGCCGGCGCAGCCCCTCGAAGACGACGTTCTGGGTGTAGGCCTGGCGCGCGTCGATGACGTTGAACACCCGGTCGCCGGCGCCGAAGCGGGGCGGCTGCAGGTCCGAGGCGTCCGCGGTGGCCGGCGCGCTGCTGGACGCCCACACCGTGTGGCCGTCGTCGTAGGCGCGGAACGGCTCGTAATGGAAGTCCTTGTCCAGCCGCCCGATCTTCCAGAGCTGGTAGGCGATGTCCTTGCCGGTGTAGGTCACGGTGCCGTTCGAGCGGACGAGGATCTTGGTGTCCTCCTGCCCGTCCTTCTGGTACCTCATGATCCAGCAGCCGGCGTTGGGGCCCACCGTCTCCAGCTCCGCCGCGCCGCGCGCCTTGAGCTGGGCGAAGGCGGTGTCCCAGAAGTGCAGGTGCAGGATGTCGCTCTCCCGCGGCAGGACGTCGTAGCGGATGTCGAGCCGCTCCATGGTGTCGAGGTGGCAGTTGACGATCCGGGTGGCGATCAGGTCGGCCAGCTCGGCCACCGCGTTGTCGCCCGCCTCGATCTGGTGCAGCACCTCGCCCCGGAGCCGGGCGTTGGTTTCGGATGCTTCGTAGAAACGCGCCACCCGGGCATACAGGTCCCAGCACAGATAGTCGAACCGGCCCTCGATGGCGGCGACCTCGGCGACGCCCTGGTGCTCCAGGTGCAGGAAGCCGACGACCACGTCAGCCACCTGCACGCCGGTGTTGTCGATGTAGTTCTGCACCTCCACCCGCTTGCCGTTGAAGCGGAGCAGGCGCACGAGGCTGTCGCCCAGGATGGCGTTGCGCAGGTGCCCGATGTGGGCCGCCTTGTTGGGATTGATGTTGGTGTGCTCCACGATGGTCTTGCCGGCGTCGGGCTCGAACTCCGGCCACAGCCGGCCGGACCGCAGCGCGCGCACGGCGTCCAGGAACAGACTCCAGCGGTCCACCGCGAAATTGATGTAGCCGCCGCCGGCGGTGTCGATCCGGCGGACGTAGGCGGGCGCCCGGAAGCCGTCGAGGAACTGCTGGGCGATCTGCTGGGGCGACCGGCGCAGCACCTTGGCCAGCTCGAACGGGAACGACACGCCGAAGTCGCCGAACTCCAGCCGGGCCGGATACTGCACCTGGATGCGGTACTGCTCGCGGCTGACGCCGAACGCCTCGGCCAGGCGCGCCTGCAGGCAATCCGCCAGTTCGTCCTTGATCCGGTAAAACATCCGCTCACCTCATGTGGATTCCCGCCGGCGGGGACCGCCGCATCGTGCCGCAGCGGGGGCCGGCCGCGGAGTCGACGGTGGCGATGGTATCAGATGCGGCGGGAAATTTTCAGCTTCAGCTCGTCGGTCCCGAACTCCGACGAGGCCTGGACCAGGATGGCCGCCTGGCCGGCGGAAAACTCGGGCACGATGATGTTCAGCGTGTACACGCCGTTCTTGTCGGTCCGGCCGGTGTAGACGGCGGGGCGGAAGGTCATGCCGATGACCTTGATCACCACCTTCGTGTCGGGCAGCGGCTGGGAGGTGGAAGCGTCGCGGGAATAGACCCGCAGCACCGCCGGCTGGCCGGAGACGATCTCGGTGCCGGCGACCACCTCGACCTTGAGCTTTTTCGGCTTGGCTTCCTTCTGGATGAACTTCTGGAGGAGCATGTTGAGCGAGCCGTCGATCTCCTGCTCGATCTCCCGAACCGACTCCTGGATCTCCTCGTCCATTTCGGCCATGCCGGCCACCTGAACGGCCGACTCGCGTTCGGGACCGGCGTGGGCCGGCTCCTGCTTCTCCGCCTCCTCTACTTTCTTGCGCAGCGTCTCCAGCTTGCCGGCCTGGATGATCCGGAGGATCGTCTTATGCTGGTCGTTCATCAGGGCTTTGATCTTGGCTTCGTCCGAGCCCTCGATGACCAGATGGTCGTAAGCGGTCTTTTTCGACAGGAGGATCGCGCCGCCCTTGTAAACGTGGGTGATGATTTTCTTCATGTCCAGTCCCATGTCCTCGGTCTGGACGTGATAGATGATCCCGCTGAATGTGACTTCCGTGTTGTAACCGGTGATCATGCGGACGTTCTCCAATCGTACGCTATATATAACAGAAATCGGAGAGGCGGACAACGAAAATCACTTGACATCAAAACCGGGGGTCGTTTAGTATGAGTCCTTACAAACGCTTGATAAAGCGAGCTTTGACATTCACCAATCCTGACGACACCGAAAGGTGGCCATGACCGTCGTTCTGTTCTACATCAGCGCCTTCCTCGCCGTCCTCGCCGCCCTCAATCTCATCCTGCAGAAGAAAACCATGAACGCCGCCCTGTCGCTGGTCGTCTGCCTGGCGGCGCTGTCCATCATCTACTTCATCCTGAGCGCGCCGTTCATCGGCATCATCCAGCTGGTGGTCTACGCCGGCGCGGTCATGGTGCTCTTCCTC
The DNA here is from genome assembly GCA_029565065.1 of Acidobacteriota bacterium. GTDB lineage: Bacteria > Acidobacteriota > JAAYUB01 > JAAYUB01 > JAAYUB01 > JAAYUB01. The sequence continues at coordinate 9,282 of JAKQOW010000137.1, read as the reverse complement.
GTGGTCATCATGCTGCTGGATCCGTTCTCCGAAGTGGTCCTGCGGAACCACAACCGGCTGTGGGTCTTCTTCGGCGTGCTGCTGGGCGGCGGGCTGTTCGCCCTGCTGGCCTTCGCCTTCTCCACCTGGCAGCCGCCGGCCGACACCCCGGACCTCCCCGGCGCCGCCCGGAACACCGAGACGCTGGCCGCGCTCCTCTTCAACAAATACCTGCTCCCATTCGAGGCGGTCTCGATCCTCATCCTGGTCGCCATCATCGGCGCCGTGGTGCTGGCCAAGAAAAAGCACCCCGCGGGGAGTTAGCCCATGCCCGTCCCGTCGCTCCACGTCCTGATCCTCAGCGCGCTGCTGTTCGCCATCGGCATCATCGGCGCGCTCATGCGCCGCAACCTGGTGGTCATGTTCCTCTGCGTCGAGCTGATGCTCAACGCCGCCAACCTGGCCCTGATCGGCTTCAGCCGGCGGCTGGGCCAGCTCGACGGCCAGGTGGTGGTGTTCTTCGTGATCGTCCTAGCGGCGGCCGAGGCCGCGGTGGGGCTGGCGCTGGTGATCGCCCTGTACCGCAGCCGCCGGACGCTGGACGCCGACCAGCTGAACCTGATGAAGTACTGACGGGACGTCGAGGTGGCGATGAACAGCCTGCTGCTCTGGATCCCGCTGCTCCCCCTGCTGGGCTTCCTCCTCAACGGGCTGTTCGGACGCCGCCTGCCCAAGCCGCTGGTCCACTGGATCGCCTGCGGCGCCACCGGCGCCTCGTTCCTGCTGGCGGCGATCGTCTTCCAGCGTTTCCTCAACCTGCCGGAGCGCCTCGTGCAGGCGGACTACTTCCGCTGGATCGAGTCGGGCGACTTCGCGGCCAGCTTCGGGTTTCTCCTCGACCCGCTGTCCATGGTGATGACGCTGGTGGTCACCGGCGTGGGCTTCCTGATCCACGTCTACAGCATCGGCTACATGTGGGCGGAGGCCGGCTACTACCGCTTCTTCGCCTACATGAACCTGTTCATGTTCGCCATGCTCATGCTGGTGCTGGCGGACAACTACCTGCTCCTCTTCCTGGGCTGGGAGGGCGTGGGGCTCTGCTCCTACCTGCTCATCGGCTTCTACTTTCACAAGCCGAGCGCCGCCGCAGCCGGCAAGAAGGCGTTCATCGTGAACCGGATCGGGGACTTCGGCTTCGTGGTGGGGCTGGTGCTCCTGTTCGTGACGTTCCGTACGCTGGACTTCCGGACCCTGTTCGCGCAGGTCGCCGCCCTGCCCGTGGAGGCGCATTACGGCGTGCTCACCGCCATCACCCTGCTCTTCTTCGTGGGCGCCACCGGCAAGAGCGCCCAGATCCCGCTCTACGTCTGGCTGCCCGATGCCATGGAAGGCCCCACCCCGGTGAGCGCGCTGATCCACGCCGCCACCATGGTCACCGCCGGCGTTTACATGGTGGTCCGCTCGAATCCCCTGTACGGCCGCGCGCCCGAGACGCTGTTCTGGGTGGGGCTGATCGGCGCGCTGACCGCCGTTTTCGCCGCCACCATCGGCCTGTTCCAGCGCGACATCAAGCGGGTGCTCGCTTACTCCACCGTCAGCCAGCTCGGCTATATGTTCGTGGCGCTCGGCGTGGGCGCCTACGCCACCGGCATCTTCCATCTGATGACCCACGCCTTCTTCAAGGCGCTGCTCTTTCTCGGATCCGGCAGCGTGATCCTGGCCCTGCACCACGAGCAGGACATGCAGGCGATGGGCGGGCTGCGGAAATACCTGCCCGTCACCGCCGCCACCATGTGGATCGGCGCCCTGGCCATCGCCGGCGTGCCGCCGCTGGCCGGTTTCTTCTCCAAGGACGAAATCCTGTGGCACGCGTTCGCCGGCGGCGCGCGCGGCCACCTGGTGTTCTTCGGCCTGGCCACGCTCGCGGCCGGCTTGACGGCGTTCTACATGTTCCGGCTGGTCTTCCTGACCTTCCACGGCCGGACCCGCGTGCCCGAGGAGCAGCGCCACCATGTCCACGAATCGCCACGGCCCATGACTGCGGTGCTGGTCGTGCTGGCGCTGTTGGCCGCCGTCGGCGGCTTCGTGGGGCTGCCGGCCTGGCTGGGTCCCAACGCGTTCCGCGACTTTCTCCAGCCGGTCTTCGCGCAGCTGCCGCCCGTCGACGGGGGCGCCCACGCCCCCCACAGCCTGGCGCAGGAGCTGGCGGTGACCGGCGCGGCGGTGCTGGTGGGACTGCTCGGCATCGCCGCCGCCTGGGTGGTGTTCATCCGACGCGGCGCGCTGCCCGACGACGAGAAGCGGCTCGGCGCCGCGCACCAGCTGATCTTCCACAAGTACTACGTGGACGAGCTGTACGACCGCGTCATCGTCCGGCCGCTGGCGTGGATCTCCGAGCAGTGGCTCTGGAAGATCTTCGACGCCGGCCTCGTCGACGGCCTGGTCAACGGTGCCGGGGCGATGGTCCGCGGACTCGGCGACGGGGCGCGGCGCGTCCAGAACGGGCTGACCCGAACCTACCTCGGCTGGGTGGCGGTGGGCGCCATCGGCGTGGGGCTGTACGTACTCTTCCTGTTTGGCTAGGCGTATGGAACACCTGCTGAGCATCGTCGTCTTCCTGCCCATGCTGGGCGCCGTCGGCCTGGCCTTCATCCCGCGGGCGCGCGTCGGGGCGCACCGGGCCGTGGCGCTGGCCGCCGCGCTGGCCGGCTTCGCCGCATCCCTCCTGCTGCTGACCCGTTTCCAGTCCGCCAGTCCCGACTTCCAGCTCGAGGAGTTCCACCGCTGGTTCGCCATGGGCGGTTTCCAGGTGAACTACCACCTGGGCCTGGACGGCATCTCGCTCTTCCTCGTGTTGCTCACCACCTTCATCACGCCCGTCGCCATCCTGGGCTCGTGGTCCGTCACAAAGCACGTCCGCGAGTACATGATCTTCATGCTGGTGCTCGAGTCGGGCATCCTCGGCGTCTTCCTGTCGCTGGACCTGGTGCTCTTCTACCTGTTCTGGGAGGTCATGCTCATCCCCATGTACTTCCTGATCGGCGTCTGGGGGAGCAAGAACCGGATCTACGCGGCGGTGAAATTCTTCCTCTATACGATGTTCGGCTCCCTGTTCATGCTGGTGGCCGTCATCGCGCTCTACTACTGGCACGGCCAGGCCGCCGGCGCCTTCACCTTCGACTACCCGCAGATCCTGGCGGCCATGGAGGCGGGGCGCTTCGCACTGCCGCTGGACCGCCAGATCCTGCTCTTTCTGGCGTTCGGCGTCGCCTTCGCCATCAAGGTGCCGCTCTTCCCGTTCCACACCTGGCTACCCGACGCGCACACCGAGGCGCCCACCGCCGGCTCGGTGGTCCTGGCCGCCGTGCTCCTGAAGATGGGCACCTACGGCTTCCTGCGCTTCTGCCTGCCGCTCTTCCCCGAGGCCAGCGTCACCCTCGCCCCCTGGGTCTGCAGCCTGGCCCTCGTCGGGATCATCTACGGGGCGCTGGTGTGCATGGTCCAGCCCGACCTCAAGCGCCTGGTGGCCTACTCGTCGGTGAGCCACCTCGGCTTCGTCATGCTGGGCCTGTTCGCGTTCAACATTTACGGCGTCCAGGGAGCGACGTACCAGATGCTGAATCACGGCTTGAGCACCGGCGCGCTGTTCCTCCTGGTGGGCATGATCTACGACCGGCGGCACACGCGCCTCATCGCCGAGTTCGGCGGGCTGGCCCACCGGATGCCCGTGTTCGCCGCCCTGTTCATGATCGTCACCCTGTCGTCCATCGGCCTGCCCGGTCTCAACGGCTTCGTCGGCGAGATCCTCATCCTCCAGGGCGCGTTCGCCGGCAACGCCACCTACGGCATCCTGGCGGCGACGGGGCTGATCCTGTCGGCGGTCTACATGCTCACCATGTACCAGCGGGTCTTCCTGGGCCCGCTGAACCGCGACGAGAACCGCGCCCTGGCCGACCTGAACCTGCGGGAGAAGCTCATCCTGATCCCCATCGTCATCCTCATCGTGTGGATGGGCATGCACTCGAGCACCTTCCTCCGGCCCATGGATGCCAGCCTCCAGAAGGCGCTGGCCCGCGTGCAGCAGGTCCGGCAGCCGCCGCCCGTGATCCACGAGGTGGACCGGCTGCCGGCGGGCGGCGTCGGGCCTGGCACCCCGGCCCCGCAGGCCGCCGCGCCCACCATCCGGTAGGAGTCCGTCGTGAACGAGCTGTTCATCCCCGCCATCCTCCCCGAGATCGTCCTGTGCGCGGCCGGCGTCCTGATCATGGTCGCGGAGCCCTTCCTGGGCCGGCACGGCCGGGCCGCCGGCGCCGTGCTGGCCGTGGCCGGGCTGGCGGGCAGCGCGGCCGCCGTCCTGCTGGCGCCGCGAGTTCCGGTCGACGCGCTGTTCCACGGCATGGTCACACTGGACCCGTTCGGCGCCTACTGCCGGCTGCTCTTCGCCGCTATCGGAATTCTGATGGTGCTCGGCTCGGCGGCCTACCTGCGACGGGAGGCGCTCCCCCACGGCGAGTTCTACACGCTGCTGCTGTTCGCCACGGCGGGCATGAACTTCATGGTCACCGGCGCCGACCTGGTCATGACCTTCGTCGGCCTGGAGATCCTCTCCATCGCCACCTACGTGCTGGCCGGCTTCCGGCGGCGGGACCCCCGCTCCAACGAGTCGGGGATGAAGTACTTCTTCATGGGCGCCTTCTCCTCGGCGATCCTGCTCTACGGGATCGCCCTCATCTACGGCGCAGCCGGCAGCACGAACTACGGCGCCGTGCTCCGCTTCATGAGCGCCTTCACGCACGTGGCCGACCTGCCGCTGCTGCTGGCGCTGGGCATCGGCCTGGTGGTGGCGGGCTTCAGTTTCAAGGTGGCCGCCGCCCCCTTCCACGTGTGGACGCCCGACGTGTACGAGGGGGCGCCGACGCCGGTGACCGCCTTCATGTCCGTCGGCCCCAAGGCGGCGGGTTTCGCCGCCCTGATCCGCATCCTGTTCCAGCTCGTCCCCCCCGACCAGCCGGTCTGGACCCAACTGCTGCTGGTATCGGCGGTGCTCACGATGCTGGTGGGCAACCTGGGCGCCATCCCCCAGCGCAACATCAAGCGGCTGCTCGCCTATTCGTCCATCGCCCACGCCGGCTACCTGCTCATCGGGCTGGTCACCGCCAGCGTCACCGGCCTGGCGGCCATGCTGTTCTACTTCGCCGCCTATCTGCTGATGAACATCGGCGCCTTCGCGGTGGTGGCCTTGGTGTCCGGTCCCGGCGAGACGCGCGTCGCCATCGACGACTACCGCGGCCTGGGTTTCCGCCAACCCATCCTGAGCTTCCCCCTGACCGTCTGCCTCGTGTCGCTGGCGGGCATCCCCGCCACCGCTGGGTTCATCGGCAAGTTCTTCCTGTTCAGCGCCGCGATGGAACGGGAGCTTTACACCCTGGTCATCATCGCCATCCTGAACAGCCTGGTGAGTGTCTACTACTACCTGCGGGTGGTGGTGGTGATGTTCATGCAGGAGCCCGGCGAAGCCGCGTCCGTCGAGATTCCCGCCGCCGCCGGCGTCGTGATCGTCACCTGCGGCTTGCTGATCATCGCTCTCGGACTCTTCCCCTCCCCGCTCCTTCAGGCTTCCAGCGACGCCATCCTGAGTTTCCTGGGACGTTAGCGGTTGCGGCCCATCATGCATCAAAAGCAGACATCGTCTGTTGGTATTTTGCACACCAGCCCGAAAGTGCTTTGATTTTTTACCCCCTTTTTGTCATACTCTGATGTGGTTGAGGAAGCGGCTCCACCGACGAACCGTTACGGTTCGTCGGTTGCATGCCCGGGGGATGATAACCCGCGCGACACCCGAGCACAGGGGTTCCGGTCCGGTGATCCGCCCGCAACCGCAACGACACCCAGGGAGTTCACCGCCATGCGTCCGGAACATCTCAAAGTCCTCATCGTGGACAGCGACGCCAACGTCCGCGAACAGATCACCGGCTGGCTGAAGGCCGACGGCTTTCACGCCGTCGCCGAATCCAGCGGCGAGGCCGCCGTGCGCCGCCTGCGGGAGGAGCATGCCGACTTCATCCTGGCCGCGATCGGTTTGCCGGACATGGACTGCCTGGAGCTTCTCCGCCAGGTCAAGCTGCTGGACCCGTTAATCGAGCTGACGGTGATCACCCCCGATGTGGCCACGGAGTCCACCGTGCAAGCCATGCGTCTGGGCGTCTTCGACTATATCGTGCCGCCGCTGCAGCGGGAAGCGGTGGAGCTGGCGGCCCTCAAATTCGTCAAGTACCGGAATCTGGTCGACGAGAACGCGACGCTCAAGGCCGGCATGGACGCTTACCGCAAGGACGGCGATCTCCTGGGCCGAAGCCCGACGTTCGAGCACATCCGGCAGGTGATCGCGGACGCGGCCGCCACCGACGTCCCTGTCCTCGTCACCGGCGAAAACGGCTGCGGCAAGGAACAGGTGGCGCGCGCGATCCACACGGCGTCTAGCCGGGGCAACCTGCCCATGGTGACGGTCAGTTGCAGCGCGATCCCGGAAAACCGGGCGGAGCGCGAGCTGTTCGGCTCCGAATGCGGGGCTCCGGACGGCGTCCCGTATCCGAAGCGGGGCCGGCTGGAGAACGCCGTCGGCGGCACCCTGTTCCTGGACAATGTGAGCGCGCTGCCGGCGCGGGTCCAGGGGGAGCTCGTGCAGGCCCTCCAGCGGCGGACGTTCCGGCGGGTGGGCGGCACGCTGGAGCTTCCGGTGGACTGCCGCGTGATCGCCGCCGACAGCCGGGACCTGGCGGCCCTGGTGCGGGCCGGTGAATTCCGCGAGGACCTGTACCTGCTGCTCGGCGCCATCCAGATCCACATCCCGCCCCTGCGCGACCGGCGGGAGGACATCCTGCTGATGGCCGAGTATTTTTTACGCGTGTTCTGCGCGGCGACGAACCGGAAAATCATCGGCTTCAGCGAGCCGGCCCGCCAGCTCATGCAGCAGTACCACTGGCCCGGCAATGCCCGGGAGCTGGAGAACGCAGTGGAGCGGGCGGCCGTGATGACCGTGTCCACCTACATCCAGCCCCTGGACCTGCCGCCGCTCCAGACGGACCCGGCGACGCTGCCGGCGTCCCTGTCGCTGGAGGAGCTGGAGAAACGGCACCTGCTCAAGGTGCTGCCGCTGATGAAATGGAACATCAAGAAGGCCGCCGAGGTGCTGGGCGTCGAGCGGACCACGCTCTACAACAAGATCCGGCGGTACGGGATCACGCGGCCGTCCCGGTGCTGATTAACGCAATCACCGATCCTGCCATAGTGCCGTCTGGCCGCATTCATCGAATGCGGCGTACGAAAACGTACCGCGCGTTCGATGAACGCGCGCCGGCCGTGAATGCGGTCTACGCACGTACCGCGCGTTCGATGAACGCGCGCCGGCCGCAAATGTTACGCGGCTATCGAAGTCAACGCCTCACAACGTCGCGGCGCTGATTGGAGCGATCATCAGTCGTTTCGGCTTGCCGTTTGGCCGCATTCATCGAATGCGGCGTACGGCAGGATCTTCGAATGCGGCGTACGAAAACGTACCGCGCGTTCGATGAACGCGCGCCGGCCGTGAATGTTGCGCGGCTATCGAAGTCAACACCTCGCAACGTCGCGGCGCCGATTGGAGCGATCATCAGTCGTTTCGGCTTGCCGTTTGGCCGCATTCATCGAATGCGACGTACGAAAACGTACCGCGCGTTCGATGAACGCGCGCCGGCCGCAAATGTTACGCGGCTATCGAAGTCAACACCTCACAACGTCGCGGCGCTGATTGGAGCGATCATCAGTCGTTTCGGCTTGCCGTTTGGCCGCATTCATCGAATGCGGCGTACGGCAGGATCGTCGAATGCGGCCTACGGCCGTTACGGGTACGTCCGCACCAGGCGGAAGCCGACGGTGTTGAGGCGCCCGTCCACGTCGCAGTAGTCTCGGTTGCCCGCGCGGCAGTGCCGAGCGTCGCGGTCCCAGGCCCCGCCGCGCACCACCCGATGGTCGATCCCGGACCCGGGTCCTGCGTAATCGGTCACGGCCTCCGTGGGGTAGGCGTCGTACCAGTCCCAGCACCACTCCCAGACGTTCCCGAGCATATCCTGCTGATACCATGGTTGAGAGGCTACTTGCCCTACAGCCTGCGTCCTACCTCCCGAATTCGCTTTGAACCAGGCAAGCCATTCCAAGATCGGGTACATCCCGGCCGTGGATGTCTCGCCGCAGTTGGCGGCCGTATAGTTATCCTCTCTGTATCCATACCAAGTCGGAAAATGATAAGACCATCCCCCTCCCCGGCAGGTAAATTCCCATTCCCCCTCGGTGGGCAGCCGGAAGCCGGGGGCGCTGAAATCGCAGTAGAAGGACCCCGACGTGTAGTTGGCCGCCGTCACCGGCACGGTGAAGGCCGCGTCCTTGTAATAGCAGGGCTCCAGGTTGCGATGCGCCGACAGCAGGTTGGCGAAGAGCACCGCCTCGAACCACGTGACCCGCTGGACGGGGTGATCGTCGGTGTCGCCGCCGAACAGGTGGCTGGGATCCGCCGGGAGGGAGGGCTGCACGGCCCGGAGCGTCGCCCACATCCCCCGGGTCACTTCATCGTGCATCATCGCGAAGTTCCGGTTGATGGTGTGGATGAACTGGTCTTCGTCCGTTCCCCGGCACGGCTCGTCCGCCGGCGAGCCTTGGGTGAAGAAACCATGGCGGCAATAGTGCATGGAGCCCACGATGTCGTCCAGCCACACTAACTCAGCCGGCACGTTGGGAGGCACCGGCTCGGCGGCGAAGAACAGGTGCCGGTCCTGGGCGGTGTTGCCGGTGATGCTGATGGGAGCGGCAAATTTTTTACCATCCCACTTCGAGTTACTGTCACTGAAGATGAGGATGGTATCCAGATCCTGGTAGCCGACACCGGTCCAGATGCCGTCCGTCAGGCGGACGTACTTGTTGCGGGGATCCAAAGAGGCACCCTTCGAGCCGGCAGAGCTGTGATCCTTAATAGCCCCCATCCACAATCCTTGGGTCACCATCATGTTATTGACAACCGCCAGGCCGGTCCAGTCCATCCATGGCCGGACGGTGTTTGGCAGGATCCACATGAAGTACTCGCCGCCGGTGAGGTAGAACTCGCAGACGCTGGGCGTGTCGCCGTATTGGAACTCCAGCTTCACCAGCAGGTACCGGCTCGACGTGATGTGCGCCGAGCCCTCGTACTGCAGCCACGTGCTGTCCAGCCGCCGCCACGAGTACGGCGCCACCGTGTCTACTTGCGCCCCCAGGTCCGCACCCGCCTCGTCGTAC
>JAKQOW010000130.1 GCA_029565065.1 Acidobacteriota bacterium | reverse complement strand
CGCGGCCCGTTGCATCCGCACGATCCATGGAGTCGTATCGCTCGATTCCGAGGCCCGGCCGCGCCGGCGGCCGCGGCGTGTAGCCCGGGCCGCGAGGCCCGGGTGACCGGAAACAGACGGCCGGGGCAAGCCGCGCAGCGGTGGCGGAAAAGGATTAGAGCCTTTGACACGAAGAACATGGATGTCCCAATTTGAAGAACATGGATGTCCCAATTTGTCCCAATTTGCTGCGAAGAGAAAATGGATGTCCCCATTTGCCGTTCGGCCCAGCCATTGAGTGCGGCCGAAAGCGGGGTTCCCAATCGCATTCGCCGCTTACCGTCGCTCCTGCGGAGCTCGGTCTCACCAAGTCTCCCGGCTGACCCGGACCTGTCGGTCCGGGCTACACACCGCCGCCGCTACACGCGGCGGGATCCTGCCGTGGGCCGCGGCCGCAGCCTGCAAGGAAGCGCCCTCGCTCTGGATGGGACTGCGCGTTTCCGTCAGGCGTCCACCAGCCGCTCCAGCATCGCGTCGTCGGCGAGGAAGGGAATGGTGACGTGGTTGCCCGGCGCATCCTGGTTGTAGGCCACGCAGGTGTCGATGGAGTTGGCGCAGCGCGCCCAGGCGCGGCGGGCCACGCCGCCCATCACGTCCCACGGCATGGCCGAGCGGATCACCGCGTCGGCCCGCGCGCTGCCGTCCAACACCAGCCCGAAGCCGCCGTTGATGGCCTTGCCGATCCCGACGCCGCCGCCGTTGTGGAGCGCCACCAGGCTCATGCCGCGGGCGGCGTTGCCGGCGAAGCACTGCACGGCCATCTCGGCCATGATGTTGCTGCCGTCCTTGATGTTCGCCGTCTCGCGGTAGGGCGAATCGGTGCCGCCGCAGTCGTGGTGGTCGCGGCCCAGCATCACCGGTCCGATTTCGCCGGCGCGCACCATCGCGTTGAACTTCAGCGCGATCCGGGCGCGGCCGGGCGCGTCCTGGTACAGGATGCGGGCCTGGGTGCCCACCACCAGCCGGTTCTTCTCGGCGTCGCGGATCCAGACCCAGTTGTCGCGGTCCTGCCCGCGCCGGTTCGGATCGATGGCCTCCATGGCCGCCCGGTCGGTTGCGGCCAGGTCTTCGGGCCGTCCGCTGAGGCACACCCAGCGGAAGGGTCCGTAGCCGTAGTCGAACAGCATGGGTCCCATGATGTCCTCGACGTAGGAGGGGAAGATGAATCCCTCGCGGGGATCGACGCCGTTGCGGCAGATCTCCCGGACGCCGGCGTCGTAGACCGCCCGCATGAACGAATTGCCGTAGTCGAAAAAGTAGGTGCCCCGCTCCACCAGGGTGCGGACGAGCTCGAAGTGGCGCCGCAGGCTCCGGTCCACGGCGGCGCGGAAGGCGGCGCGGTCCTCCGACAGCATCAGCGTCCGCTCCTCGAAGGTCAGCCCCTGGGGGCAGTACCCGCCGTCGTACGGGGCGTGGCAGGAGGTCTGGTCCGACAGCAGCTCGATGGGCACCCGTCGCTCCACCGCGTATTCGAGCAGGTCCACCACGTTGCCCTGGTAGGCGATGGAGAGCGGCTCGCGGCGGGCCATGGCCGCCTGGGCCAGGCGGAACACCTCGCCCAGATCGGCGCTCACGGCCGACACCCAGCCCTGCTCGTGCCGCGTGCGGATGCGCGACGGGTCCACCTCGGCGATGATGCCGACTCCGCCGGCGATCTCCACCGCCTTGGGCTGGGCGCCGCTCATGCCGCCGAGTCCCGAAGAAACGAACAGATGGCCGCGCAGGTCCTCGTCGTCACGGATCCCCAGCCGGAGCCGGCCGGCGTTCAGGATGGTGTTGAACGTGCCGTGCACGATCCCCTGCGGGCCGATGTACATCCAGCCGCCGGCGGTCATCTGGCCGTAGTTGGCCACGCCGAGCTGCATCGCCCGGTGCCACTCGGCCTGATTGTCGAACATCCCCACCATGAGCGAGTTGGTGATGATCACCCGCGGCGCCTCGGGGCGCGAGGCGAAGAGGCCCAGCGGGTGCCCCGACTCCACCACCAGCGTCTGCTTTCGGGTGAGCACCTCCAGGTACCGCTGGATGAGCCGGTACTGCATCCAGTTCTGGCAGACCTGGCCGGTTTCGCCGTAGGTCACCAACTCGTACGGGTAGAGGGCCACGTTGAAGTCCAGGTTGTTGTCGATCATCACCTGGAAGGCCTTCCCCTCGAGGCAGCGTCCCTTGTACTCGTCGATGGGTCGCCCCCAGATCCGGCCCGGGGGGCGGAAGCGGTAGCCGTAGATGCGGCCGCGCGTCTTCAGCTCGTCGAGGAACTCCGGGGCCAGCGCCGCATGCCACTGGGGCGGCACGTAGCGGAGCGCGTTCTTCAGGGCGAGGATGGTTTCGCCCCGATTCAACGTGTATCCGCGGTCCGGCGCGCGGCGGATGCCCGGTTCGAACGCAGCCGGCGGCGGCAGCTTGCCGCGCAAGCGGACGGTCATGGCGGCGCCGATGGCGGTGTTGTCGGTCATGGCGGATGCCTCCCGGTGAGATAAGCTCATATTGTGCCATAAAAGCGGGCGTCGGACCAAGTTCCGTGAAACCCGGACCGCCCCGCTTTGGTATAATATCTCTCTTTAAACGCCGGTTCCGCTCCGTGCGGAACGCACCCAGGAGTGTGATCATGAGCCACCGCCCCATCCGTCATGCCCACCGCGTCCGGTTCAGCCTGTGCGCCGCGCTGCTCCTCGGACTCGCGGCCGCCCTCTGGGCGGCGGTCCCGGCCGAGCCGCTGCTGCGCTTCCCCGACGTGCGCGGCGACACCGTCGTGTTCGTCTGCGGCGAGGACATCTGGTCCGCGCCGGTTCTGGGCGGCACCGCTACCCGCCTGACCATCCACGACGGCGAGGAGCGCCATCCCAAGCTCTCACCCGACGGGACGCGGATCGCCTTCACCGGCGATTACGACGGCAACGCCGACGTCTACGTGATGAACGTGCACGGCGGCGGGATCACCCGGGTCACCTGGCACCCCGGCGACGACGAGGTGGTGGGCTGGCATCCCACGGCCAACAAGATCTTGTTCAAGTCGATGCGGGACAGCTTCAACCGCTTCGAGAAGCTCTTCCTGGTGTCGCCCGACGGCACCGGCCTCGAGCCGCTCCCCCTCCACGAGGCGGCCTACGGCAGCTATTCGCCCGACGGCCGGCAGATCGCCTACAACCGGGTCAGCGTCGAGACGCGCACCTGGAAGCGCTACCGCGGCGGGCTGGCCCCGGACGTCTACATCTATGACTTCGCGGCGAAGAAGGACCGGCGGATCACCGACTTCCCCGGCGGCGACCGGATGCCCATGTGGCACGGCGGCACGATCTACTACACCGCCGACAGCGACGGCGTGCTGAACATTTACGGCTACAACGTCGCCACGGGAAAGACGGAGCCGCTCACCCGCCACCGGGAGCACGACGTCCGCCGGCCGAGCCTCGGCGACGGCCGGATCGCCTACGAGGTGGGCGGGACCGTCTGGCTGCTGGACCTGGCCAGCCGCCAGTCCCGCGCCCTCCCCATCGCCGTGCGCGCCGATGCGCCGGAAACCCGGCCGTACCTGGCCGGAGTGGCCGACCTGCTCACCCACTTCGACGTATCCCCGTCCGGCGCCCGGGTGCTCGCCACCGCCCGCGGCCACCTGTTCAGCGTGCCGCGCAAGGACGGCGCCACGCGGTTGGTGGCCGGGGCCGGCGGCGCCCGGATCCGCGAGGGGGCCTGGTCGCCCGACGGTCGGCAGTTTGCCTATGTTTCCGACGCCGGCGGCGAATACAACATCTACCTGGCGGAAGTCGGCGGCGGCGCCGACCCAGTGCAGCTGACCCGCTCCAAGGACGGTTACCGGCACACGCTGCGGTGGTCGCCCGACGGGAAGAAGATCGCCTTCGCCGACCAGACGCTGGCCTGCTACGTCCTCGACGTGGCCAGCCGCGCCGTGACCCGCGTGGACAAGGCCGACTACGAGCCTATGGACGTGTCGCTGACCGTCAAGCCCATCTCCGACTACGCCTGGTCGCCCGACGGCGCGTACCTCGCCTACTCCAAGATGGAAGCCGACCTCGTGTCGAAGGTGTTCGTCTTTTCACTGCAGGAGAACCGCTCCCGCTGCGTCAGCAACGGCCTGTTCAACGATTTCGGTCCGGTGTTCTCCCGCGACGGGAAGCACCTGTTCTTCATCTCCAACCGCCGGTTCGATCCCACCTTCTGCGACTTCGAGTGGGAGATGGTCTACAAGCAGGCGGCCGGGATCTACTGCCTGACACTCAGCCGCGACGGCGCGGCGCGCTTCCCGCTCGCGAGCGACGAGGAGACCGGCACGCCGGCCGCGCCGCCGGCTGCACCGCCGGCCGCCGCCGCGGCTCCACCCGGCGTCGTCATCGATTTCGACGGCCTCGCCGACCGCATCGAGGCCGTGCCGCTGCCGCGGGGCAACTACCGCCAGCTCGCCGCCGGCGAGGGCGCGCTGTACTACCTCAACGCCGCCGCCGGCGACTTCAACCGGTTCGAGTATCGCGGGCCCGGCGCCCGGAATCTGTGCGCCTTCGCGTTCGACGCCCGCAAGGAGCGCCGCCTGCTCGAGGGGGCGGACGACTTCCGGCTCTCCGGCGACGGCAAGTGGATCGTCTGCCGGAAGGGGACGGGGCTGTCCGCGCTGGAACTCAAGGGGCCGGAGCCGAAGGCGCAGGAGCTGCCCCTGGCCGACCTGAAAGTCTGGATCGACCCGCGGGCCGAGTGGCGGCAGATCTTCAACGAGTCGTGGCGGATGGAGCGCGACTTCTTCTACGAGCCGGGCATGCACGGGCTCGACTGGCCCGCCATGCACGCGCGCTACCTGGCGCTCCTGGAGCGGGCCACCTGCCGCCAGGACGTGGTGTACATCCTCGGCGAGCTCATCGGCGAGCTCAACGCGTCGCACACCTACGTGGGCGGCGGCGCCCAGCAGCGCAAGGCCAAGGAGATCGCGGTGGGCCTGCTCGGCGCCGACTACGAGCCGGACGCGACGAGCCAGCGCTACCGCTTCCGGAAGATCTGCCGCGTGCCCGACTGGACCGACGAGGTCCAGCCGCCCCTGGCCGCAGTGGGTGTCGGCGTGCGCGAGGGCGACTACCTGCTCGCCGTCAATGGCGTGGAGGTCCGCGGCGACCGCGAGGTGTACGCGTACTTTCAGGACCTGGCCGGCAAGCAGGTTAAGATCCTGGTCAACGACAAGCCGGAACGGGTCGGTGCCCGCGAGTACACCGTCAAGCCGCTGGCCACGGAGCGGACCTTGCGCTACCTCGACTGGGTGGAGCACAACCGCCGGGTCGTGGCGGAGGCCTCGGGCGGCCGGATCGGCTACCTGCATCTGCCCGACACCTACACCGGTTCGGCCCGCGAGTTCCCCAAGTATTTCTACGCCCAGACCCAGAAGGAGGGGATCGTCGTCGACGGCCGCTTCAACGGCGGCGGCCTTGATCCGGACATCTTCCTGCAGCGGTTGGGCAAGCGGGCGATCTCCTACTGGACCCGCCGCTACTCCAAGGACACGGCGACCCCGGCGGTCTGGACCCAGGCGCACCTCGTGTGCCTGACCAACCGGCAGGCCGGCTCGGGCGGCGACGAGCTGCCCCACGAGTTCCAGGTGGAAAAGATGGGTCCCGTCATCGGCACCCGGAGCTGGGGCGGACTGGTGGGCATCTCCATGACCATCGACCTGGTGGACGGCGGCTACCTGACGGCCCCCGACTACCGGATTTACGACCGCGACGGCAACTGGGTGGTGGAAAACGTCGGCGTGACCCCCGACATCGAGGTGGACCTGGATCCCGCCGAGATGGCCCGCGGCTACGACGCCCAGCTCATGAAGGGCGTCGAGGTGCTCCTGAAGAAAATCGAAGCGGAGCCCCGGACCTGGCCGAAGCATCCGCCGTACCCGCGGCAGAAGTTCTGAGCAGCCGGCCCGGGAGCCGGTTCGGATCGAGGAGGCCGATGAAGCCGGATTACGACGTGCTGGACGACATCCGGAGCTTTCAGCGCAGCCGGGTGATCCTCACCGCGGCCGAGCTGGATCTCTTCA
The DNA here is from genome assembly GCA_029565065.1 of Acidobacteriota bacterium. Lineage (GTDB taxonomy): Bacteria > Acidobacteriota > JAAYUB01 > JAAYUB01 > JAAYUB01 > JAAYUB01. The sequence goes on along the minus strand of JAKQOW010000130.1, from coordinate 16,372 downwards.
CCCGCCTCGACGGCACGCCCTTGGACGCGCCGTCGCTGGCTCGGGCGATCGGCGCCGCGGAGCGGCCGCTCACCCGCGTACTCGACTGCCTCGTCACCTACGGGTTGCTGGAGAAGGCGGACGGCCGCTACCGCACCGCCGCGCCGGCGGCGGCGCTCTCGGACCGGCACCCGGCGCCGGTGCGGGCCATGGCCCTCCACAGCGCCGTGATGTGGCGGACCTGGAGCCATCTGACCGAGACGGTCCGCACGGGGGCGAGCCCCGCCCGGCACACCGCCGACGACAAGGACGACCACGCGCTGACCGCCTTCATCGGCGCCATGCATGCCATCGGCCGCCGCGTGGCCGACGACGTGGCCGCGTCGCTGGACCTGTCGCCGTACCGACGGCTCCTGGACGTGGGCGGCGGATCGGGCGTCTACACCATGGCGTTCCTGCGGCGCAATCCGGCGCTCACCGCGGTGCTCTTCGACCTGCCGCGGGTGATCCGGATGACGGCGGAGTGGCTCCGCGCCGACGGGCTGCTGGACCGGGTCACGCTGGCGGGGGGCAACTTCGAGTGCGACGAGCTGCCCGGCGGCTGCGACCTGGCGCTGCTGTCGGCCATCGCCCACCAAAACTCGCCCGCGGAAAACCGGGTGCTCTTCGCCAAGATCCTCCGGGCCCTCGAACCCGGCGGGACGCTGCTCGTCCGCGACCACGTCATGGACGAGAGCCGCACGGAGCCGGCGGCCGGCGCGCAGTTCGCCATCAATATGCTGGTGAGCACGGCGGGCGGCGACACGTACACCTTCGCCGAATACCGCCGGGACCTCGAGGCCGCCGGATTCGTCGAGGTGACGTGGCTGCGGTCGGGCTGCGAACGGATGGACGGTCTGGTCACCGCCCGCAAGCCGGCCGGGGCGGGGAAGGACACCGCATGAACTTTCTCAAGATCATGGGACTCGAGCCGAAGCGGGGCGCCCGTGGCGACTACGAGTGGGGCAGCCTGCACGGCCGGCTGGAAGGGTGCCTGGCGGACCTGCCCGAGCCGGAGGTGAAGCTCATCGCCGGCTTCGCCGGCCTGCTGTGGCGGGTGGCGTACAGCGACCTGAAGTTCGAGGCATCCGAACGGGACAAGATCCGGGAGATCCTCCAGCGGCGCACCACGCTCGACGCCGACCGCGTGGACCGGATCATGACCTTGGTGGACCAGGACGCCGACCGCTACTTCGGCTCCGAGAACGTCTACTACACCCGCCTGGTCAATGCGGTGGCCGAAGAGCCGCTCAAGCTGGAGATTCTCGACACGCTGTTCGCCGTCGCCGCCGCCAACGGTTCGATTTGCACGCGGGAGGAGGCGGAGCTGCGGATCATCGCCACCGGACTGTTCCTCTCCCACGACGACTATATCCGGATCCGGCTGCGCTACCGCGAGTTTCTCGATGTGCTGAAGTGAGCGAAGGGCAATCGGTGAATCGGTGAATCGGTGAATCGGGAGACGAGAGACGGGAGACGGGAGACGGATCAACCATCAACTATCAACTGATTCTGGCCCTGGAACCTGAGAACTTGTGAACCTGCGAACCTGGGAACCTGCGAACATTCCAACCTTCGAACCTTCGAACCTTTAAACGATCCGATTACGAGCATGATGACGATTACGATCACGATTACGATTACGAGCACGAACATCAGGGAAAGGAACGAGCCTCTAGCCTCTAGTCTCGAGCCTCTAGTCTCGAGCCTCTAGCCTCTAGTCTCGAGCCTCTAGTCGCGAGCCTCTAGCCTCTAGCCTCGAGCCCCGTGTCAGGACAGGCGCCATGCTGCAGACATTTCTCCAGGCCTTCGGCGGCACCTTCGTGGGGGTGCTGGACATCTTTCTGATCATCCTCGTTGCCGGACTGCTGGTGCGCCGCCGAGTCGTCTCCCAGGCGCACATCGACGCCCTGTCCACCGCCACGGTGGTGGTCTTCCTGCCGTGCCTCACCTTCGACAGCGTGGTGCGCAACCTGGATCCGTCCAAGCTCCCGTATTGGTGGACGCTGCCGTTGGCGGCGGTGGCCATGGCCGTGGCGGGCCTGGCGCTGGGGGCCGCGCTGTTCGCGCGCGAGCTGCCGGCGAAGCGCAACATGCTGGCGCTCGCCAGCATGCAGAACGCGGGCTACCTGGTCCTGCCGGTGGGGCTGGCGCTTTTCCCGAAGGAATTCGACCGCTTCGCCCTCTACTGCTTCCTGTTCATCCTGGGGAACAGCCTCGTGCTCTGGAGTGTGGGCAAGTTCCTCGCCACCCGGGGACGGTCGGAGATGCCCATGTGGCGGGCGCTGCTCACGCCGCCGCTCGTGGCCAACGTCGCGGCCATCGCGCTGGCGCTGTCCGGCGTGAAGGCGCTGGTGCCCGAGGTGCTGCAACGTGGCGTCCACCTGCTGGGAACCGCGGCGGTGCCGGTGGCCACGTTCATCCTCGGCGCGGTGCTCGGGAGCATCCCGTTCCGCCTGCGGGCGATCCTGCCCGACGCGGCGCGGGTGGTTTTGGTCAAGCTCGTGCTGCTGCCGCTCCTCACGACTGCGGTGCTTGCGTGGACCGGACTGGGCCGCACCAATCCGCTGCTGGCGTCGTTTTTCCTCATCCAGGCGGCGGCGGCGCCCGCCGTGGCCATCATTCTGCAGGTGCGTCGCTACGGCGGCGACGAGGAGAAGATCGGCGGCGTCATGCTCATCGCCTACGCCGGCTGCCTGCTGGCCCTCCCCTTCTGGCTCGCCCTCTGGCGGGTGATGTCTTGACGGGAGGATTTCCTTTCGACCGGTTCGAAAACGGGGATCGCGGGCGCGACGCGCCCGCGGGTTATGGATTCGTGCGAGAGTCCGCCGCCACCGCTCCGGTGAGCGCCCCCGCCTGCTGCAGGTAGGGCGTCACGGCCAGCTTCAGGTACGGATTGCGCCGCAGGGCCTCGCGGAATGAAGCAGCCGCCCGCCCGGACTTTTGCCGCTTCTGATCCGGATCGGGTTCATGGGATGCCCACAGGAGCCAGCATTCTCCCTGAAGTTGCGGCACCCGCGGTTCACGGGCGTCCATTTTGTCTGCCTCGTCCAGCCGGGCCAGAGCGGCCTTAGCGAAAGGTGTGGGATCCTGCCGTTGGGCGAGACGCGCGGCCGCCTGCCAGCGCTCCACCCGCGCCGCCATGATGACCATCTCGATGTCCGCGGGATTCAGCCGCAGGGCCTGCTTGGCGTGTGTTTCCGCTTCAACCAGCGCCGCCCGGGGATACTCGCCCCGCTGGAGCCGCCACTCCACGTCCACCAGGCAAGCCGCGGTCAAGGTTTGGGGACAATATGGATTGCGGGAATTGAGCGCGACGGCTTTGCGCCCGGCGGTCCGCGCGGCTTCGATCGCCGCGGCGGGGTCTTCCGCCCGGCGGATTTGCCAGCGGGCTAAGAGCTCGTTGGATTGGCAGAGCTGCATGTGGGCTTGGTGGCTATCGGGATTGCTTTGCACTGCGGCCTGGCTCACCTTCAGAAAACGCCGGATGGCCGTGCCGTCACCCCCGATGTTCTGGTCGAAGATGGCAAGGACCATGTAAGCGTTCGTGAGGATCACCTTCAGGTAGACGCTCTCAGGAGTCCGGGCGATGGCCTTTTCAGACCATGCCATGGCCTGTCGGGCGGATTCCCTCGGGTCCAGGCCATAGTTGAGCTCGTACAGGGCCAGGTCGCCGTGCAGCAGGGCCAGATTGTGAAGAGTGGTGGACAACTCCGGATCGAGCCTGTGCGATTCATTCAAGGCGGCGATCGCTTCCTGAAGGGCGGGCCGCTGATCGGCCCCTTCCAGCATGGCCAGGAAACCCCGCTGCCGATGGATCAAGCCCAGCACGTTGAGGACGGCGGCGCTGTTCGGATTCAACTGCCGGGCCCGCTGGATGGCCTCCAGGCACTGGGCTGTCGCCGCTTTGTCGATCTCCCCCTGCCCCAGACGGTACATGTTGCGGCGCTCCCGGAGCACGGCCAGCTTCATCCAGAAGGAGGCGTTGTCCGGCTGAATCTCCAGCGCGCGTCCGATCTCCTGCAAGGCGGCGTCTGTCCGCGGAGTCGGATCCTGCCCGTGTTCCATGGCCTGTTCGGCTGCGAGGTCGAGGAGGGCGGCCTTCAGATAATAGGTTTGGGGATTGCGGGAAGCCGCTCGCTGCAGGTCGGCGCAGGCCGCCTCGGCCCAGGAAAAGAGTGGTTCGGGGATGCTGCCCTTCCTGGATGCCATGTAAAGGCAGGAGAGCCGGCGGGAGGACTCAAGGCGCCGGATCTGGGGATCGCTGCGAGCGTTGTCCACCAGTCGGGCGACGATGCGCCCGGCTTCATCCAAATCCCGTTGGGCGCCCTCCAGGTCACCCTTCCGGCCCCTGTCCTGGCCGCGATCCAGATAGCTCCAGCCCTGCAGGATCCCGGCCGGGTAATACAGCGGTTTGCTCTTCCACGCGGCTCCGGCCAGGCGGATCGCCCGGTCGAAGTCGAATTCTTGTTTGGCGATCAGGGCCTCGCCGTAATCCCGGTCGGCTCCCGCAGCCTCCACGCCCAGCCGGATGTGGCGCAGCGCCGGCTCCGCGATCTCCCGGCGGTATTGCCGCAGGCGGGATTCCTGTTCGAATTTGTCCCCGGAAGTGAGGGCTTCCATTCGGCGATGGCGGTAGATTTCACTCAGCGCAATGCCCAGGTTGAAATGGCTGGCGGCATCGTCGGGATCCGCCCGCAGGGCGGCCTCGAAGTGACCGCGCGCCTCCTCCCAGTCGTCCAGCGCCATGCTGCCGCATCCCAGCGCGTAGTGGCCCGGGCCGGCGGCGATGTCGCCGAGAAGATCCATCTCATGGCGGATCCAGCGCATCCGGTCCCGGATCTGCGGATGTTCCTGATACGTGTCATGCAGCGGCATCATCATGGACATCTCGTGGATGCGCTCGATGGTGGAGACCTGTTCGCCGAATCGCCGCGAGAGGACAGCCATCTCGCGGGAGTGGATGAGGACGCCCACCCAGAGCGTGGCCAGCGTGATCGCGACGGCGGCACCGGCGCCGATGGCGAAGGCCAACACCTGGTTGCGCTGAATCCAGCGGACGCCTCGGACCGCGAGGGGGACCGGCCGCGCCAGGACGGGCTTCCCATCCTGAAAGCGGCGCAGGTCGTCGGCCAGGTCCCGCATGGTGGAGTACCGGTCCCGGGGCTGCTTGGCCACGCACTTGAGGATGATCGCCTGCAGGTCGCGGGGGACGGCTCGGGCGGCGTCGCGCGGGAATCGCGGCTCCTCCTCCAGGATGCGGAGCATGACGGCGATGGGGGTGGGGCCGGTGAACAGCGGGGCGCCAGTGATCGCCTCGTACAGCGTCATGCCGAGGGCGTAGACGTCGGTGCGCCAGTCGATGAGCTCCGGCTGGCCCTGGAGCTGCTCCGGGGCCATGTACAGGGGCGTGCCGGCCAGGTCGCCACCCTGGGTTTGCGCGGTGTCGGCCATCTCCCGGACCAGGCCGAAATCCACGACCCGGGCCCGCGGCCCATCGTCGGTCCGCTCCACCATGATGTTGCCCGGCTTAATGTCCCGGTGCACCAGGCCCATTCGGTGGGCGGCGGACATGCCGTCGGCGGTCTGGATGATGAGCGAAACCTTCTCAGCGAGGGAGAGGCCGGGCGCGGCATTCCGCAGGCTGTCGCCCCGGATGTGCTCCATGGAGATGAACAGCCGGTCTTCGATCTCGCCGGCGTCGTAGACCCGGCAGACGTTTTCGTGGGACACCCGGGCCTGGGCGCTGGCCTCGCGCAGGAACTTCCGGCGCTCCGTGTCGCTGGGATCCTCGATGATTTTGACCGCCACCTCGCGTCTGAGGAGCCGGTCATGGGCCAGGTACACGACACCCATTCCGCCCCGGCCCAGCTCGCCCCGGATTTCGTACCGTCGGGAGAAGAAATCGCCCGGCCGAAGATCCACCTGCTGGGGCGCCGCGCCTCCCGCGGCGGTTGCCTGGAAACTCGAAGGGGAAGTCTCCAGGGGCACAGTGTCCGGGCCGGCAGGCGGCGCCTGGGCGGGTGCCTCAGCGGCGGTGTCCAGGAGGTCCGCTTCCTCCAGCACGGACAGGAACGTGTTGCCGGAGGATGGTTCGCCGTCGTCCCGCTCGACGACCGACAGCACCTTCCGGAGTTGCTCCGGGGAGATGTCGCCGCGCCGCAGCAGGGCCGCTAGGATTCGACGTTCAATCATGATGGTGGTTGCAGTATAGAGGGGACCGGTGCGTCTTTCAATCGAAATGCGGGCTGCGATGGGTTCATGCGTTAGAGCTGAGGCTGGAAGGGCGGTTCGTTTATAATGATAGCAAGCGCATCGTTTCTCAGGAGTCGGTACATGAGCATCCACCGGATGGACTCATCACAACCGCCCGAGCCGGAGCACCCGGCATCCGGCGAGGTCGTCGGAACCCCGGTATCGGCTCAATCGCCGTCTTCTTTGTCAGCAAGCGACGCGGCTTCGAATTCGGATCAGCTCCCGGCCAGAACAGAGAGTGAACCAAATGCAGGCGGTGACCTGCGGGCGGCGACGGGCGAGATCGCCCTGCAGGGCCGATTGGTGAAAGGATTGCTGAATGACCGGACTCCGGAACGGATCCGGCAGGTTCAACTCACGCCCGACCAATTGCCGGCGCCACCCCACGAACGGCCACCCGTTTCCGCTGCTAACGAGAGCGTTGGAATAAGCTCGATGAGAACGGTGGTCTCTGCCCAGGCGATGTTTTATCAGAGGGATATTGATCAGAGCGGAGAACCCGATTATGCGACTGAAATACAGCCTCTCGGCTCTGATAACAATTTGGTGGATGAGGTGTTAGGCGAAGGACCCCGTTCCACTCAGCCCATGGAGGCGGCTCCGCTGTCATCGCCGGTACGGCGGACCGGCTCCGGCTCGAGTGACGACGACGGGCTGAGCAAGGGGACGAAAGAGCCCGGATCGTCCTGATCCGGGCCCTGATTGCCTTCGATCGTCTCTTCTGAAAATTGTCGTCGTGATCCGAGGCCGGCTCGGTCGGCCGCCTGACCGCGTTCGACGCCCGCGGCCAGGCGGGAGGCGCAGGCTCAGTGCGAGGATTTCTCGCCCGGCAGGGGGCGCACCTTGAGCACTTCGCCGCGTTCCTCGGCGATGCGGCGGTACCAGTCGGCCGGGTAGCCGGGATGGGTGACGTTGCCCTGGGAGTCGCGGACGTTCCCGTCCAGGTATTTCCAGATCAGGAACTCGCCCAGCTTGCGCCAGCGCCGCACCACCGACTCGCCCTGATCCACGGAGTACCGGGTCAGGTACTCGCGGGCCAGCTCGGGCGACTGCTGGTGGAGCGCCAGCGCGGCCTTGTCCACCTCGGGCACCTGGGCGATGAAGGCGCCCTCCAGCTCGCGCTGGACGGCCTGGACGTCCTGGATCATGTCGCAGTACCGGGAGTAGGTGTAGTTCGAGACGAAGTTGAAGACCCAGAATGCGGAGTCCCAGGAGAACGCGTTGAAGTCGCCGGTGCCCGCGGCGAAACTCGTCGGCACGGCGCGCAGGCCGCAGTACATCGGCGTGTAGACCGTGCTGGCGGTGTCGTCCACGCCGAACCAGAGGATGCCGCCGATGGGGCCGGGGAGCCAGGCGCGGGACTGGGCGACAAAGGAGAAGCCGGTCTGCTGCGTGCCCACGGAGCGCTCGTTGACGTACTTGGCGCCGTCCACCTCGAAGGTCATGGGACGCCAGCGGTAGGGAAGCTTGTACGGGCCGGCGCCCACGCCCAGCGACAGGTCGAATTCGGTCCCCTCGAAGTGATCGCGCATCAGCTCCATCAGGTCGCGGACGGAGAGCTTCTGGTCGGGCTTGATCCAGAGGGGCAGGGGGGTGGCGCCCGGGATGCCCTTGACGTAGTCGATGGGCAGGTTCAGCGACGGCGCCACGCGGCGGAAGAAGCTCCACACCCGGGCCTCGCAGGCGCGCAGGGCGCCGAAGTCGAGGGGCGCGTACGTGTCGGCGAAGCTGAAATCCTTGTCCTCCCCTTTGAAATAGCCCTTCTCGCGGGCGAAGGAGATGACGTCCGGGGCGTAGAGGCAGTTCTCCGGGTCGTTGAGGGGGAACTGCCGGATGCGCGCCTGGTTGGCGTGGGCGCAGACGTAGCCGTCGGGCACGCGGAGCGCCACCCAGACGGCGCCCTTGTTTTCCTTCCCCTTGCCGATCATGTCCATGATCCAGGCTTCCTGGGGATCGCTGATCGAGAACGTCTCGCCCGAGCTGAAGTAGCCGTACTCCGCCACCAGCGCGCCCATGATCCGGACGGCCTCGCGGGCGGTGCGGGCGCGCTGCAGCGCGACGTTCATCAGGCTGGTGTAGTCGATGCCCCCTTTCGGGTCCACCAGTTCCTCGCGGCCGCCGTAGGTGGTCTCGCCGATGGCCACCTGGTGCTCGTTCATGAGCCCCACCACGGTGAACGTCTCGGCCACCTGCCGGATCTTCCCGACGTACTTCTGCGAGTCGTCATCGATCACGTCGATCAGCGACCCCTCGATGTGTCGGCCGCCGGGGATGAAGTTGAGCTGGCCGTAGAGGGTGTGCGAATCCGCCGAGTAGGTGATCATGACGGAGCCGTCTACCGAGGCTCCCTTGGTGACGATGAAGTTGGTGCAGGCCAGAGCAGGCGTGAGCGCCAGCGTCAGGCAGGCCGCCGCGAGCAGGGCTGTCCGGGTGATGCGCATCATGTCGTTCTCCGTGAGTGGTGTTGTCAATGCCGCCGGTCCCGGTGGACCGAACGCCTATTGTACGGGGATCGCGGGCGATCGGCTACAGGTTCTTTCACGCGGGCGGCATTCTTCATCGTCCGAGGAGCCGGGCGAGGCGGCCGCGGGGTCGCCGCAGGCACGACTTGAGGGGTCGGCCCAGGCGGGCGCGGAGGAAATGAACATCCTCGCTGGACAGGCAGGGGATGGCGTCGGGCAGCGTCCGGTCGGGCGATGATACGAACGGCACCGCCTCGTATCGCTCGCGCAACGCGTCCAGGTCCCGCAGGCTCAAGGCGAATTCCCGCCGCACCGAGTGAAACAGGGGCAGGCCGCCGTAACGGGCCGGCCAGCCGTCGGCGGGCAGGGTGAACAGCACCTGCTTGACGCGGCGGCGGTGCGCGTCGTCCAGCTCGCCGAAGCGGGCGGCGGCGGCGCGGTAGGGAAGCTCGCCGTGCGCCCGCAGGCAGAACTCGCCGGTGCGGATGGAGCGGGCGAAGTACGGCTCGAAGCCGGGCCGGGCGTCGTCCCAGACTCCGGCCACGAGGCGGCCGTCGGCGGCGGCGATCCGCTTGTACCCGAAGCGGACGCCGCATTTGTAGTAGGTGAAGCGGCTCAGGTCCCCCGCCGCCGGGATGCCCACGGCGCCCAGCCCGAAGTCGAAGGCGAACGGCACCTTCAGGAGGGCGTCGTCCAGCTTCACCGGCCGGTTGATGGCCCGGCCGTCGTAGCGGATTTCGGCGGCGGCGCCGGCACAGAAGAACTCCAGCTCGCGCCGCTCGGCGCCGAGATCCCGCTGGTCGCGGGCCAGGCGGATCCGGTAGCCGTCCAGATGCCGCCGGCCCGTGTGGAGGCGCACCGCGCCGTCGGCCAGCGCGAGGCGCTTGCCCGCCGTGGCCACCTCGACGGCGGGGAACAGGTGGAAGAGCGACAGCACCGCGACGCCGTGGCACTCCTCGAGGCGGGACAGCGCCGTCTGCACCAGGTCCGGCGGCGCGTCGCGCCGGAGCAGCAGCAGCTTCAGGATCTGCCACTCGCCGTCGTCGAAGGCGTCGCCGTCCTGTGCCAGCTCCAGGTGGTGGCGGGTGCTCGCGATGGCGATGGTCCGCGGCCGGTGCGTCAGGGCGTGCCGCACGAGCTGCACCAGGTAATGCACCTGATTGAGGTGCTGCTCCCGGGTGATCTTGCGGAGTTCGGCCTCCAGATCGATGGACAGATGCAGGTGGTTTCCGTTCATCGCCCTCACCTGTCCGGAGGGCCGGCGACGGCCTCGGGAGCCGCCTCGCCCAGGTAGAACGTGGTCCTGGCCAGCACCTGTGCGGCGGCGCGCCGGGCGCCGTCGCCGCTTCCGGCTGCGCCGTCGCGGAGCATCGCGGCGCCGACCGGGTGCTGATCGCCCACCACCACGTGGCGGCGGCCGGCCGCCGCGGCGCGAAACGGGAGGCACACCTCGCGGAAGTCGGCCGAGCCGGGCAGAAGATGCAGCCGGAAGAGCGGGTCCCGCCGGCGGATGAGCGCCTCCGCCTCCCGCAGCGCCGGCGGCAGCGGCGGGGCCGCCAGGATCCCCGCCACGTCCTCGAGCCAGGTCACGGGAGGCAGGTACGGCTCCAGCAGCTCAACCACCGGTGCCGCGCGGTCCAGGGTGTCGCGGCGCCGGCTCAGTCCCGCCAGCAGCGGGCAGCCCGGCCGGGCGCCCAGCAGCCGGCCCCGGTCCGCCAACCGCTGGGCCTGGTGCAGGCTGAGCCGGCGTCCACCGAGCGTCGGCAACACCGGCCGGTAGCGCAGCCGCAGCGGGTCGCGGCCGGAGCCGTAGGCGAAGTAGTGCTCGAAGATGTCCCGGACGAACTGCGGTTCGTCCAGCCGCGGCCGGACCAACCGGCGCCAAAGCGCGCCCAGCAGGCCGGCCGCCGCCAGGGCGGCCGCGCCGACGAGGAAATAAAACTGAAATGGCAGCGATGGCTTCGTCACCACCTCGGCGGCCGTCGCCGGCGGCCGGGCTGTGACCGCCGACGTCCCCCGCGGCGGCGGGGCGCCCAGGGCGGACGGGTCGGGCCGGGTCAGGTCCAGCGTGCGCCAGCCGTCGCGCCAGTAGGCGGCCCAGGCGTGAAGCTCAGGCCGGGCGGCGCCCCCTTCGCCCACCAGCCCTACGCGGAGGTGGGCGGGCACGCCGGCGCCCTGGAGCATCAGCCCGAGCACGCCGTTGACCACGTCGCAGTCGCCGGCGCCGGCGCGGAGCGCCCGTTCCAGCCACTCGCCCGTCCCGCCCGTCAGGTCGGCGGCGGTTGCCGGGTCCCGGGAGTAGCGCAGGCGGCCGGCGGTCCAGGCGGCCAGGCGCTCCACGCGGTCTTCAGGGTCCAGCCCTTCGACTTGCCGCAAGGCCGCGACGGCGTCCGGCGGCCAGTCGATGACCGGTGGGGCCGGCTCATCGGGCGCGGCGGACGGAACCGCGCCGGGACGGGCGCGGTATTCCAGGTGACCGCTTCGCGTCGCCGCGACGACCGGCGCGCCGAAGGCGTCCCGCCCCGCCGGCGCGACGGGCGCGCCATCCTGGCGGAGCGTTTCATGAATCAGCACGTAACCGGGCGGCAGCGGGAGCGCGAAGCGCGGGACGCCCCCCGACACGCCGAGGCGGACCGCCACCGGCGGGCCCGCGGACACGTCGTCGGCGAAGGCTGGATAAGGGCCGGTGAGCTGTAGGGGGCCGGGCGCCGGCCCCCGCCGCGGGTCGTAGCGCTCCAGCGCGCCCGCCTGGAACAGCAGGCCGTCGGGGCCTTGATACTCGAAATCCCAGCGGTGGCCGGCATCGGCGGGCCGGTCGGTCCGGGTGCCGCCCCAGTTCGCAAACAGCGTGTCCACCGTGCGGATCACGGCCGGCGGCGGCCCCCCTGTGGGCGGCAGGCCCGGCAGGTTTCCGCCGCCCGGACCGGCCAGTCCGGGGACGAGGCGCGGCGCCGCCCATACCAGCGCGGCGATCGCGATGACCGCCAGCGCAAGCCCGGCGGCGGCGCCTGCGAGGTGGGCCCGTCCACGCGCCCAGAGGCTGGCCAGAGCGTTGCGCCAGTCCAGCGGAAACAGCCGGCTCAGCAGTCGCCGGTGGATCCGCAGCAGCTCCCGCTCGCAGTAGCGCACCGCTTCGTGGAGCAGCGGATCCTCGCAGATGGTGTGACGGTCCATCAGCAGGCGCAGCCCGTCGATGTTGATGGCCACCACGGGAAACAGGCCCCAGCCGGAGCGGGGCAGGCGGACGGGGCGGGAGGGGATCACCTCGTCGAGCCCCGCCGTCTCGCGCACCAGGATGCCGCCCTTGTAGATCCGCACCGACGGCGCCGGGCCGAAGCCCAGCACGCCGTCGAAGCGGCGGGTGCGGAAACGGCGGCCCAGGCGGTGAGGCAGATCGAAGCCGCGGCTGACGCGCGCACCGTCGCAGCACAGCTCCAGCGTCCGGACGCCCGGCAGGGGCCGGACGTAGCCGGCGTAACGGTCGAGCTGCTCACGGACGGCGGCAGCCAGCGCGCCGGGGGCGGCTCCGTCCGGCGCGGGCCGGACCAGGGTGATGGTCGTGCCCGGCGCCGGGTCGGCCGGCGGCGGCAGCGGCTGGATCCGGCGACCGGCGCAATCGATGGTGAACGCCGACACCGTCCCGCCGTTGCGCGTGACGACGCGGATCTCGCGCGGCTCGAACAGCAGCACCGACCAGAAGCCGACACCGAAGAAACCGATGCTGTCCCGGTCATCCTCCTTGCTGGAGGCGTAGAGGCGGAGCAGGAAACGGTCCACGTCGTCGGGCGACATGCCGGCGCCGTTGTCCCGGCAGGTGAGCTGCTCGTCGCCGCCGGCGGCGATGGTCTCAAACTCGATCCGGGTGGCGCGGGCGTCACGGGCGTTCTGCACGAGTTCCCGCAAGAAGACCCAGCCGTCCTCGCCGTAGCGCTCCGCCTCGAGGCGGGCCCGCTCGAAGAAGGCGCCGGCGTCGGCGGTTTCAACGGACATGGCCGGACAGGGGACGGCGCGGGCAGTGGCGCCCGCGCGATCTGACGGTGCGGTGGCCGGCGGAAGGAACGGATTCGGCGACGAGCGCCCTAGTCATCGCGGCCGCCGATGAGGCCGGCCCGCAGGAGGAAGTAGAGCAGCGTCACGATGGCCGAGGCGGCTGCCGCGACGTAGGTCATGGCCGCCGCGGAGAGCACCTTGTTCACGCCCGCCAGCTCGCCGGTGGAAACCAGCCCGTAGCCGGTGAGCATCTCCTTGGCCTTGGCGGACGCGTTGAACTCCACCGGCAGGGTCAGGAGCTGGAAGACCACCACGGCGCTGAAGAGCAGAATGCCGATCTTGACCAAACCCATCATGCCGATGACGAATCCCGCCATGATGGCGATCCACGCGAAGTTGGAGCCGATCGAGGCGACGGGGACCATCATGTTCCGGAGCATGAGGGGTGCGTACGACTTGGCGTGCTGCACGGCGTGGCCGGTTTCGTGGGCGGCGATGCCCACGGAGGCCAGCGAGGGGCTGCGGTACACTTCGGGTGAGAGCCGGACCACCTTCTTCGTCGGGTCGTAGTGGTCCGACAGGAAGCCGTGGGTTTCCACCACCTCGACATGGTTCAGGCCGTTGCGATCCAGGATCTGCCGGGCGGCCTGGGCGCCGGTGATCCCGAAGGCTGTCCGGACCTGTGAATATTTCTTGAAAGCGCTCTTGACCCGGAAGCTGGCGAAGAACGACAGCAGCATCACGGGGAGCATGAGCATCCAGTACAAGGGGTCGATTCCGAACATACCCACCTCACATTGCGCGTCCGGCTCCGGGCCGGTACGGATTGGCGGCGGCTGGTGCCGTCGCGCTGAATTGGATGCGGCCAGTCGACAAAAGGTCTAACCGCCCGCTCGGACTGCCGCCTATCGGTTCGCCGGTTCCCCGAACACCGCCGGGTCGATGCGGAACCGGTAGAGGCTCCGATAGGTCGTCACCAGGAGGTGTCCGTCCTGGATCTCCATGTAGTCGTGGGCGCTGTCGATGGGGGTCCGGCTGAGCACGCGCCCCGTGTCGGCATCCAGGATGAACAGGAAATCCGGCTCGGCGGTGAAGCCGTAGCCACAGAACACCCGGTTCCGGTCGATGATAAAGATGTTGTTCGAAACGAGCGGCGCCGTCCGCCACAGCACCCGCCCGGTGTCGAGATCGACGCAGACCAGGGCCGAGCACCGGCCGCCGGCCTCCCGGGAGTAAGACTGGCAGGCTTCGTTGAAGTAGATCCGCCCGGCGTGGTACCGGAAGTCCTGGACCTCCAGGTGGTCGGGACTGGACAGCAGCGGCGTCAGGTCCAGCTCGCGCGTCGGACGGCCCTCGGCGTCGAAGAGGACCACCTGCGATTCCCGGCTCTGGGTTCCGGACTCAACCGGCGCGCGGTACAGCACGGCGAAGCCGGACTCGATGGGGTCGGCGATCCCCAGTTCCAGTCCGCCCCGCAGCCGCGGCACCTGGATGGGGTGGGTCCCGTCGGGCGTCGCGCGCAGGCGGTAGATGCGGCCGTTCGGCTTGTTGGCCGAGCCCAGGCCCAGCGCGGCCAGGTCCGTCACCGAGTCGATGGGCTGCCGCGAGACCTGGATCAGCCGGGAGGGAACGGAATCGCCGCCGGCAGCCGGGCCCGTCGCCGTCAGGCCGCCCAGCAGCAAGGCCAACAGGATCGGCGGCAGGTAACGGGTCTGATGGGTCATGCAGGCTCCTCCGCAGGCGGATTCGGGCGCCGGCCGTGAACAGTGATTGCTGCGCCCCGCCGCCTCAATTCTGACAATCTTCGCCGGAGGTGTCAATGGATCGTTTGTCCCCCGTTGGCCGGAGTGGATTACACGACCGCTGCGGCGGCTGCCGGCCGATCGGGTCAGACCCAAGGCGCCATCTCCCGACTGTCGAGTTTGTTATAATCGGAACACTGGCATCCGGGCACATCCGGCATGATCTGCGAGGAGCTATGGCGGAATCCATCCATTTGGCAATCATGAGTCGGGCGACAGAGTGCATCCGCACAGCGGGGCGGTGGATGGCCGGCGCCGTCTGGGTGGTCATGCTGATGGCCGGCGGGACGACCACGCGGGTATTCGGGCAGGGAGGCAGCGAACCGGTGAAGACACCATCTCAACAGGCGGACCGGCAGGTGGTGATGCTGGGGCGGGAGTCGCGCGTCCCCTGGCAGCACCTCATCGACTCCGATCGCGCGGCCGACGCCGTGTATGTGGACCTGGCCGGCGGCGGCCAGATCGTGGCGTACATCAAGGGCGGACTGGCGTGCTCCGGACCCGCCTGGTTGCTGGGGAGGATGGAGTCGGCCGGGGGGCGATCCAAGCGCCCTGGCGATCCGTCCGCCGTGACGGAGCGGCAGCTCGTGGTCGATGCCTGGGGTTGCCTGCGCTGGACCGACGGGCCGGAACTCCTGACCCGCCTGGCTGACCCGGCGCTGCCGCCGGTGAACCGCCTGGATCTGGTGAACCGGATCTGGGCCGTGGGGATGGACGCGGTGCCGGTGCTCATCGCCCACCTGGGGGACGAGCGGCCGGTGCACTGGGAAACGAAGCTGCGGACGGACGGCCAGACGCCCGAGGCACCGCCTCCCGCGGCCGCGCCCGATCCGGTCGCCGGCACCGTCGCCCAGCCCCTTGGTCAGACCTGCGAAAACCTGCTCTACGCCATCATCACCCCGCGCGGGTACCGGTCCCCGTTCGAGGCCGGCGCCCACCCGCGCCGCGTCGGGCGGCTGTTCCGGGTGGCCGACTGGCCGGCCTGGTGGAGCCGCAACCACGCGCTGTCCCTAGCCGAGATCCACGCATCGCTCCAGCCGGTCATCGACCGCTACTGGCAGTCCAACGGCGAGGAGCAGGTGGTCCGCTGATAAATAGGAGGCGCAGACATCTTGCCTGCTGAATCTCAGGCGTCCCGCCTGTTTGGAGTGCGCAGCCACGTCTGCGCTTTGGATAGCGCGCGAACGCTTTGGAGTGCGCGGGCTGGACTGTGCTCTGGATGGACGCGGGACGCGTCTTTGGATTCCTCCCGATATTCGCACTCTTAGATCCGTCGACTGTTCCGGAATCCGAAGCGGCGTCCAGTCGCCGCACAAGACAGTGAACAGTGAACAGTGAACAGTAAACGGTTAACGGTGAGTCGTGAATCGTGAAGTGTTGAGGCGCGGGCGGCCGACCGGCGCCGGCCTCTCCCAAGTCAGTTAAAAGTTAAAGGCCGCCGGCGGGGAAGCGGGCGGCCTTTGAAAAAGTGGCTGGGAGGCAGGGATTCGAACCCCGATAGGCGGATCCAGAGTCCGCAGTCCTACCATTGGACGACCTCCCAGTAGGACCAAAGTGGGCACTATACCGCTGCAGGGAGAGGATGTCAAGAGGGACGGTGAGAGGAGAGAAAGGAGATAGGAGATGGGAGATAGGGGTGAATGGGTGAATGGGTGAATGGGTGAATGGGACCTGATAGTTGGGGATTGTTGCTCGTAATCGTAACTCGTAATGGCCAGGTGACAGCATTCGCGCATCACTTGAGTGACAGCATTCGCGCATCACCCCTGGCTTCGTTCTGCCAACATGCTATCTTAAGGCACCTTCATGCTCGAGGATTTGCAATGCGAAAAAAAAGTCATCGGA
>JAKQOW010000181.1 GCA_029565065.1 Acidobacteriota bacterium | reverse complement strand
GCTCCCCCGAGTTCCTCCGGTCAGGGCCCGATCGCGGACGAAGAGAAGCGCTGGTGGATGGGGACCGAGTACGCCGGACTCTTCGAGCTGGCCGGGATGACTCCGGAGGCCGAGGAGAAGGCCAAGCGGGACCGTGACGTGCAGGAGGCGATGAGGCGTGCCGGCATGGGCGGCGCCTTGCGTCCACGCACGCGGTTCGGTCCGAAAGTTGAAGAGCTGGGCCAGGCGGGGCTCGAGAGTGAGCTGGAGATCCAGCGCCAACACGAGGAGAACCTGCGCGAGATGGGTCTCCAGACCTACACAATCCTCGGAGACGCCGCCAGTCGCTACGCCGAGCACCAGTCCATGGTCTGGGAGCGGATCCTGCGCGACGGGACTGGCGCCTACGAGGGGATGCAGGCCGCCTCGGCGCAGGCTGTCAACGTCATGACGACCTGGGGCGAGCTGCTCGTCCAGAAGGAGACCCGGCGACACCTGACGATCAAGGCCATGGGCGAGTGGGCGATCAAGAGCGAAATCGCGGCTTTCCTCGGTGGGATCGCGAAGAAACAGGGGCTGCGCGCGGCCGAGGATGCGGCCGAAGCGGCGAGCGCCGCGGCACAGGGGCTCCTCACGGGGAATCCACTCGCCTGGGCGGCCGCCGCGGCCTACGGCGAGTCGGCCCTCCAGCACGCCGCAGTAGCCGGCCTGGCAGGCGGGGCCGCAGCGGTGATGACCCAGCAGGCCAACCGGGCCATGGGAGCCATCCGCAATCCTCAGGGCCAGCTCGGCCAGATTCCGGCCTCGGGCGGAGATCAGGGCGCTGGCGGCGGGACCACTGGGAGCGCGCGCCTGGTCGCTTCCGCCACCGCTCCGGCGAACTACACCTTCGCAATCACCATCAACCACAACGGTGCGACCGTGTACGGCAGGGGCGGCGCTGAGCAGTTCTGGCACGACGAGATGCTGCCCCTGGCCCAGGAGGCCGCCGCCTCCGGACAGCTCTCTGTGGATCCGATGAGGCGGTGAGGCATGGGCTTCTCTCTCCCCATCCTCGGGCACGCCTTTCACATCCCGAACTGGTCGATGCAGATCCCGGCTGCCGCCGTCGGGGACTCTGGTGCACTGCCGGCGGGCTGGACGCTGACCGCCCAATCTGACCTGATGCGATTCGCCGGCCGGAGGGATGGATTGTTCCAGGCGGGCCGACACCGAGCACAAGCTGTGCGGATGCCGGCGCACTCGGGGACCTACAACGCCACGCTCACATCTCCCGTGGCCACCCCGCCACTTCCGACGGTCAACCCCAGCGCCTTCCCCTACTACTTCGCCGCCTCGAGAGCGCAGGCCGGGGAGAACAGCCTGGCCGGGTACTTCGTCGCCTGGTTCGACGAGGATGGCGCCTACCTCAGCGAGACGCACATTGCGAGCGCTCTCGGCCCCACTGCGGCCACGCTGGACGTGTACAGCGGCAACCTCACACCTCCGGCCGACGCGCATACGTTGGCCGTGCGGGTGCGCTGCTACGCGGGCGAGTCGGCCGAGGTCCAGGAGTGGCTCTTCGCTGGTGCGATCCTCGCGTTCGGCTGGGCCACGCTCTCTCGCTACCCCTGGTTTCCCGGCACGGTCGCGACCCCGGTAGGCGCATCAGGGCGGGCACATGCGATCGGTGGCCGGAGAATCCGGACGGATCACTCGCGCGACGCCATGCGCCGGTCGCTGGCCTTCCAGCTCGGATCAGTGAGCCTCTCGGACCGGAACCTGATCGAGCGATTCTGGCAAGCGAACCGCGGCCTCGCGCCAAGTACGGGCGGCTACCGGCTCGCGTCCTGCCCGCCCATTCTCGTCCTGCCCGGCACTCCGGGAATGCCTCCCATGTTCGTCGGAGAGTGTGAGGACGAACGTTTTCCGCTGGCGCTGGACGGCTGGGCGAGCGACGCGCAGCAGCTCTACGCCGGCACTCTCAA
>JAKQOW010000061.1 GCA_029565065.1 Acidobacteriota bacterium | reverse complement strand
ACCAACGTTCGACCCGCCCGGCGGGTCGGCAGCTTGGGCATAGCAGAAAACAAGGGGCAACTGAGTGATCGTGGTCGAAGCTCGCGACTTGTTCCCAGTCATCGGAAATCGGGGATCGGACCTGGGACCTGGGTTCTGGGTCCTGGCTCACAGAATCCAGATCCCATTCACCCATTCATCTTGAACCTCGATTACGATTACGATTACGAATTACGATGACGATCACGAATTACGAGCACGAACCCTCAACCCTCAACCCTAAATCCTCAATCCTCAACTATCAATACTCCCGAGCTCATTCAGGCGAGCCGCTCGCCGATCGCTTCCCATTCCCGGATGAGCGCCTCGATCTCCCGGCCCACGGTCTCGAACTCGTGCCCCAGGCGCGCCAGCTCGGCGCCGACCATGCCGGAGGGCGGCTCGGTGAGGATCCGCTCGATGTCCGTCTGCCGCGCCTCGGCGGCCTCGATCCGCGCCTCGAGGTCGGCCAGCAGCCGCTCCAGCCGGACGCGCTCGTTCTTCGACAAGCCCGCGGGGCGGGGGCGCTCCTCCGGCTCGCGCGCCCTGGCGGCCGGCGCCGGCCGGTCGGCCGCGTCGGCGGCGGGCGCGGCCGCGCGCCGCGCCCCCCACGCCTCGAGCTCCGAGTAGTTGCCGTGGAACAGCTCGGCCGTGCCGGCCCCGATCCGGATGATCTTCTGGATGATCCGGTCCAGGAAATAGCGGTCATGGGTGATGACCACCAGCGTGCCCGGGTAGTCCTCGAGCGCCTCCTCGAGCTGCTCGCGGGCGGGGATGTCCAGGTGGTTGGTGGGCTCGTCCAGCACGAGCACGTTGTGCCGGCCGTAGATGAGGCGCGCCAGCAACAGGCGATTCTTCTCGCCGCCGCTCAGCACCTCCAGCGGCTTGAACACGTCGTCGTCGTGGAAGCCGAAGCGGGCGAGGAACGTGCGCAGGTCGCCCTCGGCCGCCAGCGGGTCCAGGAGCTGGATCTCCTGGATGGGCGAGCCGGTGAGCGACTCCATCTTCTGGTCGAAGTAGCCCACCGAGATGTTGCGCCCCCAGGCGAAGCTTCCGCCGGCGGGGACGAGCCGGCCGAGGATCGTGCGGAAGAAGGTGGTCTTGCCGGTGCCGTTCTCGCCGATGAGGCCGATGCGCTCACCGGCGAGCACCGTCATCTCGAACGGAAACCGGACCAGCGGCGCGCCATAGCCGACGGCCAGGTGGTCCAGCACCAGGACGGTCTCGGAGCTGCGGCTCACGCCGGACAGGTCCAGGTGGATCCGGCGCGTGTCCACGGTGGGCCGCTCGATGACCTCGAGCTTGGCCAGCATCTTGCGGCGGCTCTGGGCCTGCCGGGTTTTCTGGCCGTAGATGTTGCGCCGGATGAAGTCCTCGGTCTTGTCGATGAACTCCTGCTGGCGCTGGTACTCGCGGCGCTGCTGCTCCAACTGCTTGTGGCGGTCGCGCTGGTAGCGGGTGTAGTTGCCGACCCAGCTCGTGATCCGGCGGTTGGCGATCTCCCACACCTGGTTCACCACGCGGTCGAGGAAGTAGCGGTCGTGGGAGACCACGATGAAGCCGCGGTCCCACCCCTGCAGGTACTCCTCCAGCCAGCGGATCGCCGGCAGGTCCAGGTGGTTGGTGGGTTCGTCCAGGAGCATCAGGTCGGGCTTCTGCAGGAGGAGCTGGGCCAGACCGAGACGGTTGAGCTGGCCGCCGGACAGGCGTGTGCACGGCATGTCCAGGTCGGCGTCGCCGAAGCCGAGGCCGTGGAGCACGGCCACGGCGCGGGCGCGGAAGGCGTAGCCGTCGCTCCGCTCGTAACTGTCCTTGGCCGCGCCGTAGCGGGCCATGAGCTCCGGCAGATCGTCCGGCGCGGCGTGAGTCAGCGCCTCCTCCAGACGGCGGATCTCCGCCTCCAGCTCCATCAGGGGGCGGAACACCTCCAGCGCCGCGTCGCGGACGCTGCCGCCGCCGTCCACCCGCACCTCCTGGGCCAGGCGGCCGATGCGCAGGCGCGACCGGCGCTCCACCCGCCCCTCGTCGGGGGCGGTCTCGCCGGCGATAATGGCCAGGAGCTGGCTCTTGCCCGAGCCGTTGGGACCCACCAGCCCGACGCGGTCGCCGTCGTTGAGCTGGAGGTTGACCCCGGCGAAGAGGTCCACCTCGGGAAAGTAGCGCCCGATGTTTTCCAGTTTGACCAGCATAGACGGCGGGCGGCCTCCCTACTCCGACACGTCGAGGCGCATCAGGGCGTCATTGAGCCAGCGGACTTCCTCGCGCAGCTTCCCCTCGGCGTAGTAGCGGAGCACCGCGTCGGTGCCCGAGGCGCGGAGCTGCCACCAGAGGCCGTCGAATTCGATCAGCGTCCCGTCGCCGGCCCAGTAAACGTCCTGGACCGGGGGGAACACGAACCCCGCCGGCCCGCGCTCCTGCAGGATCCGGGTGACGGCGCCGGGGTTGAGCTCGCCGCGGCCGAGGCGCTCCGCCAGGGAGCGGAAGAAGCGCACCGCCCGGTCCTTCTTCCGGTTCCCCTCGGCCATCGCCGTCTCGCGGGCGGCGCCGGCGAGCGACTCGTCGAACAGGGTCACGTCCTGGCGCTCGTAGAAGCGGTGGCGGATGTCGTACCGCTCCAGCACCTCCAGGTAGTAGCGGGCGAAGCTGGAGCCGTCGAGGTGCAGCCGGCCGGCGAGCGCCATGGCGGTGACGCCCACCTGGAAGGCGTCCTTTTCTTTCAGCGCCAGCATGGACCGCGCCCCGCCCCGGCTGTGCAGCATCTCGGTGCCGCCCAGGGCGGCGCCGCCGCTCTCCTCGGCCATGAGCAGGATGCGCGTGCCCGCGGGGAACGTGTGCTGGCGCCCGCGCGAGTCGGTGAGCGCCAGCTCCGCCGCGCCGGCCAGCTCCTGCTCCTCCAGGCGGGCGCAGGCGTTGCCGAAGTGCTTGAAGCCCACCGGCGTGAAGAACGTGGGCACGCGGAACCGCGCCGCCAGCTCCGCCAGCGAGCGGCTGGTGGGGTAGGTCTCCATGAGGAGCCAGGGGCACCGGTCCAGCAGGCCCTGCCGCCGGGCGCTTTCCAGTCGGAACGCCAGCAGCATGAGGTAAATCTGGTTGGGCTTGAAGTAGACGATGCTCCGGGCGGCGTCGCCGGCCTCCACCTCCAGGCCGTTGGCCTGCGCCCGGGCGGCGGTGACCGGGTTGGCGACGGTGACCATGTTGAAGCGGTCGCCGTCCGGATCCCAGATGAACACGACGCTGGCGCGTCCGTCGAGGAGGATTGCCTGGGCGCCGATGTTTTTGTAGATTTGCCACTTGCCCGGGTCCACCCCGTGATTGACGCCGTCCACCACGCCGATGCCGTGGTAGGTGGGGCTCTCGGCGAAGTGGAGGTACTCCACGATGCCGCCGGGTCCAGTGGGAATGCCGAGCAGGTCGAAGATCTGCCGGGACGTGCGCCCCATGCTTCCCCCCTGGGTGGAGACGGCCACCCGGAAGCCGGCCGCGCCGGCGGCGGTCACTGCGGCCAGCGCCTCGCGGTCCACGATGGTCCGGAGGTAGTGGGCATACGGCGCCACCACGTCGAAGTCGCGCCGGATCAGGGGCGAGAGCGAGGGAGCCAGCTTGATCACGTAGCGGCCGTCGCGCCGCACGGCGGCGACGATGTCGCGCACGCCCTGCTCGATGGCGGCCGCGGCGTCCAGCAGCTGCATGCCGCGCCCGTCCATGGGCTTGCGGCCGCCCTTGAAGCTCTGGGAGTGGCTGGCGGTGAAGTTCTCGCCGCCGGCCAGCTCCTCGTAGAACACGCCGAACGAGGAGAGCCAGATGGGTGTGGTGCGGATGGGGCCGTCGGCGTCGCGGTCGCCGCGCAGCCGGCAGGCGATGCCGTGGGCGGCGTAGATGCGGGCGGCCAGGTCGATGTGCTCCTGGGTCCAGGCGCGGACCTCGCCGCCCAGGTGGATGGTGGCGCCCGGCTCGAGGAGCCGGCAGGAGGCCTCGGTCATGATGGCCATGGTCAGCGGATTGAACGGCACCCCGAGCTGGAACAGGTCGACAGGGTCGGCCAGGTCGCGGTAGCCGGCGGTGCCGAGCTGGAAGCGCGCGGCCCACGCCGTGAGGTCGGCGGCCTCGGCCAGCTCCCGGTCGATGACGATCTCCTCGCCGGCCAGGTGAAAGGGAATGTACAGTTTTCGCGCCATGGTGTGTCCTGCCTCTCGGGGGATCCGGCACCGTGCCGATCGGGTGGCGGTAAAGCCCACGCCGGCCGGGGCTGTCCGGAGGTACGATTATATTATTGGTTATTGATGATTGCTTATTTTTTATTGGCTATTTGGAGACGAGGCACATTTTTCAGTTATGCTCAACCCCCCGACCCGCGCGTCGCGGGTCGAATGTTGGTAGCCCCGGGCGCGAGCCCGGGGTCGGTGTCGCCGACCATCGCCAGGGCGCGACCCGCAAGGCGGGTCGAATGTGATCCAGACCTCGATGAAAATGACAGAATACAATGGACGGCTGGCCTGAGGGCTTCGGGACCACTCATCCCCCCTCTACGCACCCGAATCATATTCGACCCGCTTCGCAGGTCGCCCCGGATCACGACGGATCGGAACGAACCCCGGGTTTCACCCGGGGCTACCCATGTTCGACCCGCGCGTCGCGGGTCGCCGGAGGGTCACAATGACAAATGGAAATGACTCTTTGTGCTCTTTGTGACTTCGTGGTGATTGTCCGGTTCCCCCGAAGTCCGAAGTCCGATGTCCGCGTTACGGGAACGAGCCTCGAGCATCGAGTCTCGAGCCTCGATTACGAATTACGATCACGATTACGATTACGATCACGATTACAATTACGATTACGATTACGATTACGAATTCCGATTACGAGCACGAACCATCAACCATCAACCATCAACTATCAACTGTCCTGTAGCTTTGGAAATGCTACGGTGTTCCCGCCAGCACCTCGGGCAGGCGGTCCAGGGGGACGCCGCCCGAGCGCAGCACGGCGTCGTTGAACGCCCGGAGACCGAACCGGCTGCCGAGCCGCCGATGCTCGGCGCGGTACAGCTCGCTGAAGCCGCGGTAGCCCAGAAAATAGGATGGCAGTTGCAGCGGGGACTCCAGCACCCGGCCCCAGAGATTTTCGGCGAACTGCGGCGGCAGCAGCCCCGTGTCCACGGCGAAGCGGGTGAGCCGCTCGCGATCCCAGCCGTGGCAGTGCACCTGGACGCTGACACAGGCCCGGACCGCGTTTTCCAGCCGCTTGCGCAGGTGGGCCAGGCGTGTCAGGGGGCGGTCGCTGTCCCAGCCGGCGTCCAGGGTCATCTCCTCGCAGAAGGAGGCCCACCCCTCGACGAACACCGTGGGGCCGAACAGCGCCCGCACCGGGTGCGCGCCCTGGGCGGCGAGCTTGAGCTGGAGGTAATGCCCGGGGCAGATCTCGTGGGTGATGATCATGGTGTTGAAGGCGGTGTTGAACGAGCGGTAGAACCCGTCGCGGGCCGCCGCCGGCGCGTCGTCGGGGATGGTGGGCAGGTAGAACAGGGTAGTCGCCTCCGGGTCGAACGGGCCGGCGCTGTACACCCCCCCCACGGCGGCGCCGGCGAAGTGCGCCGGCGAAAGCGCCGTGTAGAGCGTCCGCCGGGCGGGGAGGGTGGCCAGCCCCCGCTCCCGGACGAACGCCTCGGCACGGTCGATCAGTTCCAGGAACTGGCGCAGGAACGCCTGCTGGTCCGCCGCGTGGTCCGCCTCCATGTCGTCCAGCGCCCGCCGGACGAGCGGGTCGAAATCAACCGGCGGCGGCTCGGCCGGGTAGCGGGTCCGCCAATGGCGCTCGGCCACGACGGCCATCTCGCTGCGAACCGTGCGGATTTCCGCCGCGGCCAGACGGAGCAGCTCCTCCGGCGTCAGGTCGGGATCCAAATCCAGGCGCATCTTGCGGACGTACGTGTCGCGGCCGTAGGCATCCGGCAGGGTCAGCCGCGGCTGCAGCGTGGCGCGCAGGTGGCCGGCCAGGCCGCGCACGGCGGCCGCGGTTTCAGCGACGGATCGGTCAAAGCCGGGTCGCTGTGAACCGGTGAACGAGGGGCCCGCCGCGGCGGTGAAGCCGCCTTCCAGGAACGCCGCCGTGGCTTCCAGGGTTCGAATGGCCCCGGCGGTGTCCGCCGGGCGGCCGTCGGCGAGCTGCTCGCGGGCAACGGCGCAGAGCCGGCGGATACCTACGAGACGGGCCGTGACTGCCGCGGCCTTTGCCGCCGGCGTGAGGTTGTCGCGCACGAGGAGATGGGTGAAGGCCCCGGCGATGTACCGGGCATAGAGCCCGGGGGAACGCCGCGGCGCCGCGTCGTCCACCCACAGCTCCAGCTCCTGGCGGGCCTGGAGGCGGAGCAGCCGGGCGTCGATCCGGTCGTCCAGCGACCAGCCGGCGCGGTCCTCGCCGAGCGCCTCGAGCAGCCGCCGGTTGCGCGTGATCCAGGCGTCCGTCCGCTCCGCGGCGAAATCTTCGAACCGGGCGGCGGCCGAGGCGTCGCCCTGGGCTAGGGCCTGACTGGGATAGAACGCGCGCCACGCCCGGAGGTAGTCCGCAGCCAGATCCGCCACCGCCGGGCGCGGCGCCCCGCCGCCGGCGGCTCCCATCCCGGCGGCGCCCGCCGGCAGGCCGACGGCCAATCCCAGAAACAGAGCGAGGACCGACCGGAAGACGAGACCCTTCCGGTCGAAACGAGT
Organism: Acidobacteriota bacterium; assembly: GCA_029565065.1. GTDB lineage: Bacteria > Acidobacteriota > JAAYUB01 > JAAYUB01 > JAAYUB01 > JAAYUB01. The sequence continues at coordinate 1,089 of JAKQOW010000061.1, read as the reverse complement.
GGCGGGCTTGGCAAATCCAGAATTCATCATTCCTCGATGACGTTCGATGTCCGCACACCGATAGCCAGAAGTCGCCGGGTGGACGGAGGTCGCGGCAGCCGATTGGGATCTGCCGGAATCGGCGACTGGGACCGGATTGTTATTCCAGCGTGAACTCCAGCTTGAAGGAGCCCGTGGCGAGCCCGTTGGCGCCGGCCACGCCGACGACCACGTTGTACGGCGCCCCGACGGCGTTGAGCTGGACGGCGCGGGTGTGGTCCTGGGTTTTGCCGCGCTTGGGCCGGTCCCACTTGTGCTCGGCCTCGCACGACACGCAGGAGCCGAGGGCGGGGACCACGCTGTAATTGTCGATGCCGATGGAGTAGGCGTAAATGCTCAGGTTGACGGCCGGATCGTCGGGGATGACCTTGATGGTCAGGATCGAGCGGACGGGCAGCACGGTGGCGTAGAGCACGTGCTGGCCGTTGAATTTCAGATTCTGGGTCGCCGGGAAACAGGCCGTGGTGCTGCGGGACGCCCAGGTGAGGTCCGGCATCGCCACGCCCTGTTCCAGCGAGCCGGCGACGGTGACGGTTTTACCTTTCTCGACGGTCACCGGGGTCACGTGGGCCGGCCAGCCGGCCAGCACCACCGAACCGGCGGCGGCGATCAGCAGCGCAGCCAGAACACAAGTGCGCTTTGCCATGAGTGCCTCCTTGGAACTGTTTGTGAGAATGGAGCTGGAGAAATTATAACACTTGGTCGATGTCCGAAGTCCGTCGAGCCACCACAGAGGCACGAAGGACACAAAGATGAGCGGTGAATGGGTGAATCGGGAGACGGGAAAAGGGAGACGAAAGAAGGAAGACGAGAGAAGGCAAACGATCAGAACGAACAATCAACCATCAACTGTCAACTGATTGCGAACTTGCGAACCTGGAACATGCGAACCTGTGAACGTTCCAAACCTTCAAACCTTCATCTATGAGAAGAGCGCTCCCGTCAAGACAAAAAACACCCTTCCCCTGGAGAGGGGCGCGTTCTGTCTGGACGTGGTGATTGCTTCCGGAGTCACAGACCATATTGCTCCTGTCTACCAATCTGTATGCG
>JAKQOW010000032.1 GCA_029565065.1 Acidobacteriota bacterium | reverse complement strand
GTCCGGCGGCAGGACGGCCAACGGCGTCGGGCGGCCGGGGATCGGGCCGAAGCGGTCTTCGATGCGTCGGAACGTGTCGGCGGGTTTCAAATCGCCGGCCACGACCAGTACGGCGTTTCCCGGCTGGTAGTGCCGCTGGTGGAAGGCTCGCATCTGCTCCACCGTCAGCGCCGCCACGTCCTCGGGCCAGCCGATGATCGGGTGGCGGTACGGATGACGCGAGTAGGCCAGGGCCCGGACGTTGCGTCGCAGGAACTCCCAGGGGTGATCCTCGCCCATGGTGAGCTCCTCGAGCACGACCTGCCGCTCCGCCTCGAATTCAACTGGATCCAGGTTCAGGTGTCGCATCCGGTCGGCCTCGATGTCCAGGGCCACGTCCCAGCGGTCCGCGGCGAACGTGAAGTAGTAGCCGGTGCAGTCGTATGAGGTGAAGGCGTTGTTGTTGCCGCCCCGCTGGAGGCTGATGGCATCGATGCGGCCCTTGGGAAAACGGGCCGTCCCTTTGAACATCATGTGTTCCAGAAAGTGGGCAATTCCCGTCTGGTTCTTGGGCTCGTCCCGGGTGCCGACGCGGTACCAGATGGTGCTGCACACAACGGGCAGGCGGTGGTCCTCGATCACCAGGGCGGTGAGACCGTTGGACAGCTGGTGTCGGTGCACTGGGGGCATGGGGCGCTCCTCGCCGGGTTTGGCATGAAAATCGGCATTATAGCACAGCCCCCCGCCCTTTCCCCGAGGCGCCGGTGGTGGTAAGATGACCGCGCGGGAGACGCAGCATGAACGAACTACAGGTGAATGTTCCGGTGCCGTTCCGGCGGCGGGAACCACTGGCGCCCTATACGACGTTTCGGATCGGCGGTCCGGCCGACTGGGTACTCCTGCCCGACAGTGCCCAGGGGTTTGTGGCGGCGGTCCGCTGGATCATCGGCCAGGGCCTGCCGTTGGCGATCCTTGGCGGCGGATCCAATGTGCTGGTGGCGGATGCCGGCGTGGATGGCGCGGTGATCGTAACCACGGCCATGCGCCGGGTGGAGGTCGACGGCGCCGAGGTCCGGGCGGAGGCCGGCATCGGAATCAGCGACCTGTGCGAGTTCTGCGCCGGGCGAGGGCTGGCCGGACTGCAGAATTTCCATGGCATGCCGGGCTCGCTCGGGGGCGCCGTGTTCATGAACGCGCGCTGCTACGAGCGGTCCATCGGCGATGTTGTCCGCCGCGTGCACGGAGTGGACCGGGGGGGACATGAGGCGACGTTTGAAGCGGCCGCCTGCGGATTCGCGTACAAACGTTCGCGGTTCCAGGCGGGCGGGGAATGGGTGGCCGAGGTGGATCTCCGGTTGGAAGCCGGCGCCGATCCCGTGCGCCTCCGCGAGGCGATGTCCGATTTTCAGCGCCGGCGGGAGGAGATGGGCCAGTTCCTGTTTCCCAACGCCGGCTGCATCTTCAAGAATGATTACCAGACCGGCACGCCTTCCGGGAAGATCATCGAGTCCTGCGGTCTCAAAGGCATGCGGATCGGCGATGCCGAGGTGTTCTCGCGCCACGCCAATTTCATCGTCAACCGCGGTGCCGCCTCCGCCTGCGAGGTGCTGGCGCTCATCCGGTCAGTGGAACAGGTGGTCCGGGATCGGACGGGGCTTGAGCTGGAACGGGAAATTCAGCTGCTCGGGCGGTGGGGGGGTGTCTCAGAGGTTCAGCCGGGCGGATGATCCGCCGGTGTCGGTCGTCAGGGCCGGGGCGGAAGTCCGGCGTGCCTTGAGTTCGTCCACGAGATGATAGGGGAGGCGGGTCTTGCCGCGGCCGGTGCCGATGGCGACCTCGGGCTTGACGGGACCGTGGAAGTCGCTGCCGCCGGTGAGACAGAGATCCAGACGCTGGGCGATGTCCCGGTAGAGCTCCACCGGGCAACGGCTGTCCGACAGGTAGTAGGCTTCGATGCCGCCCAGTCCGTCCGCTTTGAGCTGGCTCAGGAAGTCGGCCAGCTCGGCGGAATCCTGGATTTCCAGGGTGAGGGGGTGGGCCAGTACGGGAACACCGCCGAACCGCCGTACCAGTTGGATGCCCTCGGGTGCGGAGAGCATTTCCTTGGGCACATATGCCGGTCCGTCCTTGCGCAGGTACCGGTTGAACGCTTCCTTGACCGACCGGACGTACCCTGACTCGACCATCGCGGCGGCGATGTGGGGACGGCCCACGTTGCCGTTGTTGATCTTCGCCCGGATCGCCTCAAGGTTCAGCTCGATGCCCAGTTCGGCCAGTTTGCGGATGATCTGGGGATTGCGCCGCCGCCGGTACTCGCGCAGCCGCCGCAGCTCTTCGTGCAGGGCCGGATCGAGATGATCCACATAGTATCCCAGGATGTGCAGCTCGCCCCGGGAATAGGCGATGGACAGCTCCACGCCGGGGATCACCTCGAGCCCCCGGGCTTGCCCCTCGGCCAGGGCCTCGGTGTTGCCGTCCACCGTGTCATGGTCCGTGATGGCGATGGCCCGGAGATGGGCGTCCAGCGCGTGATGGACAAGCTGGGCGGGAGTGAGCGCGCCATCCGAGAAGGTCGAGTGCAGGTGTAGGTCGATATAACCGTTCATGTATAACACCCGGGTCAAATGAAACTGACAATTATAACGGATGTTGCGGGGATTGCAAGCGGCGGATCAGGGAACGGCCGGTGGCGGAGGAAGGGCGGCCAGCAGGGCGTCGACGTAGCCTGGCCAGCGGAACCGGTTCGCAAATCCGGGAACGTGCGATTCGATGTCAGCTTGCCGAGCCAGGAATCGCCGGATGGCCTCGGCCAGCGCGGCCGCATCATCCGGCGGAACGAGATAGCCGGATTCCCCGTCCGCGACCATCTCGTCCAGACCGCCCACCTGGGTGCTCACCACGCCGCGGCCGAACTGATAGGCCAGCGGAATGATCCCGCTCTGCGTCGCGTGGCGGTAGGGTAGGACCACCAGATCGGCTGCCCGGAAGTGGAGATGAACGTCCTCGTTGGGGATGAACCGGTCACGCAGGATGAGCCGACCGCTGCGGACGAGCTCGCCCAGCAGCGGTTCGAAGCGCTCGGGTTTTTCGTAGAACTCGCCCGCCACCAGCAGACGCGCGTCCGGATCGGTGGCGGACAGCATTCGGAACGCCTCCAGCAACACATCCAGTCCCTTGTAGGGACGCACCAGGCCGAAGAAGAGGATCAGCCGGCGTGTCGTATCCGCCAGGCCCAGCCGGGCGCGGGCGTCGTTCCGGTCGAGATCGACTGGGCCGGGGAACTGCTCGTAGAGTGGATGGTATAGGGCGATCACGGTTTGTCCGGGGTGTGCGTCGGTGAGCACCTCCCGGTCGCGTCGGCAGTGAACGATCACCGTGTCCATGGCCCGGAGCAACCGGCGCTGGAATATTCCGCCCAGTGGAATGCTCTCGTGGGGCTGCACGTTGTGGCAGACTGCGACCAGGGGAACCCGGGTGCGTCGCCGCAGGCGATTCAGGAACACCGCCAAGGACGGAGCGAACAGCGGCGTCCATACCGCCACGATCAGGGCGCGGGGCCTCGAACGATCGATGGCTTCCAGGCCGGCCGGCCAGTGCCAGGGCCGGAACGGATCGAACACGGCGTCGGCCGGAACCTGGAACGGCGACCGGCTCTCGTCGAGCTGAGTCTGACCCGGAAAAATCAACCGTGGGTACAGCCGCCGGTAATTCCAGGCGATACAACGGGTCCGTTTGTGCAATTCCGTCCAGAGGTGAACGTTGAACGTGGCAATGCCGCCCCGGAACGGCGGAAACGGGCCGAGGATACCCAGGGTCAAGGGTCAGCCTCGCCGGCGGGCGGTTGGTGACGCCGGTGCTCCCGAATCGAATAGTGAGCCTCGGTGTCACGCGAGTGGGCGATCATCTCGGCAAGCAGGCCGAAGAACACCAACTGGACGCCGACGATGAGCACCGACAATGCCAGGTAGAACAGTGGGCGGTTGCTGAGATATTCGCCGAACAGCCGGCTGATGATCAGATAAAGGGACGTGGCGCCGCCGGCCAGCACCGCTAGGGATCCGATCAGGCCAAACACGTGCAGCGGGCGCGACATGAACCGGGTCAGCATGAGCACGGTGATCAGGTCGAAGAAACCGCTGATGAACCGCCACAGGCCGTACTTGGATCGGCCGAAGCGGCGTGGGTGATGCGCGATCTGGATTTCACCCACATGGAATCCCTTGCTGTGGACGATGACCGGGATGTACCGGTGAAGCTCGCCGTAGAGGCGCAGGGACAAGGTGGCCTCCCGGCTGAACGCCTTGAAGCCGCAATTCATGTCGTGGAGCGGTACTCCAGAAAAGAACCGGGTGACACCGTTGTAGATCCGTGACGCCAGCCGCCGGCTCAACGGATCGCGCCGGGGGTGTTTCCAGCCACTGATCAAGTCATAGCCTTCATGGAGTTTTTCGAGAAACCGGGGGATTTCCTCGGGCAGGTCCTGCAGATCGGCATCCAGGGTGACCAGTTCCGCGCCGCGGGCGACAGAGAAGCCGGCGGATAAGGCGGCGGCTTTGCCGAAGTTCCGGCGGAAGTGAATCACCTGAATGCGTGCGTCGCCGGCAAAGCATGCATCGAGGACTTCCGCCGATCCGTCGGTGCTGCCGTCGTTGACATAGATGATCTCGAACGGGGCGCCATGCTCCACCATGACCGACACGAGCCGTTGGTGGAGTTCCGGAAGGGACTCCTTCTCGTTATAAACAGGAATCAGGATGGATACACGGGGGAGTTGGGCCATTACGCCCCGGTTAGAATGAGATCCGACCGATGGCGAAGTCGATGCGGTTGTCTTGATTGAAATCGCCGACAACCAGGCAATTGTCCGCTTCAAGGCGATTCAGCAACGCCGCCAGCTGGGCAGGGCCGCTGATCACCGGATAGATCATCAGTTGATCCTTGTAGTCGCACAACCAGAACTTGGCGGTAGCTCGACCCGGCCGCGGAGAGAACTGAACCAGCGCCGGCGGGGAGAAAGACGGCGGTGTCGCCAGCAGCTGGAGAGCCTGACCTTTGATGTTCTGGAGATAGTTCACCCGGTTGTACTTCAAATTCTGGAGAACCAGATCACCGAATCCGTCACCGTTGAAATCCGAGGCGGCGATGCCGTCGTATTTGAACGCGAGCGGGATACTGACGTACAACTCGAATCGGCCGATCCCCCAATCCTCATAAATATCGAGTACGTTGTCATCGGGGCAGTACAACATCAACTGCCGGCTGCTCGGTTCGTAGAAGGGCAGCCGCGTGCCGAATTTGGGCCGGTTGTCCGGGGTAAACGAACGCATGGGGGCAAGTTCCGCACCCGTGTTCAGAAAGAGCCGGCACGACCCGTTGGATTGCTGGATATTGAGGGCGTCCGTCAGGAAATCGTTGTTAAAGTCGTCGAACAGGAGGAAGCTCGGATCGCCGCGCCGATCCAGGAAGGTGCCGCACAAACGGATCTCCAGCACAGTGCCGTTGTCCAGCTTGAAATGGTGTTCATCGATCCTCTTGGTCAGAAGGCAGACTGTCTGGCCAGTCGCCGAGCGGTGGAACACCATAAACTCCGGGTCGCCTTCGGACGATTCCACCGTGGACGCGATGTCGGTGTCGCTGGTTTCCGAGGCCGCATCGGCGCCGTCGTCGCCGGACGACTCGCCGCCGGCCTGAGCCGAGGCGTCCGAATCATCTTCGACACCGCCGTTTGAATCGTGCGCCGGGTTGTTCGGTTCGGGATCGGTCTGCAGAAGCACCTGGGTAAAGGGGTTGTCATCGCTGGGCTCGAAGGCGCCGTTCCACGGGTCTTCGTTGACCAGCGTTGCCAACACGGCGATGGGTACAACCGGCTCGGTGATTTCCGACGGATCGCCGGAGCCGAAGCTGCCGGACACGTTCCCGATGCGGGTCGGAGCCGGGCCGAGACGCTGGTTCGCGGCGAGCGCGGGGGTGGTGTGGCCCGCTGCGGATGTCGTGCTGGGGATGGTTACGATCGGGCGATCAGTGCGCAGATGAGCAGCGGTGGAACCGATCGGGTGACGCCGATCCTGCAGGGGGGGAGCGGCCAGGTGCTGGAAATTGGGGACGGACTGGAAGAGCAGGGCAGCGCGCAACGATTGCTCGGCGGCGGATCCGAGGTTTGAACTGATGGCCACCGCGTCAAAATGGTGGCGGGGCAAAACCGATCCGTTATGCGGGAAAGAGAAAGGACGGCCGCCGTTGACAATCACGGTCAGCAGGATCACGCTTGCGATGACAACCAGTCGTTTCGTGGTCACAGAAGACCCGTCCGGTTAATATAACGACTTTATTCTGACACCAAAAAAAACTTATGTAAAGAAAAAAATAATAATTTTGGGAATTTAAATCCGGTCGGCTGAGAAACAGGTTTGACTATTTGCCGGTTTTCTTCTCGCGCAATTCAACTTCCTGCTTGTAGGCCTGGATCGCTTCGTCCAGTCGTCCGTCTCGCTTCAGCAAACCGGCTTTCACGTTCAACACGCGGGCGCGGAAATCCGTTGTTTTAAGCGAATTGAAGCCCAGTTCCAGGACTTCGTAGGCGTGCTCCTTCTGGCTCGAATCATACAGTTTCTTGGTTACGATGACGATTTCTTTGAAGACCGCCTCTTCAAAGGCGACCGGCAGATTGAGGTCGAGAATCACCTGGAGTTCGGTGATGGCCTTGTCGTATTCGCCCTTCTGGATCAGGAGTTGGATGATCTCGTGTTGTGTCTCGGCGATGGACAGCTGTTTCACGGTCCTGGCGTCGACAGCGGCTGAATCACCCGCGGCAGCCGAGCCGTAGGTCGCCAGACAGATCATTAGACCGATTACAAACAGAAGCATCCGTTTGCCGGTTCGTTGGAATTGGTTTACAGCGTCCATATGTCAATCTCCTCAGCCCTTAATCCTGTTGGATCAGTTGCCGAAACGGGTTCTCGTCAAGCCGCAGGCTGGCTGCGGCCGGTCCCCCTGCGGCCTGGAACGGATTCTCGTCCGCGGTGGATTCAAGAATGCCGTTACCGTCGAACGGGTTCGTCTGTGAGGCCCCGTCAACCGCCCAGATGGTCTGGTAGCGGCTGTCGATGGCGCTCAGAATCTCCTGACGCGAGGGGCCTGGAGACCAAGGCGTCAGCAGGACCAGTGTGGTGACGAGCAATACGGCGGCGGCGGCGGTGAGCATCGTCCGGGGCGCCGGACGAAGGATTGCGGCGAAAGGAAGCGTCCGGGCACCCGGCTCGTCTAACCGGCGGGCGATCTGCGGCCACATGTCGGTTGCCGGTTCGGCGGTCCTGATATGTCGCCGGAAAAAAGCGTCCACGTCCGCTTCGTCTTGCCGGAGCTGCCGTATGTCAGCCGACTCCTCAAAATGCCGGAAGACACTTCGCCCCAGCCGGGTGTCCCCGACCAGGAAGTGAAGTCGATAACGCAATGGCAGCCGATTCATTTCATTAACCTTGGGTCAAATACCGTTTAATCATCTCTTTGGCAAAAACACGCGCCCGATAAATATCCGTCTTCACTGACAGGAGCGAACGGTCGACAATGTCCGCAATGTCTTTGTAGCTCAGTTCCTGGAGCACGGACAAGATAAACACCTCACGCAATTTCGGCGGCAGCTCGGCGAGCGTTCGTTGAATGACCCGCTCCAGTTCCACCGTCAGGACCTCTTCTTCCGGATTGCTGGTGGGTCGCTTGCCGCCGGCCTCTTCGGCGGGAACAAACTCGGGCTCCAGCGCCACCTCCTGGACCTTTTTCTTCCGGAAGCGCTGGTACACTTCGTTTCGGGCGATGCGGTACAACCACTGCTCGAACTTGCCCGGGTCCTTGAGGTGGAGCAGGTTGTTGAATGCCTGGATGAACGCGTCCTGGGTGACGTCTTCCGCATCCTCCCGGCTGCGTACCATGCCCAAAACAAAATTGAAGATTCGGGCGACAAAATGCTGGTACAGCAGATGGCACGCGTCCCGGTCGCCATCTTGAGCCTGCTGAATCAGTGACTGGAGGTCTTGGGCATTCAACGGTTTAAGCTACTGCAGTTTTCGGGCGAAATTTCACAGATCAACATTATCCATACGATAGAGATAATAAACCACCCGAAAAGTTGCTAAATTCTGCGGTAAACAAAACAGGGTCCCGGGGGACCCTGTCAGGTGTTTCCAGCTTGCAGGCCGATCAGTGGACACGAGACGGCGGATCCGCTTTATCCGGCGGCGGTTCAGGTGGTTGCGGCGGCTTCTCCACCGGCGGCGGCTCGGGTGGTTGCGGTGGCTTCTCGACCGGCGGCGGCGTGTCCTGCTTTGTTTCGTCCGGTTCGGGCTCCGGCTGTTCCGGTTTGTGTCCTTCTTTCAGGGCTTCTTCCAACTTTTTGGCGGTATCCGAAGTGTCGCGGAGCACGCCCAACTGGCCCTGGGGCCATTTTTTCTTCAAATACTTGTTGATGTTGGAGAGGGTATCCACAACCTGATAGGTGGCGTCGGTGGCGTCCTGGGTCGTGTGGATCACCCGGGGCGACAGGATGACGATGAGCTCCGTCCGTGCCTTCGACACAGTCGTCGAGCTGAAGAGCCACCCGAAGATCGGCACGTGGCCGATGAGCGGCACGGCGCTGCGCGAGTTGGTGTTTTCCTCCTTGATCAGGCCGGCGATGAGGACCGACTTGCCGTCTTCGACCACGAGCGTGGAGTTGACGTTGGACGCGTTGATCGGGGGGGAGCCGCCCAATCCGCCGGCGCTGTCGCCGGGGGAGCTGACCTCCACGGCGATCTCCAGGGTCACGATTCCGGAGGCGCTGATCCGGGGCGACACGCTGAGGTTGACGCCGGTGGAGCGGTACTGAATCTGGGTGTTGGTGATGTTGTAATTCGGATCCTGATTGTTCGCCCACGGGTTGGTGTATGTGCTCGTGGCGATGGGGATCTCGGTGCCGACGCTGATCGTGGCTTCGTTGCCGTCGAGAACCAGGACGGAGGGGCTGTTCAAGACCTGGATCTTGGAGATGGTTTCCAGGGTGTCGAGCAGGGCCTTGATTTCACGGGAGCCGAACACCGCGATGGAGCTGATGTTCAGCCCGGCGCTTTCCCCCCACTGGATGGAGCCGGTGGTGGGCGGATAGGTGCCAGACCGCTGCTGCAGAAAGTAGTTGACGCCCATCGAGAGCGAATCGCTCAGATCCACCCGGATCACCTTGGCCTCAATGAGCACCTGGCGCGGCAGGACATCCAGCTTCTTGATGGTCTTGAGCAGGAATTCGTAATCGGCCTGGGTGCCGTGGATGATCAGGTTGTTGTTGAGTTCGTCCACGATGATTTTCACGCCGCCGGACAGACCCTGGATCGGGCCGCGCTCGCTCCCGCGCATGGTGCCCTTGAGCTGCGGGCTGATGGTCTGGCCGCCGGAGGGTACGCCGGAGGTGGACCGCTCCGCTCCGCCCTCGCCGGTTTGCATCGTCCGCTGGGGGGCCGACACTGTGCCCACCTGGGCGCCCTGGTCCGCGAACAGCTGACCCAGGATGTCGGCGATGTTGGTGGCGGTCGTATTTTCCACCTTGTAGACGAACGTCTCATTGCCGCCGGATGATGGCGTATCCAGTTTTTCCACCCACTTGTAGACGGACTCGAGTGCGCGGGGGGACCGGCAGACTGCCAGGACCGCATTCATGCGGGGCACGGCGATGAACCGGATGCCGCTGGAGGAGCCGCCGGCGTTGAACACCGCTTCCAGGTCCTTGGCCAGGTCCTCGGCCTTGTTGTACTTGACGGTGATGAGTTCGACTTTGTTGACTTCGAAGAAACCGCCGTCCAGGATTTTGATGATGTGCAGGAGCTTCCGCAGATTGTCCTTGAAGTCGGTCAGGACCAGCAGGTTGTAGGTTTCGTAATTGATGATGAGCGTTTTTTCCGTCTTGAACTCATCCAGGAGCTTGGCGATGTCAGCGGACGGGATGAACTCGATCGGGGTGATGACGGTAGTCAGATCATTGCCCTCGGAGGTGTAGTCGGGATCGATTTTTTCAATGGCCGCCGGGTACTGCCGGCTCTCCTCGATGGGAACGATGTGATGGATTTCACCCGACTTGATGATCGTCGCCCCATTGATCCGCAGGATATCGATGAAGATATCATAGAGGGCTTCCCGGGGCACGGGCGAGTTCATGTTGATGCTGACGCGGCCGGAGACCTGCGGATCGACGATGTAACTCAAATTCAGAATGCCGGCGACGATATCGATGAAGTCGAGCAGATCGACGTCGTCGTATTTCAAACTGATACCCTTCGCGGTGATGTTGGCCTTGGCCGGTGCCGGCGGCGCCGGTGAAGCGGCTGCGGTTCCGTCGGTTCCGTCCGGTTTGGGCTCCTGGCCGTCGGGCGGCTGAGCCGGTTCGACCGGAGGGGTCGCCTGGGCCTCGATCGGAATCGGGGCGCGTCGCGGTGCCGCCTCACCGGCCTTGGGCGGATTTTGCCGGGAAGACCGTTGCGCGCGGATAGCGTTCAGGCGTTTCTGCATCTCTTCCCGCTTTTTCTTGACGTCTTCGGCTGATCTCGGTGCGGGCGTTTCGGTTTGCTCCTCCTGGGGCTCGGGGTCCTGCGCGAAGACGACTCCGCTCGGACAGGCTGGTGCGGTCGGTCCCGCCGCTGGACCCGCGGGGAGACACTGAATGAGTGCACCGAGCGCCAGGATCAGGATCACGCGATTCATCATATGAAAACTCCTATACTTGATTGATCGATGGGCACGGATTAATTCGGCTTGCGCTGGCCGGCACGGAAGAAGCTGCTCCGCTGCGCCGAGTTGGTGCTTGACGCACCGGTTCGATTGCTGGGCTGAGACGAACTGGAGCGACGGTTCAGGAAATCGCGGCTGTTGCTGGTCCGGCTCCGCTCGGTTGTCGGGGAGGATACGGACGCAGACGTTATTTTCGGCGGCGTCACGTCGGCCGCAGCGGCGGTAGTTGCGGGTCGGCTGGCCGATGAGGAGCCGGACGAACCCCCGATGGTCAGGATGGCCGATTTCCCCTTGGCTTGACTGGGACCCGGCGCTTTCTGGACCCGGCGCTTGCCGGGGTCGTGAAAGAGAACTTCCTGGCGGGTTTCACCGGAAACAAGGACGATCCGGTCGTCTTGAATGGCGTCGAGCTGCCAGATGGTTTCCCATTTGTCGCCTTCCGCGAGTTGCACGGCACGGTTGCCCTCGCCTCCGCCTTTTGAGGATCGCGCTTGAATATACTTCCGCCCCTCGATGACGACAACGCCCATGATCTCAGGGGGGTTGTCCAGGCGGACGACGGTTTTTGCCTGATCCTCGTCCTTCGGCAGGTTCATATTGCGATCTTTGTGGAAGAGGTTGTTGTCGGAGATGTAACTCAACTCGGTCGCCGGTATGGCCGTGCGGACAGGCTGAGCGTCGATCGCCGGGGTTTCCGGAGCCTGAGGTTTGACCCGCTCCATGAGCTTTTGCATGGTGTGCTGCTGATTCCAGCGGTCCCAGTCCAGTTTGAGTTTGTAGGTCAGCCCCGCCATGCACAGAATCAGGATGATATTGGCCAGAATGATGGGTCGTTTCATGATCGGCCTCCCGAGGAATTTCCGGCCAGGCGTGCCTGGCTGGAAGGTTTCTTTTTGTCGGATCCGCTCTCGTCCGGTTTGAATATCAGCGTCATCACGACGATATCCGGATTGATCTCTTTGTCGGGTCGAACATTCCAGGCCCGGACCTCCAGACGTTCCACCGCAAGGAATTTCGGATGCCCTTCGATCGACGCCAGCATCGCCATCAGCTTGTCGGGGGTGCACTTGAGCGACGCGCGCACGCGCAGTTTGAGAAAATTGCCCATGAACGGATTCTGCTTGACCGTTTCGGTGTCGAACCGCTCGGGCTTCAGGGAGGCGTCGATCCGCGAGACGCTGATGCCGTGCTGTTCGGCCAGCGTGTTCACCACGCGGTGCAGTTCGGATGTCACCTGGGTGGGATCGGTGCCCTCGATCATGATCGAACGGAAGCGGTCTTCGGCAGCCATCAGCCCGGCCAGCGACTGCTGATAGCCATCCTTTTGGCGGATGATCTCAGCCTTGCGGATCAGATCGCTCTCGAGCTGGTTTTTGTCGTTCTCTAGCTGCCGGGCGTATTCAATCAGCGGCAGAATCCCGTACCAGACGGCCGCGACCAGCAGGACAACCACGCCGCCAATCAGAATGACCCGCCGGTCCCTGCGTGAAATGTTCACGTCATTCCTCCAGCAGTTGGATCTCGAAGCGGAAATGCTCGAGTCCTTCCTTGGTTTTGGTGATGGACCCCTGCAGGTTGATGCCTTTGAAAAAACGGATGGCCGTCAATCGAGTCTGCAGATCCAGCACCGAGTCGGTGTACCCGCTGACGATCAGGTTGTTCGCGCGGACGTATTCGCTGAGGTAAGTCTTGTCACCCGCCTTCTCGGTCAGTTCGCGCAGGATATCCAGATCGGAAATCGGCTTTTTGATCACGCGCTGGTAGGTGTCCAGTTCGTTGCGGACGCGGACGATGTTCCGGCGCAACTGCATCGTGCTCCGATACTCGCGCTCGATCTTGGCGATGTTCCGCTGGAGTTGGTCGTTGTAGGACGACTCCTGGAAATACACCCGGGTGAAGCTGATCCCCAGAAGGAGAACCAGTCCCGCCGCCAGGACGAGGGTCGGCACCAGACTGATCGAGGACGACTTTTCACGCCACTCGACGGGGATGAGATTGAAGGACCGGCGATTGTGCTCCAGCGCCTGCAGGGCCACGGAGAGCGGTTTCAGGTTCAGCGTGGTGCGTTCCGGGAAGGGGGAGCATTCCTTGAGATAGCGGAGGAAGGGATACTCGCCCTCGACCAGCTGGTCCTGCCAGTTGGAGTCGGAGATGTTGAGCATCACGTCGATGTCCTGATCGTCCGGCAGCTGGATCAGCGACGCGCAGCGCTCCACTTCCTTGAGGACGTTCTGAAGGTTCTTGTTGGCCGGGTTGATCCAGGCCAGCTTGAAGTATGTGAACCGGCCGCCCTGGAACACGTGAACGGCGAAATTGTTCAAATCCAGATCGGCGATGAACACCGGGTGCTGGTTGGCCGGACCGTCCTTCTTCAGCAGGCGCTCGAAACCCAGCGCGGTGAGCGTCAGCGCCTGGGGAGCCAGGCCCAGCTGCCGCAGCAGATCCAGCAGCTTGCGCACGCGCTCGCGGGGGATGATGTAGAGATCGACCTCGTAGGATTTGCCGTCGGCACCCCGGCGGACAATTTTTTCGGCGCAGAACTCATCGGTGTCGGAGGGGACCACGTTCATGATCTGGAGCCGGATCGCCTGTTCCAGGTTGTCCTCGGCCTCGGCGGGCAGGATCAGGCGCCGGAACGCGAGCTGGTCGGGCGCGAGGCCGACGACCACGTTTTCCGGCTTGATCTTCAGGCCGGCGAAGAAATCCTCGAGCTCCGACCGGAAAACCAGCGGGTCCTTCTGGGACAGGCCGCTCAGCGTCAAGCCGCCCAAAAAATGGATGTCGCCGAAGCTGCGGGCGACGACCTCGATGTCCAGATCATCGTCGTGATAAAACACGCCGATGGCTTTTTTCAGGTACATCATGGCAATCCCTGTTCCTCCATGAGTTCGAAATCGGCTGTTTGCGTCTGATAGTTTTCGTTCCAGTACACGATGCTGTGCTTGAGCGGGAAGCGCGGGTTGAGCCGCACAATCGCCAGGATGGTCTTCTGGAGTTTGGAATTGTGCATCTTGGCGGTGGAGATCAGCGAAAAATACGAGGATTGGACCGGGGGGCGCGTCACGATGGGCGCCTTGAGCTGCTCCATGCCGGGGGATTCAGGCACGCGCGTGTTGAAATCCTGCTGGTCCTTGAAGGGGCGATCCTGCCGCTCGGCGATGATGCGGCGGGCCATCTCGGGCGGAAAACCGATGCTCAGCAGCACGGTGTATGGCGCCGAGTTGATGTTGACGCCCGAGCCGGAGCCGTAGACGCTGACGCATTGGTTGAGTCCCGGCATGTGGCGCAGCGAGCCGGACTCATCCTCGTAGGTGTAACCGTAGAAGAGCTGGGGGTCGACTTCGCGGATCAGCAACAGCTCCTCGATGGTGTCCATGGGGCCGTTTTTTGCGGCATACGGATTTTCCAGGCCCAGGTAATAGTCCGATTCGGCGCCGTTGGCGTGATAGTCCTCGTCGATGTCGCACCAGTCGAGGATCGAGTCCGAGATGATGTCGGCGCGGTCGTCCTCCAGGCCGAGTCCGAGCAGCAGGCTGAGCAGGAGGTCCTTGTTGGCGCGGTTAATGTTGATCTTGCCGTCCTCATCGAAGATCTCCACCGTCACATCGGCGACGTCGGCGTGAAGGACCACCCGGCCGCGATCGATGTCGCGCGGTTCCAGCTCGGCTTCGGCCGAGAATGACGAGGTGCCGCCTTCGAGGCGATAGACCACCAGCTTGTAAATGGTCTCGGAGATGCCGGCCTGGGCAAGGTAGTACGCCTGGGTCAGGCCGCGGGTGTTGGACACCGCGTTGGCTTCCACCCGGACCGTCTTGGCGAAGCTGATGCACAGGATGCTCATGGCCATGAGCATCCACAGCATCGCGATGAGGACCGAGCCCCGCGGGGGGCGCTCACGTATTCGCATTCGGCATTCTCCGCGGCACCCGACCGGCGGGCAGGTTGCCTTTGCTCCGGATCGGGACCAGGATTTCGCCCTCCGGGAACCGCATCTTGGCTTCGGGCATGAACCGATAGCGGATGCGGACCGCTTCCGGCAGGTCGCCCATCTCCTCGACCTTCCAAGTGGAGTACCACTGCTTGGTCTGCTCCTCCTCCGGCACGACGCCGGCCTGGGACAGGTCGAGGCCGTAGAACTCGAACGTGACTTCTTCCAGTCGGTCAAGCAGGGTATAGCGATACATGTCCTCCGGCGCCGACGACACCCCGCCGGCCGCCAGCGGACTGATGCCGGTGTAAGGCTTCTCCAGTTCCACCAGCGCCAGTCCATCGCCGTCCGGGGACGGCTCAACACCATAAGCCACGAAGCAGAGGCCGGGAATGGCATTGAGCCGGAGTGAAAACAGGGTGACGAAGGCAACCTGCTGGTCGCTGCCCACGAAGTAGGGGATCTTGGCGGCGATCATGCGCTGCGGCCCCGGCTGGGCCAGATCAGCCTCGGTGTCCTCCTCCACCGGCACCACCGGGTAGATGGAGATGACCTGCCGCCGGATCAGCTCGAACACGCTGCGCAGTCGCTCGCTCTGCTGGATGTTCTCGTGGCCGCGGCGCCAGCTGCGGGTGACCATGTCAAAGCCGGAGTAGAGCACGGAACAGATGATGGCGAACAGTGTCACGGCCACCAGCACTTCCAGCAAGCTGAATCCTCTGGGGGAGAGCCCGCGCCTAGCGGTCATAGGGCGTCCTCCTCCCCGACAGCCGGCCGGGTTCGCCCACGCTCGGCTTGGGGACGAGCTTGATGGTGAACAGCCGGACCTCCCGGCGGCGGCCTTCGCTGGCGTACGTGACGGTGAGTCGGATGTGAAGCAACCGGGTCGTCAGCCGGTTCTTGTCGATGGTCAGATCGTCCACCTCATGGGTTTCCATTACGGCGCGCCAGCTGTAATTGTCGTCCCACGATCCTTCCAGCGCGCCGTCCTCGATGATGCTCTCGTCGATGAGCAGCTCGTTCATCTTGTTCTGCGCCAACTGCAGGGCGATCTGATACACGTTGATCTGGCTGATGTTTCGCAGTGAGGATGAGAACGCCTGGATGATGGCGCCGAAGATCACCCCGACCAGCACCACCGCGATCACCACCTCCAGCAGGGAGAAACCGGCGTCGGTGCGTCGGCGGCGGAGGCGGCGTCCGGTCTCCCGGTTGTCAGGGATTGAACATTTCATCATCGAACCCGCTTTCCCCGGGCGCGTAAATCCGCGTGTTGCCGGTGAGAATGTCGGTTTTCAGCCGGAGCTGGCGGCCGCTCTCATGACGGACGACCATGGCGACACCGGTGCTGCGTCCGTCGGGGTAGAACCACACCACCGTCCGGTTGTCCGCCACGTCGAATCCGTCCAGGATGAGGCGGGTGAACGCAATTTTGTCGTACAGGCGGTAGTATTTGATGGATTGGCCGCGGCGATTGAAGATTGTCAGATCGCCTTCCTGTTTGCGCAGCACCACGGCCACGGTTTCCTGTTCGGCCATGGACTTTTCCCGGGCGTACTTCAACAGAGCCGCCAGCTCCCGGACGGCGCTCTCCATCCGGGTTTTTTCCAGCGTGGCGCGCAGGGGCGGATAGGCGACGAGACCGGTGACGGCCAGGATGGCCAACACCACCACCACCTCCACATACGTGAATCCGCCGCGACGCCGGTTCATGGATCATTCCCAATTGGTGATATCGTCGGCGGTCCCCGCCTGGCCGTCCTGCCCCTTGGAATAGAGGTCGAATTCATTGTTGTGGGAACCCGGGAAGGTGTACACGTAGTCCGCCTGCCAGGGATCCTTGGGCACCTTCATCTTGTTCAGATAGGGGCCGGCCCATAGTTCCGAGCCGTCCGGGTTCTCGACAAGCGCCTTGAGTCCCTCCTCGGTGGAGGGCAGGCGGCCCATGTCGGTGCTGAAACTGAGCAGGGACGCTTCCAGTTGCTGAATCTGGGTTTTGGCCGCAATCTTCTGGCCCTGGGTCAGTCTGCGCCAGGCGCTCGGGCCCACGATGCCGACAATCAGACCCAGAATGACAAGCACCACCATCAGCTCGATCAAGCTGAAGCCCCTGGGGTGCTGCCGACGACGTTCCCGTTTCTCGCTCATAGCTACTCCTACATCGGAATCTCACTGATGCTGAATATCGAAAACACCATGGTGATGACGATCAGGCCCACCACCACGCCCATCAGGAGGATCATGGCGGGTTCGAACAGGCCGATCAGCCGCTTGACCTCTACCCGGGCATCGTTCTCGAACACGTCGGCGGCCTGGGTGAGCATGGCGGCCAGGTTGCCGGTCTCTTCGCCCACCTCGATCAGGTGCAGGGACAGTGGCGGAAAGACGCCGGTTTTCCGCATGGGGCCCACCAGCCCGTCGCCTTTCTTGACGCCATTCTTGATGGGCTCGATGGTCTCGGCGATAACCTGGTTGTTGATGATTTCCTTGACCAGTGTGAGCGCCTGGACTAGCGGGACGGCGCTCTGCAACAGGGTGCCCAGGGTCCGGTTGAACCGGGCGACTTCCACCAGACTGACCAGTCGGCCGAGGACCGGCGTCTGGAGCAGCCGCTCGTCCCAAACCCGCCGGCCCCGGGGCGTCTGGCGCCAGCGGACAAAGCCCACGACGGCGAGGATCAGGACAGCCGCGATCGCCCACCACCAGCCGGTGAAGAAATCGCTGATCGTCATCAGCACCTGCATGGGCAGCGGGATCGGCGCCCGCGAGCTTTCGAAGATCTGCGCAAACTTGGGGATGACGAAGAGGAACATCACCAGCAGCGACACGATCATCATCGAAGAAACGATGACCGGGTAGATCAGCGAGGTCGCCAGGTAGGTCCTGAGCTCGACGCTCCGTTCGAGGTAGGCGCTGACTTCCTCCAGGACCTGCGGCACCACGCCGCCGGATTCGCCCGCCCGGATCATATTCAGGTAGACCTTGGGGAACACGTCGGGATGATCGGCCATGGCGTCGGCCAGCGTTTTGCCGCCCTTGATCTTGCCGATGACGTCGTGGATGATCTCCTGGAACACGCCCTTCTCCGCGAGCTGCTCGAGGATCATCAGGCTGCGGTCCAGCGGCAGTCCGGCCCGGAGCAGGGTCTTGAGCTCCTGAGTGAACATCAGCAGATCCTTGGCCCGGACCTTACGCCGGCGCTGGGCGGAAAAATTGAAGGCGAACATGGAGGAGCCGCCTTTCGATCCGGTCGTGATCCGCAGCGGCAGGTAGCCCAAGTCCTGCAGTTTGACCAGGACGGCACGCTCGCTCTCGGCCTCGATCAGGCCTTCGACGACCTTGCCGTCGCGGGTGGTGGCTTTGTAGGAGAATGCCGTCATGATCCCTCGTGCGGTTCGCCTACACGTCCTGCGTGACGCGCAGCACTTCGGCGAGGGTGGTCATCCCCCGGCTGACTTTCAGAAAACCGTCCTCCTGCAGCGTGCGCATACCCTGCTGAATGGCCATCTTGCGAATCTCGGACGCCGGCGCACGGCTGATGGTCAGGTGTTTGACTTCTTCGGTCATATTCATCAGCTCGAAGATCCCGATCCGTCCGTGGTAGCCGGTACCGGCGCAGCTGGGGCATCCCTTTCCCTCAAAGAACATGGTGTCGTTCGGGAAATTGAACTGTTTGAGCAGGGCCGACTCGGGCCGGACCGGCTGCTTGCATTCGTCGCAGATGACCCGGACCAGACGCTGGGCCAGGATGCCCAGGATCGAGGACGCCAGCAGGTAGTCTTCCGCGCCCATGTCGATGAGGCGGGCGATGGCGCCCGGCGCGTCGTTCGTGTGCAGGGTGGAGAACACGAGGTGACCCGTGAGGGCCGCCCGGATGGCGATCTCCGCGGTCTCGAGGTCGCGGATTTCGCCCACCATGATCACATCCGGGTCCTGGCGCACGATGTGGCGCAGGCCGCTGGCGAACGTGAGGCCGATCTGGGGATTCACGTGGATCTGGTTCACCCCCTCGATCTGGTACTCCACCGGGTCCTCGATGGTGATGATCTTCTTGTCGGGCAGGTTGATCTTCTTGAGTGAGCCGTAGAGGGTGGTGGACTTGCCGCTGCCGGTGGGGCCCGTCACCAGGAACATGCCGTAGGGGCGGCGGATGATCATGTGGATCGCGTTCATGGTGTCGCTCAGGAAACCGAGCTTGGCCAGGTCGTAGTGGGCGGCCGAACCTTTGTCCAGAATGCGGAGCACGACGCTTTCGCCGAACAGCGTGGGCAGGGTCGAGACGCGCAGGTCGATCTCTTTGCCCAGCACCCGGAGCTTGATGCGACCGTCCTGGGGAAGCCGCCGTTCGGCGATGTTCAGCTTGGCCATGAGCTTGATGCGGGAGATGATCGCCGCCTTGAGATGCTTCGGCGGCGACTCGATATCGTGGAGGATGCCGTCGATGCGGAACCGGACCTTGAACTCCTTCTCGAAGGGTTCCACGTGGATGTCGCTGGAGCGGCTCTCCACGGCTTTCTGGAGGAACAGGTTCACCAGACGGATAACCGGCGCCTCCGAGGCCAGATCCTTGAGGTGTTCGATATCCTCGACATCCTCGAGACCGGCCATCTCGCCGTCGCCGATCCCCTCGATGATTCGTTCCATGTCGGATGCGGCGCCCCCGTACAGCCGGTCGATGAGGTCCATGATCTCCGACTCGACCGCCAGGTAGGTTTTAATCTCGTGCTGGGTGAGCTGGCGGATGGTGTTGACCAAGGCGTAGTCGTTGGGGTAGACACAGGCGATGCTCAGCAGACCACCCTCAAAATGGACCGGGAGAAACCGATTGAACTTCATGAAATTGATGCTGAAGGTGTTCTCGATGACCGGAACCGGCGGGATCATCTCGGGGGTCAGAATGGGGATCTCCAGCTGCAGGCTCAGCTCCTGCAACAGGTCCTTCTCGGAGATGTAGCCCAGTTCGCAGAGGATCCGCCCAATTTTCTCCCGCGACTCCTTCTGCAGGTTGAGCGCGGTTTTGAGTTCGTCGGCGCTGACCAGCGCTTTTTCTACCAGGATATCGCCGATCTTTTTCTTCTGCTTGATGTCGGACAGTTTAATACTCAAGGTAGACGATCCTCTTTTTGAATTCATCGGTGTTGATCCGGGCCCGCTGGAGCTGGTCCAGATCGTTCCGGGTGGCCGTGACGACCAGGACGTGCCCGGATTGCACATTCGGATCCACCGAGCGGGAAAGAACGTGGGCGATTATACTGATTTTGTGCTGGGTCGGCAACTGCCGGAAGGCTGATCCATACTGGCTCAGCACCTCCGCGGCACACCGCCGCAGGATCTGAACCGTCTTGCCGAGATCGGGTTCGTTGCTGGCCTGGGTTGCGCCGGTTTGGGCGGATCTGGGGAACAGGATCATCGAGCGGTTCAGGTTGACGGTGTACGTGAAGGTGATGCCGTAGCCTTCCAAGTACGCGCCGCGCACCTTCTCGGCGATGAACAGGGGATTCTGGATATTCTGGCGCAGGGAAGTGTTGAGAATGTTCTCAAACAGCTCGCACTCCCGCCGCAACTGGTTCAAATCGACGGCCGGCGTGCCGGCGCCAAAGAGGCTGGCGGTGCCGGACAGCCCGACGATCAGGCAGAATACAGCGGGCAGATGGCTTCTGCGGATCATGACGACCTCAACGGGGCTGGATTCGAGTGCGGTAGTCCGCCTGCTGGAGAGACAGTTCCAGCAGCTGGTTGTTGCGCTCGATCTGGTCCATGTAAATCTCCTTCACCAGATCGAAACCTTGCTGAATGGCCTGACGGTCGCGGTTGCGCTCATCCTCGAGCCGGAAATGGACATTCTGCATGGCGTCCATGAACCGGCCCATCTGGCGGGTTTCGCTCTCGGCGATCATCTGGTCCACCGTGCGCAGCCATTCCGAGTCGGCGGCGGTCGGTGTTGCCGGTGTGCTGCCCAGACGGATCTCCACCGCGTTGTCGTGGTAGCGGATCTGCACCGGGGTGACGGCCACCAGGACGCCGGCGGCGATCACGAGCAGGGCGGCGGCGGCCGTGAGCCAGGAGACCCGTGGAAAATGAAGCACCGGGCGGCCGGCCGTGGCGGCTGGGGCGAGCGGGCTGCGGGGAGCCGCCGGTATGGTGTCGTCCCAGGCGGCCAGAAACCGTCGGGTGATGCCCAGTTCGTCCCGTTCGGCCCGACAGCGGGGGCAGCCGCTCAGATGGGCATCCAGAGCGTCATGGTCGGCGCCCGGGGGCATCTCGTCGTACATCAGATCCAGCAACTGCTCTCTGGCTTGATCGCAATTCATGGCGCACCTATGGCCGAATGATTTTGATGATTTCCCGCCGAAGGCTCTCCAGTCCCAGGTACATCCGGGACTTGATCGTCGAGATCGGGGCATCGAGCACCTCGGCGATCTCATGGAACCGCAATCCGGAATACTCCTTCAATACGATCACCTCGCGCTGTTTCGGCTCGATCCGGTCGAGCGCCCGGCGAACCACCCGGGCCATTTCCTGCTTGGACAGGCGCTCTTCCGGGGAGAGTGACGTGTTGAGCGTGAGCGATTGGTAACTGTCCTTCAGTTCGTTGTTATCAAAGGTCTGGGCATCCAGCGACTCCATCTGCCGGTTGCGCTGCTTGCGCATCCGCATCCGGCAGTGGTTCAGGGCGATCTTGTAGATCCACGAGGAGAACCGGGCGGGATCCTTCAAATCGCCAAGCCGCCGGGCGACGGTCTGGAAGGTTTCCTGAGCCAACTCGGCGGCGTCATCCTGGCTGCCGGTGCACCGGTACAGGAAGTTGACGATGGGTCGACGCCAGCGATCCATGATCGCCTGGAACGCACCCTCGTCGCCTGCCAAAAACCGCCGGATCTCTTCCGCTTCGTCGCTGCTCATCCGAACAGTCCCGGGGCCAAGATGAAAGATGTCATTCTATCAAAAAAAGGCGAAAGGACTTTACTTTTCTGGCGATCCGGGTGAGCCGTTCCTCCCGCGGCGGGCCGCACTGAGCCTGCGGCGTCGAGGCGGGAGCACGGCCGCGCCGGAAATTCGGGGTTGAAATGCTCCGTCGATTCTGATACAAACTGGGTTTTCAAAAATTCACCCGAAAGGCGGGCCATCGTGAGCGAATATAAGGTCAAAATTTCCGGCATCAGCATGTACGTTCCGGAGCGCGTCCTGACGAACGCGGATCTGGAGAAAATGGTCGACACCACCAACGATTGGATCCTGGAGCGCACCGGCATCCACGAGCGGCACATCGTGGAGAAGGGCCAGGCCACCTCCGATCTGGCCGCCCAGGCCATCCTCCGCTTGTGCAACTCCCAGGGCATCGAGCCCGCGGACATTGACCTGATCATCATCCCGTCGGTGACCCCCGACATGTTCTTCCCCTCGACCGCCTGCGTGGTCCAGGAAAAAATCGGCGCCAAGAACGCCTGGGGATTCGACTTGTCGGGCGCATGCTCCGGATTCATCTTCGCCCTGGCCGTCGGCGAGAAGTTCATCCGGACCGGCGTTCACCGGCGGGTGGTCGTCGTCGGCGCCGAGACGATGTCCTCGATCGTCGATTACACCGACCGGGCCACCTGCGTGCTGTTCGGCGACGGCGCCGGCGCCGCGCTCCTGGAGCCGGCGGGCGAAGGCGAGGTCGGGTTGAAGGATTTCGTGCTCCGCACCGACGGGTCGGGCGGCAAGTTCCTCTACATGCCGGGCGGCGGCAGCCTCAACCCGCCCAGCCACGAGACTGTGGACAAGAAGATGCATGTCATCCACCAGGAGGGCCGCCAGGTTTACAAATTTGCCGTCACCGAGATGGCCAGCGCCTCTGAGGAAATCCTGCGGCGGAACAACCTGGCCCCGGAGCAGCTTAAACTGTTTGTTCCCCACCAGGCCAACCTGCGGATAATCTCAGCGTGCGCCGAACGCCTGGGTTTGCGCGACGACCAGGTGATCGTCAACATCGATCGCTACGGCAACACGACCTCCGCCACGATTCCCATCTGCCTGTACGAAGCCGCCCGGGACGGCCGCATCCGGAAAGGCGACTGGATCGTCCTGGCCAGTTTCGGCGCCGGGTTCACCTGGGGCAGTTCCCTGCTGCGCTGGGAAATCTGATCGTCTCTGATCCGGGCGACCGACGGACGCTGCCGTTGTCGTTGGGCCCGGGCTCCGCTATAATGCTGAAAAACAGCAGGCGGTGCCAAATGAGCGATCCCCAACTCCGGAACATTCTGTTCACCACCGATTTTTCCGAAGCGGCCGAGGCGGCCATGCCCTATGCCTCGGCGCTGGCCGCCCGGTCCGGAGCCACCCTTCACCTGTTCCATGCGGTGACACCCCATGCCTACGATCCGCAGCGTGTCGCCGAAGAATTCGCCTCCCTGGCGCGGTTCTTTGACGTCGCGGAGGACCAGGCCCGAGACAAGCTCGCCGGCGCCGCGGCCGGCGGCCGCGTCCGGACCATCCAGGCAACACGCCGGGGATTCAGCGTTCCGTCCATGATCATGGATTACGTCACCGAACAGGCGATCGACCTGATGGTGATGTCCACCCACGGCCGGCGCAGCCTCGAGCAGGTGGTGTTCGGGAGTGTCGCCGAGGCGGTGCTGCGCCGCTGCCCCTGCCCGGCCTGGCTGGTGCGACAAGGCATGCGGCCGTGCCTGACGTCCGACGGGCGGGACCTGCACCTGGACCACGTCCTCATCCCCACCGATTTCTCATCCAACTCCGTTCGGCCCATGAGCTGGCTGCCCCTCATTCGGGGGAACAGCGACCCCCACGTCCATCTCCTGCATGCGGTGGAGGCACGGTTCCACCCTGCTTACTATGCCGGTGGCGTCGAGTCCGTCTTTGAGCTGGACCCCGAGGCGAAGGGCCGAATGGAGGCGAAGGTCCGCCGGTTGTTTGCCCTGCCGGATGAGGGTGCACCCGGAGTCACCATCGCGTTGCGGGAAGGCGCGCCGCCGGCGACCATCGTGGATTACACCACGGAGGCGGGCATCGACCTGGTCATTCTGTCCAACAACGGTTACGACGAAGTCGAGGATTACGTGGTGGGGAGCACCACGGAGCGGGTCATCCGGCGGTCGACCGTGCCGGTCCTCGTGGTCTGAGCTCCCGCTCCAGCGCGGCCTGCAGCGCCAGCATTTGGCCGGTGTCGGTCTCGTGGTCATATCCGAGCAGGTGCAGCAGGCCGTGGAGATGCAGGACGGCCAGCTCGTCGGCCAGCTCGATCCCGCCTCGGCGCGCATACTCGGCCGCCACTTCCGGCGCGATGAAAATGTCCCCCAGATAGGTTCGCCCGTCTTCGCCGGAATCGGCGGTGGGGAACGAGAGAACATCCGTCGGTTCATTGAGGTTGCGATACAACCGGTTCAGCTCCCGGATCCGCTCCGAGCGGCAGAACACCACCGTCAGCAGGGATCCGGAGACGTCCAGCCGGCGCATGGCGTTGAGGAGCAGCCGGCGGGACGCCTTGATGTCGATCCGGTGTTGGCGCTGAAGATTCTTGAAATAGACCGTGTTCATCGTTTGTTTCCCCTGCGGAATGTCTGCCCGGGACCCGACCGTCCGCCTGGCTTCAGCGGATTGGGAGAGCGGGTGGCGGGCCGCCGGGCGGGACGCCGAAAAATCCCTCGAACAGCCAGTCGGGCGGCAGCGGTCGGACGCGACGGATGTCCAGCCGGGGGCAGCCGTCCAGTTCCAACACCCCCAGGTCGCCCGCCAGCGGGAGCGCTCGCTCGCCCAGAATTATCGGCGCGAAATAGAAGCAGAACTCGTCGGCCAGCCCCGCCCGGATGAAGCCGGCCAGGGTGCGGCTGCCGCCCTCCACCAGCACCGAGGACACGCCGACGTCAGCCAGACGGCGGAGCGCGGCCGCCAGTTCCAGTCCCCCATCATCTGCCGTTGTGATGGGGACTACCGTCACACCGCGGGCGGCCAGGGCATCGCGGGCCGCCGGCGGCGCCGACGGCCCGCAGAACACCCAGACCGGCGCCTCGGCGGCAGTGGCGGTCAGCCGCGATTCCGGTGGCAGCCGGAGGGTCGGGTCGATCACGAGCCGCAACGGCGGCTGCTCCCGCGGCCGCTTGTGCCGGCAGGTCAGCAACGGATTGTCGGCCAGCACGGTGCCGATGCCGGTGAGGATGGCATCGTGACGAAAGCGCAGCCAGTGGGCGTGGCGGCGGGACTGCTCGCCGCTGATCCAGCGGGAGCGGCCCGACAGGGGCGCGATGCGGCCGTCGAGGGTGGCGGCGGCCTTGAGCGTCACCCAGGGCCGGCCCCGGGTCACGCGGCTGATAAAGCCGCAGTTGATGGACCGGAACGGCTCCGGGTTGTCGGCCACGATCACATCGATTCCGGCACGCCGCAGGCGCTCGATCCCGCCGCCCGCCACAAGGGGATTGGAGTCCACCATGCCGCAGAACACCCGGCGGATCCCGGCCGCCAGGATCGCGTCGGTGCACGGCGGCGTGCGGCCATGGTGACAGCACGGTTCCAGGGTAACGTACAGGTCGGCCCCGCGCGCCGCGGGTCCGGCCGAATCAAGGGCTACCCGCTCGGCGTGCCAGAGTTGGGAATAGACGTGATAGCCCGACCCGACAACGGCCCCGTCGCGAACCACCACGGCGCCCACCATGGGATTGGGACCGGTGCGCCCGGTTCCCAGCCGGGCGAGGCGCAGGGCGCGCCGCATATGGTGGCTAGCGGCCGGCATCGAGCTTGCGGACGCGGACGCGGTGGATTTTGCGGCTGTCGACTTCGAGCACCCGGATCTCCAGGCCGTCGATCCGGAGCGTCTCGTCGGACTTCGGCAGACGACCGAGTTCCTTGATGATAAGGCCGGCGATGGTGTTGTATCCCTCCTCATCCAGGTCCACGCCCAGGGTCTCCTGGACGTCCCACAGGTCGGTGTCGCCGTACATGGTGTAGGCACCGTCCCCGTCGGGGTGGATGTCCACCTCCACCGGCTGATCCTCGTCCCGGATCTCGCCGACGATCTCCTCCAGGATGTCCTCGAGGGTGACCAGCCCCGCCACGCCCCCGTACTCGTCCACCACGATGCACATCTGTTCGCCCTTGGCCTGCATCTCGCGGAGCAGCTCGGCCACCCGTTTCGTTTCCGGCACGAAAAGGGCGGGGCGGATCAGGCCTTTGAACGATGTGCCCGAATCTCCGGCCGAGTAGCTGGCCAGCAGGTGTCGGACATATATGACGCCGACGATGGCGTCGATGGTGCCCTCATAGACCGGGATCCGGCTGTGGCGCGACTTGACGATCAGCGCCCGCAGATCCTCCTGCGTGGCGCCGACGGGAATGGCGACGATTTCGGTGCGCGGGACCATGATCTCGCGGGCGATCGTGTCGCCCAGTTCGACGACCTGCTGGATGATCCGGCTTTCCTCCTGTTCGAAGATGCCCTCTTCTTCGCCGACGTCCAGGAAGGCCTGGACCTCCTCGTCGGTGATTTCGTCCTCGCCCGCTTCGTTGTCGGCCGAGGCGGCGTGCCGCCGGGCCGCCAGGAGGATGATGGGGTAGGTGAGCGGGATGCCGATGAAAAGCACCGGCCGCAGGAACGGCAACAGCACCAGCAGGGCGCGCTCCGGCTCCGTTCCGGTGACGGCCCACGGCAGCCAGTGGGACAGGAAGAACAGCCCGGCGACCGTTGCCAGCAGCGCCAGCGGCGCGGCGTACGGCGCCTGGTGCAGGTTCAACAGGATCAGGATGAGCAGGCCGGTGGCGACGCGGATGGACTGGACGAAGAGCTGCAGGGGGATCTGGACGCGGTACTTCCCCCGGTGCAACTGGGTGACGAACCGGTCCTCGCCCAACCCCTTGCGCCGGTCCATGAGCAGCTTGATGTCCACGCGGGTGAGACGCGACAGCACGTTCTCGATGACGGAATACAGCGCCAGGGCTGCCAGTGTGGCGGCCAGCAGCGCCCAGGTAACCAGTGCAACGATGTCCGTGCTCATGCGTGAATGGGTGAATCTCGCCGGATTATCAGCCTCGTTATATCATGGATCCACGCCGGCTGACAAGGCGGAGGCCCTCAGGAGTTGCCGTTGGGCGGCGCGTCCGACCCGTTGGTTTCGCCCGGTAGCCGGTGCCGGCACTCGGGCCGGGGACATTCCTGGAAGGGGCCGTCCTTCTTCGTCTGCTTCTGCACCATGTAGGCATTGCCGCAGGCGGGGCAGGCCCGCGGGACCGGCCGCTGCCAGCTGGTGAAGGTGCAGGCGGGATACTTGGAGCAGCCGTAGAAGATGCGCCCCCGCTTGTTCTTGAGCATGACGATCTCGCCGCTGCAACCGGGTTGCGGACACGGCATGTTGATGCCGGGCTTCTTCTTGAAATGGCATTTGGGATAGCCGCTGCAGGCGATGAACTTGCCGAACCGGCCGGACCGCTCCACCAGGTGCTTGCCGCAGTCGGGGCACTGTTCGTCCAGCACCCGGGCCGGGGCCTTGGCGGTCGGGGTGGTGGCCGCGTCGCCGTTGCCGTTGCCGTTGGTGACCGGCTTGCTGGTGCGGCATTCCGGGTAGCGTTCGCAGGCCATGAACTTGCCGAACCGGCCCCAACGGATCACCATGCCGGCGCCGCAGTTGGGACAGCGCTCGTCGGTGGGGATTTTTTCCCGCTTCAGGTTGGACATCTCGGCCTCGGCCTTCTGCAGCGTGCCGTCGAAGGCGCCGTAGAACCGCTGCAGTTCCACCAGCCAGTTCTGCTTCCCCGCCTCGATGAGGTCGAGACTCTGTTCCATGGTGGCGGTGTAGTTGTAGTCGAACAAGTCGGGGAAGCTGCGGGTCAGCAGATCGATGACGATCTCACCCGTCTCGGTGGATCGGAACCGTCCGTCCTCCTTGATCACGTACTGACGGTTCTGAATCACCGTCACGATTTGGGCATAGGTGCTGGGCCGTCCGATGCCTTTCTCCTCCAATGCTTTGATGAGCGTGGCTTCGGTATAGCGGGGGGGCGGCTGGGTGAACTGCTGCTCGGTCTGGAGCTGCTGCAGGCGCAGCACCTGGCCCGCCTCCACCGGCGGCAGGTTGGGATTGGCCGGGTCGGACTCTGCGACGTCCTCGTCGGCCGACTCCTGGTAGACCTTCAAGAAACCGGCGAACTGCGGCACGTCGCCGGTGGCCTGGAAGAGGCAGCGGCCGGCGGCGATCTTGATGTCGGTGTGGCGGAAGAGGGCCGGTTCCATCTGCGAAGCCACGCAGCGCTGCCAAATCAGCGTGTAGATCTTGTACTCGTCCGCCTTCAGGTGGGTGCGCACGGAGGCCGGGGTGCGGGCGATGTCGGTGGGCCGGATCGCCTCGTGGGCATCCTGCGCCAGGTCGGCCTTGGAAAAGCTGCGGGGCTTCTCGGGGAGGTACTCGTTGCCGTAGGTGTCCTGAATGTAGGACCGGATCGTTTCCAGCGCCGACGGAGCGACGCGGGTGGAATCCGTGCGCATGTAAGTGATGAGACCCACGCTGCCATCGCCGAGGTCGATGCCCTCGTAGAGCCGCTGGGCGATCTGCATGGTCTTGGCCGCCGGAAGCTTGAAGCGGCGGTTGGCCTCCTGCTGCAGCTTGCTGGTGGTGAACGGCGGCTGCGGGTGCTGCTTGCGGGTGGTGGCGCGGACCGACTCGACGACGAAGGCGCCCGCCTCCAGTTCGCCGCGGAGCGCCCGAGCTTCGTCGGCGGTGCGCACGACGAACTTCTGGCCGTCCAACTTGATCGCCTTGGCGCGGAACGGCGGCGGCAGGGCGGCCTCCAGTTGGGCGGTGAACACCCAGTATTCCTCTTTCTGGAACGCGCCGATCTCGCGCTCGCGGTCCACGATGAGGCGCAGGGCGACCGTCTGGACGCGCCCCGCCGACAGCCCCCGCCGGACCTTTCGCCACAGGAGCGGGCTGATCTTGTAGCCGACCAGCCGGTCGAGAATGCGCCGCGTGTTCTGCGACTTGACCAGGTTTTCGTCAATCCGGCCCGGCGACTGGAACGCCTGGCGGATGGCGTCGCGAGTGATCTCGTTGAACATGACCCGGAAGACCTTGTCGTTGGCCGCCTCGATTTCCTCGAAAATGTGCTGGCAGATTGCCTCCCCCTCGCGGTCGGGGTCCGCCGCAAGGTAGATGACGTCGGCCTTGTCCGCGGCCTTGCGCAAGTTTTTGACGATCGCTTCCTTGCCCGGGATGATCTCGTAGTCGGTTTTGAAGCCGTGGGCGGGGTCGACGCCGAGCCGCTTCTTGGGCAGGTCCTTGATGTGGCCCACGGACGCGAGCACCGTGTACTCGCCGCCGAGGTACCGTTCGATGGTCCGGGCCTTGGCGGGGGATTCGACTATGACAAGGGACTTGGGTTTCAAGCGCTACCTCACATTCCGGAGATAATACTGCCCGGGAAGTTCCTGGATCAGGTTGTTGAACTGGAGTTGCAGCAGGGCGGCTCCCAGTTTCCCCATGGATAGACCCGTGCGGTGCAACAGGTCATCCAGGTGGACCTTCCGGTCAAAAAGCACGTGTTTATATACCGCCTCTTCGTCGTTTGTCAAACGGAGATTTTCCGCGCCGCCGCCGAGAGGGCGCTCCGCCGCCGGCGGGTCGCCGGCGGCCGGGCGGAGCCGCTCCCGCACCGGCCGGGGCAGTTCGTCGAGGACGTCCGGCCAGAGTTGCACCAGCTTGGCTCCTTGTTTGATCAGGTAATTGGGACCCACGCTCAGGGGACTGTGCACGGGACCGGGCACGGCGAACAACTCCCGGCCGTGCTCCAACGCCAGGCGGGCGGTGATGAGCGAGCCGCTGCGCTGGGTCGCCTCGACGATGAGGGTGCCCAGGGCCAGACCGCTGATGATACGGTTGCGGATGGGGAAATTCTGCGGCGAGGGGTACTGCCCGGGCGGGAACTCGCTGACGAGGCACCCGTGCTCCACGATCCGCCGGTGCAGGGCGGCGGATTGCTTGGGATAGACGATGTCGATCCCGCAGCCGAGCACGGCGATGGTGCCGCCCGCAGCCTGCAGCGCGCCCAGGTGGGCGGCGGAGTCGATACCCAGGGCCAGGCCGCTGACGATCACCAGGCCGGCGTTGGCCAGCCGGCAGGCGAATTCCTGCGCCACCGCCACGCCGTAGTCCGACGCGTGCCGGGCGCCCACCACAGCCAGGCAGTCGCCGCTCAGGTGCGTGGGATCGCCCCGCACAAACAGCGCCAGCGGGGGATCGTAGATGTGGCGGAGCAGCTCCGGGTAGCCCGCCTCGAACCAATGGAGCAGGGCGAACTCGCCGCGGGCGGCACGGTCCAGAGTGCCGCCCGCGCGGTGTTCCAGCGCGCGTTGTTCGGCGCGGGTGACGGCGATGCCCGATTCCCGCTGCACAAACAGCCAGAAGTTTTTGTCCACCGGCTCGGCCAGGAGGAAAGGCGCCCGCTGGACCAGCTCCATCAGCTTGCGCGGCCCGGCACCGGGCAGGGCATGCAGGAGCAGTAAATTGCGCGGTTCCACCACGGGAGCCGCAGGCGACGGGTCGGGGTGCATCGTGACTCCGGAGCGAAGCGGCATTCATTAATTAATAACGGATGAGTCGGCGGGTGTTCGAAAAAAGTTTGCCGTTTGCCTTTGGGGCGGAGGCGGGGCTACAATGCGGACTGGATTTCGTGCGGACGGTTACCCGATGCCTGGTCCCCCCCACACCCGCCTCTCGGCCGTATCGTTCCTCAATGCGGCGCCGCTTGTCTACGGACTGCGCCACGGGACGCTTCCGTCCTGGCTGAGTGTCAGCTTCCAGGAGCCGGCTCGCTGTGCCGACGCCGTGCGGCGGGGCGAATCGGACGGCGGCCTGCTGCCGGTGGTGGAGTGCGTGCGCATCCCGGACCTGGTCGTCCTGCCGGGTATCGCCATCGCCTCGCCGGGACCGGTGCGCAGCGTCGTGTTGGCCAGCCGATCGCCGCTGCGGGAGATCGAGCGGATTTGGCTGAGCCCCCACTCCCGCACGTCCGTGGCGCTGCTGCACGTCCTGCTGAAGCGGCGGCTGGCGGCGATGCCCGCCACGGCGGTCCGTGAACTGCGCCCCGCGGCGCTTGGCCGGCGCGAGGCGGCGCTGATCATCGGCGACCAGGCGCTGACGGACGAGACGGCCGGGGTCGAAGTTTATGACTTGGCCACCTTGTGGCGCGAGTTCACCGGCAGCCCCTTCGTTTTCGCCGTCTGGGCGGTGCGCCGGGAGGCCTGCCACCCGGAGTTGGCCCGCTTCCTGGCGTCGAGCATGGCCGAGGGGCTGCGCCGGCTGGACGAAATCGCCGCCGAGTTCAGCGCGCGGCTCGGCCGGCCGGCGGCGGAGCTGCGACGCTATCTGGGTGAAAACCTGTCCTATCATCTGGGTGAATCCGAACTGGATTCGATTCGGCGGTTCCTGCAATTGTGTCGGGAGGACGGCCTGGTGGCGGCCGACTCCGACCTGGAGATGGCCCATGCCGGCTGACGTGTTCGCCGCCATCGAGCGCGGGGAGCGACTCGAACGCGCCGCCGCCATCCGGCTGGCGGAGGGAGCGTCCCTGCACGAGCTGGGCTACCTGGCTGACTGCACGCGCCGGCGGCTGCTGGGCGACCGGCCCATCACCTACGTGGTGGACCGGAACATCAACTATACCAACGTTTGCTCCTCGAAGTGCCGGTTCTGCGCGTTTTACCGCGATCCCGACGCGGCGGATGCCTATGTCCTGGAGCCGGCGGCCGTCCATCGGAAAATCGAGGAGACGCTCGCCGTGGGCGGGACGGGCATCCTCATGCAGGGCGGCCTGCATCCCGGTCTCGACATCCGTTTCTTTGAGACGCTGCTGCGCGGTATCCGCGAGCGCTACGCCGTCGACCTGCACTGCTTCTCCCCGCCGGAGATCGTCCACATCGCGACCGTTTCGGGCATCACCCTGACGGAGTGCCTGAGCCGGCTCATGGCCGCCGGCCTGGGCTCCCTGCCGGGCGGCGGCGCCGAGATCCTTGATGACACCGTGCGCGGCCGCATCAGTCCGCGCAAGTGCTCCGCCGCCGAGTGGCTGCTCGTCATGGAAACCGCCCATGGGCTGGGGCTTTGCACCACCGCCACCATGATGTTCGGCTGCGGTGAAAACCTGGCCAGCCGCATGAACCACCTGGAGTCGCTGCGGCGGCTGCAGGACCGGACCGGCGGGTTCGTCGCGTTCATTCCGTGGACGTTTCAGAGCGCCCGGACGGACCTGGGGGACGAGGGCGGGTTGGAGGCGACCGCCGTCGAGTATCTGCGCTTCCTCGCCTTGAGCCGGATCTACTTGGACAACTTTCGGTCGGTGCAGTCGTCGTGGGTGACGCAGGGGCTGAAGATCGCCCAGGTGGCGCTGGCGTTCGGGGCCAATGACATCGGTTCGGTGATGCTGGAGGAGAACGTCGTGGCCGCCACCGGCACCGTCAACCGCACCAACGAGGCGGAGCTCCGCCGCCTCATCCGCGACGCCGGCTTCACACCCGCCCGCCGCAACAACCGCCACGAAATCATCGAACCGCCGGCCGGCGCCGCCGCGGCGCGGTGACGGGTGCGGCGTGGCCGGAGCCGTGTCCGGGCGTGTTTTCGGTTGAAGCGTCCGGGGGGTTGTGCTATAAGGGGGAGCCCGAGAGCGATCTTTCGAGGAGAGGTGCTGGAGTGGCTGAACAGGGCTGCCTGCTAAGCAGTTGTACTCCGTCAAGGGGTACCGGGGGTTCGAATCCCCCCCTCTCCGCCAGATAAACGGCCTGCATCACGCAGGCCTTTTTTGTCCGACCCGCCGGCTCGGGAGGTTGTTGTGAAGCTGGCTGTCGCGGAAATCTTCTTCAGCATCCAGGGAGAATCCACGTTCGCCGGGCGTCCCTGCGCCTTTGTCCGCCTCGCCGGATGCAACCTGGACTGCCGCTATTGCGACACGCCCGCCGCGCGGACAGACGGCCGAGCGATGTCCGTGGATGAAGTGATCGCGGCGGTTGCCGCCTTCGGCTGCCCGCTGGTGGAGATCACCGGCGGCGAGCCGCTGCTCCAGGCCGGCGTGCCCGAGCTGTGCCGCCGGCTGCTGGCCGATGGCCGCCGGGTGCTGCTGGAGACCAACGGGTCGCTGCCGCTGGACGTCGTGGACGGCCGCGTCGTCCGGATCATGGACATCAAGACGCCCGGATCCGGCATGGCCCACCGGATGCGGGCGGAGAATCTGGACCAGCTGCGGCCGCCGGACCAGCTGAAGTTCGTGCTGACCGACCGCGCGGACTACGAATGGGCGCGGGAATACCTCATGGCCCATCCGCTGCCGGCCGGTGTGGAAGTGCTGTTCGCGCCCGCCACCCCCGGGCTTCCGCCGGCAGACTTGGCCCGCTGGATCCTGGAGGACCACCTGCCGGTGCGACTCCAGATCCAACTCCACAAACATCTGGGGCTGCCATAGATGACAAAGAACAGCGGCGGGCGAACGGTGAACAGTGAACAGTAAACAGGGGGGATGAGGGGGACTATGCCTGTGGCTGACGAGGAATAGTCGAGACGCGGGCACTCAACGGGTGGATTCAGGATCGTCGGGCCGAGATGGGGGAGCGTCGGGTGACGGATCCGTGCTTCCGCAGATCCCGCACCGCGTGCATCCGGCGAGACTGGGGCAAGGAGGGGTGAGGTCGCCCGACCGGAACCGGCGCCATTCTTCGAGGATATGGTTCTCCGACAAACCCCACGTGGTCATTGCCCACGGCGGGCGGCGGCCCGGCGTGGCGACGAACGGGCGCGCCGCGACGGCGCTGTGTTCAGCGATCAGATCGGCGGGATCAGCCGTGCCTTCCGCCACCGCCACCAGCTGTTGACCCGTCACCCGGCTGCCGGTGGCCAGGCGCCACTGGAGGTGGGCCTCCCGGGCGGAACCGATCTGCGCGTCGATTCCGCGGCGGCGAAACGCGGCGGCGTATCGGCGCAGCGTCGCCCGCAGCTCGGGGAGGGGGGGCATCGCCGCATATTGAAAGGGGGTGTTGGGCTTGGGCACAAACGGGGAGAGCGACACCGTCACCGGCAATCGGCCATCCCCGGTGCGGCCGGTCAGGGCCCGGCCGGCCGCTTCGGCTAGCGCGGCGGCCGCGTCGGCGTCCGCCGGTTCCTCGCCGGGGAGTCCCGCCATGAAATAGAGGCGGACGCGGCGGATCCCCGCAGCCCGGGCCGTGCGACAGCCGTCCAGGAGCTGCTCGTTGGTGAACGGCTTGTTGAGCCGGGCGCGCATAGAATCGGCGCCCGTCTCCGGCGCCAGGGTGAGCGTGTCCTCGCCGCCTTCGGCGAGGATGCGCAGCAACTCCGGAGTGAGATCCGCCAGCCGCATCGACGACAGACCGAGGTGGAATCCGCGGCGGTGCAGGTCGGCCATCAGGCGGGCCAGATCGGGGTACTGGCCGACGGCCGTCGAGACGAGGCCGATCTTGTCCGTGTGGCCGCGGGCGGCATCGGCGATCGCGAGGATCCGGCTCTCGGCGAAGGGCCGCACCGGCCGATAGCGGTAACCGGCCCAGCAGTACCGGCAGCCGGTGGGACAGCCGCGGGCGACCTCCACCAGCAGGGTCCGGGCGAACTCGGTGCCGGTGCTCAGCAGATTGGTGAACGGCGGTTCCAACGCAGCCAGATCATCGGCGGTGAGCACCGGCAGGCGGACCACCGGTTCGGCGCCGGCCGGCGCGTCGGCGGTCCGCTCCTGCTGCACGATCGCCCCGTCGTCGCCATAGCGGATCTCCCACCACGAGGGGACATAGAATCCCGGCCTCCCGGCGAGGCGGACCAGCAGTTCCTGGCGGTCGGCGGTGTCGCGGTACACCGCCAAGAGCTCGGCCCAGGCGGCTTCCGCCTCGCCCACCACGACGAGGTCCACGAACAACGCCAGCGGCTCCGGATTCACCTGCAGGGCGGCGCCGCCGGCCACCACGAGCGGATGCCGCCGGTCCCGCTGGGCGGACTGGAGCGGCAGCCCGGCAGCCGCCAGGAACTGCAGCACGGCGAGGTAGTCGGTCTCGAACGACACGGAAAAGGCCAGTAGGTGGCAGTCGCCCGGGCGCCGGCGACCCTCCAGCGACCGGGGCGCCGCGGCACCGGGTGTGTGGAAAAACCGTTCGCCGAAGAATCCCGGGGTGATGTCCAGCTGCCGAAGCACCCATTGGAAGCCGAGGTTGCTCATCCCCACCGCGTAGGCGGCCGGGTAGACCACGCCCACCAGACAGTCGTCCGCCTGCTTGCGTTGGAAGATTGTCCATTCCCGGTTGGATCGCATGTCGCCTGCCGGATAACACAAACCCCCTGGGCGGGCCCAGGGGGTTTGGGGATTCTCAGTGCGTCACGCGGACGGATTACCGAACCGGCACCGCCGCGAGGAAATTCAGGCTGACGTCGCCGAAGAGCATGAAGGAGAACACTTCGACGTCCGAAGTCAGCCGGACGAAGCCGCCGAACTGGCTGCCGCTGAATCCCGGGAAGAAGTTGGGGAGCATGCGCGACGTGCGCTGACCGGGAGCCAACTCGACCGGCGTGGCGGTTTGAGCCGTCAGGTTGCCGTTCTGATCGTATAGCTGAAGGTTGATGGAGGCGGTGCGAGTCCGGCTGGGATTGACCAGCGCGATGCCCGTCCAGTAGTTGACCGTGCCGATCAGGCCGATCGCCACGTGGTCCAGGTAGATTTCGCGCTTGGCGGCCGAGGTGGAGAGCAACGGCAAGCTGGCCAGGAAGAGGCCGTTCTGAGCGTCACCGAAGGTGATGGATCCGACCACACCCTGATCGCTCTCGATCATGACGGAACCGCTCACGCCATCCGCGGCGGTCAGTGGATCGGGCAAGCCGAACAGGGTGTGTCCCATCACCCGGAGTTGGGCGCCGGGATTGAGGGTGCGGGCGACGGGAGTGACGATCTCGCTCCCCGCGTCGTTGATCAGGTGCAAGGTGAGGTTGGCCACCTGGGCGGAGGCGTTGATCACATTGATTTCCGTGAAATAGCGGATCCCGTAGTTGCCGGAGGCGAAGTGGGCGTCGTACAGAATGTTGGCCGTTGTGTCCGCCGCCGCCTGGGCGTTGAGGCCGGCCAGGGCGTTGGCGTTGCCGAAGAACTGGAAGCCGAGCACCTCGCCGGAGGTCAGGGTGAGGTCGAAGTAGCGGTCCAGGGTGTTCGCGGTGAAGGTGCCCTCGTATACGCCGTGCGCCGGGATGTTGACGGGAATGGTCTGGACGGTATTGCCGAGATTGTCTTTCATCAGCAAGTTGCCGGCGGCGGCCGTCGTGCCGGGATTGATCGCGTACAAGTCGGTGTCGCGGGCGGCGTCCTTGCCCAGGATCGGGAAGATCACCCGGGAGGCGACCTGGTGTCCCACTTCGGCGCCGTCCATCTGGGTGATGTCCGCGCCCTCAAAGTGGCCGATCAGGAAGAAGCCGCTCAGGTTGTGCTCGTTGGCGGTCACTTCGATCCAGCCATGTTCGATGTCCAGCGCGCCGGAGCTGCCGAAGAGGTTGTGGCTCATACGGACATACTGCTGCAGCGGCGCCAGGGGGCCGTCGCTCACGTTGGGGTTGGTCATGCCGGCCTGGGTGATGAGTTGACCGGCGGGATTGTAAGCCCGGAAGTTCAGGTTCTCCGTGGCGACGCCCTCGTTGACCACGGTGACGCCCATGAAGTCGGCGTCGCCGGAGATGAAAACCGGATAATAGATGCTGTAGGATGTGCCTCCGGTCGCGATGGTGACCAGGGCGGCCTCATCGTCGTAAGGAATCTCATCCGGCCCACCGTTGGCGGCGGTGTAGGTCGAAGCCAGCGATCCCTCGTGGATGGTGCGGGCGGAGTTGACGTTGAACCGGACCCGGCCCCCCTGGGGACCCGTCTGGAAGGTCAGGGTGGCCACGTGGACGATGCCGGTCGGCGTGCCCGAGGCCGTCTGCGTGTTCACCACGGTGACGAATCCGCGGGCGTTGGCGCGGGGCAGGTCGGTGAACACCAGGTCGCCGGGAGTGAAGGAGCCGCTGGTGCCCGCCTCGACGGATGTCAAAGTCAGCCGGGAGTTGTCGAAGGCAACCGGGATGGCGAATCCGCCCAGCGCTGCCGCGGTGGATCCGGAACCGGTGATCCCGGTCAAGTCCACGTACACGTCCACCTCGAACGTGCTGTTGATGGCGGGTGTCGCCGGGGTGAGCTGGAGGTAGACCTCGGCGTTGCCGGAAAACGGTCCGCCCTGGGCCGCCACTCCGGCACCGAGTGCGGCGAGGATTGTCAGAGTCAGCATAAATTTCTTCATGGTAATACCCTCAACCTAGATCAATCAGAAAACAGTAAAAACATATTAGCACAACAACTATCGTGTCGGAGGATATTATTGATACCGCACCGGACGGTTGGGTTGCAACCCTTTTCGCTGCGGCCGTCTTACTTTTTCAGTTTGGCTGCAAATTTCACCTTGTTCTCGTCGCTGTCCACGGACACGGAGAACTCGACATACCGGCACTTGTATTTTTTTCGGATCTCCTCGGTCCGGGTTTCGATCAGTTTCCGGAATTTGTCAAAGTCCATGTTCGGCGGGTTGTCGCCGACCCGGCGATGAGCCTCGTTCAGGAAATCGAACATGGCCTGGAGCTGCTGGGGTTCGGCGGCGGGATTGTCGGTGACAAATACATATTTGTCGGGAGGGGTGGTCTCCAGCGGCCGGGTGAGTCCGTGCTCGATCATGGACTGCAGCTCTTCCTCGCTGCGCAGGATGCCCTTCTCCTCGCGTTCCTGGTTCTTCTTGCGCCAGAGCTCGCGGTAGCTGCTGTAACGGGCGACCAGAGTTTGGAACTTGAATTTCTGCGCGAACGCGAACCGCTTCTCCTCGAGCAGGCGCTGGATCATCGTGTCCACCGAGCTCTGGAGGTTGCGGGGCGGGGTCTTCTTCCCGCCGATGAGGAAGATGTCGTACTCGATTTTCAGCTGGCGGATCCGCTTTTCGAGTTCCGCCAATTCTTCGTCCAGGGTCGGCATAGCGTCGGATGGTCCCTCAGTGTCCAGCCAGAATCGTGTGGCCCGATTATAGCCGCTCACCTTCCGGCACGCACCTGATTTTTTCGATGAGCGAAAACGGGAAGGCCTTGACTTGGCGCTGCCGTTCCACTTAAGATTCGAGAAAATCTCAACAAGGAAGGCGCGCGATGGCTAGAACCATTCGTCATGATCTGCTGATCTTGGGTTCGGGCCTGGCCGGGCTTCGGGCCGCGCTGGAGGCGTCCATTGTCACTCAGGGACGGTTGAACATCGGCCTGATCTCCAAGGTGCAGTTGATGCGTTCCCACTCCGTGGCCGCCGAAGGCGGTACCGCCGCCGTGCTTCGACCGGAGGAGGGCGACTCTCTGGAGCTGCACGCGTGGGATACGGTCAAAGGCTCCGACTTTCTGGCCGACCAGGATGCGGTCTTTCGTTTCGTGGAAATGATGCCGGCCGAGATCCAGCTGCTGGACAAATGGGGAATCCCGTGGTCCCGGCGCCCCGACGGCCGGATCGCCCAGCGGCCGTTCGGCGGGCACTCCTTCAACCGGGCGGTCTACGCCGCGGACAAGACCGGCTTCTTCGAGATGCAGACCCTCTATGACACGCTGCTGAAGTACAACAATTTCAGCCGGTATGACGAGACCTTCGTCACCTCGATCCAGACAGCGGACGGCCGGTTCGCCGGTCTGACGGCGATTGACATGACCACCGGCGAGCTGCTGGCCTTCCAGGGCAAGGCGCTCATCATCGCTACCGGCGGCACGGGGCGGATGTTCGGATTCACCACGTATGCCCACACCGTCACCGGGGACGGCATGGCGCTGGCGTTCAAGGCCGGCCTGCCGCTGAAGGACATGGAGTTCCTCCAGTTCCATCCGACCGGCCTGATCCCGTCCGGCATCCTGATGACTGAGGCCTGCCGGGGCGAGGGCGGCTATCTGGTCAACAGCGAGGGCGAGCGGTTCCTGAAACGGTACGCGCCCGAGAAGATGGAGCTGGCGCCGCGCGATCTGGTGTCGCGCTCCATCATCAAGGAGTTGGAGGCCGGCAAGGGCTATCAGGGCCCCCGCGGCCTGGACTACATCCACCTGGACCTGCGCCATCTCGGGGCCGAGCGGATCAAGGACCGCCTGCCGCTGATCCGCGAGATCTGCATGAAGTTCATCGGCGTCGATCCGACCGACGCGCCCATCCCCATCCGGCCGGTGGCGCATTACTCCATGGGCGGCATTCACACCGACATCGACGGCGCCACGCCGACGCCCGGAATCTGGTCGGCGGGCGAGGCCGCCTGCGTGAGCATGCACGGCGCCAACCGCCTGGGCTCCAACTCCACGGCCGAGTGCCTGGTCTGGGGCAAGATCACCGGGGCGTTGGCCGCGGCTTACTGCGCCAGGGAAGCGGCCTTTGCGGAACTGAGCCAGGCCAGGGTGGCCGAAGAGGAGAAGCGGGTGTTCGTCGACCTGCTCGGCCGCGGCGGCGAGGAGAACATGTACGCCATCCGGGACGACCTGCGGAACCTCATGGACCTCAACATGGGCGTGTTCCGGACCGGCGAATCGATCCAGAAGGCCAAGGATGGCATCGCCGAGCTCAAGGCCCGTTTCGCCCGGTCGGGCATTGCCGACAAGCAGCGCGTTTACAACACCGACCTGCTGACGGCGCTGGAGATGGAGTACCTGCTGATCTGCGCCGAAGCCGCCGTGCACGGCGCGTTGGCGCGCCGGGAGTCGCGGGGCGGTCACGCCCGGCGCGACTTTGCGACGCGGGATGACGAGAACTTCCTGAAGCACACCATGGTTTACCAGGACGGCGATGGCATGCGCCTGGATTACATCCCGGTCACCATCACCCACTGGAAACCGGTGGAGCGGAAATACTAGGAGGCCACCATGGCAGCAAAGGACAACGATCTGGGGATCAGGGGCTGGGTCTATGCCGGGCGGTATAGCCTCCAGCGGTACGCGTACACCCTGCAGCGGATCACCGGGCTGGGAATCATCCTGTACCTGCTGATCCACCTCTATGTGACGGCCCAGAAAAACGCCGGCGAGGCGGCTTGGGCCGGCGCCATGGACGCGGTGCAGCCCCTGCACATCGGCGAGTACTTTCTCTTCCTCGCGATCATCATCCACGCCTGCAACGGCTTCCGCTTGGTCTGGGCGGAGTTCGGTCTCGGCCTCGGACGCCCCATCAAAAACGTCTATCCCTATCAGACCTGCCTGGACCGCAACCGGATTTTCTTCTACGCGATCCTGGCCGTGGTGTTCGTGCTGGCGGTCGTGGGAACGGCCGACTTCTTCAACCTGATCCGGGTGTTGTAGGAGGGCGCCATGAAAGAATCACGACTCTGGTTCTGGCATCTGATTTCGGGCTTGGCCCTCATCCTGCTGTTGGGCGTTCACACGGTCATCCAACATTTTGATTCCATCCTGACCTGGCTGGGCTTCATCCCCCAGGCCGCCTGGCAGTCGGGCGGCCATCTGGTGGGATCGCTGAATTTTCAGCACGCCGTGCTGCCCCGGATGCAGTCCGTATCCATGACCGCCGTCTATCTCCTGCTGGTGGTGTTCGGCCTGTTCCACGGGCTGTACGGGCTCCGGTCCATGATTTACGAGCTTAAGTTCTCCGCCAAGGCCAAACAGGTGGTTGGCGTGATCATCCTCAGCATCGGCATCGCCGCCGCCGTGTACGGGGTGTACACGGTCCTGGCCGGTCACCTGAATCCGCCCCTGGGAGGTTGAGCATGTGCAGCGATCCCAACAAGGTCATTGACGTCACCAAAGCCGTGCAGGACGTGATCCTCCGGATCTACCGCTGGGACAGCTCCGGCACCTGGGGCGAGGACGGCCGGCTGGTCGATTACAAGGTGCCGGTCCCGTCCGGGATGACCATCCTCGACGCGCTGATCTGGATCAAGGCCAACCTGGACCATACCCTGTCATGGCGCGCGGCGTGCCGGATGGGCGTGTGCGGCTCCTGCGGCATGTTCATTCACGGCAAGCCGCTGCTGGCCTGCCAGACTCAGGTTCTGAAGCTGCATGCCGATGTGATCGAGATCCGGCCGCTGCCCAATTATCCCATCGTCAAGGACCTGGTCACCGACCAGAGCCGGATGATCGACGCGCACACCCGGATTAAACCGTACATCATCCGCACCGAGACGCCGCCGGAGGCCATCGCCGGCGAATTCCATCAGACCGAAGAGGAACTGGTCCGGTACCTTCAGTTCTCCTATTGCTTGAAGTGCGGACTGTGCATGTCGGCGTGCCCGACGGTGGCGTCGCTGCAGGAGTTTCCGGGGCCGCAGCCGCTGGGCCAGGCGCTGCGGTACGTCTACGACACCCGCGACGAGGGATTTGCCGAACGGCTGCAGGAGATTGACAACAAGTTCGGCATCTTCCGTTGCCACTTCGCCGGTGCCTGCTCCGAGGCCTGCCCCAAGGGGATCGATCC
Source organism: Acidobacteriota bacterium (assembly GCA_029565065.1). GTDB lineage: Bacteria > Acidobacteriota > JAAYUB01 > JAAYUB01 > JAAYUB01 > JAAYUB01. The sequence continues at coordinate 89,663 of JAKQOW010000032.1, read as the reverse complement.
GGCGTTCGCCATCCAGCTCCTGAAGAAGGAAATCGTGAAGCGCGCCATCATGGGCTGCCGGACACCGGAAAGCGCCGGTCTGATGCCGGCGCAGCAGGACAACGCGGTGAAGGCGCCGAACGTTCCGGCCACGCCCGCGTTCACCGTGGATCAGAAAAAGTAAACCCGGCGCCAGCCGGGGCCGTCGGATGCCGGGGCGGAGCGCTCCGGCATCCGCCCTTTCCTCACCCGGATGTTCCTTTGTATTTATTTGTTTCGGTGCTGCTCGACCTGCTGGCGGATCCGGGCCAGCTCGTCGCGGAACAGGTGGTTTTCCGGAAACTCCCGGCTCAGCCCTTCCAGCAGCCGGCTGGATTCGTCCGGCCGGTTCTCCCTCAGATAGACCACCGCGAGCAGGATCCGGGCGTAGGGACCATAGTAGCGGCCCTGGCTGGCGGTCAGTTTCAGCTGCTCGATCCCCCGCTGCTTGCTCCCCTTGACCCCGTCGTAGCGGATGAACCAGCGGATGAAGAAGGGGAGGTCGCCCACCACATACTCCAGCGAGCCGAAGTTGAGGTAGGCATCGTAAAAGGGCGGCGTCCTCGCCAGCAGCTTCTTCGCGTGCACCAGCATGGTGGGCGCCAACCGCAGGCTCCGCCAGGTGCGCCGTTCCACCAGCGCGGCGTAGTCGGTTTCGACACCGGCGGCCATGCACATGGCGAAGAGGGCGTCCACGTCGTCAGGGTCCGCCTTCAGCCGCTGGCCGGCGACCTGGCGGCAGCGCTCCAGAGTGGCGAACAGCTTGTTCCGGACGGCCGGATCGGGTTCCGGTTTGCCGGTCCCGTCCACCATATTGTCATCGTTGAGGAAAAAGCGGGTCTCCAGGATTTTGAGCCGGTCCATTTCCATGAACAAATAGGTTCCGGCCCGCACCGAGTACACCAGGGGGTTGTCGGATTGAGCTCGTTCGGCGTCGTATAGAACGGCGAGGCTGCCCGCGAAGTCGAAGTTGTACAGATGCCGGAACGCCTGATCAATGGGCGTCTCGGACGACGGCGCGGGATCCGGACTCGCAGCCCAGCCGGTCACGACGCCCAGACACAGCAACAGTGTCGTGGCCGCGAGGCGGCGGAGCCATCGCCGGATCATGCGTCGATCCCGCGGACGGTCGGACGGCCGGAGCGCCATTTGGCGTAGATGATGTTGACCTGGCTCTTCTCGTACCACAGCAGCGACCAGTCGCGGTACGTCAGCCCCTGCACCACCGATCCGATGAGGAATCCGCAGGTGAATGGGTTGGAAAGACCCGCAAGGTGAAGCACCACCTGCAGAACCGAGCAATAGAGCCAATGATGCACGTGCAGATAACGGGATCCGATCGGTAACCGCAATGACCGCTCCAGCCGGTCGCCTTCGTACCGTCCGGATACGGTGGTCCAGAACAGGATCCCGGCGGCGAAAGCCGCCAGAAAGACGGTGAGAGGGGACGAGCTGTGCAGTGGAGCCAAGCCAAAGAAGATGTAAGGCGTCAGATTAATGGTCCTTCTCCTTCGGGGACAGTGGCAGGATAGACGAACGGCTGAGCCGAATCAAGAGATTCCTGCCAATGCATACAGCAGATCTGGAGGCATGGACAGATCGTATCGCTGGCGGACGGTGCCGTCCGCCCGTCCTGCCGCGTGTGCTACAATTGGGACGGCATCCATCCCGGCCCGCCGAGGGTATCTGATGAGTGAAAACGCGTTGCTGTCGCTGCTTCCGGCAGTTGGGCGCCTTGTGCAGCTCCCCGAGATCGAGCGCCTGCTGGCGGAGTACCGGCGGGAGACGGTCACCGGCTGGCTCACGGCGGCGCTGGCGGAGCTGCGGCGGGCCATCAGCGCCGGGCAGCTGCCGGACGAGACCTCCCGGGAGAAACTGGTGGAGCTGGTCCTGCGCCAGGTTGAGGGCAGGCGCCGGCACCTGGCGGGACTGGGGATCCGCCGCGTGATCAACGCCACCGGCGTCATCATCCACACCAATCTGGGGCGCGCACCGCTGCCCGCGAGTGTGTTGGCGGGCGTGCCGGACGCGCTGGGCGGCTATGCTGACCTGGAGTACGACCTGGCGGTCGGTGCGCGCGGCCACCGTGACACGGCGGTGGCCCGTCTCTGCCGCGAACTGCTGCCGTGCGAGGACGCCACCGCGGTCAACAACAATGCCGGTGCGCTGCTGCTGATCCTCACCGCCCTGGCCCAGGGGGGTGAAGTTCTGGTCTCCCGGGGCGAGCTGGTGGAGATCGGCGGGTCGTTCCGCATTCCCGAGATCATGGCCTTGAGCGGCGCCCGCCTGCGGGAGGTAGGCACCACCAACCGGACGCGCGCCGCAGACTATGCGGCGGCGCTCGGCGGGGATACGCGGCTCATTCTGCAGGTGCATCGGAGCAACTTCGAGATCGTCGGTTTCGCCGAGACGCCGGCGACCGCCGAGCTGCTCGAATTGTCGAACCGCAGCGGCGTGCCCCTGGTGATGGACGCCGGCAGCGGCTACCTGTTCCCCCAGCCGGGGATGCCCGCGGCGGGCGAGCCAGTAGTCGCGCCGCTGTTGGCCCAGGGAGTGCCGCTGGTATGCTTCAGCGGCGACAAGTTGATGGGGGGGCCGCAGGCCGGCCTGATTCTCGGCCGCGCAGACCTGGTGGGCCGCATCCGACGCCACCCTCTCATGCGCGCGTTGCGTCTGGACAAGGTGACCCTCTACCTTTTGGCCGAGACGCTGAAGCTCTATTTCCGGAACGACCCGGGGGCCGGATTTCCGCATTGGGCCATGATCACCACCGATGCCGCCACGCTGCGCCGGCGCTGCCTGAGTCTGCGGCGCCGGCTGGAGCGGGCGGCGCCGGCCCTGGCCGGGGCGGTGACGGTCGCCGACGGGGAATCTCTCATCGGCGGCGGCTCCACACCCGGCCAGGTGATCCATGGGCCGTGCCTCGGCGTGCGTCTGCCGGCTGACCGGATCGGCGCCTGCGAACGACGCTTGCGGAACTGGGATCCGCCGATCCTCGTACGGACAGGCGCGGACCGCATCTGGGTGGATCCGCGAACGGTGCTGCGGGGGGAGGAACCCGTGCTCATTGCCGCCCTGGCGGCGGCCGCGGCGAACGACGGGGACGATTCACCCGAACGGAGTGTGTGACCGGTGCCTGCCTGTCATTCCGACCGTCAATCCGGCCGGGCCGATGCCGACGGCGCGGATCCGCCCGTGTCGGACGATTCGCCGGTGCGGGCCGCCCGGCGGATTGCCGCCTGGATGCGCACGCTGGATCCGGCCGACGAGGCCTCAGCACGGTGCTTTGCCGCGGACGCCTTGGCGCGGCTGGCGGAGCTGGCCGATGCCGCCCCCCGGCTCCCGGACGCTTCGGGCCGCGATCCGGTGGGCGCCAGTCTGGACCGGTTGACCGGGCTCATGGAGGCAGTCCGCCGGACCGAAATCCCCGCGGAGGGATGGGATCCGTTGCTGGGCCTGCCTCGCGCGGGACGCTCATCGCATCCCGCGGGACGGTTTCTGCTGGAATTCCGCCGGCTGGGGGCCGCGCTGATTCACGCGCACGAGGCGTTGGCGACCGACCGGGAGCGGCTGGGGGAGGAGCGGCGCCAGCTCGAAGTCCATCGCCGGGCGTGCGACGGCTGTCAACAGGAACTCGATGACGCACTGGCGGCGGGCGAGGCGGTGCGCGCCGCCGCCGGAGAGTTCGGAGCCGCGTTGGGCCGGCGGTTGTTCGAGCTCCGCCATCACCACGCGCTGCTCGTCCATCGCCGGGCCCTGCTGGCGGCGGCCGCCGCCAACCTGGAAGAGCTGATCCGCCGGGTGGACGAGACGCAGGCCGCCACCCTGCCGCTGCTGCGAACCCAACTGGCGGCGGCCGTGGGGTTGCTCCGGTCCCTGGCTGTCACAATCCCGGGACGGCCGGCGGGGCGAGTTCGTCTGGACAAACGGCTGGACCGCCTGGCGGCCGATGCGGCCGCCTGCGGCGGGATCCGTGAGATCCAGCGGCTGTTTGCGGGGGTATGTGGCCTGATCGACCGGACCGTCCGGTCCGAATGAGCGTTGACAGGTGCTATAAACGGAATTAGAGTGAAAACAAATCCTCAGAGAACACGCGACCCGAACCTCGGCATGGAGTGCGGATAGACGATGGAAGCCTACATGCACGGCCTCTCCAGCTTTGAGATCATCTTCCTGACCTGCGCGACGGTGGGCGGGGTGATGCTCCTGTGCCGCCTGGCCCTTCTGCTCCTGGGGATCGGCGGTCATGACGGGGCGGACTCCGGCCCGGACCTGGCGGCGGACCACGGCGGCGATTTCCACGGCGGCGATGCCCACGCCGACGGCCACCATCACGAGAGCGCCGATGCCGGATTCAAGCTGTTCACCATCCACGGCCTGACGGCGTTCCTGCTCATGTTCGGGCTGGTTGGCCTGGCGTTGTCGCGCCAGACGAGCTGGGGGCTGCTCGCCGCCCTGGCCGGGGCCTCGGTCGCGGGCATGATCACCATGTGGCTCATCGCGCGGGTGTTCGGCGCCCTGGGCCGTCTGCAGTCCAGCGGCACGTTGCGCATGGACAACGCCGTGGGCTGCGAGGGCACGGTGTACCTGACCATCCCCGCCGGGGGCACGGGCCAGGTCCAGGTGAAGGTGCAGGACCACCTGCGGGAGTTCGACGCGACCGCGCAGGACGGCCAGGAGATCCGGACGGGCGAGCGGGTCCGCGTGGTCTGGACCCAGGGTGACAGCCTGGTGGTGGAACGTGTTCAAGACTGATTGACATAGAGGAGAAGGCATCATGGAATGGTTTTTGACCATCGTCGGATTTGCGTTCGTCTTTCTGTTCACGGTGCTGCTGATCGCGTCGCGCTACAAGCGGTGTCCGTCGGACAAGATTCTCGTGGTGTACGGCAAGGTGGGCGAGGGGCAGACGGCGCGCTGCATCCACGGCGGCGGTGTCTTCGTCTGGCCGCTCATCCAGGACTACGCCTACATGAGCCTGACGCCCATGACCATCGGCATTCCCCTGCAGCGGGCCCTGTCGCTGCAGAACATCCGCATCAACGTGCCCAGCACCTTCACCGTGGGCATCAGCACGGAGCCCGGGGTGATGCATAACGCCGCCGAGCGCCTGCTGAACCTGGATCGGGGCGACATCGAGGAGATGGCCAAGGAGATCATCTTCGGCCAGCTCCGCCTCACCGTGGCCTCCCTGACCATCGAGCAGATCAACCAGGATCGGGAGAGCTTCCTGGAGGCGATCCGCAAGAACGTGTCACCGGAGCTGAACAAGATCGGCCTCTACCTGATCAACGTCAACATCACCGACATCACCGACGAGAGCGACTACATTGAGAGCATCGGCAAAAAGGCCGCCGCCGAAGCCATCAACCAGGCCCGGATCGACGTGGCGGAACAGGACCGTCACGGCTCCATCGGCCATGCCCAGGCCACGATGGAAAAGGAGATCAAGGTCGCCGAGAATGTGGCCGCCTCCGACAAGGGCAAGAAGCAGGCCGAAGCCGGCCGCCGCGTGTTCGTCCAACAGCAGGAAACGTTGGCCGCCGTCGGCGAGGCGGAGGCCGAGCGGGAGAAAGAGATCAAGCTGGCCGAGAACAAAGCCTCCTCCGACAAAGGCAAGAAGCAGGCGGAAGCCGATCGGCGCATCTACGTCCGCGAACGCGAAGCCGAAGCCATTGCCGGTGAAAACAAGGCCCAGGCCGACATCGCCACCGCCGAAGCCGAACTGGCGGTGCGCCAGGCCGAGGCCCGCCAGCGCGGGGAGCTGGCCCGGCTGGCCGCCCAGGTGGAGATCAACAAGGCGCAGTACCTGGCCGAGCAGGAACGCCTGGTGGCCGAGGAGGTGGTCCGGCAGGAGATCGAGAAACGGAAAGTCGAGATCGCCGCGGAGGCCGCCGCCGAGCGGGCCCGTCGCCTGGCCAAGGGCGAAGCCGACGCGATCCTGCTCAAGTACGAGGCCGAGGCGAAGGGTCTCCGGCAGGTGCTGGAAAGCAAGGCCGCCGGCTACCTCAAGTTGTTGGAAGGCTGCCGGGGTGACGCCAAGTCCGTGGCCACCCTGCTGCTCATCGAAAAGCTGCACGACATCGTCGGCAAGCAGGTGGAGGCGATCAAGAACCTCAAGATCGACAAGCTCACCGTCTGGGACTCCGGCACGTCGGCCGGCGGTTCCACCACGACCGCCAACTTTCTCTCCGGCCTGATCAAGAGCCTGCCCCCCCTGCACGAGATCGCCGAGATGGCCGGCGTGGAGCTGCCCAAGTACCTGGGTGAGATGATCGCGGCAAAGCAGGACAAGCCGGCGGCGGAATGACGTCCGGCCGCCGTCCCCTCCGGCGCTCCGCCGGAGCGGACGTGACGGTGATCATTAATATGAAAGCCCGCGGCGACCGCCGCGGGCTTTTGATTGCGGCGAACGCGGATTACTCGAGATACGTGTAACCTTCGATGCCTTCCTCGAGGAAGCGCTGAATCCGGGCGGACTCCTTGATGGAGAGCCGCCGTTTTTCGATGCTTTCCTCCACCGCCTGCCTGATCATCACCATGAGATCGCGCTTCTGGTACTGCATGTAGGCCAGCACGTCGCGGACGGTGTCCCCCTCCACGATCTTGTCGATCCGGTACTTGTTCTTGCCGGTGACCGAGACGTGCACGGTGTGCGTGTCGCCGAACAGGTTGTGGAGGTCGCCGAGAATCTCCTGGTAGGCGCCGACCAGGAAGGCGCCGAGATAGTACGGCTGGTTGGGTTGCAGCTCATGCAAGTCGATGGTGCTCTTGACGTCGCGCAGGTCGATGAACTGGTCCACCTTGCCGTCGGAGTCGCAGGTGATGTCCGCCAGCGTGGCCTTGCGGACGGGGCGCTCGGTGTGGCGATGGATGGGCATCATGGGGAACAGTTGCTTGACGGCCCAGTGATCGGGCAGGCTCTGGAACACCGACAGGTTGCCGTAGTAGGTGTCGGAGATGAAGGCCTGGAGGTTCTCCAGTTCGTCGGGGACGTAGTCCAGGCCGTCGATGATCTTGGCGATCTTGTGGCAGATGAGCCAGAAGAGCTTCTCGACGACGGCGCGGTGCTCCAGGGACAGGATGCCCACGTTGAACAGGGTGAGCGTCTCATCGCGAATCTGGATGGCGTCGTGGTATGACTCCTGAAAATTTTTCACGGACAAATGGTCCAGCAGCTGCTTCATACTGGTGAGCGACTCGGGGGCTTCTTTCGGCAGAGTCGGCATCTCCATGTCGGTGCTGAATTCGCTGATGCCGAGGATGTTAAAAACCAGGATGGAGTGATAGGCGACCAGGGCCCGGCCGCTCTCCGAGATGATGGTGGGGTGCGCGATGCCGTTTTCCTGGCAGATCTCGGCCAGGGCGGACACGATGTCAGCCGCGTACTCCTGCAACGTGTAGTTGGCGCTCGATGAAAAGTTGGTCATGCTGCCGTCGTAGTCCACGGCCAGCCCGCCCCCCACGTCAAAGTAGCGGATGTTGACGCCCAGGCGGGACAGCTCCACGAACAGGCGTGTGCTTTCCCGCAACGCTTCCTTGATGCTCTGGATCGAGGTGATCTGGGAGCCGAGGTGGAAGTGGAGCAGTTGGAGCGAATCCAGCATGCCGTGCTTCTTCAGTTTCTGGACCGCGTCCAGCATCTCCTCCGGCAGAAGGCCGAACTTGGATCGGTCGCCGCCGGACCCCTCCCATTTGCCCCGCCCGCGGGCGGCCAGCTTGGCCCGGATGCCGATGAGCGGTTTCACCTTGAGTCGGGCGGACACCTTGATGATCGTGTCCAGCTCCGACGGCTTCTCGACGACGATGAACACCTTGCGCCCCAGCTTCAAGGCCCAGAGGGCGATCTCGATGAACTCCGTGTCCTTGTACCCATTGCAGATGATGGGCGCGCCTTTGGTGTCCAGGCTGGCGACCACGATGAGCAGTTCGGGCTTGCTCCCGGCTTCGAGCCCGAACCGATACGGCCGGCCGAACTCGATGATGTCTTCGACCACCTGCTTGCTTTGGTTGACCTTGATGGGATAGACGCCGATGTAATCGCCTTGGTAGCCGTATTCCTTGATGGCGGCCTGGAACGATTTTTGAATCTCCTCGATCCGTTTCTTCAGGATGTCGGTGAACCGGATCAGCACCGGCGGACTGATCTCCCGCAGGCGCAGCTCGTCGACGAGCTCCTTGATGTCGAGGTATTTATCCGAGGTTTTCTCCGGCCGGACGACGACGTCGCCGCGGGTATTGATGTCGAAGAATCCCTTGCCCCAATTCAGGATGTTGTAAAGCTCCCGGGCCTCGTCAATGGACCACTGCTTGAGTGCGGTCTGTTCCTTGAGTTTTATCTTTTGTCTCATGCGATTCCCTGTAATGAAATGTGGACTACTAAATACCCCAGGAACCCCGCCAATGCAAGCTTCAATCCGCCCGCCTGCCGGGGCGCCGGGTGGCGGCCGCCGGTGGCGCCACCGGACGGAATTGTGCTGAGTTTTGCCCCCGGTTGGGCTAAGATGAAACCACACTTACCGGTGTGGGGGTTGTCGTGCGGCGCATCCTTTGCCTGCTCCTGATCGGTTTGGCGTGCCTTCCGTTGCTGGCCGAGATGTGGCCTTTTCGGCAGTACTCGTCGCTCGAAGGACTGCCCAGCCCCCGCGTCTGGTCGGTGATCCAGGACAGCCGGGGGTTCATCTGGCTGGGGACCTCCGGCGGCCTCGTGCGGTATGACGGCCGCGAGTTCACCACGTTCACCACCGCCGACGGCCTGTCCTTCGGCACGGTCATCAGCCTGGTGGAAGACGGCCGGGGGAATCTCTGGATCGGTACCGGACTGGGACTGACCGTCCGCCGGGATGGCCGGTTTCACGCTGTCAAACCCGACGGCTTGCGGAGCCGGACGATCCGCGCCATTGTCATCGCCGGCGACGGCTGCCCGTGGGTGGGCACGGACGAGGGTGTCGCCCGCCTGAAGGACGGGAAGTTCACGCTCTGGACGGTAGCTGACGGCCTGGTGGACAACGCGGTCCGCAGCCTGTTCTTCGACCGGGCGGGGCGGCTGTGGGTGGGTACCATGCGGGGGATCAGCGTCCGGGAGGGCGAGTCATTCCGTACCCTGGTCCGGGAAACCGCCACGCCGCGGCGGACGGTGTACGGTTTCATGGAGGATGCTCGCGGCGTTGTCTGGGCGGGCACCTCCGCGGGTCTGCTCCGGATCGACGGCGATAAAATCCGCGTCTTCACCGGCGCCGACGGCCTGCCGTGTCCCGAGGTGAACAAGATTGTGCGGGACGACCGTCGGGACTGCCTCTGGATCGGTACCTGGGGCGCGGGTGTCATCCGGTACGACGGACGGACGTTCACTCCGTTCGGCACCCGTGAAGGGCTCGGGTGTCCATTCGTCACCAGTCTGTGCCTGGACCGGGAGCATAACCTCTGGATCGCCACCCGCGAAGGGGGGCTGTCGCGATTCATGGGTGAACAGTTCGTGCTCTACGACCGCCGGGACGGTCTCTGCGAGGGATCCATCAACGAGATCCGACCGGACGGGCGGGGTGGACTCTGGCTGACGTCCCTCGACGGCGGCCTCAGCCATTGGGACGGCCGCGGCTTCATCCGCCTGGATCCGGGACCCGGCCTGCCGACCAACCGGCTGCAACTCGCCCTGGTGGATTCGCGCGGGCGGGCGTGGCTGGGAGCGGATCAGGAAGTGCTCTGTGTCGACGGCCGCCGGATCACCCGGCTGGGCCGCGGCCACAGACTGCCGGGCGGTCCCGTGGCCAGCATGATGGAGGACCGGGATGGCCGGATCTGGGTGGCCATGGCGGGCGGACTGGCGATGATCGAGGGACTCGCCGTCCGCCGCGTGTACGACGCGGTGGAGGGCTTGCCGGACACCGAGGTCCAGGCGCTCCTCCAGGACCGCCGCGGCACCATCTGGTGCGGCACCCGAAAAGGACTGGCGGCCATCGACCGGAACGGCGCCGTCCGGGTGTACACCGAAACCGACGGGCTGCTCCACAACCAGGTGCGGCAGATCTTTCAGGATTCCCGAAACCAGTTGTGGTTCGGCTCCCGGGCGGGGCTGATGGTGTACCGCTACGACTACTTCCGCAACATCACCCGGGCGACGGGCCTGGTCAGCGACTCGATCCGGTTCTTCCGCGAGGACTCCATGGGCCGGATCTGGATCGCCACCGACGAGGGGCTCAGCGTCTTTTGGCAGGGCCGAATCGTCAACTACAACGAGGCCAACGGCTTGCTGGGCAAGGCGGTGCTGAGCTGGCATGAAGACACGGAAAAGAACGTCTGGATCGGCACCGACCTGGGACTGAACTGTTTCAGCGGAGAGGAGCTCCGCCGCTACTCACCGCAGGACGGGCTGGCAGGTGAAGCCGTGTACGAGATCCTGCAGGATCGGCAGGGCGGGATCTGGCTGTTGACCAACCGCGGGCTGGGGCGTTTCAACGGTCAGGCGGTGGAATCATACGGAGTGTTCGCCGGTTTTTTCGGGCAGATTGTCCTGCGGGGAGCATGGACGCTGGATGCCGACGGGCGGCTCTGGTTCGGCACCAACCGTGGCGCCTGCCGGCACAATCCCGAGGGCGACATCCCCAATCTTTCTCCGCCCATGATCCATCTGACGGAGCTGAAAGCGGACGGGCAGCCGGTTCCGGTCGTGAACGGACGGTGCGTGCTGCCGGACTCGGTCCGCACCGTCGCATTCGACTGGGTGGGTTTGAGCTATCGAGATGAGCAGGGTGTCCGGTACCGCTACCTGCTGGATGGTCTCTACCCCGATTGGACTGAGCCCACCCGTGAACACGGTTTCCGGCTGACGTTCCCGCCGCCCGGCACCTACACCCTGAAGGTTCTGGCTCGCAATCATGCCGGGATCTGGAGCCCCAGGCCGCTGACGGTCAGCGTGGAGGTCCGGGCGCCCTTCTGGCGGACCGCACCGTTCCGGTGGACCGCGGGCCTGATGCTGATCACCTTCGCCGTCGTGGCGATCGTGACGGCTCGCCACCGCCGGTCCGCGCGGGCGGCGGCGTGGCGGGAAGAGCGGCAACAGATGGCGGACCGGATCCGGCGCCTGGAACAGATGGTGGCGCCGACTGCCGCCGGCGCAGAGAGCGCCGAAGCCGCCCCAACGGGTGACCCGGCCGGGGAGAAGCCGTCGGCGCCGGATCGCTGAACCGGCGGTCATTCACAGCTCGATGGTTTCCAGCACTTTCTTGTTGTAGTTGCCGCCCAGGCAGACGGCGGTGCGCCCTTCCGTGGTGAGGCGCACTCCGGCATGCGAATGGCCGCAGAAAACGTGGGTCACCCGCGGATGCCTCCGGATGACCTCACCGAGCCGCGGGCTGCCCATGAAAGCGTTTCCGAACCGCCAGACCGGATCGGATTTGCGGACGAGCAATTCGTGAAACGGGACGTGGTGGGTGACGACGACCACCGTGTCCACCGTGTCCGGCAGTCCGTCGAGCTGGGTGTCCAGGCGCCGGCAGCAGCGGTCGACGAATTCCGGATCTGTCAGCGGCCAGCGAATGTAATGCCGGTCCATCCATTGAAAGCGTCCGGGTATCCAGCGTTGTCGGTACCAGTCGTCGGGGTAGCCCAGCGATTCATCCCGGAAAGCATAATCGTACCAGCCCACGTTGCCGACAACGGCCACCGCACCCTCGATGTGCGGGGCGGCGTCCAGGTAGTGCACGCCGTGGCGGGCGCACACAGCCGGGATGTAGTCCTCGTAGAGCTGCAGGGAATCGCCGAAGCGTGTCCACAGGTCGTGGTTGCCGGGCGTGTACAAGATCTGCCCGGCGAAAGGGGCGAGCGCCCGGAAGGCCTTGTCCAGGTTTTGCTCGGCGAACGAAATCAGGTCGCCGGCCAGGACCAGCCGTTGGACGCCCTCCCGGGCCAGGCGGTCGAGGAAATGCGACAAGGGGTGGTCCCACAGGTGGATCAGATCCAGGTGCAGGTCGTTCGTCAGGGTGAGTCGGCAGCGCGTCATAGCCGAACGTTTCCGCTTGGGGGCATGCGGCATCTATAACATGCCCGGAATCCGCGCCCAAGCAAAATCGATTGCGGGCCTTTGCGCCTGTGCTACAATGAGATCAAAACGCCGGTAGACATGCATTCAGGACCGATTAAGGAGGCCATATGTCGCAGCGCGGGTGCGTTCTCGCCCTTCTGTTGGTGCTGGCTCTCGGTGCGTCGTTGACCGCCGCCGATGAGCGGGCGCGCGAAAAGAACATCCTCACCGTCAAGCCGGGCGTGGTCATGGTCTACTCGCGGATACAGGTCAAGGTGGCGATCCGGACGGATGAAGGCCTGCAGGAGTTCGATCCCATGGACATGAGTGGATCCGGCTCCGGATTCATCGTCAATCCGGACGGCTACATCGTGACCAATGGCCATGTAGTGAAAGAGTACCACAGCAAGGAGAACAACTCGCTCAAGTCTCAGGCACTGGTGCAGATCCTCGAGCAGCACATCTTTCCCGCGCTGGAGCAGCGGAAAGGCGCGCCCCTGACCCAGGAGGAGAAGGTGTCGGTCTTCCAGCAGCTCGCGGCCGCGGCGGTGTTTCAGGTGTCCAAGCAGCTGTTCGTGTTCCTGTCGAACTGGCAGTACTTCCCCGCCGAGATCAAGCAGTACAGCCCGCCGATCACCCCCGTTGCCGGCAAGACCGAAGGCATCTTCAGCTACGAGGAGGAAGAGTCGGGCAAGGATATCGCGGTGCTCAAGATCGAGCAGGGCAACCTGCCCACGGTGCCGCTGGGTGACTCCGCCGCGGTTTCGCTCCAGGCGGCGGTGTTCCCCGCCGGCTACCCCGGCGTGGTGAGCCAGCACGATTACCTGAGCCAGTCCTCGATGCTCGAAGCCTCCATCACCTCGGGCCACGTGTCCAGCCTGAAGCTGGACGTGAAGGGCACGCCGGTCATCCAGTTTGACGCACCGGTCACGTGGGGCAACTCGGGCGGCCCGGTCTTCAACGACAGCGGCGAGGTGATCGGCATCGCCACGTTCATCAGCCTGGCCCCCACGGGCGCCCAGAGCGCCATTCCCATCCAGGGATTCAATTTCGCCGTCCCCATCAACACGGCCAAGGAATTCATCAGCGCCGCCGGCATCCAGTCAAAACGCGGGTTGATCGACAGCCTGTGGCAACAGGCGCTGGATCTCTACTTCGACGAGGATTACGAGGAAGCGATCGTCAAGTGCGACGAGATTCTCCGCCTGATGCCCAACCAGCCGGATGCCAAACGAATCCAGGTCAAATGCCAGGAATGGCTCACCGCCCATCCGCCCACCTTCTTCAGCCGGTACGGCACGATCCTGGCGATCGTGGGAGGCGGGTTGCTGTTGCTGGTGATCGTCGGCGTGGTGGGGATCCTGGCGGCGCGCGGGAAGAAAGCCGCTCCGCCGCCCCCGCGGCCGGCCGCCGGCACCCCGGAGATGCGGGCCACGGTCGTGGATGTCCAGTCGCAGCGCCAGCAGGTGGGCAGCTTCGGCCGGCTGGTCTGCGAGAAGGGCCCCAGTGCCGGTAAAGTGATGGAGATACCGTCCAAGGGCCTGATCTTCGGCCGCGATCCGTCCCAATGCACGGTGGTCGTTCCGGACGACCACGTGTCCAAGGTGCACGCGCTGCTCACCCCGAGCCCCAAAGGTCTCCTGCTGGAGGATCGGGGATCGACGAACGGGACGTTCATCAACGACATCAACTCGCCGCGGGTCCAGCAGAACTTCGTCAAGAGCGGCGACCGGATCATCCTGGGGAGCAAGCAGGCGGCGATCTTCCGGGTGGAATGATCCGCGGTGCGGGCGCGGAGCCGGAGTGGAGCGATGCTGAAGTTCTGTGCGCACGGACACCCGATGGAAGAGTGGATGAACGAGTGCCCGTACTGCGCCCGAACCGAGGACGGGGTGCAGAAGCCGCTGGGCAGCTCCACTCCCCCGCCGCTGCCGGTGGCCCCACCCACCGAACTGGGCCCCGCTTCACCACTGCGGGCGACGGTGGTGGACGGCTACACCGCCCACTACCGAACGCCGCCGGGCGCGACGGTGGCGGACGGCGCGTCCGCCGGCGCGATGCCCACGCTGCCGCTCACGCCGTCCCCCGCGCGCCCGTCCGGCGGTCTGCCCCTGCTGGGCTGGCTGGTGGTCATGAGCGGTGCCGCCAAGTTTGCGGATGTCCGCCTCGACCGCGAGCAGCTGGTGGTCGGCTCGGGTCACGGCGCCGGTCTGCGGCTCGAGGAAACGGGGGTGGCTCCGAGCCATGCGCGCGTGGTGAAAGAGCGGGACGGCCTGTACTTGGAAGGGATGGAGGGGCCCGTGTTCGTTAATAACGGGACCCAACCGTCGCCCCGCCATCTGCTGGCGGACGAGGACCTGATCCGGATCGGCGGCGTCTATCTGAAATTCCGGAGATTGTGATCGGGGGCAACTCATGATCGGTCAAGTCATCGACCACTATAAAATCCTGGAAAAAATCGGCCAGGGCGGCATGGGCACGGTGTACAAGGCGGTGGACATCAACCTGGACCGCATCGTCGCCATCAAGGTGTTGTCGAAAGAGCTGTCGCAGGAAGCCAGCCTGATCCAGCGCTTTCTCGCCGAGGCCAAGACCCAGGCCCAGCTCAACCACCCCAACGTGTGCACCCTCTACAATTTCTTCCGCCACCAGGACCAATTGTTCATGGTGATGGAGTACGTCGAAGGGATGAACCTGGAGCAGATGATCCGGCAGCGCGGTGCCGTCCCCTTTCATGAGGCCGTGCCGCTGTTCCAGCAGGCCCTGTTCGGCCTGAGCCAGGCCCACCGGATGGGCATCCTGCACCGGGACATCAAGCCGTCGAACATGATCGTGAACCGGCAAGGCATCGTCAAGGTCATGGACTTCGGCATCGCCCGGGTGATGGGCCAGTCACGCCTCACCCAGACCGGTTTGCAGGTGGGCACTCTGTACTACATGTCGCCGGAGCAGATCCAGGGCAAGGAGACCGATTACCGGTGTGACATCTACGCGCTGGGCATCACGCTCTTCGAGTTGCTCACCGGCACGGTGCCGTTCCGGGGGAGCACCGACTTCGAGATCATGCAGGCCCACGTGCGCACGCCGCCACCCTCGCCCTCCAAGGTCCTGCCGCAACTGCCCAAGGTGTTCGACCGGGCGGTTCTGCACGCTTTGGAGAAGGACCCGCGCACCCGTTACCAGACCGTTGAGGAATTCTCGCAGGCGCTCGGCGCGGCGTTGCAGGAGGCCCTCCGCACGGCGCCGCCGCCCCGCGCCACCGCCGCCTATGCCGCCACGGGCGCCGCCCCGGCCCGCCCGGCGGGAACGCCCCCGCCGCCGCCGGGCACCCAGGCGTACGCTGCCGGAACACAGGCTTACCCGCCGGGCACCCAGGCGTACCCTGCCGGGACGCAGGCATATCCTGCCGGGACGCAGGCATATCCGGGTGGCACCCAGGCGTATCCGCCGGGCACCCAGGGTGTCCAGATTCCCGGCGCCACCGTGTTTGACTCGCGGCTGGGCACCGGTTTCCCCGCCGCGCGGCCCGACACCAGCAAGAAGAAGGTGCTGATAATCGGAGGTGTTGCCGCCGCCGGATTGATCATCGTGACTCTGGCGGTCGTGGTGCTGGCGGTGTTACTCAAACCGTCACCCAAGACGCCGACCGCCTCCACCACGGTGGCCGGCGGCAGCTCCGGCGGCACCCAGACTCCGCCCGTGACAACCCCCGCGTCCCTGCCGGCCGCCAGCCCGTCATCGAGCCAGCCGACCGGCACGCTCACGCTCCCCGTGCTTCCCGGCGGCGCGGCGCAGTCGGACAAGGGGCGGAAAGATGCCAAGCCGCAACCGACACCGGTCCCGCCGCCACCGCCGTCGGAGGAGCCGCCCGACTCCGGCAAATGGGCGAACAAAGGCGACCAGCCCGGCTCGGGTGGAGAAACACCCGTGGAAGATCCGCTGCAGGCCTTGTCCACCCAGGCCTACCAGGCGTATTCCGCGGGACGGTTCATCGAACCACCCGGGAACAACGTGCTGCAGCTCACCGGGGAGATTCTCCGGCGCGATCCCGGCCACGCGTACGCTTTGCAGTTGCAGCAGGACGCGGTCTCCATGGTCCACAGCCAGATGCAGTCGCAGATCAACTCGGGCGACCTGGCGTCCGCGAAGCGCCTGTGTCGGCTGTTGATGCAGTTTTTCCCCGCCAACGGTGACTACCGGCAGCTGATGAGCAATCTGGAGAATGCGGAGCAGCAGGCCGCCGTCATGAGTCAGGCGCAAACGTTCCTCGTGGGTCACGACCACAGCGGGGACTTCACGCTGTTCTGCGTCGGACAGTTGTCCATCTTTCCCGACCGGGTGGTGTACCGGACCGCCCGCTCCATCGACGGCCGCTCGGACGACTTTGAAGTGCCGCGCTCGGCCATCAAGGAATTCAAGACCAACCGGTTGCCCATCGGCATGTACCGGGCGTTCCATATCAAACTCACGAACGGGAACAACTACAACTTTGCCCACATCGATCAGAACGGCAATGACATCGGCCCCGAGGCGGTGGTGGCGGCTTACGGTTACTGATCCGGATACGATCTCTCGGCGGGCGGCTCCGCGCGACGCGCCGATGCCGCGCGGCCGTCACCCCAGTCAATACAACCTGAGGCGGAACCATGAAGCGTAGCACCGTATGGACCATTGTCGGCTGGATCCTCCTGGTGGCGGTCTTGCTGGCGACCCAGGTCGCGGCCGCCGACTGCACCATGGTGGGCGCCACCGGGCGCGCCACCCGCGACGGCGTGACCATCCTGGGCAAAAACCGTGATTACCCCGTCAACTCCGGCCAGATCCTCCACTTCCAGCCGGACGGGGAGAATATCGCGGACGCCACACAGACGATGCAGTTCATCACCATAGACGCCGCCCGCCAGACCTGGCAGCTGCTTGGTTTCAAATCCATGGATGAACGGAACCGGGACGACCGGCTGTGGCGCTGGGGCGTGGGGATGGGCATGAACCGCCACCAGGTGAGCGTGGCCAACAACGACGGCAATACCTGGGACACCTTCGACGGGCCGGCCCTCCATGACAACGATATCACCCGCCTGATTCTGGAGCGCTGCCGCACCGCCCGGGAAGCGGTGGACCTGGTGGACGCGCTCATCGCCCGCCATCACAGCCGGGTGCCCGAGATCTATACCGTCGCCGATCCCGCCGAGATCTGGATCATCGAGACCACCGGCAACCGCTGGGCGGCCGTCCGGGTGACCGACGGCGTCTGTGTGCGGGCCAACCGGTTCGAAATCACCGACCCCGACCTGCCCGACGATTCGGACCGGTTCCGGCTGCGCCGCCGCGAGCTCATCGAACACGCCCGCGCCCAGGGGCAGTACCGTGAGGAGAACGGGCGATTCAGTTTCCGGCTCTCATACAGCAAGGATTATCACGGCCCGGACAACACCCACTATAACGAGATGCGTTACCGCCGGGGCATGGAGCGGATGCGGCGGATCGAAGGCCGGGTCACGGTGGAAGGGATCGCCGCCGTGCTCCGGGACCACTTCGAGACCTGGACCTTCCGGACCGACGACGGGCGCTCGATCCGGCCGCACACGCCGGGCGTCGATCCGCACTGTTCCCTGCCTGGCTCCCTGCTGGAGGGGATTCCGGTGCGCACCATCTGCTATGGCGGCACCGTGGGTTCGATGATCGCGGTCTCCGAGCCCGGTATGGCCGACGGCCTGGGCGGCACCCTGTGGACGTGCCTGCACGTGCCGTGTCTCAACGCGTATGTCCCGTTCTTTCCGACGCTGGACCTCCGGCTCTCGGAGGAACTGACCCGAGCAGGGGGGGCTTATGAGAAGGAGTCGCTGTGGTGGCGGCTGGCGGCGGTGTCGCGGAACCTGGAAGCCCGCTGGGGCGAGTCGGACGAGGTGATTCGACGGATCCGCGCCCACTGGGCCGGGCTGGAGCGAAAGGAGTTGAAGGAGTGGCGGCAGGTCCGCCGCCGCGCCGCCGAGCTGGCGCGCCAGGGGAAGGAAGACAAGGCCCGCCGGCTGCTGGACGATTTCAGCGCCCGTTGCGTGCGGCGCCTCAGCCAGGGGGCGGATCAGGTGGCGCGCTGGGTGCCCGGTTTCGATCCCGCGGCGCCGCCGCCGGCGTTTTTCCAGCGGCGGTACTAATCGGCCGAATCGGTGTCGGCGGTCGCCGCGCGCGCCGGGAAGGCGAGCACCAGCATCCGTCCGTCGGTGATCAGATCATCCCCGGTGGCGTTCTTGGCGGTGCGTGGTAAGTCCGGCCGGTCCAGCCAGCAGACGCCCCGGGGCAGCCCCGTGAACATGAGATCGGCGGCGATCTTGTCCCGCTCCCGGTCGATATGAGAGTCGATCCGGTGGTACCAGGACAGCCCGGCTTTCTCCGCGCCGATGCCCACGTCGTGGGTGGCGGCGGCCAGCCAGGCCGTCTCGCCGCCGACGGGGTCAGGCAGCTGCCAGATCCGGACATGATGCCGCTTGGCGAAGGTGTTGAGCTGCTTCTGGAACACCAAGTCCGGCGCCCGGTCGCCCATCAGGAAGGTGGACACCGGCGCCGTCGCGTAGCCCTTCTGTTGCAGGACGGCGAGGAACGTTTTGGCGCCGGAGACCATGCCCGTCTTCTCCGCCGGGGTCCAGCCCGCGGTTTCAAATCCCTGCCGCAGTTGCGCGGCGGTTCCGAGCAGCACGATGTTGACACAGTCGCCGGGCCGGCCGTCGGCGGACTCGGTGCGGGTGGGGCTGCCGCACAGCTGCGCGGCGGTCGCCTCGTCGAGGTTCAGTTCCGGCCACGGCACCACACCGGCGGGCGGCGCGAACCGGCAGGGGAGCTGCACCTGGACGGTGAGCTCGGTGCCGGCCGGATAGTCGATCTCGCGGTGGTAGGTCAGGCCGAAAGCGTACATGGCGCTGTCGAAGGCGTAACCCACCGCCGGGTACAGCTTGCCGAGCATGTGGAATCCCATGGAAATGCGGCTGGCAGTGTTGTGCGGGTAGGCGATGCCGATGATCAGCCCGTCGCGGACCGTCTCGCGTGCGTTGTCCACCGACTGCAGCCGGGTCGTCAGGCACAGATGGGCACCGTCCGGCAGGATCACGTCGCACAGGTCCAGCATGAGGTTGGCCCGGTCGTAGGCGTTGCGGCATTTTTGGGTGCGCAGCACGGTTCCGCGGATGCGGGTCCCGGCGCCGATCACGGCCCGGCCAGCCACCGTCACCGGCGCGCAGATAACGCCCTCGACGAGATCGCCGGCACGGGACCGGGCGCTGCCGACAGCGGATGTCAACCGGATGTCGAGGCTGGTCCCGATGGGAATGCCGGCCTCCAGCAAGGCGCGCAGCCGGTCCAGGTCGCCGGCGGCGCTGGCGCTCTCGAGTTGCGCCACCTGTTCCGCCAGACGGTTGGCGACCGTGTTGACTTCCCGGCCTTCCGCCCCGTTTTCCAGCAGCAGGTCCTGGATGGTCTCGTACGGCGCGAATCCTTCGTAATCCAGCGGCACATTCCCGAACACGTCCCGACAGTTGGGGTCCGCGCCGTGGCGCAGCAGATGTTCCAGAACCTCGATGCCGCGTTCCTGCTCGGCCCGGTGGGCGGCGGTGCTCGCGGTGATCACCGCCCAGTGCAGGACGTTGCGGCCCAGGTCGTCCCGCTCGTCGACTGCGGCGTCGCGGTTCAGGAGGGTGTCCGCGCGGTTCAGGCGGAGCTTCACGTCCGCCGGCTTGGTCGAACGGGCGGCGGCAGTCAGTTCAGCCAGCACCGACGTGGGTGGTGGCAGGGTGCCCTTGCCGGCGGCGGTGGACGCCAGAGCCAGTCCCAGCCAAAGGCCGGCGACCAGCGCTCCGCGGCGGGACAGGTGGCAGGTCGACCAGGTGATGCGTCGCATGGTGCACACTCCGTGCCGATTGCTGAATCGGGGACGATTCGTCATCGTATTGTAGAAACTGGCGCCGGCGAAGGCAAGGACCGATAGACCAAAGGCGTCGTTGCCGCGATCGGCACCGGCCGCCGGCTGCGTTGACCCTTGCCAGCATAGACCGGTGGTGTTATGCTGCGCGCATTCCCTACAGCGAGGTGCACATGGACGGACACCCGGCACGCACGATGGGTTCATGGTCCCGATGGGCAGTCGTTGCGCTGATCCTCACCGCCGGCGCGACCGGCGTCGTGAGCGCCGCCGAGGTCACGGGTGAGGCCGCGATGGGCTTCTATTCCCGCTACTTCTGGCGGGGTCAACTGCTGAGCGAGGGCGTCGTGCTGCAGCCGGAGGTGACGGTCGATGTGTCCGGGTGGTATGCCGGCGTCTGGTCCAACCTGGAACCCGGGAGTGGTGACTCCAACGAAATCGATTTCAATGTCGGACGCGCGTGGGAGTGGCGGGGTCTCCAGCTGGAAGCCGGTTACATCATGTATTGGATCGCAAATTATCCGTCCACCCAGGAGGTGTTCGTCAGTGTCGGCCACGAGGGGTGGGTGTCACCCAAGGTGACGGTCTACTACGATTTCGATGAGGGGGACGGCGCCTTCGTGCAGGGCACGCTGGAACGTGTCTGGACCCTGCCCCGGGATATGGAACTGGCGACGGGCGCCAATATGGGTTTCAACATCCGGCACAAAGTCATGGGGTCCGGATCGGACGGCGAGCCATTCACCCAGTTCTACAACCTGGAGTTCTACTCCGCCCTGTCGGTGCCCCTGGGCGAACGGTTCAGCCTGGGCGGCCAGATCGCGTATTCGTTTCCGCTGACCACGCAGAGCAAGGAGGCGTTGCGCAGCATCAATTGGGACGGCGAGGCGGATGTCCTGTGGGGGGGCGTGACGCTGAGCTGCAGCTTCTGATCCGCGGCGTATGACGCGGCCGGAACGAGTGGCGGTCTGGCGTCCGGTCCGGACAGCCGCCGGCCCGGTCCAGGTGGAGAGACACATCGTGCACATCGAGGATATTCTGGGGCGCAAACCCGTCGCACTGGCCTTGGCGGCCCTGCTGGCGGTCCTCTATCTGATCCACGCGGGCACCTCGAGTATCTGGGATTCCAATGAGGCGTTCTACGTCGAGACGCCCCGCGAGATGATGGAGCACGGCACCCACCTCGTGCCCACGTTCAACTACCAACCCCGCCTCAACAAGCCGCCGCTGGCTTACTGGCTGGTGATGATCGCGTACCGCCTGGGCGGCGTGAGCGTATGGTCGCAGCGGCTGGTCATCGCCGCGTTCGCCCTGGCGACGCTGGTCGTGGTGTGGCACCTGGCGTTCCGAATGACCGCGAGCCGGGTTGTCGCCTGGGCCGCCGCCGCCATCACGGCGCTGACCCCCCGGATTTTCGTGATGGGCCGGCGGAGCGTCATCGACATGGTGCTGCTGTTTTGCGTGACGGCCGTGGTGTACTACCTGCACGCCTATCTGGAGGAGCGGCGTCCCCGCGATCTGATCTGGATGGGTGTCTGCCTCGGCCTGGGCTTCATGGACAAGGGACCGGTGGCGGCGGCCCTGCCCCTGATCATCGCCGCGGCGTACCTGGCCTGGCGCCGGGAGTGGCCGCGGGCCCCCTGGGGCGCCGTCGTCCTGGCTGCCGTCGCCTTCGCGCTGATCGTGCTCCCCTGGTACGTCGGCCTGGCCCGCACGCTGAGTGTCGAGACGATCTACCGCCTGCTGGTGGTGGAGAATTTCGGCCGCTTCACCGTCGAAGATTTCGGGCCGCAGCGGGGGCCGTTCTATTACCTGCCCATTTTCATGGCTGATTTCGCGCCGTGGAGCCTGCTGTTCGTGGCGGGAGTGGTGGCGTGGCGCCGCCACTGGCCGGAGCTAGACGAGTGGGACAAGTCCCGGCTCGTGCTGCTCCTGATCTGGTTCGCTGTGCCGATCCTGTTTTTCAGCCTGTCCAAGAACAAGCAGGAGTATTACATCCTGCCCTCCTATCCGGCGGCGGCGATCGCGCTGGCGTGGTTGGGGCGTCGCCTGGCCGGAGCCGCCAGGCCGCCGGCTTGGGTCCCGTGGGTGCTCCGGGGGGTGTTCCTGCTCGGCCTGGGCATCGTGGTGCTGTCGTACGTGGTGGGCCGGCAGATTCTCGACCGGCACCTGCTGCTCACCATCACCCTGCCGGTCATGGCGGGCCTCATGGCGCTCGGCTGGATCTGGGCGGGCGGCCGCCGGTGGCGGGCGGCTCTGGCGCTGCCGATCGCCGGGATGTATGTAGCCTGCCTGTTTCTGGTGTACGAGGTGATTCCAGCTCTGGAAAAATACAGGCAGGTGCCCCAACTGGCCGCGATGATCAACGAACGCGCCCGGCCCGATGATTACGTGGCGTATTTTGCCACGGCGCTGCCCTCGCTCTGTTACTACACCCGCCGGCCCATCCTCGAGTTGTTTTATGACGGCGAGATCCACAATTTCTTCAGTCGCCGACAGCCCATCTACTGTCTCATGCGCAAAGACAAGCTGGCGGTGCTGGAGCAGGCAGGCATCCCCTATCGGGTTCTGGCGGAGCGGCCGTTCTTGTCGATCCGGGCCCGTTCGCTGGGCGACATGATCCCCGGCATGTACGCCAACCCGCTGTGCCTGGTGACCAACCAGCCGCCGGAGTCCGCCCCATCCGCCCCTGTTCTTCCTTAGATAGCCTGCCCGCTTCCGCCCGCACTGCCGAACGTTGAACATGGGCGGAACGTTCCCCGCGGGGCGCAATCCGGCAATCGCCGCATGCAGGCGGGACGTTTGGATCAGGAGGCGGGGGGTGTGTGACACTGTGGTTGAACCGTGACCTCCTGAACGGCAGCTGTGCATTGGCCGCGTCGCCCGGTCGCCACGAGATTTGGATCCTTACATGAGAAGTAGAATATTCCACAAATCCGCTTGTGTCCCGGGCGTTAATTTCATAAAATAGCGCGCTCCGAACAACAATGCGATGACGAATAGCCGGAACAATCTCTGCTTTGAGGGAAATAGCTTGAATACAACCGCATCCACCCCCAACCGCTGGCTGGTGGCCATCATGGGCACCCTGCTGATGGTCCTGCTGGGCACCGTCTATGCCTGGAGCTTTTTTCAAAAGCCGCTCGTCGCCACCTATAGCTGGAGCAACTCCCAGGTGATGTGGGCGTTCAATCTCGCCATCTGCTTCCTGGGTCTGGCTGCCGCCTGGGGCGGCATCAACCTGGCCAAGTTCGGCCCCACCAAGCTGGCTGTCACCGGCGGTATCCTGTTCGGCCTGGGGTACCTGATCGGTGGGTTCGCCCTGAGCCAGCATTCACTGCCGCTGCTGCTGCTGGGCTACGGCGTCATCGGCGGAAGCGGTCTCGGCCTCGGCTACGTGACGCCGGTGGCCACCGCGGCCAAGTGGTTTCCCGACAAGAAGGGGCTGGTGACCGGCATGGTGGTCATGGGCTTCGGCTTCGGCGCCCTGATCATGTCCAAGGTGTTCGCGCCCTTCCTGATGGGATTCACCGGCGGCAACCTGGTCCAGGTCTTCCTGTACCTGGGCGTGGCGTTCCTGGTGCTGTGCGTGATCTTTGCGGCGTTCCTGAAGAATCCGCCGGCCGGTTTTGTGCCGGCGGGCTACAATCCGCCGGGCGGCGCGGCCAAGGCCGCCGCCGACGCTGCGGCGCCCACCGCGCCCCTGTCCCGCTACCTGCTCTCGGGCAAGTTCATCATGATGTGGATCGTCTTCTTCTGCAATATCTGCGCCGGCATCGCCGTGATCTCGCTCCAGTCGCCGCTCATGCAGGACATCGTGGCGAAGGCGGACAGCGCCCTCAACGTCAAGGCGCTGGAGGCCGCCGGCGCATCGGCCGAAACCATCGCCGCAGCGGTTGCCTCCCTGGCCGCCGTCGGTGCGACTCTGATCGCCATCAGCTCGCTGTTCAACGGGTTCGGCCGGTTCCTCTGGGGCGGCCTGTCCGACAAGCTGGGCCGGACCAACGTGTTCCGCCTGCTGCTGGCCACCCAGATCGTTGCGTTCATCTTCATGGTGTTCACAAGCAATCCGTGGATCTTCGGCATCCTGGTCTGCTACGTCTTGCTGTGCTACGGTGGCGGCTTCGGTACCATGCCCGCCTTCGTTGGGGACGTGTACGGCGCCAAGCTGATGCCCAAAGTCTACGGGGTGATCCTGACCGCCTGGTCCGCTGCCGGCATCGTCGGACCGCAGATTTTCGCGCTCATCAAGGATAAGTTCGCTGAGAACGCAGCCACCTACTCGTTCTACACCGGAGCCGCGTTCCTTGCGGTGGGCCTGGTGTTCTCGCTGTTGCTCAACGACACCAAGCTGACGCCCGCCGCCGAAACCCCGAAATCCGCCTGATCATCGAACGGTGCCGGGCCCACTGCCCGGCACCGTCATTTTTTTTCGGGAGCGTGCTGTGTCATGGCTCAAGAAATTCTGATTGTCGACGACGATCCGGATCTGGTGGCGGTGGTTTCGATCGCCCTCAAGGCCGAGGGATATGAAGTCAGTTCCGCCGGCAATCGGCAGGCGGCCAAGGAACGAATCTTGCAGAAGCCCCCGGATCTGATCCTGCTGGACGTGATGATGAACACCCAGACCGACGGCTTCGACCTCGCCTACGAGCTGCGGGGCGATCCGGCCACGCGCGAAATCCCCATTGTCATGCTGACGGCGATGTCCCAATCACCCGATTACGGGGAGACGTTCCAATACATCACCGACCGGCCGTGGCCGGTGAACATTTTTCTGGAAAAGCCGATTCCCCCCAAGAAGCTGATCGAAACCGTCCGTCAGATCTTGAAATGACGTCCATGATGGCGCCAGACCATGCCAGCCATCAGAATCACGTGCACCCGCCGGGAGGCGGCGAGCCAGCGCTGGCTGACCATCTCCGCCGCGGCGCGGACACCGAGGGCGCGTATGCCTGTGCTTTGCTGCCGCCGTCGGCTCCGCCGAACGGGCGCCCGCCGCATCTGCCCGGTCCGGGTCAACGAGACGATGATCCAGACTGCCTGTGCTGAAGTGGCAACCGTCGGGCTGCAGCTTGTGACGGTGACTCCGGGGATCGCGGCGATGCGCCGGGGGATCTTTGAATGCATTCTTAGCGGAAAGGGATCATGACCGCATCTACGGCCAGATGATCAGAGCCGGGGACACTCCAGGCGGCCTCATCGAAGGGCAACTGCGCGACATGGGCCGGTCCGGGTTCAGTTGCGTCCAGTGTTCCGATCGCCCGGCTCAGTCGCTGATCCGCACAGACGGTGCATCGGTTTCCGCCATGTGGGAGTCAAGGCGCCGGACCGCGTCGCCGGCGCACCCGGACGGTTCCAGTTAGAGCCCGGACCTGATGATGCCAGGGTGTTTGCCTCGGCCGCGTGCACGCGTAAGGAAAACCTCCTCCTGCAGAAATCCATGCACGCGGCGATCGACGCCGACAATTCGATCCGGGTGATCCCGCTCTCGGCGGCCTCTGCATCTCCGGCTCCCGCACCGCAGGTCAACACCCGGTCATCGCGGTCGGGACCGGGACGGCGGTCATCCGCGACCAGACGAAGCTCGATGCTGCCGAACCCCGCCGGTTGCGGTTGGATTACAATGCCGAGGTTTGCCCGTCCTCGATGGCGCGTTCAAGCATGACCCTGAGTGGCTGGCCGGTCAGGGCATCGGCCTTCTGGATAGTGAATATCGGACCCGCAGACGATCTCATAATGCACCCTCCGATTGTGACCGATCGGAATGTTCTTCCGCCATGTTGTTCGGACGGGCCGACGACAGGAATGAAGAGATTCAAATATCGATAAGGAGTATCCGCCATGCGTAATCCCCTCATCATCGCCGGAGTGTGGCTGTGCCTCGCCGCCGGCTGTGTGCTGGGCCAGGGAGCCTCCGTGCAGGACGAGCTCCAGGCGCTCAAGAAAGAGAACATGGAGCTGCGGGAAAAGATCCGCCAGCTCGAGGTGGCGATTGCGGAGGTGCGCCAGCTGGCGCTCCGCGAGCCGGCGGCCGCCCCGGCTCCCGCGCCCGCCCCGACCCCCGCTCCGGCGCCGGCCCCGGCTGCCGTCGCGAAAGCTGACGAAGCGGCGGCCAAAAAGAAACCGGCGGTGGAGCTGTACGGCTTCGTCAAGCTGGACGCCGCCTACGACACCGCCCGGACCGACGTGGGCGACTTCGCCCGGTGGGTGCTGCCCGAGGGCCCCGGCGGCAAGGACGACGAGTTCAACATGACCGCCAACCAGACCCGGGTGGGGCTCAACATCAACGGGCCGGCCACCGGATCGATCAAGACCACCGGCAACGTCGAGATCGACTTCTACAGCCTGGAGGGCGGCGAGAACAAGCCCCAGCCGATGCTGCGCCACGCGTTCGTGAAGCTGGAGTGGCCGGAGCATGACTTCAGCCTGCTGGCCGGCCAGACCTCGGACGTGATCGCGCCGCTACTGCCCGACACCATCAACTACACCGTGATGTGGTGGACCGGCAATCCGGGCTACCGCCGGCCGCAGTTCCGGCTGACCAAGGGATTCGATCTGGGCGGCGACACCAAGCTGCAGCTCCAGGGCGCGTTCGTCCGGACCATCGGCCACACCTCCGGTTACGATCCGGGCGACGGTGGCGAGGACGCCGGCTTCCCTACCGTCCAGAGCCGGCTGGCGCTGACGCTGCCCTTCGGCGAGAAGCGCAAGGCGACGGTGGGCGTGTACGGCCACTGGGGCCAGGAGGAGTACGACCTGGACGCCGCCGGCAACAGTGTGGACCTCGACACGTATTCATGGGGTCTGGACGCCCAGCTGCCGCTGGCCAAGGGCGTGACGCTGCAGGGCGAGTTCTGGCGCGGCGCCAATGTCGACACCTACCTGGCGGCGGTGGGGCAGGGCTTCAACAAGGCTCGGCTCAACGAGATCCGCAGCATCGGCGGCTGGGCCGCTGTGGGCTTCGGTCCGTGGAAGGGTTGGAAGTTCAACCTGGGCGGCGCCGTGGACGACCCGGTCAACCGCGACCTGGCCTCCGGCAACCGCTCGCGCAACATGGCGCTGTTCGGCAATTTCTACTACAGCATCACCAGCGCGGTCCAGGTGGGTCTGGAAGTCTCGCCCTGGTGGACCCGCTACATCGACTTGAACGAGGGCCAGAGCGTCCGCGCCCAGGGCACGTTCATCTACCGGTTCTGACGGCCGGCCGCAACCGACGGCAGCGCGTGGGGGTGGCGCGGAGAGCAATCGCCCGCCTCCTCGCGGTTTTCTCTGGCATGAATTGTTGTGCGCCCCGGCGGCGTATGGCTTACAATGATGCCATGTCGCCGACAGGATGGTGTCCATGAGACGGATGTCGGGTGCGCTGGTCCTGCTGTTTCTCGCCGCGGCTTGGATGGCCGCGGAGGAACTCGTGCTGGAATACCGCTTCGAAAGGCCGCGGCTGGAGCGGCGCCCGGACGGCCGGGTGGACGTTCGGGTCGCCGGTTGCCCGGATTCGCTGGAACCCGGCCAGCCCATGCTGCCGGTGTTTACCGGGCGGGTGCTCCTCCCCGCGGGACACCGCCTGGTGAGCTTCGACCTCAAGACCGAGGTGCCGGAAGTATTGGGTCGGCCGGTCCGGGTTTCCCATTGTCCCGGCCTGTTCCCCACGGCGGGGGCCGGCGCCGAACCGGTGGCGCCCGATCCACGGATCTACGGCGCGCCCGGGCCGTTTCCCGACGCCCGCGCCGCGGCGGCCGGCGTGCAGTGGCTCAAGGGGTATCCGGTCGCCCTCTTCACGCTGCATCCGGTGGTGTACTACCCGGCCGCCGGCGAGCTGCAGTTCATCCCCCGGATGCGGCTCGTGCTCACGCTGGCGCCGGAGCCGCGGGCCAAGGCCGCGCCGATGCGACGCCCGCTGGCGGATGACCGGGCGGAAGTGGCCGCGCTCGTGGACAATCCCGCGGCGCTGGACGGCTACGCCCCGCCGGAGGCGAAAACGCTGGACACGGCGTGGGAGTACCTGATCGTGACGAACGCGGCGCTGGAAGCCAGCTTCCAGGAACTGGCTGATCACAAGGCGGGTCGGGGGCTGAATGTCCATCTCGCCCGAATCGAGGACATCCTTGCCGCCACGCCGGGCACCGACAACGCACACAAGCTCCGCACGTTTATCACCACCGGATACCAGAGCCACGGCACCCGCTGGGTGGTGCTCGGCGGCGACAGCGAGATCATCCCGTGGCGGGGCGCTTATGGCAAGGTCGGCGACACCGTGGACGCCGCCATCCCCACCGATCTCTATTTTGCCGCCCTCGATGGCGACTGGAACGCGAACGGCAACGGTTTGTACGGCGAACCCGCCGATGAAACCGACCTGTTCGCGGAGGTGGCGGTGGGCCGCATCGCCGCCTCCAGCCCCACGGAGGCGACCACCCAGATTCAGAAGATCATCGCCTACGAGAACTCCGCGCCGCCCTTCCGCGCGCTGCTGTTGGGCGAG
Source organism: Acidobacteriota bacterium (assembly GCA_029565065.1). Lineage (GTDB taxonomy): Bacteria > Acidobacteriota > JAAYUB01 > JAAYUB01 > JAAYUB01 > JAAYUB01. The sequence goes on along the minus strand of JAKQOW010000032.1, from coordinate 61,232 downwards.
AAGCTGGACGACCAGACCTGGGGCGGCGACAGCAAGGATGTCGTCTACGGAGCAATGGCCGGGATTCCCGCCGAGCGCCTGTATGACGCGCCGGGTGCGGAGTGGTCGGCCGACACGCTGATCGACACCTGTTTCAACACCGACGACACGCACATCGTCAACCACCTGGGGCACGCCAACAGCACCTATTGCCTGAAGCTGTACAACTCCGATATCAGCCGGCTCACCAACACCCGCCCGTTTTTTGTGTACAGCCAGGGTTGCTACCCGGGGAATTTCGTCTACGACGTCTGTTTCGCTGAGCGGATGACCGTGGGCACCACCGCCGCCGCGTTCGCCGTGGTGATGAACACGCGCTACGGCTGGTATGCGTCCGGCGGCACCAACGGCACGTCCAACGTGTTCGACCACGAGTACATGCGGTCCGTGTTCGAGCAGTTCCGCCACAATCTCGGTCTCGCCCTGAACGAATCCCGTCAGCGCCTGGCCGGCCTGGCCGGCGACGGCAGTTACCGTTGGATCTATTTTGAAACCACCCTCTTCGGATGCCCCGAGACCGCCCTGCACTGGACCTGCACCCCGACAGCCGTCCGGCTTGCCCCCGACCAGCCGGCAGGCGGATTCATCGTCATGGACGGTGATGACGTGACCCTGCGCGCCGTGGTGGGCACCGATTGCGCCGAGCCGGTGGACCAGCCGCACGTCACCGCCCGGGTGGTGGATGCGGCGGGTACACGAACTTACACCCTGCGCGACAACGGCGAGGGCGCCGACCTCCTGGCGGACGACGGGATGTTCACCGGACGGTGGGTGCCGACGGGTCCGAGCAGCGCAGAGATCACGTATTCCGCCAGCGCGCCCGGTCTGACCGCCGACCAGGAGGTGGTCCCGGGCGAGGTGGTGGAGCGGATGGACTACCTGATGCTGACGCAGGATCCGGCCTGGATCGAGCCGACGGGCGGCACGGCCGTCCTGGCCGGCCAGGATGACGCGGGCGCGGTCGTACCGATCGGGTTTCCGTTCAAGTTTTATGGCAAGACGTATGAGCAGGTGCTGATCTCCACGAACGGGTTGCTCCGCTTCGCCGACGCCTACGATTGGGACGCCGGCAACGCGCAGATCCCCCGGCCGGAGAATCCCAACGCAGTCATTGCGGCGCTCTGGACCGACCTGGACCTGACCAAGCCGGGGTCGGTCATCCGCCACCGAGTCGACGGGCAGCCGCCTCATCGGCTGTTCGTGGTCTCCTGGCTGAACGTGGCGCATTACAACAAGGTCGGGGCGGTCACGTTCCAGATCGCGCTGGAAGAATCGACCCACAAGATCCACCTCAATTACCAGGACACCGAGTTCGGCGACCCGGCCTATGACTTCGGCGCCGACGCCACGGTGGGGATCGAGGATTACAACGGGACGAAAGGGATTCAATTCGCCTGCCGTGAACCGGTGGTGGAACCCGGGTTCAGCCTCTGCTTCATGCCGGTGGTGGGGCCGGTGGTGGTACCGACCGACTGGCAATTTTGGGGCGGCGACGGTGACGGGATCCCGGAACCGGGCGAGACGGTGACCATGCAGCTGACGCTGCAGAACATCGGCACGAGTCCCGCCATGGACGTCACCGCCAGTCTGGCCGCTGTCATGCCGGAGGTCCAGATAGACCCCGCGGCCTGTAATCACTCCACACTGGCGGTCGGCGCCGTCGCGGCCTGCGAGTTCGGCGTCATCCTGGATGATGCGCTGGCCTGCGGCGCGCACCTGGATTGGCAGCTGACCATCGAATGCTGGAACGAAGCAGGCGACGCGCTGCAGTGGGAGCAGCCGATGACGCTGACTGCGGGCGAGGAGGTGGACCGGATCACATTCGCGGACGACGTGGAAGCGGGAGCGAGCGGGTGGAGCCACGTACTCGACCAGGGAATGACCGACTGGTCGACGGTCGCCGGGTGGAGCCACTCTCCGGTGACCAGCTGGTTCACCTCCGCGGAAGACAACGTCAAAGACAACTCGTTACTGAGCCCCTGGTTCGAGGTGCCTGAAGGTGCGGCGTTGACCTTCTGGCACGATTACGATCTGGAGACAGAGTCTGACGGCGGCGTCCTGGAGATCCGGACCGCCACGGAGCCGTGGACCGATCTCGGTCCGGTGATGAGCACCGGTGGCTACACACACGAACTGGATTTCTTCCTGCTCAACCCGCTGGGCCGGCGCGCCGCCTGGTCCGGCGATAGCCAGGGGTTCATCCAGACCCGGGTGGATCTCGACGCGTACGGCGGCCGGCGAGTCCAGATCCGCTTCCGCCTGGGCTGCGACCTGCTGGTGGGATCGGGCGGCTGGTACGTGGACGATGTCCGGATTAGCGGCCGCGAATTCCGCTGTGTCCTGGAGCCCGACGGCGACTTGGATGGCGACGGACGGTCCGATGCCCGGGATCTGAGCCTGTTGCTGCACCTGGTCGTGGGCAACCTGGCGCCCGGCGCGCCGCCCTGTCTCCGGCCGGACATGGGCGACCTCAACCGGTCCGGCGTGCTCGATGCCCTGGATTGCCGCCTGCTGGCCGCCCGGCTGGCGGAGTAACTCCGGCGCCGGAGGCGGTGGCGAGCCGGCGCCCGGATTTCACTCCCCGATGATCTTGATCAGGACCCGCTTGCGGCGGCGCCCGTCGAACTCGCCGTAGAAGATCTGCTCCCACGGGCCGAAGTCGAGCGCACCCCCGCTGACGGCCACGACCACTTCCCGCCCCATGATCTGGCGCTTGAGATGCGCGGCGCCGTTGTCCTCGCCCGTCCGGTTGTGGCGGTAGCGCGTGGTGGGGCTGTGGGGCGCGAGTTGCTCCAGCCAATCCTGATAATCCTGGTGCAAGCCCGGCTCGTCGTCGTTGATGAAAACGGAGGCGGTGATGTGCATGGCATTGACCAGACAGAGCCCTTCCCGCACGCCGCTGGCGCGGACGGCTTCTGCCACCTGCGGCGTGATGTTGACGAGGGCGAAACGGGTCGGAGTCTGGAAGGTCAGTTCCTGACGGTAGTGGCGCATGGCGGTCTCCCGGGGATCAGTTCGGCGGACGGGTCGTGGCGGCTTTCAACTCCTCGAACAGCGCGGCGGCGGAAGGATAGCGGAGCTGGCGGTCCTTTTCAAGGCACTTCAGGACGATCTGCTCCAGTTCGACCGGGAGCGAGGGGTTGTGGGACCGGATCGGCATGGGCGGAGTGACCAGGTGGTGGTGGAGGATGCCGTCCAGGGGGTAAGGGAGCATGCCGGTGAGCATCTCGTGAAAGGTGATCCCGAACGAGTAAATGTCGCAGCGCTCGTCAACGGGGGCCCCCTGGAGCTGCTCCGGCGAGATGTACTTGGGAGTGCCCATGACGATGTCGGATGAGTGGCCGGGCAGTTCGTGGAACAGGCGGGCGATTCCGAAGTCGGTGAGCTTGACGATCTTGTCGTCGCTGAGCATGATATTGGCCGGCTTGATGTCCTGGTGGATGACGCCGTTGCGGTGGGCGTAGGACAGAGCCTGCAGCATGTGTCGGGCGATGTAGAGGGACAGCTTCAGCGACAGGGCGCCCTTGACCTCCAGCAGCCGCTCGACGGTGGTGCCCCGGATGAACTCCATGACGATGAAGTAGGCGTTATCCGCCTTGATGATGTCGTGGATGGCTACGATGTTGGGATGGTTGAGCTTGGCGATCGCCTTGGCTTCCGAAAAAAAGGCCTGCAGGCGGGCCGGATCCTGGGTGACCGACGTGGGCAGTTTTTTCAAAGCGACGGTGCGGTCGAGGATCTTGTCCCGCGCGCTGTAGACGATCCCCGCGCCGCCGCGGCCGATTTCCTCCAGTTCCGTGTAGCGCTCCCCCAGCCGGATCAGAAAATCGTCGGACAGCCCGGCATCCTTGGTGGCGGCATCCTGGTCCAGCATCGCCTTCATCGTGTCCGGCTCGCTGGACTTGTGGTCGATCGCGTCGATGCGCTCGTCCACGTTCATGAAAAAAGGCCGGATGCTCTGCACCCGCGCATACACGTCGCGGGCGTGCTTGAGCCGGCCGAGTTTCTCCAGGCAGAGGCCCATCTGGAAGAACTCCTCCAGGGTGGCATCGGAAGGTTTCACCCGCTTGAAGTACTCGACGTAGTGTTTCAACGATTCCTGGTAACGCTCGTCGCGGAAGTGGAGCCGGGCCATGAGCACCAGGCTGTCGGTGTACTGCTTGTGATCCGGCGTGATCTTGTTCATGACTTTCAGCGCCTGGTCGGTCTCCCCGCCGGCCAGCAGCAATTCCGCCGCCCGGATGAAGTTGCCCCCCTGCGTGTAGTATTGCACCGCGCCGGGAATGTCCTGGGCGGTCTCGCAGAAAGCGGCCGCCTTCAGGGGGAGTCCAAGCTGGTCGGCCAGCTGGACGATCTTCTGGCAGCGTTCCCGGAGCTGCTCCGGCGGGTAGAGGCTCCGGAGGTCGCGCAGGTGCGTCTCATAGCACGCCAGCGCGCTCGCCTTGTCCTCGGCTTTCAGGTAGTACTTGGCGGCCTTTTCCCATTCCTGTCGCTGGTAGAAGTATTGGCCCGCCGCGGCGTAAGTCCGGCGCGCCTGGTCCAGCCGGCCCATCTCCTCGTACAGTTCGCCGGCGCGGGTGAGGCTCTCGTTGCCCAGGTGTTCCAGCATGCGCGCCGCCTGGGGATACTGGCGGCGCTGGCGGTAGATCTCCGCCGCCCGGTCCCACCGGCCGATTTGCTTGTACAGGCGCAGGGCGCGGCGGAGCCGGCCCTCCCGCATCAGCGTGTCCGCCTGCAGCTCGAGCGGCAGGTGGCGGAGGTGCTCGTCCCGGCCCGACAGGATGATATATTCGAGATAAAGGAACAGCATCGTCAGACCCAACGATCCGATGAACAGCAGACTCGGGTGGACCGAGTCACGCAACCGGATGAGCCAGAGGGCGGTGTCGGCCAGCGCCGACCGGCTGAGCATGCCGAGGAAGGAGTCGAAGATGTCTCTCAGGAGCGCAATGGAAAACGCCAGCGTAGCGCTGTAGAGCAGCAGAAAAATCGCCACCATGAACAGGGTGGTGACGAGGAACACTGCCAGGTAATGCGTGATTCTCATCTGTCTATCGCGTCGGGCGACTCCGCGGTCAGTACTTCCGCCCGGTCAGCAGGCGGATGTAACCCCGCATATAATACCACGCCCGGAAATCGGCGAACCGGTAATCGGCGAGAATGGTGCGCCAGTCGCGGGCGATGAAATCCTGCGCCTGCTCGCACTCGAACCGTTGGAACAATTGCCGCACCAGCGGATTGAAGTCGGCCAGGTCGCGTTCATTCCAGTCGAGGATGCACAGGCAGCCGTCCTCGGCCAGCAGCTCGCTGGCATTCTGGATGACCAGGATGCGCTGGTGCTGCTCCAGGCCGTGCATCACGAAGGAGATCAGGATCCGGTCGAATGTCTCCCCGAGGTCCAGCGGCGCGTCGATGCGCCGCTCCACCAGGGTCAGGTTGGGGAGCTGTGCCGCCCGCCGCCGGAAGCGTTCCTGCATTTCCGGGCCGATCTCGACGCCGACGACCCGGCCCGCCGGGCCGGTCCGCCGCGCCATCTGGGCGGCCGGCCGGCCGGTTCCCGCGCCCAGATCGAGAATCCGTTCGCCCGGTTGGATGGCCAGATCGGCCAGCACCCGCCGGAGGAAACGGCGGTAATAGCCGGCGCTGGCCAGATCCAGCAGTCGGTCGTAGTGGCGGGCCTTGAAGCCGGTGATTTCGATTCTGGGTTTCCGCGTCACCATGTCGGTCTAAATGAGAAACGACCCTGACGGGCCGTTCCAGAAATGGTGGAGCAAGGGGGTCTCGAACCCCCGACCTCGGCATTGCGAACGCCGCGCTCTTCCAACTGAGCTATTGCCCCATAAATTTTAAGGCGGCATCATAGCCAAGAAGTGTGCCGAAAGCAAGCATTTTTAACGACGACCGGCGGCCGCCGGCTTCAGCGGGTTTCGGGTGTCGGAGATCCGCCGGCGGGCACGGCTAGAAACAAGGCGGATGCCTCGGCCAGACGCTCCCCCCGGCTGTTCACGATCCAGCCCCGCGTCTGGATCCTGCGGCCGGAGACCTTGTCCACTTCAGCTTCCACCCGGAGGGGTTCGCCGACCGGCACCGCTCGGCGAAAAGCCACCTCCATCCGGGCCGTGGCCGCGTGGCCGTCGGCGGCGCGCAGCGCGGCGTGGGCCATCAACTCGTCCAGCAGGGTGGCCAGCAGGCCTCCGTGCACGGTGCCCCGGTACCCTTGATACCGCTCCGCCATCGCGCACTCGGTGAAGACCCGGCCGGTCGACTCGTCATGCTCGATCCGCAGCCGCAAACCGTGCGGATTGTCCGTCCCGCAACAAAAGCAGAAACGATCCCGTTCCATTGACAACTCCTGAGCCGCGAGCCCTGATTATACACGCTGCGTCGTTCACCAGCGGGAAATCCTGTCCGGCCCGAAACCGGTGGCAAGATGTGCTATCATTTCTCTATAACTATGTGGTCATCCCGGTGCGGACATGATGGCCGCTGTATTTTCCAGGAGGACGATATGCGCAAGGCAATGCTGGGCCTATGGTTGCTGGGCGTCCTGATCGCCGCCAGCCCGATCCAGGCGGGCGTTGCGGTGGTCGAAGTCAGCGTCGACGGATCGGATTATCTGTTGATCCGCGGGGCTGATGTTCGCGTGGAGCACCGCAATTTTGAACCGCTCACCAATCTGAAGGTGCGCTTCGATCCCACGACCGGCTTGCCCGCGGCGGCGGCGACCGTCACCGTGACCCGGTTGGAGGGAACGGGGCCGGTGACTGTTGTGGAGCAGCCGTCGACGGGAAACGACTTCACGCTGAAAGTCCTCATCGACAATGACAACGAATCGCTCTATCCCCAAAAATACCGGCTCCGCCTCGAATGGGAGGAACAGTCGGCCGCCCTGTTCCCCACCATGGACCGGAACATCCACGATTACTTTCATTGGCGCGGCGAGGTGGACGGCACCGACATGATCCGCATCCAGGGGACCACCGTGACCATCGATCATGTGCGCGCGCAGCCCATCAAGAACCAGCGCGTGGACTACACCGCCGCCCTGCCGGCCGCCCGGGTCGAGACGGCGCTCTACGCGGAACGGGCGCGCGGAACCGTCGAGGTCATCCAGCAGCCCAGTTACGCCAACAGCTACACCGCCATCATCCGGGTGGACGACGGGAAGTTCTCCGGATCGGACGTGTACGACATCTACCTCTATTGGCCGAAGACGATCCCGGAAGAGGCGATCACACCCGACGAAATGGATTTCTATTGGGAAGGACGGGTGGACGGCGTGGATCGCGTGATCATCCGCGGCAATAGTGCGACGCTGGAGCACCTGCAGTCCAAGCCGCCCGAAGGGGTCAAGGGCCAGTTGCGCCGGGCGTTACCCCAGCAGGAACAGACGGTCAGCTTGCACGTGTTCGCGGGGCGCGGCTCGGTGAAGATCACGGAACAACCCAGCTGGTCCAACAAGTATGCGGTGAGCGTGCTGGTGGATGATTCGAACCGAAGCGGGGCCGCCGATTACCGGTTCGGCCTGCGCTGGGGAGTGGATGGATCCGCCGACACCGTGCCCTTGGCCGGCACCACCTCTGCCGGGACCACCCCGGCCGGCACCACGCCGGCCGGCAGCGGCGGGGTGATTCGGTGGCGCGGTCGGGTCGACGGCAAAGACCGGCTCATGTTCAAGGGCAATACCCTGACCGTGCAACATCTGGCAGCCCAGCCGATCCGCGATGCCAGCCACACGTTCTCCGATCCGCTGCCCGCCAAGGACGTGACGGTGAGCCTCAATTTGATCGCGGGCCGGGGCTCGGTCCGGATCGTGGAGCAGCCGGGCCGCGGCAACAACTACACGCTGATCGTCGAGATCGAGGATGCCTCCAACGGCGACAGTGTCTATGAGTTCGAGCTGTTCTGGTGAGCGGGCGATGACGCTCCGCGTACCCGCCCGGGCGAAAATCAACCTGCACCTGCAGGTCATGTTCCCCCGCCCGGACGGGTACCATGAGATCCGAACCGTGTTCCAGACGGTGGATCTGGCCGACGAAGTTGTTCTGGAACCTGCCGCCGACGGGGAGTTGGCGTTTTGCTGCGACCAGCCGGGCGTGCCCACGGGCGAGGACAATCTGTGCCTGAAAGCCGTCCGGCTCCTTCAGGTGGAGACCGGTGTTCGACGCGGCGCCCGCATCACGCTGCGCAAGCAGATTCCGATGCAGGCGGGGCTTGGCGGGGGGAGCGCGGATGCCGCGGCGACACTGGTCGGATTGAGCCGGCTGTGGGAGCTGACGTGCTCTTCGGAAGACCTGCTGCTATGGGGGGGGCGGCTGGGGTCGGATGTCCCCTTTTTTCTCATGGGTGGCACTGCACTCGGGTTGGGTCGCGGCGAGGAGCTGGTGCCGCTGCCGGACGCGCCGTTCCGTCACGTGGTGCTGGTGTGCCCGCCGGTGGCGGTCAGCACGGCGTGGGCGTACGGACGCCTGAATTTTCAGTTGACAACAAAGGGTTTCGTGAATAAAATCCCTCCCCTGCACAGGGTGCTCGCGGACGGCCGAATGGACGCATTCCGGGGCGTGAACGATTTTGAAGCGGCGGTTTTTCCTGATTTTCCCCTGTTGCTCCATATCAAATCACAAATCGCGGATTGCGGCGCCGACGGGACGATGATGAGTGGGAGCGGATCCTCGATTTACGGGCTCTTTGACACTGCGGCTGCGTGCATGGAGGCGGAGCGTAGCCTGTGCCGCCAATCGGTTCCGGGTCGGATTATCCGCACCCGGTTCATCGGCCGAGACGAGTACCGTCGCAATCTGTTTTCCCACTGGAATTGATCTGCTGGGGAGTCGTCAAGCGGTAAGACACAGGTCTTTGGAACCTGCATTCGGAGGTTCGAATCCTCCCTCCCCAGCCAATTTTTTCCGGCGGATTCCGGCGCGCCCGTGGGCGCCGTCCGGCGGCGAGGAGGCTTTCTTTGGTCAAGGGCGATTTGATCATCTTTTCCGGATCTGCCAACGTACCGTTGGCGGAGGAGATCTGTCGCTATCTGAAAGTGCCGAAAGGGGAATGCCGGCTGACTCGCTTCTCCGACGGTGAGATCTATTTTCAGAGCCATGAGAACGTTCGCGGGCGCGACGTGTTCCTCATCCAGCCCACGTCGAATCCGGTCAACCACCACCTGATGGAACTCCTGATCATGATCGACGCCTGCAAGCGGGCGTCGGCCTCCCGGATCACGGCGGTCATGCCCTACTTCGGCTACGCCCGCCAGGACCGCAAGGACAAGCCGCGCGTGCCGATCTCGTCGAAACTGGTGGCCGACCTGATCACCGCCGCCGGCGCGAACCGGGTCCTGACCATGGACCTGCACGCGTCCCAGATCCAGGGCTTCTTCAACATCCCGGTGGACCACCTGTTCGCGGCGCCGGTGATCCTGGACTACATCTCCTCGTGCTGTTTCGAGGATTTGACCATCCTGTCGCCGGACACCGGCGGCGCCGAGCGGGCCCGGGCCTACGCCAAGCGGCTGGAAGCGGGCCTGGCCATCGGCGACAAGCGCCGGGTTGCGGATAACGTGGCCGAGGTCATGCATATCATCGGCGACGTCGAGGCGAAAACCGTGGTCATCTGTGACGACATGATCGATACGGCCGGCACGGTGGTCGAGATCGTGCACGCGCTGAGTCTGCGCGGGGTCAAGCGGGTCGTGGTGGCGGCCACCCACCCGGTGTTCAGCGGCCCCGCATTCGAGCGGCTGGGCAAGCTGGCGCTGGAGGAGATCGTCGTGACGAACTCCATTCTGATCCCGGAGGAGCAGCGGTTGAAGAACCTCCGGATCCTGTCGGTGGCCGCGTTGTTCGGCGAGGCCATCCGCTCGATTCACTACGAGACGTCAATCAGCACGCTCTTTATCTGAGTGGCTTGGTAAAACAACGTTAGCAGGAGATATTCCGATGGAAAGAGTGACAATCGAAGCGAGGCGGCGTTGGGATCTGGGCAAGAACGGCTCGCACCGCCTCCGTGAGACGGGATGGGTGCCGGCCGTGGTGTACGGCAAGGACACGGATCCTCTGCCGCTGGCCGTGGAGCAGGCGTTCATGGACCGGTTGCTGCACAATCCCGAGGCCCGTAACCAGATCTGCGACCTCAAGGTCGACGACATGAAGCAGCTGGCGGTACTGGTCCGCGATTATCAGCTGGATCCGATCCGGGGCGAGCTGATCCACGTGGACCTGATGGTCGTCAACGAGCTGCGGGCGATCAAGGTCAAGGTGCCCATCGAGACCGTCGGCGTGCCGGTCGGCGTCAAGACCGCCGGCGGCATGCTGGTGGTTCTGGTCCGTGAGGTGCCCATCGAGTGTCTGCCGCAGCACATCCCGGCGGTGATCCGCCTGGATGTCAGCGGCCTGGATCTCAACCAGAGCCTGCGGATCCGCGACCTCCAGCTCGGCGACAAGGTCACGATCCTGATGGATCCGGAAGTCAACATCGCCCACGTGGAAGAGACGCGGGCCGCGGTGGCCGAGGAAACCCCCGCTGAAGGCGCGGCTGAAGCTGCGGCTGCGGGTGGCGAGCAGGAAGAAGAAGAATCCTGACGGGGGATATGACCGATTCTGCGGACCTCCGTGCGGTTTTTGGGCTGGGCAATCCGGGATTGGCCTATCGGTTCCATAGGCACAATGCCGGATTTCTTTTTCTGGAGCGCCTGTTGCGGGATGACCGCATCAGGCGGCTGGAACACCGCGCCGAGGCGCTGAGCCTCGTGGACTGGGTGGCGGTGGGCGGTTCCCGCTTCCTGCTGGTTCGGCCGCAGACGTTCATGAACCTGAGCGGGCAGGTGTTCGAATCCGTTCTGGCGGCACATGGCTGGACACCCCGCCAGGCGCTGCTGGTTTACGATGACCTGGATCTGCCGCTTGGGGCGTTCCGCTTGCGGACCCGGGGCGCAACGGCCGGACATCGGGGGGTGCGAAGCATCCTGGAGGCGGCCCGAACCACCACCGTCCCGCGCCTCCGGCTCGGCGTGGGACCCCGTCCCCCGGAGGTCGACGCCGCCGACTTCGTCCTGGCCGATTTTACCGCAGCCGAGCGACCCCGGCTTGAGGCGGTGTTCGACGACGCGGTGGATGCGCTGCTGTCCGCCCTGGACGAAGGGCTGGCGGCGGCGATGAACCGATTCAACGTCCGCCGGGCGCCGTCACGGCCCGATCCCGGGCTCCCGGCGGGGCCGGATGCGCCGCAGGAAAAAAAGTTGTAATTTGGGATTTTTTTGGTATAATCCCGACTTTCGCGAGCTGGGCCTTGCTTCGCCACCGGGGTCCACGGATAGCTGATCCTGTTGAGAACACCTGCAAAGGAGTGATCCCTTGAGTAAGTACGAACTCGTTTATCTCGTCGCGCCCGATACGCCGGAAGAACGCCAGGCGGACATCGCGGAGCGGCTCAAAAGCTACATCCAGCAGCTCAACGGCACGCTGGAAAGCCTGGATCTTTGGGAAAAGCGCCGGCTGGCGTACGAGATCAAGAAATTTCAGGAAGCGTTCTACTTTGTCGCCCGGTTTGAGGGCGATGGCAAGCTGGTGGATGAGCTGGAGCGGCGTCTGCGCGTCGCCGACGAGGTGATCCGCTTCATCACCATCCGCAAGGACGACGAGATCAAGATCATGGAAAAGCGGCAGCGCTACTACAAGTCCCGCCGGGAGGGCCTGGAGAAGCGGAAGAAGAAGAGCCCCCCGCCGGCCGAGCGCCCGGATGCCGGCCATCACGGCGGTCGATCCCGCGCGAAAACGGAGAACGAGGTGAGCAGTCATGAGTGAAGGCACTGAAAAACCCCAGCGGCGCTACGTGTACCGCAAAAAAAAGGTCTGCAAGTTCTGCGAAGAGAAGATCCCGTTCATCGACTACAAAGACGTGAACCTGCTGCGGTTGTTCGTCCCCGAGCGCGGGCGCGTGCTGCCCAAGCGGCTGTCCGGCGTCTGCTCGTCCCACCAGCGCCAGCTGCGGAACGCGATCAAGCGCGCCCGCGTGGTCGCCCTGGTGCCGTTTGCGGCTGACTCGTTCTGAGCCGGCGGCGCGTGTTTCCGACAGCCTGACTGGAGATGACAGCGATGAAGATCATTCTGATCCAAGAAGTGGATAACGTCGGCCGGCGCGGCCAGATCGTCAATGTCAGCGACGGCTACGCCCGCAATTACCTGATCCCCCGCAAGCTGGCGATGCCGGCCAGCGCCGCCAACCTGAAGTACGTCGAGACGCAGAAGCTGAACTGGGCCAAACAGGAGGCCAAGCTCAAGGATGAGGCCGAGGTGCTCGCCAAGGCGCTCGGCGACGTGAGCATTGCCGTGGCCAAGAAGGTCGGCGAAGGCGACAGCCTCTACGGTTCCGTCACCACGATGGAGATCGCCGACGGTCTGACGCACCGGGGCTTCAATATCGAGCGGCGCAAGATCCGGCTCGAGCACCCAATCAAGACCCTGGGCGAATACACGATTCCCATCAAGCTGCACTCCGAGGTGACCGCCCACATCAAGCTGCTGGTCCAGCGGGAAGGGGAGGCGGAGGCCCCGGCGGAGGCATAGGCTCAGCCGCCGCGTGATTCGGCGGCGACACCCATCCGTTCTGAAGGGGCGCGCATTCCGCTGCGCCCCTTCGCTTTTTGAAGGCCGCGGGCCCGACCCGTCTGCGAGGATGTCCATGAAGGGGAATATCTCACCGTCGACCACCCGACCGCTGCCGCAGGATGTTGATAGCGAGCGGGCGATCCTTGGCGCGGTGATCGTCAACAATGAGCTGTTCCACACGATCAGCGACAAGCTGGTCCCCGAGGATTTCTGCCTCCCGCCCCACCAGGCCGTCTACGCGGCGATGGTGCAGCTGGCCCAGGGCCGCCAGCCGCTGGACGAGCTGACGCTCAAGAACGCGCTGGAGGCCATGAGGCCGGACGAGCCGATCACGCTGTCCTACCTGACCTCGCTCTCGAACGGTTTCCCGCGGCTCGAGAACATCATCCACTACGTCGAGATCGTCAAGCAGAAGGCGATCCTGCGCAACCTCATCCGGGCGTCGGAATCGATCTCCGAGATCAGCTACGCCCAGGAGCAGAGCGCCATCGACGTCCTGCAGCAGGCCGAGACCTGGATCGGCCACATCTCGGAATCGTTCATCAAAAAGAACTACATGACGCTCTCGGATGCGCTGGAGCAGGCCTACCGCTACATTTCCCAGCTCTACGAAGCCAAGACGTACCTGACCGGCATCCCCACCGGCTTCCGGGATCTCGACCAGCTGACCTGCGGCTTGCAGCGCGGCGAGCTGATCATCATTGCGGCCCGGCCCTCGATGGGCAAGACCAGCTTTGCGCTGAACCTCGCCCTGCACGCGGCGCTGAAGGAGAAGCTGTCCGTGGCGGTGTTCTCGCTGGAGATGTCCGCCCGCCAGCTCGCGCTGCGACTCCTTTCCGCCAAGTCGCCCATCGACGGCCAGAAGCTGCGGAGCGGCTATTTTTCAAAATCGGATTGGGAGGAGATCGGCCGGGCGGTCGCGGAACTGGACCAGGCCAGGATCTACATCGACGAAACGGCCAACCTGACCCTGCTGGAGCTGATGACCAAAGCCCGGCGCCTCAAGAAGCAGTACAACCTGGACATGGTGATCGTCGACTACCTGCAGCTGCTGGCGGGCAACCAGCGGTACGAGAACCGGGTGCAGGAAATCGCCGCCATCTCCCGCTCCCTCAAGGCGATGGCCAAGGAGCTGGATGCGCCGGTGGTGGCCCTGTCCCAGCTCAGCCGGGCGCCGGAGACCCGCAAGGGCGACCACCGGCCGATGCTGGCCGACCTGCGGGAGTCCGGCTCGCTGGAGCAGGACGCCGACGTTGTGATGTTCATCTACCGCGGGGAAGTCTACGACAAAGACGATCCGGACCTGGCGGGGAAGGCGGAACTCATCATCGCCAAGCAGCGCAACGGCCCCGTGGCCAGCATCGACCTGGCGTTCCAGAAGGAGTTCAGCCGGTTTGTGCAGATGGAATCCCGGGGACCCCGCTCTACCGAAACGTAAAGAAGATCGTATCCCAGACCTTCACACGGACGTTCCCCTTGCGGGCCGGCTTGTACTTGAAATCCCGGGCCGCGTCCGTGGCCGCCTTGCCGAACCCGAATCCCTTGGGCGTCTCGTTGACCAGCTTGGCGTCGGCGACCGAGCCATTCTCGTCCACCAGCACGCGGACGATCACCTGCCCGGACTTCTTCAACTGACGGGCCAGCGCGGGCATCGACGGCGTCGCCCGCTTGGTGATCTCCGGCTTGATCACGTCGTCGGTCAGCGGGACCAGGTCGCCTTCCTTGACCTTGGGTTGCTCCGAGAGGGTGAAGCCCGATTCCACCGAGGACGCCGTGGCCGGAGCCGGCGTGGCGGCCGCCGGAGCGCTGGGGGTTGCGGCCGGTGTGGCCGCCGCCGGCTGGGGCTGCGGCTGGGGCTGCGCCGGAGTCGGGGTTGCCGCCGGGGCCGGCTGGGTCGGCGCGGGGCGGACGGGAATCGTGGGCGCGGCTTCGGAGCCGCTGCTGATGGAGGCCGACGATTCGATTCGTGCGGCCTGCACCACCGGGGCGGCGCCGGATCGCCCGGCGTCGCGGGCGGCGTCATCGCGGCGGTCGGTGGAGCCGCCGGGCTGCGAAATCGATGGGGCGGCAGCCTGCCGGTCGCCGGTCGCCTGGCCCAGCGAGCGGCCCTGGACGATCTGAGCGTCCATCGAGTCGGTGCCGCCGGCGGCGATGTCGGCCGAACCACCGGAGAAGATGCCGCTGCTCCCGCCCGAGAAGAAGGCGAAATAGACGATGACGGCGATCACGGCCAGGCCGGCGAGAACGCCGCCGACAATCAGGCCCAAGTTCGACTTCTTCTTCTCCTCGTCATCGATCGCCAGGTCGGCCAGTCGGCTGGTGAGCGGCGCGGTGACGGCCGTCTCCGCCTCGATCCGTTCCGGTCTCTTTTTCAGGAGTTTGGTGGTGGGAGCGGATTCGGGTTCCGGAATGTTCGGGTCGCGATTCATTGCGTCCATAGCCGACCTCCAAAGCGGTCTCTGCCCCAATCATTGTAACATTTTATTCAGAGCCGTTCGAGAGAATGTGCTCCCGGTCACGTTTCAGCGGGACAGGTGCGGTCGCCGAAGCCGGCCAGCGCCCTGACCGGTCGGCCCTGGACGAAGGTTTCCACGCAGTGGTTCACGCCGAACAGGTAGGGGATCTGGCGGTAGTTCGCGCAAGCCATCACGGCCAGGTCGGCCCGCTTGCCCGGCTCCAGCGTTCCCCGGTCATGCTCAAGCTCCAGCGCGCAGGCGCCGTTGACGGTGGCCGCCACCAGCGCTTCGGCGGGGGTCAGCCGCATCTGGCTGCAGGCCACGGCGATCACCAGTTGCATGTTCGGTGTGAAGCAGGTGCCCGGATTGAAATCGGTCGCCAGCGCCACCGGCACTCCGGCGTCGATGAGCGCGCGGGCCGGCGGGTACGCGTCGAGACCGAGGTTGAAGGCCGTGCCGGGAAGCAGGCCGGCGATGACGCCCCGATCGGCCATCGCCGCAATGCCGGCCGGGCTGATCCGCTCCAGGTGGTCGGCGCTGACGGCGCCCACCTCGGCGGCCAGCTCCGCCGCTCCGACGGCGGCCAGCTCGTCGGCATGCAGCCGGGCTTTCAAACCGAAGCGCCGGGCGGCCATGATGATCTCGCGCGCCTCCGCCACCGAGAAAAAGCCCTGGTCGCAAAAGACGTCGACGTAGCGGGCCAGCCGCTCGCCGGCCACCGCGGGGAGCATCTGGCCGATGATCTGGTCGAGGTAGCCGCGGTGGTTCTGGCGGAACTCCAGCGGGTAGGCGTGGGCGCCGAGGAAGGTGGGAACCATGTCCAGCGGCAGGAGTCCGCGGGCGGCGGCGATGGCGCGGAGGAGCTTCAACTCGCCGTCGGGACTGAGTCCGTAACCGCTCTTCGCCTCGATGGTCGTCGTGCCGTGCGCCAGAAAAAGCCGGCCGAAACGGACCACGTTGGCCGTGATCTGCTCGAGGGTGGCCTGCTGGACGCGCCGGGCGCTGTTGAGAATGCCGCCGCCCTTGGCGGCGATCTCCTCGTAGGAGGCGCCCAGGATCCGCAGTTCGTACTCGTCTTCCCGCGTTCCCCAGAAGGCGGGATGGGTGTGCGAATCCACGAAGCCGGGCAGGATCACCGCCGGCCAGTCGCGAAAATCGATGACCCGGAACTCCCGCGGATCAACATCCCGCACGATGGCCGGGGTGGGGCCGACGGCCAGGATCCGGCCGTCGCGGATGAGGATCGCACCCGCCTCGATGAGACCGAGCTCCCGCATCTCCGCCCCGCGGCGGGGGCCGGCCGGCCCGGCCATGGTCAGGATTTGACGGAGGTTGATCAGGGCCAGCGCTTCGGACGTCATCGGGTTCGGGCGTGCTCCATATACTCCTCGATCCGTTCCAGCTCGCGTCGGCCGAGGACCTCGTGTTTTTCGACAAAGGCCGCGGTGTCCAGCAGAAACTGACGGTGGGCGGCCCGGGACAGGCGGCCACCGTCCCGCCAGGCGCGCAATTCGACGAACCGGTTCTGGACCGCCGCCGCGTCGATTTCCGGGGCGAGCTTGTCCATCACGGTATGCTCCACGACGAAATCGAGGAACTCGACGTCATGGGTCCGGAACAGGACGTACCCGCCGGCCAGCGCCAGGAGACCCACTGCGGTGATGATCCAAAATCGGCGGCGCAAAGTGTTTGACCCTCGACCTTTCTTTCTGCTACCATTTTAAAGGATTTGGTGCGAGTTTCAACGCGGTCGTGAATGCCGGATGAAGAAAAAAGACGATCAGCGGTTGCTCCAGTTCCCCTCCGTTTTCAATATGGAACCCGGCGGCAAGGCTGAAGTCAAGCCGGTCGAGGATGAGAACGCCCCCGAGTGGCGCCGGGAGGTCAGCCGCAAGGTCGAGGAACACCGCAAGATGAAGGAGCTTCAGGATAACCTGGACATCCTCCGTCGCATCGACTCGCCCGATGACAATGCTGCGATGATGGGCCGGGAGAAGGCCCGACCCGACGAACTCTCTGCCGACCCGGCTCCGGCGGCGCCGGCACCGCACCCGGCGATGCCGGTGGCCGGAGCGGTGCGGGACGAGCGGCTGCGGCAGGCCCTGCAGGCACCCAAACCGCGGGAAAGCACGCCGCGCCCTCACCTGGACAGCGATCTGAAGGAGAAGCTGGCGGATCAGCACCGCCAGCTCTTCAAGGACGCCGTGGTCGAGGCGGACGATGACACCGCCGAATCCATCACCCAACCCATCGCGTTCGACGAGCTGGACCTGGCCAAGAACCCCACGCCCGTTATCGAAGAGGAGCCGCCGGCGGCCGAGGCGGAGGCCGCGGAGGAGTCCGTGGCCAGGTCCGAGTACGACCGGCCGTTGGGCGAGTTGCTCAGCCGGTACGAGCAGCGCAGCGCCCGACCCCGGAAGGAGACCGCTCCGCCTGCCGACCGCACCCTGCTGGTCAGCCGGTTTCTGGCCGGTCTCATCGATTTTGTGCTGGTGACGGGGCTGGCGGTCGCACTGCTGGCCATCGTCGCCTGGCTCACCGGCGGGGGGCTGTTCCAGCCGCGGATGGGCGCGCTGCTCGGCGGCTTGTTTGTGATGGTGCATTTCGTGTACAGCTTCTATTTCCTCTTCCTGGGCGGCCAGACTCCCGGCATGGCCATGGTGGGCCTCCAGGTGGTCCGCGACGACGACCGTGCGCTGTCGCCGCAGGCGATCCTGGTGCGCACCACTGTCTACCTGCTGGCCGTCGCCTGCGCGGGCATCGGCCTGATCTGGGGCATCTTCGACCGGGAAGCCAAGTGTTGGCAGGACATCCTGTCCGATTCCCACGTCGCCCGGGTCGCCTGACCTTGCTCGAGGATTTCCACCTTCATCACCTCTGCCTGGGGTTGCGGCAGCGGCTCACCGGCCTCCGGGTCGCGGGCGTGCAGACCGCCGGCGCCACACGCCTGCTGATCCGTTGGGAGGGAGTCGCGGAACGCTGTCTCGTGCAGCTCGATCCGGACCGCCCTACGATCCGGATCCTGGCCACGCGGGCGCGCTGGGACTCTGAACCATGGGTGAACTGTCCCGCGATGGACGACGAGCTGGCCGGCCGCCGGCTCACCGACCTGGACAAGGCACCCGACGACCGCCGGGTTGTGTTGCGTTTCGGCGATGCCGGCGCCCGCCTGAATGCCGAGGTGCGGCCCATCGCGCCTTCGCTCCACCTGTGTGACGCCGGCGGCGTCGTTCGGTACGCGCTGGGCCCGCTGCGGACACAACTTCAGCCGCTGGGGGAACCGTACCGCGAGCCGGTCCGCGCCGGCCGGGTGCCGCCCGAGGCGGGAGCGATCCAGGCGCTGCTCGCCGAAGGCGCCGGATTCGACAGTCGGCGGGCGCTGCTCGGCCGGGTGCAGCGGCTCAGCCCGCTGCTGCTGGACGAGGCGCTGGTCCGCGCGGGTGTTGACGAGCCCGATGCCTTGGCGCCGGCAGTGGCGGCGGTCGTGGCGGAGGCGTATGCGCCGTCAGCGGGCGCCGTCCTGTACACGCGGCAGCCGTGGCTGCCCGACGAATACCGCCTGGATCCCCGCGGGGACCTCCGTCTCAGCGCCTGTCCGCTGGAACTGTGCCGCGACTGGTCCGCAATCCGGTTCGAGCGTTTTGAGGATGCGGCGGACCGCTGGTTCGACTATGCGGAGGCGCACCGGCGTTTCGTTGCCCGGCGGGATGCCGCCGCCCGCGTCCTGGGGACGAAACTCCGGAAGTCCGAGGACCGGGTGGCGGCGCTGGAGCGGGAGTTGGCGCGGACCGTTGACGCCGAAACAGGTCAGCGATACGGTGAGCTGATCCTGGCCCACCTGCACCGCCTGGGGGCCGCGTACCGGGGCGTCTCCGTGGAGGTGCCCGACGTGTACCAGCCGGACGGTCCCGCCGTCTGCGTCCCGTTGAATCCGGAGAAAACCCTTCGCGAGAACGCCGACATCTACTTCCGGCGCTGGCGCAAGGCGCGTCAGGCGCGCGAGAATCTGCCGGAGCATCTCCGCGCGGAGCGCGAGCGCCGGGAGGCGCTGGCGCGGCAGGAGGCCGTCGTCCGGGCGGCCGTCCGCGACAGCGAGTTGTCCGCAGCGCCGGCGGCGGTACCGCGGCCCCCGGCGGCGCGCAAGCGGCCGGCCAAAGGCAGCGGTGCGGCGAACCCGCGGTTTCGCCGGTTCCGAACCCGGAGCGGCCTGGAAGTGCGGGTGGGGCGTAGCGCCGCCGAAAATGACCGGCTGACGTTCGGCGCCAGCCGTCCGGACGATGTGTGGTTGCACGCCACCGACTACGCCGGATCCCACGTGGTCCTGGCCTGGGGGCAGAAGACGGATCCGCCGCTGGCCGACTTGCGCGAGGCGGCGGCGGTGGCGGCCTGGTACTCGGGCGCCCGGCGCGAGCCGGCGGCCGACATTCGCTGGACCCGCTGCAAGTACGTGCAGAAGGTGAAAGGGACGGCCGGACTGGTCCGGTTGATGAAATTCAAAACGCTGCGGGTGGCGCCGGCCCTCCCGCCGGGCGAGCCGGCCGGGGAAGCGGACGCCTGACCTGCCGGGCGCCGGCACGATGATTCCGAAAACGAAACGACCGGGCGCTCGGCCCGGTCGTTGCGTATCAGTCGAAGGGAGCCGGCGCTAGTCGAGCAGCGCCCGCAACCGGCGGTACTGCACGTCCACAAAGGGGAACTTGAGCAGGTTGTGGAACAGCGAGGAGAAGCCGGTGTAAAAGTACCCGACGATGAACAGCAGCAGGAAGGGGAGGACGCCGAAATTGCCGATCGCCACGCAGTAGCCGAACACCCAGGTGAAGTAGCAGCCGAACGCGATCTCCACCAACGGCCAGATGCCGATCTTGCCGCGGTACTTTTTCCGCAGCCAGCTGTCTTTCCGGCCGGTGACATGGTACTTGGGGGTGCGGACGAAAGCCGACTTGATGCCGAGCACCGCCTCAATCACGGCCTTGCCGTTGGTTACCGTCAGGCCGATGCCCAGCGCCATGAGGAACGGCAGGAGCCGGACCCGCTCTTTCCAGTCGGTGTACAGCGCTTTCTGGGAATGGATGTAAAACAGCGCCACGCTCAGCGTGGAGGCGACGAAGATAGGCAGGTCCAGAACCAGCATCTCCCAGATGCCCTGGTGGAAGCGCACGATGATCGCCGGCAGCAGGACGAGCGACAGCAGCACCATCAGCGGATAAGCGAAGTTGGCGGTCAAGTGGAACACCGCCTCGGTCTTGATGGGGCGGGGGAGCGGCGCCCGGAGGATGGGGCCCAGCATCTTGAGGCAGACCTGGGTGGAGCCCTTGGCCCAGCGGTTTTGCTGGTTCTTGAAGGCGTTCATCTCCACCGGCAGCTCGGCGGGGCACTCGATCTCGGGCAGGTAGACGAACTTCCAACCCTTCATCTGGGTGCGCAGGCTCAGGTCCAGATCCTCGGTGATCGTGTCGTGGCTCCAACCGCCGGCGTCGGCGATCGCCTGCTTGCGCCACAGGCCGGCAGTGCCGTTGAAGTTGACGAACAGCCCGGCGCGGGCTCGAGGCAGGCTTTCCATCATGAAGTGGCCGTCGAGAAACAGGGTCTGGGCGCGGGTCAGCAGGGAGTAGTCGCCGTTGAGGTGGGTCCAGCGAGTCTGCACGATCGCCACCCGCGGGTCGATGAAGTGATGCACCGTGCGCTGGAGAAAATCGGAATGGGGCACGAAGTCGGCGTCGAAGATGGCCACGATGTCGCCCTTGGCGGTACGCAGTCCGTTCTCCAGCGCGCCGGCCTTGAAGCCGCCGCGGTTGGTCCGGTGGATGTACTCCACGTCGAAGCCGCGGTCGGTCCAGTACGCCACCGCCTGCTGCATGATGTCCACCGTCTCATCGGTGGAATCGTCCAGGACCTGGATGTGGAGCTTGTCCTTGGGATAGTCCAGCTGGCAGGCGGAGTTGAGGATCCGGGGGCCCACGTACATCTCGTTGTACATGGGGAGCTGCACCGTGACCATGGGCAGTTCCTCGAAGCGGCCCGCCGGCGCCACCCGATCGTGGCGGTGCTTGCGGAAGAGGTGGAGGTAGTAAAACCGGCGCAGCCCGTAGGCGCTCAAGAAGATAAGTACGCCGAAGTAGATAAGCAGGATAACTAGGTCGAACAGCTCGGGGCGGTACAGGAACGAAAGGTTGCCGCTCTCCAGGAATTTTTCGTAGCTGCCCGGGGGCAGGCGATGGCTGAACGGGTTTCCGAACATAGGCTCCTCATCCGGATGGATTGACGGGGTGTTCAGTCAAGATGGTCCGTCATACGAATGCCTATGCTAGACAACCGCGCGGGCGGGGGGAAGCCGGATCTTGTACGGAATTGTCGCGATTTGTAAGCGGGCCGTCAGCGGTAGATGCGGGGTCCGTCGGCGGCGGGCTCGGCGAGGGCGCGCCCGATGGCGCGGGCCAGGGCGGCGCGGTCGGTGAAATCGTGGTACTTAAAAAATGTGATGGATTGGCTGTTCTTGCGGAGCCAGCGCAGCGCCAGCGGGAAAGATGCTTCCCGGTACACCTGCAGGGCCGGGTGCGGCAGGCCGGCGGCGACAGCGGCCAGGACGGCGTCCAACGTCTCGGGCGGAGCGCCGGTCCGCGCCAGGGCCAGGCTGTGGACCTGGCCGCCGGGGTGCAACGTCCAGAGGCGGGCTTTCCCGGCTTCGGGGTGGGGCAGCAGGGCCAGGAGCACGTCCTCGATCCCCTTCTCCCTGGGCGTCGGTTGGACATCCAGTTGAACATTGACGGTGGGCTGGTGACGGGCGATGAGCTCGGCTTCCTCCAGCAGCGCCTCCAGATCGGAACCGAGAACGATGTGGCGCAACCGGCGGGTGTCGCGCTGGATTCGCACCAGCTTCGGGTCGTCGTCGGCCCGCCAGCGGAAATAGCTTTGAACCCGCCGGCGCAGGTTGACGCTCTTGCCCACGTAGATGACCGAGTCGCGGGCGTCCAGGAACAGGTAAACGCCCGGGGTTTCAGGGAGCGCCGCCAGGTCGGCCGGCGTGAAGGCGTAGGGCCCGAAATCCACCGGGGCGTGGCGGGCGGCCAGTGCGTCGTCCAGCTCGTCGAGCCGCTCCACACCCTGGATCGCCAGCTCGGCGGCCAGCCGCGGCAACAGTGCCGGCAGCGCGGCCAGCTCGTCCATGAACGGATCGTCCCGGCGGGTCGCCACGGCGGCGAAATCCAGCAGGGTGTCGAGGCCGGGCCGCGTCCCGCCGGGCAGAGCCAGCCAGCCCACGTCGGCCAGTGACCGGAGCGGCTCCGGCAACACGGAACCGGTGTCTTCGGCGACCTGAAGCCAGGGACCGAGGTCCCGGGCGTTCAATCCCCGGAGACACAGGCCGCCGCCGGCGAACGCCTCGTCCAGAACGCGCAACACCTTGAGCTCGGTGAGGAGCTGCGGCGTCGCCAAGCCCTCCAATGCGGCGGCGGCTTCCCGCAGCGCATCCGTGGGCCCCACGGCGGCGATCTGGCATTCGACGGGTGAGTCGGCGCCGGGCTGGTAACGGGTTACGGCTACGAGCCGCAGCGGCCCCTGGCCGGACGGCCGGGTGGCCGCCGAGAGCACCGTCCAGCGGAGCGCCGCCAGCCGGTCGCCAGCCGAATCGGGGACGGCTTCCCAGCCTTCGGGCAGGCGGCGGAAGCGCGGGTCGCGCCGGAGGGCCGCCTCGAGTATCCGCACCGCAGCCGCCTGGCCTGACGACGCGGCACCCAGGTGGCGGACACACAGTTCGGCGGCCGGTACCGGGGCCACCGTGCCGCGCAGGGCGTCGTAGATGCGGTCTTCGAGGCGTTTCATGGCGGGCCGTTTCCGATCCGGAGGAGCACTGCGTCGGGCGCGGTCCGCGTCGCCACGAGCCGGGGGGCGTCGGCGGGCCAGGCGGCCAGGGCGGCCTGGAACCGGTCGGCGTCGGCGGGGGCATCCCAGGCGATGAGCCACAGGACCAGCGGAGGGCGGCCGTCGCTGCGCTCCACCAGCACCAGGACATCGCCACCCCAGCCGCGGGCGGCTCCAGCGGCGTCCGCATCGGGCAGGCCGCGCTTCAGAAACTCGGCCAGCTGGAACTGGCCCCAGTGGCGGGGCTGGCCGACGGGCCGTCCCATCTCACGCCAGCACGATTCGTCCAGGGCGAGCGGCCGGCCGCCTTCGGGCGGTGTCGCCAGGTACTTTTCCGACCGCAGAATCTGCTCGGTGGTGGCGGGTGGATGCTCCACCAGCCGGAGGGTCTGGGCGAAGGTTCGCGTTTCCATCAGCCGGCAGACGAAGTCGGTGCCCTCGAGATAGGGGAAAAGCATGGCGGCCTGCAGGAAGGCCGGCGCCCGGGCGAACACCGCCGCCTGTCCCTGTGACTGCCGGGCGGCGGTGCGCATCATGGCGGCGATGCCGGGGATGGCGGCAACCTGCTCCACCGGGGCGTCGGTCATGTACGCCAGCATCGCGAGGGTGGCCGTGCCTTCGAGCAACGCCATCAACGCCAAAGCGGCGTCGTCGTCATGGCGGACCTGGGCCTGGAGGGCGCTGATCCCGCCGGATTGGTCCTGCAGGGCATGGACCAGCTCATGGGCCATGACCGCTTCCTGCAGAACCGGCTCGATCCAGTCGGCCATCACGTAGGCACCGCTGTCCGGGTCATAATAGCCGCCCAGTTGCTCGGTGTAGAGGTCCGCGACCAGCCGCTTCAGATCCGTCCCGGCCGGCACGAGCCCCAGGGTTTCCAGAATGAGTGTCTCTTCGCGGATCTCGGCCTCGGTGTAATCCGCGCCGAGCTTGCGCAGCACCAGGGTCTCGATCTCGGCCCTGCTCATGGTGCGCGCGGCCACGGGCCGCTTCCGCGACACGCCGGTGAGCCGCTCGAGCTTGGCCAGCACCCGCTCCACGGTTGCGGCGTCCGGCGTCGCCGTCGCCGGTTCGCCGTCCGCTGGCGGTGACCCGGCGGGGGCCGCGGCCGGGAGGATTCCCAGGCCGGCCAGCCAGCCGAAGACAAACAGCAGCGGGGTGAGCAGTCGAACCATCGATGCGGACTCCTGTGGCGACAGGCGGCCATTGTAGCAGATCCGATGCCTGTTTTCATCGCCCCGGCACGGCGGATCCCCGAGGGCGGCTCTGCAGTCTCGGGAAAAATTTCTCTTTACAGGCCGGGGAAGCTGTGATAAAAAGTCTGTCTTTTGATTGACGCCCGAGGAGGACACTCTTGTCTCTGACGAACGAATCGAAGCAGCAGATCATGAAGCAGTACCAGCGCCACACGAAGGACGTCGGGTCCACGGAAGTCCAGGTGGCGCTGCTGACCCAGCGCATCAACGACCTCAACGAGCATTTCCGGTCCCACGTCAAGGATCATCATTCCCGGCGCGGTCTCCTGCAGCTCGTGGGGCAGCGGAAACGGCTGCTGGAATACCTGAAGCAGACCGACATCGAGCGCTATCGCAAGCTCATCGGCGAGCTGGGGCTGAGGAAGTAACCGCTAATTTGACCGCACCCGAGACTGATACTGACCAAGACGCCGCGAGGAAGGGGTGCCCCCTCCCGCCGGCGTCTTGTTATGTTTTCCTTCCCGTCATCCTGAGACTATCGGCCGATGCCCCACCGGCATCCCGGATCACGACACCGGGGAGACACACGCATCTGGAGGATTCGATATGATTTACCGTGCATCGGTTGAAATCGGGGGCCGCGAGCTGACCATCGAAACCGGCCGGCTGGCCAAACAGGCCAACGGCGCGGCGCTGATCCGCTACGGCGACACCGTGATCATGGCCACGGCCTGCGCCGCTACCAAGCCCCGGGAGAACGCCTCGTTCCTGCCCCTGACCGTTGATTACCGCGAGTATACCTATGCCGCCGGCAAGTTTCCGGGCGGCTTCCACAAGCGCGAGGGCCGGCCGTCGGAGAAGGAGATCCTGACCAGCCGCCTCATCGACCGGCCGCTGCGCCCCCTGTTTCCGGAGGGCTACTTCCGCGACACCCAGATCGTCGCGCTGGTGTTTTCGGCGGACGGGGTCAACGATCCCGACACCATGAGTATTTGCGGCGCCTCGGCGGCGCTGTACCTGTCGGACATCCCCTTCACCACTCCCATCGCGGGCGTGCGCATGGGCTACGTCGACAATCAGCACGTGGTCAACCCGACTCCGGCCCAGCTCGCGGCCAGCCGCCTGAACCTGGTGGTCGCCGGCTCCGAGGACGCCCTGGTGATGGTGGAGGCCGCGGCCAAGGAGGTCAGCGAGGAGGTCCTGCTCGAATCGCTGCTGCTGGCCCATGAGCAGATCCGCAAGATCATCGGTCTGATCAAGCACCTGGCGCAGCAGAAGCAGCCGGTCAAGCCCGTGGTGGAGCCGCCGGTCATGCCCGCCGAGGCCGTGGCCGAAGTCCGGCAGGCGGTCGCCGACAAGATCCTGGCCGCGCTGTACACCCCGGGCAAGTTGGCCAGCGAGCGCGCCATGGGCGCCGTGAAGGACGAGCTCCTCGGCGCCATCTCCGAGGAAGAGAAGGAAAAGAAGGTCCTGTTCGGCGGCATCTTCGAGAAACTGAAGGAAGAGATCTTCCGCGAGGAGATCCTGGTGAAGGGCACGCGGCCCGACCGCCGGGGCACCGAGGAGATCCGGCCCATCGACATCGAGGTGGGGGTCATGCCCCGCACTCACGGCTCGGCGCTGTTCACCCGCGGCGAGACCCAGGCGCTGGTCACCGCCACGCTGGGCACGCCCGAAGACACTCAGATCATGGACACCCTGGACGGCGAATCGGAAAAGACCTTCATGGTCCACTACAATTTCCCGCCGTTCAGCGTGGGCGAGGTGGCCTTCCTGCGCGGCCCCGGCCGCCGGGAGATCGGCCACGGCGCACTGGCCGAGAAGGCGCTCAAGGCCATGGCGCCCGCCGAGGAGCAGTTTCCCTACACCATCCGGGTCGTCTCCGACATCCTGGAATCCAACGGCTCGTCGTCCATGGCCACCGTCTGCGGCGGCTCGCTGGCGCTCATGGATGCCGGCGTTCCCATTCCGAAGCACATCGCCGGCGTGGCCATGGGCCTGATCAAGGAAGGCGACCGCTACGCCGTCCTGACGGACATCGCCGGGTTTGAGGATCATTACGGCGACATGGATTTCAAGGTGGCCGGCACCGTCGACGGCGTCACCGCCCTGCAGATGGACATCAAGATCACCGGCATCACCCCGGAGATCATGAAGCAGGCGCTGGACCAGGCCAAACGCGGCCGCATGTACATTCTGGGCAAGATGAACGCGGTGCTGGCCAAGCCGCGCGAGAACCTGGCCGCCAATGCGCCGCGGCTCCACACCATGGAGATCGCCGTGCACCGCATCAAGGACCTCATCGGGCCCGGCGGCAAGAACATCAAGGCGATTGTCCTCGCCACCGGCGCCAAAATCGACATCGAGGACGACGGCAAGGTCAAGATTTATGCGTCCGACGAGCAGTCGGCCCAGGACGCCATCCGCCGGATCAACGAGCTGTGCGAGGAGGCGGAGATCGGCAAGGTCTACACCGGCCGGGTGACCCGCCTGGAGACCTATGGCGCGTTCGTGGAGATTTTCCCCGGAACCGAGGGGCTGATGCACATCTCCGAAGTCGCCCACCAGCGCACCCACGACATCCGCGACGTGGTCAACGTCGGGGACGAGATCCAGGTCAAGGTGCTGGGAATCGAGCCGCCCAACAAGATTCGGCTCAGCATGAAGGCCCTGCAGGAACCGCCGGCGGGCATGGAGGAATCCGGTTCGTCCGAGAGCCACGGCCACCATCGCGAGCACCGCGACCGCCGCGAGGGGCATGGCGACCGGGACCGCGGTCCCCGCGGGCCGCGCCGTCACTGACCCGATTCCATCGACCGATAAAAAACGAGGCGGGCTGCGTCCAGCAGCCCGCCTTGCTGTTTTGAGGGCCGCGCGGGGCGGCGCCGTCAGATGCCGACGATGTCGAACGCGGTGAGTTCCAGCGTCGAGTCCGGGATCAGGACGGCCGGCCGGTGGAAATCTTTCTCGATCGCCGCGACCACTTCCCGCTCGATGCTCTTGAGCGCCCGGATGACGTTCGGATGGGCGCGGATTTCGACCTGGGTGCCTTCCAGCGACTTGCGCATCCGCGCCACATGCGCGTAGATCTCATAACAGATCGTGGACACGGACTTGGTGAATCCCGACCCGCCGCACAGGGAACAGGGCTCGGACAGATTCTTCTCCAGGGCGCTGGCCGACCGTTTCCGGGTCATGATCACCATGCCGAAATCATTGAACGGAATGACTTTGGTGGGTACCTTGTCCTTGCGCAGCTCCAGCGTCAGGGCGTCCAGAACCAGCCGCTTGCTTTTCTTCTCCTGCATGTCGATGAAATCGATCACGATGATGCCGCCGAGATTCCGCAGGCGGATCTGGCGCATGGCCTCCTTGGCCGCATCCACGTTGATCTTGGTGATGGTCTCCTCGAAGCTGTTTCCCTTGCCCACGTACTTGCCGCTGTTGACGTCGATGGCCACGAGCGCTTCGGTGTGGTTGACGACGATGAAGCCGCCGGACGGGAGCCAGACCTTCTGCCGGGTGGCACGCTGGATCTCGGGCGTCAGGTTGAAATGGTCGAAGATCGAGGCGTCGCGCGAGTACAGTTTCACGCGCGACAGGAGCGTGGGCATGAAGCGCTCAACGAAGTTTACGATGGCCGCGTACTCGGCCTCGTCGTCCACCCAGATGTTTTGGAAGCTGTCGTCCAGCTTGTCCCGGAGGAGTTTTTCCACCAGGTCCAGCTCCTGGTAGAGGAGACACGGAGCGGATTCGGCGGCGCCGCGGGCCTGGATGTCCTCCCACGTCTTCATCAGGTATTCCATGTCCTGGACCAGCTCGGCCTCGCTGAGCCCCTCGCTGGCCGTGCGGATGATGAATCCGCCCGGACGGTCCTTGCGGTTCTGGGTGATGATGGTCCGGAGCCGTTTCCGCTCCTGGTCGCTGTGGATCTTGCGGGACACGCCCACGTGATTGACGGTGGGCAGGAACACAAGCTGGCGCCCGGGGAGCGAGATGTGGGAGGTGATCCGGGCGCTCTTCAGGGACATGGGTTCCTTCATGACCTGGACGATGATCTCCTGGCCCTGCTTCAGCATGGTGGCGATGTTGCCGGGCTCCGCCTCGCCGGCCAGGTTGAACCCCTTGCGCTTCCGGCGGCCGCCGCGCGGGCGGCTGGCGCAGAAGGTGAGGTCGGAGTCGGGGAAGCGGATGGTCGCCGTGCCGTCTTCGGCGTCGGTGCGGTCGCGCTCCGGTTCCGGCGCGTCGGCGGCAGGCTGGGCCCAGGGGGAGGTCCAGGACGGTTCCGCCGGGGTGACGGCGGCCTCCGCCGGGAGAGATTCCATGCCCGCGGACGCTTCGACGGCGGTCTCCGCCGGCGGTTCAGCCGATGCCGGCGTGGCCCCGGCGGCTTCGGAATCCGCGGCCGTTGCGTCGGCGGCGGCTCGCGTGCGCGACCGGGAGCGGGACGACCGGCGGGAACGGCGGCGCTTTTTCGGTGCCTCGGCCGGTCCCTCGGCCGCGACGGGTTCGGCATCCGCCGCCGGGGCAGTCGCCGTCTCGCCGTCTTCTCCGTCGGACGGCGCCGAGATGGCGGTTTCCGCTTCGGTCGGCTCCTCGGGCGGCGGCGCCGGCGGTTTGGCGGCGCGTCCCTTGGGCACGTCCACGTCGAGGGTTTCCTTTAGATCGGCGAACTCCTCGAAGAAATCGGTGACATAGAGGAAGGCGTTCTTTTCGATGCCGATGTCCACAAAGGCGGACTGCATGCCCGGCAGCACTTTTCCCACCCGGCCCTTGTAGATGTTGCCGACGATGCTGCGGTCCTTGCGGCGCTCCACATGGTATTCGGCCAGCGCACCGTCCTCCAGAATGGCGGCATGCACCTCGAACGGGGTGACGTGCACCATCATTTCACGGCTCATGGTGTACACCTCGAGCTTGAAGGTTGTAGGGCGGGAATCCGGCTTGTGTTGTCAGGAAAAAATATCTTTACGCCACCGGACGGTCCAGGATTCCCATTGTCCGGTCGTTAAAAATCCATGCCGCTGAGGATCTTAGCACAGCGGTTAAAAAAAACCAAATCATTCGTCGGTTCCCCCGCCCTCCGCCGGCTTGTCCTCCGCGGCCGAACGGCGGTAGATGAACCGCTGCAGGTTGGTGTTGTACGGAGTCCAGTGATCGCTCTCGCCAGCCTGCTGGATCGCCTCGAGAAAGGTGCCCAGCTTGGCGTCGAGATCGTCCAGGTAGGACAGGGCCAGCGCTTCCAGTGTCTTGGGGCGTTTGGGCGATCCGAATTCCAGTTCGCGGTGATGGCTGATCACCAGGTGGAGCAACTCCATCCGGAGGTCGGCGGGAAAATCGGGGACGGCCGACATCCGGCGGTCCAGCAGGATGGCTTCCATGGTGATGTGCCCGACGAGGCGGCCCTCGTCGGTGTAATCGATGCTCTTGCCCCAGACCAGCTCGTCCAGCTTGCCGATGTCGTGGAGTGCGGCGCCCGCCAGCAGCATGCTCTTGTTCAGAAAGGGGTAATGCTGGCAGATGCGGATGCACAGTTGCATCACCGACAGCGTGTGATCCAGCAGGCCGCCGATGTACGCGTGATGGAGCGCCTTGGCCGCGGGGCACTGCTTGAAGCGGGCCTGCAGCTCCGGCTCGCCGAAGATGTCGAGGAGCAGGCGGCGCAGGTACGGGTCGGTCACCTCCTGGTGGATGCAGTCGAGGAGGGCGGCGTAGCTCTGGTCGGTGTCGCGGTGCGACTTGCGGATGAAGTCGTCCAGTTCCACCTGGTCGGATTCGACCCGCCGGATTTTGTGGATGGTGATCTGGGTGGCGTTGTTGAATTCCTTGGTCATCCCGATCACGTGGACGAACTGGTCCACGTCGAACTTGGCGCGGAAGACATCCACGTTGTCCCAGAGGAAGGCGGTGATGGCGCCGGTCCGGTCGGCCAGCACGGTGAAGATGAAGTCCCCACCCTGCTTTTTCGGCCGGATCTCCTTGCGGATCACCAGAAACACGTCGTCGACGTTCTGGTTCGGGAGGTAATCGGAAACGTATTTGGCTTTCAATCCAGTATGTCCTTCCGTTCGGTGTCGAGCAGCGTGGCCAGCTCGCGGGCTTCGGTCCGGGCGACGTTGCGCCCGTCGGGCAGCCGCTCCACGCGGTAGCGGTGGCGTGCGCCGGGCGCGTCCACTTCGATGATGTCGCCGGCGCGGATCTCCTGAGCCGCCTTGGCCGTCCGCCCGTTGACCCGCACGGCGCCGTTGTCGCACAGCCGCTTGCCCAGCGGGCGGCGGGCGATGATCCGGCTCACGCGCAGAAACATGTCGAGGCGCATGCCGGCGCGGCTCCCCGCGGACCCTTACTTGGCCTCGGCGTCGGGGTCGTAATCCCCGCGGAATTCAGGAAACACGTACACGTAGGCCTGCTTGCGCAGCTCCACCATGAACTCCTTCATCACCGGCTCCAGCCGGGTTCGGAAGAGCTGTTCCTCGACGTCGCGGCGGACCTCTTCGAGGGGACGCTGCACGGCGGGGGTCCGCTTGACGAGCTGGAGGACCTCGAAACCGAAATCCATCTCCAATACGCGGCTGTACTGGCCGGTTTGCAGTGTCTGGACCACCTCCCGGATGGCGGGGGTCAGGTTGGACAGGGGGAAGCTGCCGATGTTGCCGCCGTCCTTGGCCGACGGGCCGTCGGAGAACGCCTTGGCCAGATCCGCGAATGCCTGGCCGGCCGACAGCTCCTGGTGGACTTGGTTGATTCGGGCCCGCACCTCGTCGGCATTCTTGTCCTTCGTGTAGAGGACGATCTCGGCCAGCTCCACCTGCTCGGGTGTGGTGAACTCTTGGACATGGTCCTGGTAGTACTTTTCCACCTCGCCGGTCATGACCTTGATCCGCTGGCGGACGATGGCGCCCCGGATCCGGCTGACCAGGATCTGGCGCTTCAGGTTCTCATAGTAGTCGGCGTAGACGATTCCCGCCCGGGCCATCTCCTGTTTGAGCGCATCCATGTTGGGGATGCTGTTCTGTTTCATCAGGTCTTCCAGGTAGGCGTTGGCCTCCAGATCCAGGTCCTCGCTCATGCCGTACTCGTTGGCTTTCTGGACGAGCAGCAATTCGTTGATGAGGGTGGGCAGGATCTGCTTCACCGTTTCGTTGTAGCGGGCGGTCAGCTCGTCGCCCTGGTAGCGGCCGCGCATCTGCTTGAGCACGGTGTCCTTCTCGCGGTTGTACTGGGTCAGGGTGATGATGTCGTTGTTGACCTGGGCGACGATCTGCTCGATCACCTCGCCCCGGATCCAGCCGGGAATCAGCCCGGCGAGCAGCAGGCCCGCCAGGGCCGCGAGCGCTCTATTTCGCATGGTCGGCCTCCACGATGGTTCGGGTCAGGATTGATGGGTCGGGGACAAAATCCAGCGCCTGCCGATGGAGCGCCGGCCGGTACCGGACGACCAGCTCGTCGAGCAGGGTGGCGTGGGCGGCCCGCTCCTTGTCCATGCGCAGCTGCTGGATGATCGCTTCCCGGACTTCGTAATATTTCTGGGGATGGGACTGGATAACCTCTTCCAGATAGAAGATGTGGAATCCGTACTGGGTCCGCATCACCTCGGAGTAGCTGCCCGGTTTCAGTCCGACGATGATCGCCTCGAAATCGGGCGGCAGCTGCCCCGGTTGGAAAAATCCGAGATCGCCGCCGTTGGCGGCGGATGGGGCGCGGGAGAACTGCCGGGCGAAGGCGCTGAAACGCGGCTTGCCGCTCTCGCGGAGTTCGGCGTGGATCTGCCGGGCCAACCCTTCGTCGTCCACGAGGATTTCGCGCACGTGGAAGCGCTTGGGCGCCAGATACTCCCCGCTGTGCTGGGCGAAGTGGGCTTCAGCCTCTGCTTCGGTCACCTGGAGTCGCTCGCCGAGCCGCCGGTTCAAATACTCCTGGATGATCAACTCGTCGCTGGACAGCGTCAGTCCGTCGGCGGCGCTGGTTTGCGCCGGTTGTTTCGCGCCGTCGCCAAGATCAGGCGGTCGGCTGATCCCGTCGTCGCGGGCGGCGGTCAACAGCAGGCTGCGCTCGATGAATTCGTTGAGGATGGTGGTGTTCTCGGCGCTGCCCAGCGGGGCCGAATCACCGATGGTGGACACGAAGCCCTGCCGGAACTGGATGAATTCGTGCGACGTGAAGACGGCCTTCCCCACCGTGAGGACCACGGCCCGATCCGGCTGGAACCAGGCTGAGGCGGGACCGGGCGGGACGCCTTCACCGCTCTCCTCGCCCCGGCAAGCCGCCAGCGCCAGCGCCAGCGCCAGGGCGCACGGCATCGCCGCTGGCAGGCCCGGTGGCTGCCGGCGGATTCGGCGGAGTTGGCGATAGGGACCGTTCGCGTGCATCATGCCCTTTCAAATCAGGAAATATTACCACAGGCGCGCAGCTCCAGCAATGTGCTTTTCAGGTGCTGGAACATCTCGGGGATGGATGAGAATGTCCGCCGGAGGATGAGAAAACCTCCCGGCGCGAACGCGAGGGGCTCGCCCGCCTCGATCTTGCGGATCAGCCGGTCGGTGTCCACCGGGGAGTCCTCGGAGAACTGGATCCGGAACTCGTCCTGCCGGCGCTCGATGGAGAGCACGGCCAGTCGGGTGGCCAGCAGCTTGAGCTGCATGTACTCGAACAGGTACTCGAGCACTTCGGGGAAGGCGCCGTACCGGTCCCGGACTTCCGCGCGCAGCTCCTGGAGGGCGGCGTCGTCGGCCGCCGAGGCGATGCGCTTGTAGAGCCGCAGACGCTCCGCCTCCTGGGGGATATAATCGGCGGGGATGCGGAGCTTGACGTGGAGGTTGAGCTTGAGGCGCTCGGGGGGCAGGTAGCGTTCGCCCTTCAACTCCCGGACGGCCTCCTCGAGCAGGCGGCAGTACATCTCGAAGCCCACCGCCTCGATGTGCCCGTGCTGTTCCGCGCCCAGCAGGTTGCCCGCGCCGCGGATCTCCAGGTCCAGCGCCGCCAGGCGGAACCCGGCGCCGAGCTCGGTGAAGTCGCGGATGGCCGCCAGGCGCTTGCGAGCCGGGTCGGTGAGCTGTTCGAACGACGGCACGAACAGCCAGGCGTAGGCCCGCCGGTTGGAGCGGCCCACCCGGCCGCGGAGCTGGTAGAGCTGCGCGAGGCCGAAGCGGTGGGCGTGGTTGATGATGATGGTGTTGACCAGGGGGATGTCGATGCCGTTCTCGATGATGGTGGTGGACAGGAGGACGTCGTACTCCTGGGCGATGAAGGCGAGCAGAATGCGCTCCAGCTCGCTCTCGGGCATCTGGCCGTGGGCGATCACCACCCGCGCCTCGGGCACGAGCTCGCGGATCCGGGCGCTGATCTCATAAATGGTTTCGATCCGGTTGTGGATGAAGTAGACCTGGCCGTGGCGGGCCAGCTCCTGCCGCACCGCCTCCTGGATCGCGTCCTCGGCGAACCGGATCACCTGGGTCTGGATCGAGAGCCGGTCCTTCGGCGGCGTCTCGATGACCGAGATGTCGCGGATGCCCACGATCCCCATGTGCAGCGTGCGGGGAATGGGCGTGGCGGTGAGGGTCAGGACGTCCAGGTCGCTGCGAAGCTGTTTGATCCGCTCCTTGTGACGCACGCCGAAGCGCTGTTCCTCGTCCACGATCAGCAGGCCGAGGCGGGGGCACACCACATCTTTGGACAACAAGCGGTGAGTACCCACGATGACGTCCACCTTGCCCTCGGCCAGGTCGGCCAGCACCGCCTTCTGTTCGCGGGCGCTGCGAAACCGGCTGAGCAGCTCAATGCGCACGGGGAAGGAGGCGAAGCGGTTGCGGAAGGTGTTCAGGTGCTGGAAGGCCAGCACCGTGGTGGGTGCGAGCACGGCCACCTGCCGCCCGGCGCCGACCGCCTTGAACGCGGCGCGCATGGCCACCTCGGTCTTGCCGTAGCCCACGTCGCCGCAGAGCAGGCGATCCATGGGGCGGGGCGATTCCATGTCGCGCTTGATGTCCTGGATAGCCGTCCACTGGTCCGGCGTCTCCTCGAATTCGAACATGTTTTCGAACTCCCGCTGCCAGTGGTCGTCGGGGGGGAAGGCGAAGCCGGGGGCCGACGAGCGGCGGGCGTACAGCCGGATCAGCTCGTTGGCCATGTCCTGGAGGGATTTCTTCACCCGCGCGCGCGTCTTCTGCCAGGTGGCGCCGCCCAGGCGGTCCATGGATGGCGCGGCGGTCTCACTGCCGGCGAATCGCTGCACCAGATCGAGCCGCTCGGCTGGAACGTAGAGCTGGGCGCGGTCGGCGTACTCGAGATGGGCGAACTCCTGTTCCGTGCCGGCGACGGCGATCCGCTCCAGGCCGCGGAAGATGCCAACCCCGTGGTCCACGTGCACGACGTAGTCACCCGGCTTCAGGTCGCGGAAATCGGAAAAGAAGGCCGAGATGGAGGCGAACCGCCGGGCCGGCAGCTCCGCCCGGCGCCGGCGGCCGCGGGGATAGATGTCGTCGCTGGCGAACACCGCCAGCGACAGGTCGGGCAGGCGGAAGCCCCGCTCCAGTGGTCCCTGGGTGATGATCACCTGACGGCCGGCGGACAGGTCCAGGTCCGCCCAGCGCAGTTCCTCCAGCCAGCGGTGGGCGATGCCGTACTCTTCGCACAGATCGTGGATGCGCTCGCAGCGGCCCCGCGAGGAGAGCACCAGCAGGATGTGCTCCCGCGTGCCGGTGATGTGCTGGGCCAGCCCGGTGAAATTGCCCAGGAACGAGGTGGTCGGCGTGACACGCAGGGTGATGGCCGCGGCGCCATCCGCCGGGAAGGACTCCACGTGCACGCACGCCGGCTGGTCGATGAGCGCCCCCGCCGCCTCAGCCGGGTGGAAATGGTCGGACGTCGGCAACGCGGGCCGTCCGGCGATGACGGCCTCCCGGTAGCGCTCGGCCTGTGCGTCCCAGAAACCCGCCAGCCGGCCGGTGATGTCGTCCACGAACAGGACCGCCGGGCGGTCCGGGCCGAGATAATCCCAGAGGCCGGCCGCGGCCGGGCCGAGCAGCGGCGCCAGGTACTCGTGGCCGGGAGCGGGGACGGCGCCCGTCAGCGGCTCGAGGATCTCGGCCAGCGCCCCGGAATCCGCCTCGCCGGCGAACCGCCGGGCCGCCGCCTCCGCCAGTGCGGCCAGGTAGTCGGGTCCGGCGGGGCCGGGCGTCATGGGGATGATGGTGACGGTGTTCAGCAGCTCGATGGAACGCTGGCTGTCGGGATCGAAGGCACGGAGCGACTCGATGGCGTCACCGAAGAACTCCACCCGGATCGGGTGGGCCAGCTGCGGCGTGTAAACGTCCAGGACGCCGCCGCGGATGGCGAACTCGCCGGGCTCGGTGACCGGGTCTTCGGCGGTGTAACCCGCGTCCAGCAGGCGCCGGCGGATCTCCGGGAGCGGGATCTCGCGCTGCAGCCGCAGCTCCAGGAGCCGCGCGATGAACGCGTCCGGCGGAGGGTATCGGTCCAGCAGGCACTCGGGCGTCGTGACCAGAGCATCGGGCGGGCAGTCCAGGAGCTGCCAAAGGGTCTGGCTGCGCTGGGCCAGGATGCGCGGGTGGGGGGACAGGCCCCGGTACGGATCCGCCTCATGCGCCGGCAGCAGCGCCACGGCGCCGGTGGGCCGGCCGTCCCGCCCGAGCCACCAGGCGAGTTCCTCAACCAGCCGTTCGGCGTGGTCATTGTCCCGCGCCACCAGCAGCACGGGGTGTCCGGATGCCGCCACCACGGCGGCGGCCACCATGGGGTGAGCCGTGTCAGGGCAGCCGCAGACCCGCCGCGGGCGGCCGGGCGGGCCGGCCATCGCCTGCTGGAAGTAGCTCAGGGGATCCATCGTCGGCTCCACTGCGGGATCAGGACGCCGCGGGATCGCCACCCGTGATCCGCCGGATCAGGGCGGAGGTGGAAAAGCCCGGAGCGAACGGCAGGGAGCGGACCGTGCCGCCGCAAGCCTCCACGTCCGCGCGCCCGACGATGCGGTCAGGGGTCCAGTCGCCGCCCTTGACCAGCACGTCCGGCTTCAGGGCACGGATCGCCGCCAGCGGCGTGTCGTCGTCGAAGATGGTGACGTAGTCCACCATCTCGAGGGCGGCGAGGATCTCGGCCCGCTCCGACTCGGTCTGGATGGGCCGGGCCGCGCCCTTGAGCCGGCGCACGGAGGCGTCGCTGTTGACGGCGACCACCAGCACGTCGCCCAGGGCGGCCGCCTCGCGCAGGTAGCGGATGTGGCCGGGGTGCAGGAGGTCGAAGCAGCCGTTGGTGAACACCACCCGCCGGCCGCCGGCCTGGAGATCGGCCAGGATCGCCCGCAGGGCCTCAACGCTGTGGATCTTGCTCCGGGGCACGCGTGTCTCCAAATTGCAGGGTGAAACGGATCTCCGTGGTGACCACCTCGCCATTGTAGGTGGCGGGCAGGAATTTCCACGAGTTGCGGATGGTCTCCCGGATCCGCTCCGCCATGCCGTGGGGCGGATCGGGCGAGAGCCGGATCTCGGACACGTTGCCCGACGGATCCATCCGGGCGATCGCCTCGACGACTCCCGCGAAGCCGGCCGCGGCCGCCTCGGGAGTCAGGCGGGGCTGCGGCCGTTTGATGATCCTGGGCGGGTTGATGCCGTCGGCGGTGAGGCAGTCGTCGTGGAGGTCACGAATGGCGTCGCCTTCCTCGTAGGGAATGTAGACGCCCAGATCGAGGATCTGGCGCTGCTGGAACATCTTCGGGACATTGGCCGCGGTCAGGTCCAGCTCGGCGAGGCGGCCCATGAGCGACTCGAACCGCTCCGGGCTCAGCGCCTCCAGCTCCAGGAAGCGGCCGCTCCAGCTCAGATAGGTCTTGACGATGTCCTGATCGAACTGGAACGCGCCGAGGATGTCGGTGCCCATGGCGGCGCGCGGCGGGATCATCCGGAACGCCGAATAGACCACGACGTTGCCCGGTTTGATCTCCGTGAACACCTGGCCGACGACGGTGAGGCCGTTGCGCTTGATGCCCACCAGGTGGTGGGGTTCGAGCACGAAGGCGGTGTCGGTGAGATTGATCACGTTGATGATCGCCAGGGTGTCGCTCTTGAACTCCAGCGTGACCACCCGGGAAGGGTCGGTGTAGGCGAACGCCGCCTGGGCGCGGGCGGCGCCCGCCAGCCCGGTGGCGCAGAGGAGGGCCGCCAGCCAGAGGTTAACGGCCGGGATCTTTTGCGGGCGCGTCCGCATCGGGCGTGTCCTCCTCGGGTTGCTTCGGCTCAGGCTCGGCGGCATCCTTCTGCCCCGGCAGGTAGGTCTTGGCGCGGGTGAAGGGCTGGCTGAGGTACTTGGTGGCCTCGGTGACGGCGCCGCGGGAGTCGTCGTTGGTGTTGATGGCCTTGTTGTACTCGGCGACGGCGCGCTGGCGCTGCCCGAGCACGTCGAATATCTTGCCCATGTACATGTAGCAGAGGGCCACCACCCAGGGCGGCTGCTGGTCGCCGTTGAGCGCCTCGCGGAAGGTGTTCTGGGCGGTGTTGTAGTTGAACTGCTCGTAGAACACCTGGGCCAGACTGAAGAGCGCGTGCGAGTTGCGGGGCTGCCGTTCGAGGACGCGCTTGTACTCGTCGGTGGCCGACGGGAAGTCGCCGAGCGCGAAATACTCATCGCCCCGGACGATGTGGACCTGGATCTCCAGCTCCTCCGACTTGCGCAGGATCCGGAAGTTCGGGTCGATGACGAGCTGAATGGGCCGCGTCTCGGTCTCGATGTTGAGCCGGGTGCTCTCGCCCTTGACGTCGATCATCTTCAGCTCGTCCTGGCCCTTGGTGACGAACTTGAGTTCCAGCGGAATCTGGAACGTGGTCAGCGTCTGGTTCACCTTGCCCACCGTCTGGAAGCCGCCCTTGGCGAGGCGGTAGACGATGTACTCCACGGAAAAATCCGGCAGGTCCACAGTGTTGATCCATTGATTGAAGAACCAGCCGTAATCGGTGCCGGTCACCTGCCGGGCGATGTCCGCGATGAGCGCCGTGCTGAGCGGCTCGCGGGTGCCCCGCTCCCAGACGGTCGCGAGCAGCGCCTCGAATTTCTCCTTGCCGACGAGCGTCCGCAGCATGTGGAACACCCACGCCGACTTGGCCACCACCACCGAGTCGTACTTCTCCGAACCGACCCCCAGGTGCACGCCCCGGGCGATGGGCTCCGCGTCCTGGTACTTGAGGGCGTCCACCGCCAGCAGGCGCATGGTGGTGTCGAACGCCTCCGCGCCCTTGACGTCCTCAAAGTACAGGGCGGCGGCGTACTGGGACAACCCCTCCAGGATCCAGATGTCCTCGGGCGTGGCGACCTGCATGGGTAGCAGCCACTTCTGATAGGCGAACTTGCGGATGATCTGCCGATTTTCCGGATTCTTGCTGGTGAACTCCTTGGTGGAGAGGAAGACGGAGTCCTGCATGCCGAACTGCGCCTGGAAGTTGTCGGACACCTCAACGATCCGCAGCGGCTCCTGGACCGGCCGCCAATTCCAGCGGTGGCGCAGGTGCCGGACGATCTCGGCGTACCGCTGGGCGCTGCCGGCCTGCTCCGGGAATTCCGTCAGGAACCAGGTCTGGAGCGTCAGGTCGCCGAAGGTGTAGTCCTGCACCTGGTAACGGCCGGCGACGAGCGTGGGCGCCAGGATGTCCTGGGCGGACTTGAAAATGTAGGTCTTGGCCAGGCCCGTATCGATGGTCTCCGTGGACAGGCCGGCGGTGAAGGGGCGCAGGCCCGTGGGCAGCGTCACCTGGAGTTCGTAAGCGGAACGGTCCATGGGATCGGTGTTGCGGGGGAACCACATGGACGCGGCCGGCAACTCCACCATGTCCGGACTGATGTAGGCGTACAGGGGATTGCCCAGCTGCTTGAAGAAGTCGAAATCCAGGCGGCTGAACAGGCCGTTGTACTCCAGGTGGATGGTCATCTCCGTGCCGGCCGCCCGGGGCCGGATCAGATTGATCATGACCTCGTACTTTTCGGTGTCATCCTGGATGAACCGGAGCGGTTCGCCGCTGTCGTCCTCGACGTGGGTCACCGCCAGGTTGCCGTTCAGACGGAAGGCGATGTAGTTGGTCCGGTCGACGATCCGGATCCGCACGTCGGCGATCGCCTCCAGGCGGTTGGCGGCGGGCTGGATGTCCGCGACCAGGGTCGTCTGGAGGGTGTCGTATCGCGGCTGGTCGGTGGCAGCCGTGGCGGTAGCGGCCAGGGCGGCCACCAGGAGGAGCAGCGGCGCCGTGCGGCGCATATATGGGCTGAGGGGCATCAGGTACCTCCGTGGGTTGCCGGGTTGCCGTCGAGGGCCCGCCGCAGCTCGGCGGCCACCTCGGCGGGGGCGTCGTGGGTGCCGAAGCCGGCGGCGATTTCGGCCAGCTCCGCTTTCATCCGGGAATAGATGCCCGGATCCTGAAAAATGTTGAGAAACGTCCGGGCGAGGTCCTCCGGGTTGAGCCGGTCCTGCATCAGCTCCGGCACCACTTCGCGCCCGGCGATGAGGTTGACGATGGAGAAATGCGCGTTGCGCAGGATCAGCCGGCCCAGCCGCCACATGGCAGGGGTGGTACGGTAGACCATGACGAACGGGGTCCCCGCCAGAGCGGCCTGCAGTGTGGACGTGCCCGATTTGACGATGCCCATCCGGGCGTTGGCCAGGCAGCTGATGGCGCCGCTTTCAGCCAGCACGATCCGGTCCGGGTCGAGGCCGGCCGGCGAGCCGGCGAAGAACGCGGCCAGACGGCGCTGAACCGACTCGCGGATCGCGGCCGACGGAGTGGGCACGAGGAACCGGGCGCCCGGTACGGCGGCGGCGATGGCGGGGAGCGCCCGCAGGACCACCGGCAGGATGTGCTCGATCTCCGCCCGCCGGCTGCCCGGCAGCACGGCGACGGGGACGTCGTCCGCGCCCAGCCCGTTCCGCGCCGCGAACGCGGCCGGCGGCTCGATCTCGCTCAGGGTGGCCGTGAGGGGGTGGCCCACGTAACGGACCGGCACGCGGTGCCGGCGGTAGAGGTCCTCCTCGAACGGGAAGATGCAGAGCATGCGCGCCACGCTCCGGCGGATGGTGCGGATGCGCCCGGCGCGCCAGGCCCAGACAGTGGGCGAGATGTAGTACAGCACGGTGACTCCGCGTCGCTTCAGCCAGGGCGCCAGCCGCAGGTTGAAGTCGGGGAAATCCACCAGCAGGGCGACGCGCGTCCCGCGGCGCCGGACTTCCCGCAGGCTGTCGCGGAACAGCCGCAGGTAGTGCCCCGTCAGCTTCAGGGCGTTCCACGGGCCGATGGCCGCCAGGTCGGCGACATCGGCCAGCAGTTCGGCGCCGCGGCAGCGCATGGCGTCGCCGCCGCTGCCGAAGAATTGTACGTTGGCGGCGGCCGGCAGGTTGGCGAAAGCGTCGAGAACCTGGGCGGCGTAGCGCTCGCCGGAGTTTTCGCCGGTGACGATGAGCACGGAGGATGCGGCGGACTGTCCGGTCACTCAGGTCTCCCCTGGCCGGTCCGGGCGGGCGGCTGCGGCGGCGCGGCCGCACCTAACATAGCACGGGGATCCCGGCCAGGCAATTGATTTGTCGGCAATTGGGCGTGCCGTGGGGCCGTTCAGGCGGACTCGGGTTCGATCCGGTAGATCCAGCCGCCGCCCACCACGACGTCGTCCCAGTAGAAGACCGCCGCCTGGCCGGGCGTGATGGACGGCTGGGGTTCCCGGAAGGTCACTTCGGCGCCGTTGTCGCCGCAGGGCCGGATCTCCACCGCGGCGGGCTGGAACCGCGACCGGATTTTCACCGTGGCGTCGATGGCCTCGTCCAGCGACGGGATGGCGATCCAGTTGCAGCGGGTGATCCGGAAGCGGCGGGCGTAAATATCCTCCGCGCGGCCCACGACCACCTGGTTTTGAGCGGGCCGGAGCCCGATCACGTAAGTGGGGTAACCGAGGGCGATGCCCAGCCCCCGGCGCTGGCCCACCGTGTAGCGGTGGATTCCCTCGTGGCGGCCCACCACCGTGCCGTCCTTGAGGACGATGTCGCCGGGCGGGGCGGGGGCGTCCAGCTTCTCCTCGTCCACGAAGCGGTTGATGAAACCCGCGTAGTCGCCGTCGGGCACGAAGCAGATCTCCTGGCTCTCTGCCTTTTCGGCCACCGGCAGGCCGGCGGCGGCGGCCTGTTCGCGGATCTCCCGCTTGGTCAGGTCGCCCAGTGGAAACACCACATCCTGGAGCTGCTCCTGCTCCAGGTCGAAGAGGAAGTAGGACTGGTCCTTCTGCCCGTCCCGTCCCCGCAGCAGCAGGTGACGCCGGGTGATCTCGTCGAATTGGGTGCGGGCATAGTGGCCGGTGGCGATCCGGCGGATCCCCAGACAGCGCGCGAAGCGGCGCAGTTTGGAGAATTTGATCAGCGTGTTGCACAGGATGCAGGGCGAGGGGGTGAGGCCCTTGAGGTAGGTCTCGACAAACGGTGTGATCACGCGCTGGCGGAAATCGTCGCGGTAATTGACCAGGTAGTGCCGGATGCCCAGGGCGGCGGCCACGTCGCGGGCGTCCTGATAGTGGCGGTGGGAGCAGCATGTCGCTTGGCCGTTGGCCGGGGCCGCGGCCGGCTCCTCGAACAGGCGCATGGTGACGCCCACCACCTCGTATCCGGCTTGCAGGAGCCGGTGGGCCGCCATGGAACTGTCGATGCCGCCACTCATGGCGACGAGAATCTTTTCTTTACCCATCCGCTGGCCGTCCGGTGACGAAATCGTATGATCGTTCCCGTTCCGCCCTATTGGACGAGTGCAGACGCGCCACTGATTCAAAAAATGAGCGGCGGCGACGGGCCGGCATTGGCGCTCCGGCGATCTTCTGCTACAATCGGCTGCCGGCGGTGGCCCGGTGCCACCGCCGCGTGCTTCGGGCAGGAGCGGATATGTCCGCAGCCGGCGGCCCCTTGGCGGGCCGGACCATCGTGATCACCCGGGACGAGGCCCGCGCGGCCTCCCTGCAGGCCGGGCTGGCGGCGCGGGGGGCGGTGCCGGTGCTTTGCCCCGTCGTGGCCATCGGTCCGCCGGAGTCGTGGACGGAGGTGGATGGGGCGCTGGCCCGGTGGGACCGGATCGAGTGGGTGGTGTTCCCGTCGGCCAACGCGGTGACGCACCTGCTGGACCGCATGGCCGCGCACGACCTGGGCGGAGACGCCTGGCGCGGCAAGCGGGTGGCGGCGGTGGGCGAGGCGACGGCGGCGGAACTGGCGGCGCGCGGCATCGCCGTCGCGGCCGTGCCCCGCCGGCACACCGGCGCCGAGCTGGCCCGGTTGCTGCTGGCGCGCCATCCCCGGCCGGCCGGCGAGGCGCTGATCCCGCGATCGTCCCGGGCCCGCGAGGAGCTGGCCGAACGGCTGGCCGCCGGCGGGTGGCGCGTGCAGACGGTCACGGCGTACGCCAACACGCCGGCCGATCCGGGGCCCGACATCCGGGAGCGCCTCGAAGCGGCGGACGCGATCCTGTTCGCTGCGCCCAGCGCCGTCGAGGGATTCGCCGCCGTGGCGGGAGCCGACTATTTTCACCGCCATCCCGGAGTCCTGGCTGCGGCCATCGGACCGGTCACCGCCGCCACGCTGGCCGAGTTGGCGCCGGCGGCGCTGGTTGTGGCCGAGCCGCACACCTCGGCGGGCCTGCTGCGATCCCTGGAGCGCTATTTTGCATCGAACCGCGGTGGCACGACGTCCAACCGCGCGCATCTTTCCGGAGGCAACAAGCCATGAGTTATGACTTTTTCCGATTCCGCCGCCTGCGGCGCACCGACACGCTGCGGCGCATGGTGAGGGAGACCGTGGTGCTCAAGGAGGATTTGATCTATCCGCTGTTCGCGGTGCCGGGCCGCGGCGTGAAAAAGGAGATCACTTCCATGCCGGGCGTGTTCCAGATGTCGGTGGACGTGCTGGCCGAGGAGTGCCGCGCCGTCCGCGACCTGGGCATTCCGGCGGTGATCCTGTTCGGCATCCCGGAGAAGAAGGACGAGACCGGCTCCTCCGGGTGGGCCGCCGACGGCATCATCCCACAGGCGATCGCCGCGGTGAAGGCGCAGGCGCCGGATCTGGCGGTGATCACCGATGTCTGCTTCTGCGAATACACGTCTCACGGCCACTGCGGCGTGATCCGCGACGGCGACGTGGCCAACGACCCCACCGTCGAGAACCTGGCCCACCAGGCGCTGGCCCACGCCCGGGCGGGCGCCGACATGGTGGCCCCGTCCGACATGATGGACGGCCGGGTACAGGTCATCCGCCGCACCCTGGACGCCAACGGCTTCACCCACCTCCCCATCATGGCCTACTCGGCCAAGTTCGCCTCGGGCTTCTACGGGCCGTTCCGCGAGGCGGCCGAGTCGGCGCCCCAGTTCGGTGACCGGCGCTCCTACCAGATGGACCCGCCCAACGGCCGCGAGGCGGTGCGCGAGGTGGCGGAGGACATCGCCGAGGGCGCCGATATCGTCATGGTGAAACCCGCCCTGGCCTACCTGGACGTCATCCGGGCGGTGCGCGACGGGTTCGACCTGCCCCTGGCCGCCTACAACGTGAGCGGCGAGTACTCCATGATCAAGGCGGCCGCCCAACAGGGCTGGCTGGACCACGACCGGATCGCGCTGGAGGTGCTCACCGCCATCAAGCGCGCCGGCGCCGACCTGATCCTGACTTACTTCGCCAAGGATCTGGTAGCCCGCGGACTGATCCGCTGAGGAGGCGGCCATGGACCAGACGCGCAGCCGCGCCCTCTTCGCCGAAGCCGTCCGGTGCATCCCCGGCGGAGTCAATTCGCCGGTGCGCGCCTTCGGATCGGTGGGCGGGACCCCGCCCTTC
Source organism: Acidobacteriota bacterium (assembly GCA_029565065.1). GTDB lineage: Bacteria > Acidobacteriota > JAAYUB01 > JAAYUB01 > JAAYUB01 > JAAYUB01. The sequence goes on along the minus strand of JAKQOW010000032.1, from coordinate 17,245 downwards.
ATCGAGCGGGGCGCCGGGGCCCGGCTCTGGGACGCCGACGGCAACGAGTACATCGACTTCGTGGCGTCGTGGGGGCCGCTGATCCTCGGGCACGCGTACCCGCCGGTGGTCCGGCGGCTGGAGGAGGCGCTCGGCAAGGGCACCTCGTTCGGCGCGCCGGTGGCGGTGGAGCTGGCGCTGGCCCAGACCATTTGCCGGCTGGTGCCGTCGGTCGAGAAGGTCCGGCTCGTGAGTTCGGGCACCGAGGCCACCATGAGCGCCATCCGGCTGGCACGCGGATTCACCGGACGCCGCAAAATTCTCAAGTTCGAAGGCTGCTACCACGGTCACGCCGACGCCTTCCTGGTGAAGGCGGGTTCAGGCGTCGCCACGCTGGGCATCCCGGGCTGCCCGGGGATCCCCGCGGAGGTGTCGGGGCTCACCCTGACCGTTCCGTACAACGACGCGGCGGCGGTGACCGACGTGGTCCGGCGCGAGGCGGCGGACCTGGCGTGCGTCATCGTGGAACCGGTGGCCGCGAACATGGGCGTGGTGCCGCCGGCGGACGGCTTCCTCCCCTTCCTGCGCGAGATCACGGCCGCGCACGGCATCCTGCTGGTGTTCGACGAGGTGATCACCGGCTTCCGGCTGGGACTGGGCGGCGCCCAGGCCCACTACGGCGTGACGCCGGACCTGACCACGCTCGGCAAGATCATCGGCGGCGGCCTGCCCGTGGGCGCCTACGGCGGCCGGGCGGACGTCATGGCCCACGTCGCCCCCGCGGGCCCCGTCTACCAGGCGGGGACGCTCTCCGGCAACCCGCTGGCGGTGACCGCCGGCCTGGCCACCCTGGAGGCGCTGGAGCAGATGGAGCGGGACGAAGGCCTGTACGCGCGGCTGGCGCGGCTGGGCGGCCACCTGGCCGACGGGATTCGCCGTGACCTGGAACGGCTGAACCTCTGCCTGACCCTGAACACGGCGGGCTCCATGGCCACGCTGTTCTTCACCGACGGCGCGGTGCGGGATTTCGCCGCGGCGGCCCGGTCGGACACGAAGCGATACGGCCGCTACTTCTGGGAGATGCTCCGGCGGGGGATCTACCTGGCGCCGTCTCAGTTTGAGGCTTGCTTCATCTCAGCGGTGCACACCGAAGCCGACCTGGAGCTGTTCCTGAAGGCCAACTACGAGGCCCTGAAAGTCGCCTTCGAGAAGTAAACAGTAAATAGTGAACAGTGAACGGTGAGATAGGCGGGGACCGATTACGCCCCCTATTCTCACCGTTTACCGTTCACGGTTCACTGTTCACTATTCATGGCGCAGTGTCTTGATTGGGAAACGAGTAAACAGTGAACAGCAAACTGTGAACGGTGAAATAGGCGGGGACCGCTCCTGCTTCCTGTTCTCACCGTTTACTGTTCACCATTCACTGTTCACTATGCGTGGCGCGTTGTCTTGATTGGGGAATGTGTAAACAGTGAACAGTAAACTGTGAACGGTGAAATAGGCGGGGACTGCTCCTGTCTCCTGTTCTCACCGTTTACTGTTCACTATTCACTGTTCACTATTCGTGGCGCAGTGCCTCGATGGGGGAGATCCGGGCCGCCCGCTGCGCCGGGTAGATTCCGAACACCAGTCCGACGGTGCACGAGACGCCCACACCCAGCAGGATGGACCACACCGTAACCACGGTTGCCCAGCCGGAGTAAACCGACACGATCTGCGCGATGCCGTACCCCAGCGCGATGCCCAGCAGCGACCCCCCGGCGCTCAGGCCCACAGACTCGAGGACGAACTGGCGGCTGATGTCGCGGCGGCGCGCGCCCAGCGCCCGGCGCAGCCCGATCTCGTTGGTGCGCTCCAGCACCGAGGCGAGCATGATGTTCATGATGCCGATGCCGCCCACGAGCAGCGAAATGGAGGCGATGGCGCCCATCACCACGTTGAAGATCTGCTGCGTCTGGCGGTTCTGGGCCAGGAGCTTCTCCGGCACCACGAGATTGAAGTCGTCGATCTGCCGGTGCATGCTGCCCACCATCGAGGAGACCAGCGCCGCCTGGACAGCCAGGTCGGCCCCCTCGGGGATCTGGATGACGATCTCGTCGAGTTCGTTGGCCACAGGATCGGGCTCGAACTTGGCCTGGTAGGCGGCCAGCGGGACATAGATGTCGTTGCTGGGGTTCTCCAGCTTCACCCCTTCGAATTCGTCCTTCTGCAGGTACTGGTCCGCCAGCACGCCGACCACGGTGAACCACTCCTCGTTGATCTTAACCGGTTCGCCGACGGGATCGTTGACGCCGAACAGCTTGCGCCGCGCGGTGGTCCCCAGCACGCAGACCGGGTTGGCCTTGGCCTCGTCCACCGGGAGGAAGAAGCCGCCGGCCAGGAGCTGCAGGCCCATCGCTTGGGGATAGAGGGCGTTCACCGCCAGCACGCGCGAGTCGCTCTTGCCGAGGCGCGAGAAAATCTGGTAGGTCTTCACCACCTTTTTGCCGACGGCAAGCGAGCCGTCGGGCAGGGCCTGGCGGAGCGCCGTCACGTCGCGGCGGCTCAGGCCGGGCGAATCCTGGCGGATGATCTTCTGCTCGTTGGGAGCGAACTCCTTGGCCTTGACCATGATGTTGCGCAGGCCCATGTTGCGGATCAGGGTCAGCGACTCCTGCTCGGCGCCGGCGCCGATGGCCAGCATGGAGAGCACGGCCGCCACGCCGAAGATGATCCCGAGCATGGTGAGCGTGGTGCGCAGCTTGTGCCGGAACAGGTTCTCGACGGCGACTTTGAACGATTCGCTGATGAGCATCGGTTGACTCCCCGCGGGCTGCCGCCTAGCCGATGACGACGAAGCGCCGCTCGGTGGTCATGGTGGAAGCGGCGTTGAAGTCCGGCAGGTGGAGCTGCTGTTTTTCGTACGGATGGCGCAGGGCGATCACGTCGCCGCCCCGGACGCCGTCGAGGACGAAGAAGCCGTGGTCGCTGTCGACGATGGTCACAGGGCGCTCGCGGTAGCCGTTGCGCGCGTCGCGGACGTACACGAGAAAGCGGTTGTCCTTCTTGATCACCGCGCACTTGGGCACCACGAAGGCGCCCGTCTGGCGGGCCGTCTCGATCTCCGCCGTCAGGCGCAGGCCGGGTTTGAGGCGGGGGAGCACGTCGGGCGGCACGTCGAGGGCGATCTCGCACTCGAAGTACTTGCGGGGATCCTCGTCGACGATCTGCTCGGCCACCCGGGCCACCTTGACCACCCGGCCGGTGAAGGCCCGGTCGGGCAGCGAGGCGATCCGGACGCCGACCGGCGCGCCCTCTTTGACGCCGGCGATGCTGGCCTCGGCCACCTGGATCTTGCCCTTGAACGAGCTGAGGCTGGCGATGTCCATGAGCGGCTGCCCCGGCCAGACCTCGCCGCCCACCTCCAGGCGGTGGAACCAGCTTTCGCGGTAGATGACGACGCCGGGCACCGGGGCCTGGATCTCCAGCGACGAGAGGATCTCTTCAGCGGACTGGACCTCGGCCTGTGCCCGGCCGCGCTCAATCCCCAGAATTTTTTGGTCGGCCTGGTTCAGCGTGCCGCGCAGCTCCCCCTTGCGGGAGAGCACGCCCTTGCGGTACTGGGCCAGGGCGGCGTTCATGATGGACTCCTGGATCTCCCAGCGCGAAAAGATGTCCTCGTCCTTGCGGATCTGCCGCTGGGCGAACTCGTACTCCTGGTCGGCGCCGGTCTGGTCCAGTTCCACCAGCCGGGTGTCGGTGCGGGCGTCCTGGCTGTTCTTGTCGAGGCGGTGGTCGTAGCTGGTGACGGTGTTCCGGTTCTGTTCCAGCGCCAGGGCCGCCTCGCTCCGGTCGAAGCGCACCAGGGTGCTGCCGGCGGGGAGGAGAGTCCCCTCGGGAACAAGCCAGGCGATCTTGAGGGACCAGCGGGATCGACTGCGGGGGCTGGGGGTGTTGATGGGGACGGTGTCCAGTCCCGTGAGCGCCCCCTGGGCCGGCACGACGACGCGGTATTCGCGCGGCTGGAGGCTCAGGGTGGGCACCGGGTCGTCGTGCGCCGGGTGGAGCCACGCGGAGATCCGGCGGCTGACCGGTCCGCCGAACAGGTAGCCGGCGGCCGCCAGGGCGGCCAGGATCCCGAGAGCGACGAGCGTTTTCTTGATCACTGGGAGGCCCTCCCGTTGGCGCGGCCGTTGCCAGCGGCCGCGCTGGTGGTTTCGACGGGTCGGCTGGCGACGCGCTCGCCCTCGGACAGTCCGCTCGTGACGATGGCCATCAACCCGTTGTTCCGGCCCACCGAAACCTCGCGCCGCTGGGGCCGGCCGTCGCGCTCCACCCACAGGTAGGAGCGGCCGCCGGCGGTTTCGATGGCGGCCAGCGGCACCGCGAGCACGTTCTGGAAGTGGTCGATCTCCACCTCGAGGCGGGCGGCCATGCCGGGGCGCATCCGCTGGGGATCGACCGTCTCCAGCTTGACCGTGAAACTGAGGGACTTGATGGGCCGGTCCTGGGGGCCGGCGGTCAGCGAGTCGGCGATCTGCGTGATCCGGCCCCGGAAGACCTTCTCCGGGATGCCGTCGAAGGAGACCGCCACTGGCAGGCCGACGCGGATCTTGTTGGAGTCCACTTCGGCGACCTGACCGCGGACCACCAGGGTGGTGAGGTCGGGCAGCGAGATGATCGTGTCCATCATGAACACGTCGCTGCCCACCTGTTTTTTCTCGTTGTTCCAGTCGCTCTTGTGGATGACCACGCCGCCGATGGGGGCGGTGACCTCCAGGGCGGCCAGGGCGGCCTGGTAGCTCTGGACGCGCTCCTGGTGGAAGCGCTGCTTGTCCTGCAGGAGGCCCAGCTCCAGCCGGGCGTTCTCCTGGACCGCCGCCAGCTTCTTGCCCAGCATGGCGGAGCGGGCCTTGGCCAGCTCCAGCTCGTACTCGGCCTCCTGGACCTTGATGGAGGACTCGAACTCGCGCACGTCGAGGAGCTTGCTCTGGGCGCGCACCTCCTGGGTCTTGGCCTCTTCCAGCTCCAGCTCCAGGTCCTTGACCGCGGACTCGCGGGTGGAGCCGGTGCGCAGGATTTCCTGCCGGGCCTTGTCCAGCTCGGCGGTCTCGTCGCGCAGGTAGCGGAAGATCTCCGACGGATCGAACTGGACGAGAAAATCGCCCGGCCGGACCTGAATGCCCTCCTCGGCCAGCCGGATGATCTTGAAGCGCCGCACGCGGGGCAGGGCGGGTGGGCCGATGTCCACGGCCTTTTCCGCGATGACCTGACCCGAGCCGGCGACGGTGAAGGCGAAGTCATCCCGCTTCACGCTCAGCCATTCGACGGCGGCGTCGGCCGACGCGCCGGCGGCGCCGGCTGCCGGCAGCACGTCCTCGCCGGCGCGGATGTCGCCCCGGACGGCCGCCTCGGTGGCGTTGGCATCCAGCACCTCGACGGGGACACGGCGCGGCGGATCGCCCGGTCGCAGGAGAAACGCCTCGCCGCGGCTGTCGATGTGCACGGCCGCGCGCGGCACCACCAGCGCCCCGACCCGGGTCACGGGCACCCGGATTCGGGCGGTCATGCCCGGTTTCATCACGGCCGGATCGGGCTGCTCCAGGGTGATCTTCATGCGGAACGACCGCAGTTGGGACCGGAAGTGCCGGGTGCTGGCCGCGTCACTGAGCTGGGCCACCCGGCCGCGGAAGGTCCGGTCCGGGATGGCGTCCAGCACGATCTCGGCGGGCAGGCCGAGGGCCAGTTGGAGGAGGTCGGTGTCGTACACGCGGGCATCCACCTGGAGCGTGTCGAGGTCGGGCAATTGCAGGGCCGCGGAGCCTTCGAAGATCTTGTCGCCTACCTGGTACTTGCGGCTGCTCTCCCAGTTGTCCGCCACCTGCACCAGTCCGTCGACGGGGGCGGTGATAGTCATGGCGTCGATCTCGGCCTGGATCTTGCGCAGTTCGATGTCCGCCTGGTCGAACTGCAGCCGGACCACCGCGAGTTCCGCGGCGGACGTCCGGGCCAGGTTGCCCAGCCGTTCCTCCACTTTGGCCAGCGCCAGCCGGGCCTTCTCGAGGTTGTACTGGTAGGTCTCGTAGTCAGCCCGGGGCAGCAGGTCGGAATCGAGGCGGGCATAGAGCTCGGCCACCTTGACGTTCTTCACCGCCGCGGCCTGTTCCAGCAGCAGGTCCTGGCGGCGGCTTTCCAGGTCCGCCTCTTTCTGGGCCACCTGGACCCGCGCCTCCTCGCGCTTCTTTTCCAGGTCCAGACGATCCAGCTCCAGGCTCGACGTGTCGAACCGGACGAGCACATCGCCCCGGCGGACGGACGCGCCGTCGGGGACGATGGAGGAAATGGTCATCCCCCAGATCCGGCTGGCCGGGGCGTGAACGGTGATGGACCGGCTCGTTTCCAACTCACCGGTGAAGGTGAGGGACTTGACGAAGTCACGTGACGCCACGACGTAGGTCCGGCGGGCGGGCGCAGCCGCGGCCGCGACTGCCAGCATCACCGCCAGCAGAATGGCCGCGTGGCGCGCGGCGCGGCTCCGGCCGGCCGGGCGGCGGAGTCCGGACTCCTGGATGCGGATCGTGTTCAACGGCAAATGCTCCTCCCCATGTGATGGAACACAGATTAGTACGCAGTTGTTGTGGTCAGGTTTCAAGAAAACCGGCCAGGCGAACGGCGCCGCCCGCGGTCATCCGCGGCGGGAATCCGGCGGAAATGAAGAGGTTGCTCCCGCTGACTCGCGTCCGGATGCCGCCATCAGACCCTGGTCCGCTGGCTCTGGAATTCCGCCGCCAGCGTCTGCCGCAGGCTGTCGAGGCGCCGGGTCACATCGAGCTCGGCCTGCCGCAACGCGTCCGCCCGATCGGCCACCTTCCGGTCCTCGGTCTGGTCCGTGCGGTTTTCTTCGGCCGTCAGGCGGCTGCTCCGGACGGCGTGGGTTTGCCGAAACGCTGTGCGGTGCAGCGCGTCGGACCGGTCGATGGCCGATTGGCGGATCTGGTAGGCCTGGCCGAACGCATCGTCGCGAATCTTGCTGGCGCTGAGGCGGGCGGTGGTCCGGGTGTCCTCGGCGCGGCTCTGCACTTCGGTGCGCAGCTCGGTGATGCGCAGGTCCAATTGGGCCCAGAAGGCGGTGGCGTCGTCGCCTTCCTTGCCCGTCGCCTCGGCTTCCGCCTGGCTGCGCAGCTGCTCGATCTGCCCGTCCAAACCCTGCAGAATCTCATCGGCCTGGGCCAGGCCGACGGACTCGATGGAGGCGGCGTCGCCTTCGGCGCGATGCACCAGGTCATCGGCCAGGACAAACGCCTTGCTGAGGAAGCTCTCGGCCTGGGTGTGCATCTTCTCGATGAGTTCCTCGGACTGGCGCACCATCGGTGCGCTCACGAGGGCCGACGTCTTGCCGCCGACGAGCCGCGCCATGGCCATTTCGGCGTCGAGCGCTTCCTTCTCCAGGCTCAGGGACTCGGTGAGCAGGTTCTGGAACTCGGCCAGTCCCGGCTCCCCGCGGCCGGCATCCGTCGCGGCGGCGGACGGTTCGGCCCCCAGGAGCGACTCGGCCGTGGGCACCGTCGGGCTCCCGGTGACGAGCTGGTCGGCGAACGTCCCGGTTGGAAGCAACGAATCTCCGTCAGGGAGCTTTGACGCGGCGTCCCGGGGAGCGAGGGCGTCCGGCTCCATCTCGGGCAAGCCGGCGCCGAGGGTATCGGTTCTTGCGATTGAGGTCATGGCGGTCCTCTCCTGATGGTGAATGCCGATGGTGTGAACGCCATCATGATACTACTTATCGGCCCAGGGCGCATTTTGTTGCCTGTGCCGTGCCAGTCATTCCAGGGGAACCGCCGAGACCGCGCTGAGGAACTCCAGCGGCTGGTCACCGAACAGCTCGAACATGACGATCCGGGATTCCGGCGGCCCCTCCAGCAGGATGTAGCCGCCGAAAATGGCGGTGAGCCCGGCCATGAGCTGGTCGAGGAGGAAGACCTGGCGCTCTCCGGCCGCGGTGTTGAGGACCCGGGCGTCCTGCAGGATGCCGAACTGGTCGAAGGCGGAGATGGTGATGGCGCACGCCTCGGTCCCCGTGTTCAGGCAGGCGATGCCGGTGAAGAAGGCGGTGGTGTCCAGCAGGCCATTGGCGATGTGGCCCATGAGGTACCGGTTCGCCGGTCGGGTCTGCAGCGGCAGCGACGAGGAGAAACGGCCCGTCGCCGCCTCCTCGAACGTGATGCACCCCACGATGCGGTCGTCCGCTCCGGCCTCGATGACCAGGTAACCGGTGGCAGGGCCGGTCAGCGTGAACATTTCCTCAACGTCCAGCAGGCTCTTGCCGTGCGCCGGCAGGTTGATGGTTTCGGTGTCGCCGATCTGGACGCCGTCGTCACCGAACAGGGCAGCGCCGGCGGTGGCGGGTTGGCCGCCGGTGTTGACCACCGTCAGCACCGAGCGGTACGGCACTCCGCCGATGTCGCCCACCGCCACGTGGGGGCAGTAGCTCATGGCGGCGGCCGCGTCCCGGCGGATCCCCTCGAGCGCCGACACGGTGGTGGCGGTGCCGAACAGCGCGCCGCCCACCAGCGGCCGGTCGGAACTCAGGATGAGGTAGTCGGTGGATGACAGCCCGGGGAAGCAGGTCGCCGGTGACAGCTCCACCCGGCCGTAGCCCGGAATGGCGAGCCGGTGGCTGCCCGTGAACTGGCCGTCGGTGTCATAGCGCTGGAGCGCCGCGCTGGCTGGGTGCCGGCTGGTGTTGATCAGCGCCAGTGTTGTGTCCTGGCCCTCACCGGCCCGGATCATGGGGAACAGGATCTCCGTGGTCGCCTGGCGGATGTCCGCCAGCCGGGTGCCGTCCAGGTAGTGCAGGCTGCCCCCCTCGTTGACCAGCCAGAGGCCGTAGGTGTCGGGCCGGGTGCTGAAGCCGCGCACCCAGCGGCCGGGCGCCTGGGCCGCCGGTCCTAGGAGCGTGTCCAGGTAGCGGGCGAACTGGGTTTGGGACTCGATCGACTCGGTGGTGGACGCGAGCATTCGGCCGGCGTCGTCGAGCAGCTCCAGGTTCAGGAGCGATTCCTGGTCGGCCTGGTTCACCACCGAGAACGACAGGTCACGGCTGCGGGGGAAGTGGAATATGTTGACGCCCGTCTGCTGGATCGCGGTGACGCCCGCCCGGTCGCTGATGCCGCCGTGCCCCGTGCCGCCGGCGACGGACAGCACGCTTGAAGCCGCCAGGCCGACGCTGCCGGACGGGTCCACCTCCAAGTCGCCGAACAGATCGAGGCTGTACGCGTAGGCGAAGCGGCCGTCGGCATCGGTGACGCACATCGCCAGCTTGCGCGAGTCGGTGAAGCCCAGCAGGATGTCGGGGCCGTTGAGGCCGTCATAATTGTCGGCGGAGAGCGCCGAAGGCACGTTCTGAAAGTAAATGGTCTGCCGGTCGGCGCTGAACTGCCGGTCCGGCTCCGCGGTGATGACCACGAGTTTTTGGTTGCCGGCGCTGGCCACCGCGAGATCGGCATAGCCGTCCCGATTGAAGTCGTCGGTGTCCAGGTCCTTCAAGGCAGTGCCAACGGTGGCGAGGATCTGGTCGCCCGTCAGCGTCTGGCCGTCGCTCCACCAGACGGTCACCGATTCGTCTTCGGCGTTGGCCACCGCCACGTCGGCGTGCCCGTCGCCGTCGAAGTCGCCCACCGACAGGCCCACCGGCGCCGCGCCCGTAGCGTATTCCGCGTTGGTCTGGAACGCGTCGCCGAACACAACGTACAGCTTGTCCGCCCCGGCGTCGGTGAACAGGTAGTCGAGCCGGCCGTCGCCGTCCAGGTCGTGGAGCAGCGAATCGGAGGGGACGCCGGGGAGCGCCGCGACTTTCACCGGCGGCGCCTTGAGCGGCGAGGCCGGATGGCCCGGGAGCGTCGTCGTGGCGTACACCCACAGCCTGCCCATCGGGTCGCTGATGAGGAGCTCGGGGAGCCCGTCGCCCGTGACATCGCCCGCCGCCACGGTGACCGGCTCGTACGCCAGATCCAGCCAGGCCAGGCCGTCGAAAACCCCCACCGTCTGATTGAACGTCCAGTACAGGCGGCGGTGCACCCCGGAGATCCCCACCAGGTCCTCGCGTCCGTCGCGGTTCAAGTCGATGGTGAGCAGGTCGGTGATCTCCGGGCCGAAGTTGGCCATTCGGGGATATCCATCGTCGAAGTAGCCCGTCCACCGCATCAAGGAGACACCGGCGGGCGAAAAGGCCACCGGGATCGCGCGCTTGTCGGTCTGGGAGAAGGCGCTGAAGTCCACCGGCAGCGGGTAGTCGGGCGCAGCGAATGCATACCCCGTCAGGTCCAGGTAGAACAGCGTGGACGCCTGGCCGTGCACGCCGGCTTCGCCCCAGTTGCTCGCCGCGGTGGCCGGCCATACGTCGGCCCCCAGTCCGATGGTGATCCCCAGCGATCCACCCGGCGTATCGGGGGTCCAGCCGGCGGTGCTCTCGGTGACGCGCAGATCGATGGCCGTCTCCCCGGCCACGTACCGGAACAATTGCACGGCGTGGGGCCCGATGTCAGCCGAGCCCTTGTCCGGGGCGTAACCCACCACCGCCAGGTCCCACACCTGCTCGCCGGCGGCGGGCAACGGCGCGGCGGTGGCGCCGTCACCGGTGGCCAGCGTCTGGCTCAGGCGGATCCCAGGCGGCAACTGGATGCGGATGATCGCCGGCTGGTCGGCTGAGGCGTCGGGAAACGTCAGAGGATCCAGCTCGAGGGTGAGTGCGGTGGCCGGCACGGCCTGGGACGGCGTGTCGGGGAAGACGCGCCCGCTCTGATCGGGATTGAACCGGAGCCGGACGCAGCGCTCGGTGATCGTCAGGCTCACGGGGATCGTCTGGGGGGAGTTCGTCGTCCAGGTGCCGGTGACGGTGATGAGGGCGTTGTAGGCGCCCGGCGCCAGCCCGGAGGTGCTTACGGCCACGGTCACCGTGTCCGTCTCGCCGGCCGAGACGCCGCTTGCCGGGGTGCATGCCAGCCACGCGGCGTCGTCGGAGACGGTCCAGCTCATGGCACCGTCGCCGGTGTTCTGGATGGTGAAGCTCCGGTCGCCCACCAGCGCCTCCTGGGCGCTCTGGATGGCCAGGCTGGCGGGAGCCAGGGCGATGGTGGCCAGCCCCGGCAACTGGACCATGGTAGTCTCGGACAGATCGCTGGTCAGTGTGTTGGCGTTCTGGGCGTGGGGATCGGTGACCGTCCGGGCCGCCAGCGTGATCTCCTGGTCGGGTGTCAGCCCGTTCACGATGAACGAGGCGGCACTCTTGCTGGCGGTGCTGCCGGCCAGGTGGAACGGCCCGCCGCCCGTCTGGTAGTAGACCCGGTAGCGGCCGGAGTCGGCCGTGTACCGAATGGGGGTCCATGTCAGCCGCGCCGAGTAGGGAGTGAGGGCGGCCGCCGACAGGTTGCCCGGAGCAACGGTCTGGGTAGCCTCGAAGTCGCCGCCGAACTGCCGGCCGTTGATGAACGTCCGCAGGCCGCTGTCGGTTGTTGACAGCATGTTGTAGTCCAACCGCAGCCCGGACGTCTCCGCGTCGCCGGCGGGCTCGAGCTGGATCAGGTTCAGCAGGGTCGCGGGGACCCCGCCCGCCAGCGTGTTGCCGTTGAGGTGCAGTTGGCGCAGGTTGACCGCGTTGCCTACAACGCTTGGAATGTCGCCGCTCAGCCGGTTCATGGACAGGTCCAGCCGTTGCAAGCCGGGAAACTCGGTGAACAGGTTTGTTGGGATGGACCCATTGAATTGGTTGTCGTTCAGGTACAGCTCCCGGAGGGCCGGCTGTTTCGCTTCGCTGTCAAACGGGGGGATGGTTCCCGAGAGCAGGTTTCCGGAGAGATTCATGTACTCCAGGTCAAGGGGCAGATTGGTGAACGACTCTGGAATTGAACCACTCAACTGGTTCGATCCGAGAGCGAGGTGACGCAAATCCAGAGTTCCGATTTCTGACGGGATCTCCCCGCTCAACTCATTGGCATTCAACCGGAGATCCCGGAGCATGGGATGGATCCAGCTGGCGAATGCCGGCATGGAACCGGTGAGCTGGTTCTCCCCGAGGTTGATGGACACGATGCCCGTGAGAAAAGTCAACTCAGCCGGGATGGTCCCTGACAGTTGATTGTGCGACAAGTCCAGTTGAACCAACTCTCCCATGTCGCCCCAGCTCGACGGGATGCCCCCGTCGAGCTGGTTGTTGTTCAGGATGACAACCTGCAGCGGGCAGCTTCCGAAGTCGTAGTAAAACTCCGGCAGGATGCCGGTGAAGGCGTTGTGCCCGAGATTCAAAAAAATGATACTCGGATTGTTTTGGAAATACTCGGGGTCCAGACTCCCGCTAAGCTGATTCCCGCTCAGGTCCATCTCCATGGGGTGCCCCTCACCGATGAATTCCGGCAAGAGACCGCTCAGTTGGTTGTCGTTCAAGTAGAGGTAAGCGACATCGTCGACAGGGGGGATTGCCCCGGTCAGTTCGTTGTTTGAGAGATACACTTGACTGACTTGTCCAAGACAACCGGAGCCGAGGCAGGTGAACGGGAGTTCGCCGGACAGGTGATTATCCGCCAGGTCCAGGTAGTCCAGTTCCGGCAGGTCAGCCAGTTCGCTTGGGATTGTGCCGACCATGTTGTTGTCATACAATGCGATGCCAATGACGTGACAACCTGGTGCGCCGTCGAGCTCAATCCCAAACCAGTCACCCTCGGTCCCTTCGGGGCCCAGCCAGTTGGTGTTGTCCGTCCAGTTGTCGCCGCCGGTGCTGGTGTAGAGGGCGATGAGCGCCGCACGCTCCGACTCGGGGATATACTGTCCGACAGTACCCATGGCTGCACTTGCGGGATTGAAAACGACCGGGTATGATCCGAGATCATTTCCATCCGCGTCCGAATAGAACGCCACCAGGCTGACATTCGGTATCAGTTGCTCGTCGGGCACGCATTCAATCCGGGTGTCCGCCTGGCCGCCCGCCGGCATGTTGGCGGAGCCGGGACCGAAGGGGTTGGCGGGGCACACGCCCGTCTCCACGCCGAGGGTGAAGCAGACCGTGTTGGCGGCGTCCAGCGACCAGGCCGACGTGTACATGTTCCGGGTGAACAGCAGAGTGATCCCGTATTGATCAGCCCCGATCACCTGGACAATGCCCGGATCAGTGTAAGGAAATACCGGATTCCCGGAGTACTTCTCCACAGCCAGGGGAATGGGGGTGGCGGGAGTGATTAGGGCTGGATCCAAGCCGCCAATGCGCAACACGGGGATGGCTTCCACAAAAGGAAATTCCAGACTGATCAGCACGTAATGGGTCTCTGACGGGGAGCCGGAATTGCCGAACGCCGCGTCCGAGAGGATGAACCGGATGGAGCCCATGGTGTCAACACTCTCGCACAGACTGATCGACGGCGTCGTGGTCTGGACCGCCACCTCGCCCCACGCGGCGCAGACGCACAGACACACCCAGGCACCAATGAGAACGGCTTTGGATCTCATGCACCCTCCTCTATGACGGCCGCCCGCCGACACCGGCTCAAGCCCTGTGGGCAAGCCGCAACTGTTCAACCGGAGTGAGCACCGCTCATTCAACCGAATGACTGTGGACCGGCGCAAATGTTGAAAAAGAATTGAATTGTCACAATTATATTCCGGCGATGGAAACATGTCAAATTCCGATGCCGAGTCGGCGATCGGCATGCGCTGCCGGCCCGCGGTGTCGGGATCAACACGCCCGCTGGGGATGCGACCGAACCTTGACCCGGGCGGCGGATCGCAATAAGATGCCCATCAGCGCACGGCACATCCGGGGACAGGGCGCGCCTATGGTTGACACGCACGGCGGGCGACATGCGGGCGGCGGGCTTACGGCGGCCGGCGACGGCAGCGGCCGCCGGTGGGCCGGCGCCGTGCTGGTGGCGCTGGGTGTCGCCGCGGCTGCCGGTCTGGCCGCGGCTCAGTCCGGCGCCGAGGCCCCCGCCCGCCTGCGCTTCCAGCGCCTGTCCATCGAGCAGGGCCTGTCCCAGAGCAGCGTCCAGTCCATCGCCCAGGACCCGCTGGGCTTCATGTGGTTCGCCACCGAAGACGGGCTCAACCGCTACGACGGCTACGCCTTCACCGTCTACAAACCCCGGCCGCTGGACGCGGCGTGGCTTTCCGACACCTACATCAACGTCGTGGCCGTGGACGGCGCGGGCGTCCTGTGGGTGGGCACCTACGGCGGCGGGCTGAACCGCTTCGACCGCCGCGCGGGGCGCTTCACGGTGTTCCGGCACGATCCGGCCGACCCGGCGAGCCTGAGCGACGACAACGTCACCGCAATCCTGGCGGACCGGCACGGCGCGCTGTGGGTGGGCACGGCGCGGGGACTCAACCGGTTCGACGCCGCCACCGGGCGGTGGCAACGGTATCGGCCGCAGCCGGACCGGCCCCACAGCCTGCCTCACGACCGGGTCACGGCGCTGGCCGACGACCTCGACGGCAGCCTCTGGGTGGGCACAGCCGGCGGGGGCGTGAGCCGGCTGGACCCGTCCACCGGGCGTTTCCAGCAGGTCTTCCCCCGGCCGGGCGAGGCGGTGGACGCCGGCGCCGCCCAGGTGTTGGCGCTCTGCCTCGATCGCGCGGGCGCGCTGTGGCTCGGCACCGACGGCGGCGGCCTGGGCCGGCTGGACACGGCCACCGGCCGGGTCACCCGCTACCGCCACCGGTCGGACGATCCGGCCAGCCTCGGCTCCGACACGGTGCGGGCCATCCTGCGCGACGCCGACGGCGACCTCTGGCTGGGCACCGCCGGCGGGCTGGACCTGATGGACGCGGCGCGCGGCGCCTTCCACCATTTCCGCCACGACCCGGCCGACAGCCAGAGCCTGGCCAACAACGAGGTGCTGGCCGTCCACCAGGACCGCTCCGGCCTGCTGTGGGCGGGCACGCTGGGCGGCGGCGTCGACAAGTTCCGAAAGCGGGAGAAGTTCACCGCCTACACGCGATCGCCCAACGATCCGGGGTCGCTCGCGGCCGCGGTGATCTTCGCCTTCGCCGAGGAAGCCGACGGCGCGCTCTGGGTGGGGACGTACGGCGGCGGCCTGGACCGCCTGGACCGGCGCACGGGGCGCATCACCCACTACCGGCCCGACCCGGCCCGCGCCGACGCGCTCCCCGACGGCCGCATCCGCTGCCTGGCGCGGGGCCCCGACGGGCGCCTCTGGATCGGCACCGCCGAGGGCGGCCTGTCCTGCCTGGATCCGAAGAGCGGCCGGTTCCGCACCTGGCGCCACCAGCCGGGCGACCCGGCGAGCCTCGGCGAGAACATCGTCCGCTGTCTCGGCTTCGACCCGCAGGGGTACCTCTGGGTGGGCACGGTGAGCGCCGGCGTCCATCGCTTCGATCCGGCGACGGGCCGCTTCACGCGCCACGCGCACGACCCGGCCGATCCGAACAGCCTCGCCGCCGGCACGGTTCGGGACATCTTCTGCGACCGCGCCGGCACGCTGTGGCTGGGCACCGACAACGGCCTGTGCCGATTCGACGCGGCGCGCAGCGCCTTCACCCGCTTCATCAGCGACCCGGCCCGCCCCGACTCCCTGAGCCACCCGCGGGTGTTCTGTATCCACGAGGACCGGCAGGGGATCCTGTGGCTGGGCACGGGGGGCGGCGGGCTGAACCGGTTCGACCCGGCCACGGGGCGGAGCCGCCACTACACGGAGCGCGACGGCCTGCCCAACAACCTTGTCTACGGCATCCTCGAGGACGACCGTGGCGCCCTGTGGCTGAGCACCAACCGGGGCCTGTCGCGGTTCGATCCCGCCGCCGGCGGTTTCCGGAACTACGACGCGAGTGACGGCCTGCCGAGCAACGAGTTCAACGCCGGCGCCTACTACCGCACCGCCGCCGGCGAGATGTGCTTCGGCACCATCGACGGCTTTGCCGTTTTCCACCCCGGCGCGGTGCGGGACAACCCGTTCGTGCCCCCCGTCGTGGTCACCGCCTTCCGCAAGTTCGACCAACTCGTGGCCGCGGACCTGGCGGCCACGGGCGCCGCGCTCGAGCTGTCGTACCGCGACAACTTCTTCGCCTTCGAGTTCGCCGCGCTGGACTTCCACAGTCCCGACAAGAACCGCTACGCCTACAAGCTCGACGGCTTCGACCGGGAGTGGGTCCGCTGCGGCGCCCGCCGCTACGCCAGCTACACGAACCTGCCCGGCGGCGACTACACGTTCCGGGTGCGCGGCTCCAACAACGACGGCGTCTGGAACGAGCGGGGCGTCGCCGTGGCGGTGCGCATCCAGCCGCCGCTGTGGCAGCGGTGGTGGTTCCAGGCGCTGCTCGGGGCGCTCTTCTTCGTGCTGTCGGTGGTCATCTACCGCGTGGGCCGGAAGCTGGTGACGTACTTCCACTACTGGCGCCGCAGCCACTTCGTGGGCCACTACCGCATCCTGGAGACGCTGGGCCGCGGCGGCCTGGGTACGGTCTACCGCGCCCGCGACCTCGTGAACGACCGCGTGGTGGCGCTCAAGGTGCTGCACGAAAACGCCATGGACGAGACGGGCCGCCGCCGGTTCATCCAGGAGGGGCTCATCTGCGAGCGCATCGACCACCCGAACATCGTCAAGGTGTACGACCGCGGCGAGCACGCCGGCCAGTGTTACTACGCCATGGAGTTCTGCCGTGGCGTCACCCTGCGCGCCCTGATGACCGACGGCCGGCTCACGGTGGGGGACGCGCTGGCCGTGTTCCTGGCGCTGGCGGGGATCGTCCGGGATCTGCACGCGGCGGGGATCATCCACCGGGACATCAAGCCGGAAAACATCATGCTGCTGGATTCCCTGCCGGGCACGGGCCGGAGCGGCCGCACCCTGCGGCTGCAGGACCTGGCCCGGTCCATCAAGATCCTCGATTTCGGGGTGGCCAAGATCCTGGACGCCCAGTCCATGACCCAGACGGGCACGTTCGAGGGGACGCTCTACTACCTGCCGCCCGAGTACCTGAGCGGCAAGGTGAAGGCCGGCTGCGGCATGGACTACTACGCGCTGGGCGTCGTGCTCTACGAGATGCTCACGGGCGCCAAGCCGTACCGCGGCGAGGGGTCGGTGGAGCTGATCTACGCCATCCTCTACGGCGAGACGCGGCCGCCCCGCGAGGTCCGGACCACGGTGCCCGAGGCGGTCTCGGCGTTCGTCATGGAGGTGATCCACAAGGATCCGTCGCGGCGGCTGGCCGACTTCGCGGCGATCCAGCCCCGCGTCGAGTCGCTGCTGCAGCACCTGGCCGCCCGCCCGGCCGAGACCGAGTGACC
>JAKQOW010000024.1 GCA_029565065.1 Acidobacteriota bacterium | reverse complement strand
GCCAAGAATCCGAACGCAGCCAGCGTCCGGATAATCATGTTCCATTTCATGACAAGACCTCCTGCGGTGATGCCCAATAGACGGGCAGACGGAGGCGTTTCACGAAAATAAACAGTCAGTTTGCCGGCTGTGTTGTCGGGGGAGCAGACGATGGATCCAGGCAATACCAGGGGAAAAATGGCGGAGGCGCATGGGAATCGAACCCACCAGGGACGTCTCTCAACGCCCCTCAACGGTTTTGAAGACCGCGCAGAACACCAGTCCCGATTCGCCTCCGTGGGGCGTCCGCGGAGCGGACGGGCCCATTATCGCACAGCGGGCCCGGGCTCTCAATCTGAACCGTTGCCTACTGTAGTTGACGCCTGATGCCACGTCCAGTCTTTGAGGATTGACGACGACTGCCGGACGCCGGCTCCGGGCCACGCGATCGCATGCCGCCGCCGGTTCATTCCCATTCGATGGTGCCGGGCGGTTTGGAGGTGACGTCGAGGCCCACCCCCCAGACGCCCGGCAGGGCCAGGAGCGCATCGCGCAGCTCCGCCCGCACCGCCGGCGGCAGCTCGGCGGGCGCGGCGGTCATGGCCCGCTCCGACAGCACCGGCCGGATGACCACGAACTCGTCCCCCCGGCCCGGTGCGGCGAGCGGGACCAGCACCGTAGGGCACTGCCAGATCACCTCGTAGAGCCCGTGGCGGCGCAGGGCGTCCATGACCCGGGCATCCGCCGCGCGGAGCAGGTCCAGCCGCGCCCGGGTCACCGTGGCCGCCGCGGGGCGGATCTCCGGTGGCGCCTCCGGCTCCAGGTTCCAGACGCAGCGGTTCACGCCGGCCACCGCCTGGAAGATCTGCCCGGCGGCCGCGACCACCTGGTCCCACGGTCCGGCGCCGGTGAGGAGCAGCGGGTGCTCGTAGGAGCGCAAGTCCGCCTTGACACCCACCGAGCGGATGGGAAGCGGCATCGCGGCCAGCCCGTAGGGGGCGGCGATGGCGGCGGCCGCCGCGCCGAGCGGCGCCAGCGCCGCCGTATCCTCGCCACCGTCAGCGCAGAGCAGGCGGATTCCCAGCCCCGGCCCGGGGAACGGGTGCCGCCACACGAGTTCGGGCGGCAATCCCAGCGCCTCGCCCAGCCGGCGGACCTCCACCTTGTACAACTCGGCCAGCGGCTCCACCACCCGGCCGGCGGCGATCATATCTTCAATCACCGGCACCCGGTTGTGATGGGTCTTGATGACGTCGGCCCGGCGGGTGCCGCCGGTCTCGATGGTATCGGGATAGATGGTGCCCTGGCCCAGCAGGTGGTCGGTGATGCCCAGGCGCCGGGCCTCGCGTTCGAAGACGGTGACGAAGGTGGCACCGATATGGCGGCGCTTGGTCTCGGGATCGGTTACACCGGCCAGCGCGGTCAGAAACTCGTCGGTCGCATCCACGAAATGGGTCTGGGCGCCAAGGCCCATCTGGGCAAGGTTGTGGAGCACCTGCCGGCTCTCGTCCTGCCGCATGAGGCCGTTGTCGATGTGGAGGAGGCGCAGCCGGTCGGGCCCCAGCGCCTCGGCCAGCAGCCGGGCGGCCACCGTCGAGTCCACGCCGCCGGAGGCCAGCAGAAACACCCGGCCGTCCCCCACCTGGGTCCGAACCCGGTCGATGATCTCGGCGGCGTAGTTGGATGTGGTCCAGGTGGGCCGGCAACCGCAGATGCCCAGCACGAAGTTGGCGATCATCCGTTCGCCGTGCACCGTGTCATCCACCTCGGGGTGGAACTGGAAGCCGTAGCGGCGGAGCCGATCCGAGCCGATGGCGGCGAAACCGTGCCGCTCGCCGGCGGTGCCGGAGAGCGTGTAGCCCAGTTCCTCAAAATCGGGGCCAACGGCGGTCACCGAGTCGAAATGGCTCATCCAGACACGTTCGGTGGCTCCCAGTCCCTCGAACAACGGATGGGGGCGGACCAGCTGCAGGTCGGCGGGACCCCACTCGCGCCCGCCGTGGATGACCTGGCCGCCATAGTGCTTGGCGATCTCCTGATGCCCGAAGCAAAAGCCCAGGATGGGCACCGGCAGGTCGTAAATCGCCCGGGTGTAGTCGGCGTCCTCGCCGAACGCCGACAGGCTGGGGCTGCCCGAAATGATGATCCCCTGGTAGGACTGAAAGCGCTCGATGGGGTCCTCGGGCTGGCGGATCTCCGCCAGCACGCCCAGGGCGCGGACTTTCGTGGCGATGAGATGGGCGTACTGCCCGCCGAAGTCGATGACGGCGACGGCATCATGTTCCATGCGGTCCATCCTGTTCCGGTGAGATCCGCCGGCCGGTCGCCGGCGTTGGAGAATTGTAGCGCAACGCCGGTGCCGACGGCCACCAATTTGCGAGGCGTCTCGACGCGCGGTCACCGGCCGGAATCGCGCGCAAAGCCGGCTGCGGGCGGCGCGAGGGAACGGTTGATTTCCGGCCAACGCTTCTCTAGACTGAGTGGGAACCTGTATCTGAAACTGACCGCACCGGGTGACGGCGACGCCCGGGCGGCGGCCGCCCGAGGAGGAAGTTGGCCGTGGCGGAAGTCAGCGGCAGCCGGTCGCACCGGCTGGTGTTTATCGACGTGCTGCGCGGTCTCGCCGTGCTGGGGATGGTGGAGGCCCACGTGGTCAACGCCTGCCTGGGTCCGGACTGGCGCCGTAACCCGCTCTTCACCCTGCTGGACATGACCAACGGCTTCGTGGCGGTGGCGTTCCTGTTCTGCGCCGGCGCCGGCTTTTGGCTCGGGTTCGAGCGCAAGGGCGATGAATACCGCCGCTACGGGCCCGCGTTCCGGCGCTTTCTCGGCCGGGCGGGTTTGATCATCCTGCTCTCCTACAGCCTGCATCTGCCCGCCGGCTCGCTGCGATCCCTGCTGGCCCTGCCCGACGAACGACTGCAGCGGATCTTCAAGCCCGACATTCTCCATGTGATCGGCCTGGGACTGCTGCTGGCGCTCGGTCTGGCCATGCTCGTCCGGTCCCGGCGTGTGCTGGTTGGGGGCTGCGCGGCGGCGGCGGCGGCCATCTTCTTCCTGACGCCGCTGGTGCACGCCTGGGACCCGTCGGCGACACTGCCGCCCGCGCTGGCGCCGTTTTTTTGTTCACCGCCGCGGGTGCGGTTCGGCCTGTTCCCCTGGCTGGGTTACTTCTTCGCGGGTGCGGCGCTCACTGCGGGCTTCCTCGGCGCCCGCGACGTCGTCGGCCGCCGGCGGTGGTACCTGTGGGCGGGGCTCGGTACAGCCCTGGTCACCGTGGTCCTCAAAGCGTCCGGCTTCACCTTCTTCGGCGAAACCCAATGGTGGATCTCCTCGCCGGGTCACTGCCTGTACCGGACCGGTCTGGTCGCGGCGGGGTTCGCCCTGCTGTACGGGATCAACGGGTGGCTGTCCAGGCGGCCGCTGGGCGGCGTCCTCCAACGCTGTGGTCAGGAGGCGCTGTTCGTCTACTACTGGCACCTTGTGATCGTCTACGGGACGATTTACAATCCGGGTTTGCGGCATCTGAGCCAGGCGCGCTGGAACCCGGTAGCTGTGGCGCTGGTGACCGCCGCGCTGATCCCGCTGATGTACGGCACGGCCATGATGTGGCGCGACTACAAACTGGAGGATCACCGCCGGGCCAGATGGACCCTGGCCGTGGCGTTGGTTTTTTTCGTGTTGATCTTCATCTTACGGCCGGGCGGATGAGGCGTCGGCCGGAGCGGCTCTGCAGCGCGGCGAGAATTCTGAATCGGGAGTGACGCGATGCCCACATGGCTCAAACCATCTCTGAACTGGCTGCTGGTGTTCGTGCCGGTGGCGGTGATCTTGAAGTTCGCCGCGCCGAACCTGCCGGCGGCCGTGTTCATCACCGCCTGTCTGGCCATCATCCCGTTGGCCGGGCTGCTGGGCCACGCCACCGAGGAGCTGGCGTCCCGGACCAACGAGGGGATCGGCGGCCTGCTCAACGCCACCTTCGGCAATGCCGCCGAGCTGATCATCGCCCTGATGGCCCTGCAACAGGGTCTGCACGACGTGGTCAAGGCGTCGCTCACCGGTTCCATCATCGGTAATATCCTGCTGGTGATGGGCGCTTCATTCCTGGCCGGCGGCCTGAAGTTCAAGATCCAGACCTTCAACCCGACGGCGGCCCGCAGCCAGGCCAACATGCTCACCCTGGCCGCCATCGCCCTCATCGTGCCCGCGGCGTACCATTATATGGGCGGGCAGGAGGCGCCGTTGCTCGAGCGCGGCATGAGCCTGGAGATCGCGGGGATCCTGCTGGTCACCTACGTCCTGGGCTTGCTCTTCTCCCTGCGTACCCACCGCCACCTGTTCACCGGCGGCACGCCCATGCACCCGGACAGCCGGCACGGCCCCGGCTGGAGCCTTCGAACCGCCTTGATCATCCTCACCGGGAGCACCGTCCTGATCGGCTGGATCAGCGAGATCCTCGTGGGGGCGGTGGAGCCGGCCGCCGAGGCCATGGGCATGACCGGGGTGTTCGTGGGCGTCATCGTCGTGGCCATCATCGGCAACGCCGCCGAGCACAGCTCGGCGGTGGTGGCGGCGCTCAAGAACCGGACGGACCTGAGCATCGGCATCTCGCTGGGGAGCAGCACCCAGATCGCCTTGTTCGTGGCGCCGGTGCTGGTGCTGGCGTCCCTGGTGGTGGGACCGCGGCCGATGGACCTGGTGTTCACCCTGCCGGAGGTGCTGGCGGTGGCGCTGGCGGTGGCCATCTCCGCTCAGGTGACCATGGACGGCGAGTCCAACTGGCTGGAGGGCGTGCAGCTGCTGTCGGTGTACGCCATCCTCGGCATCGTCTTCTACTTCCTGCCCCACGCCTGACGGGGCGGCGTCCGTGCGCGTCGTCCTGCTGACGTCCTGGCATGCGGCGGGCACCGCCGGCAGCGGCGTGGCCGCCTCGGTGCGGGGCTGCCGCGATGCGCTCCACGCGGCGGGCGCGGACGTCCGTGTCGTGTGCCCCGAGCGGGACCGGGCCGGCTACATCCGCAACTCCATCGCCCGGATCGCCTTCAACCACCACCTCCGCCCCCTGGATCTGGCCGGCGCCGACGTGGTCGCCGGATTCGACTTCGACGGATTCGCCCTGCCCCGGGGCGGGCCGCCGCTGGTGCAGATCAACGGCGGTGTACTCGCCGACGTCGTCCGCTTCGAGCGGGGCCCGGTGCGCTGGACGCTGGTCCAGCTGGCGCAGCTCGAGGGCCGGGCCGCCCGCCGGGCGGCGGCCGTGGTGACGCCGTCCCGCTACGCCGCCGACACCGTGGCGCGGCTCTACGGCGTGCCGGCGGGGCGGATCGAGGTAGTCCCGTTCGGCATCGACCTGGCCGACTGGGATCTGAGGTTGCAGGCCGAGGCGCCGGTGGAGTCGGATGAGCCGGCCATCCTCTGCGTGGCCCGCCTCTACCCGCGCAAAGGGATCGACCTGCTGCTCGCCGCGTTCGCGCACGTCATCCGGGAAGTGCCCGCCGCCCGATTGGAGATCGTGGGCGCTGGCCTGCTGGACCGCTGGCTCGCGGGGGCGATCGCCGCGCACCCCGGCCGGGACCGCATCGCCTGGCACGGCGACCAGTCACCCGCCGCCCTGCCGAAGTTCTACCACCGCGCCGCCGTCTTCTGCCTGCCGTCACGCCACGAGACGTTCGGCTTCGCGGCCCTCGAAGCGATGGCGGCCGCCCGGCCGGTGGTGGCACTCGGTGTCACCGCCGTGCCCGAACTGGTGAGTCATGGCGAGACGGGGTTCCTCGCCCGGCGGGAAGATCCGGAGGAACTGGGCGCGCTGCTGGTGCGGCTGCTTCGCGATCCGGCGGAGGCGCGGGCGCTCGGCTCCGCCGGCCGCGTCCGTGCCGCGGGTTATTCATGGCAGACCACCGCCCAGTCCCTGCAGGCACTATTCCGGCGGATTGTATGAAACCGTGAATCGGTGAATCGATGAAACTGAGCCACCGCATCAGTAGCTTCTGACGCAGCGGGCTTTCTTGACATCTCCTTGCGCCCCTTCGGGGCGCGTGCTCAGCCGAGCGACCATGCCCACCTGGGCCTGCGGCCCAGGCTATTCCATCCCGTCCCTCCGGGCCGGGATCTTGCGTGGATGTTCGGTCATGCCGGTTCCATGGTTCGCTGCATCGTTTCGTGCTTGCATGACTTGGCGGCTTTGCGCCTCTGCGAGATCGTAATTTAGTGCGTGGCTAACGGGTTCTTGGCGGGCTGAAGTGGTCGAAGCCGGAGACGGGGAGGGGGCGGAGGCCGGCGGAGGTGAGAAGGCGCAGCTCGCCCGGGTGGTCGGCGACGATGCGGCCCACCCGGCGCAGCGGCGGCAGGCCGGTTGCCCGGGCGTGATTGTCCAGGAACGCGGACTCGCGCCGGGGCGCCACGGTGAAAAGCAGCTCGTAGTCCTCGCCGCCGCCCAGCACGTCCGCCACGGTGACGAGCGCCCCGTCGGCGCATGCGCGGACGAACGCCTCATCGATTTCGGCGCCCACGCCGCTCATCACGGCGATCTGGCGGAGGTCCTTGGCGATGCCGTCGCTGGTGTCGATGCAGGCGGTGACGGCGCCGGACTCGCGCAGGAAGCGGCCCGCGGCCAGGCGCGGTTCCGGCCGGAGGTGCCTGGCCAGGCACCGGCGCTCCGGCGCGCGGGACGGCACCGGCGCCCCGGCGGCGTCGCGGACGCCGCCGCGCGCGCCCATCCGCCAGCCCGCTTCCAGCAGCCGCAGCCCGGCGGCCGAGTGGCCCGGCTCGCCGGTAATGTAGACCATGTCACCGGGCCGGGCGCCGGAGCGGAGCAGGGCACCGCCGGCGGGCGCCTCGCCGATCACCGTGGCGCAGAACAGGAAGCGGTCGGCTGCTGACAGGTCGCCCCCTGCAAGCGGGGTCGCCGCCCAACGGAGGATCGCCCGCAGGCCGCTCATGATGGCTTTGAATTCCGCCTGACGGTCCGGCGGGAAGGCCGCCGACAGGAAGAACGCAACCGGGCGGGCGCCCATGGCGGCGATGTCGCTGAGATTGGCGGCGCCCACTTTCCAGCCGAGGTCGGCGAGGGGTGAGGTGGTGAGGCGGAAGTGCCGGTCTTCCACCAACAAATCGGTGGTAACCACCAGCTCGGTGCCGGGCGCCGGGCGGCAGACGGCGCAGTCGTCACCGATGCCGCGGCGCAGGAAGGGCGGGAGGTCATTGCCGCCGGCGGCGATCCAGCGGATGAGTGCCTCCTCGGAGAGCCGCTTCACGGGCGCTTCCCGCCGGGTTTGGCTTTTGGTGCAGCCCGCTTCGGGGCGTTCTGCAAGGCGTGATTGAGGACGTCGCGCACGCCGTCGACGTAGATGAACTTCATCCCGGCGCGGGCGAACTCCGGCAGGTCTTCCACGTCCTTGCGGTTGGGGGAGGGAAGGATCACCTTGAAGATGTCCGCCCGCCGCGCAGCCAGGATCTTCTCCTTGACGCCGCCGATGGGGAGCACGTCGCCCCGGAGGGTGATCTCGCCGGTCATGGCCAAGTCGCGGCGCACCGGATTGCCGGTGCAGACCGACACCAGAGCGGTGGCCATGGCCACGCCCGCCGACGGTCCGTCCTTGGGGATGGCTCCTTCGGGCACGTGAATGTGGATGTCCCGCTCCTCGAAGAAAGTGTCGGCGATGCCGAACTGGCTGGCGTAGGCGCGGGCGAAGCTGTGGGCGGCCTTGGCCGACTCCTGCATCACCTCGCCCAGCATGCCGGTGAGCATCAGGTTGCCTTTCCCCTTCATGGAAATGGCCTCCACGAACAGGACGTCGCCGCCGGTGGGCGTCCAGGCCAGGCCGGTGACGATGCCCGTGCGATTTTCCTTCAGCAGTTTTTCGCGCGGGATCCGTTCCGGTCCGAGGTACGTCGCCAGCACTCGCGGCGTGATGCGCACCTCCTTCCGTTTCCCCTCGGCCACCCGCCGGGCGACCTTGCGGCAGATCCGGGCGATCTCCCGCTCCAGGTTGCGCAGGCCCGCCTCGCGGGTGTAGCCATTGATGATGGCGAGCAAGGCGCCGTCGGTGAACGCCAGATCCGTCTTGTTCAGCCCGTGCTCCTTGAGCTGCTTCGGGATGAGAAAGCGGCGGGCGATATGGAGTTTTTCCTGCTCGGAGTACCCGCTGAGATGGATGACCTCCATCCGGTCGAGGAAGGCTGGCTGGACCGTGTCCAGGATGTTGGCGGTGGTGATGAAGAGCACGTTGGACAGGTCGAACGCAACCCCCAGATAATTGTCACGGAACGAGAAGTTCTGCTCGGGGTCCAGCACCTCGAGGAGCGCCGACGACGGATCGCCGCGGAAGTCGGCGCCGATCTTGTCCACCTCGTCCATCATGAACACCGGATTGTTGGTCCCGGCCTGGTGGATCCCCTGGATAATCCGGCCCGGCATGGCGCCGACGTAGGTGCGCCGGTGGCCGCGGATCTCGGCTTCGTCATGCACGCCGCCCAGCGACAGCCGCACGAACTGCCGGCCCAGCGCCCGGGCGATGGACCGTCCCAGCGACGTCTTCCCAACGCCCGGCGGCCCGACGAAGCACAGGATCGGGCCGCGGTTGCTCTCGGAGATCTTCCGCACGGCCAGGTGCTCGACGATGCGCTCCTTGATCTTCTCCAGGTCGTAGTGGTCCTGGTCCAGGATCTTCTGCGCCTTGGCCAGGTTCAGGTTATCGCGGGTGCGTTTGCTCCACGGCAGGTTGACCACCCAGTCGAGCCAGGTGCGCATGGTGGCGGCCTCGGCGGACTCGGGGTGCATCTTCTCGAGCCGGCCGATCTGGCGATCCACCTCCTCGAAGGCGTCGACGGGCATCTTGGCCGCGGCGGCCTTCTCCCGGTACTGCTTGATCTCCTGGGCGAACTCGTTCCCCTCGTTCAGCTCGTCCTGGATCGCCTTAAGCTGCTGACGAAGGAAGTACTCCTTCTGGGATTTGTCGATCTCGTCCTTGGCCTGGGAGTTGATCTGCTGCTGGACCTCCAGCAGCTCGATCTCCCGCTTGAGCAGCTCGTGCACCCGCTGCAGCCGCCGCACCGTGTGGATCTGCGACAGCACGTCCTGGGCGACCTTCACCTTCAGGTCCAGATTGGCGGCGACGATGTCGGCCAGCCGCCCGGGATCGTCCAGGTTGGAGATGATGACCATGATCTCGGCGGCGATGTTCTTGCCAAGCTGGTTGGCCTGCTCCATGGCGCTCTTGATGTTGCGCACCAGCGCCTCGGCCTTGATGGTGGTGGCCTGCGCCTCGGGCTCCCGCAGGGCCTGGACCGATGCGGCGATGAACGGCCCGCTGAAGTCCATGCTCTCGATCTTGGCCCGCATGACCCCCTGGACGAGGATGCGCAGCCGGCCGTCGGGAAGCTTGAGCATCCGCATGATGATGCCCACGGTCCCCATCCGGTAGATGTCGTCGGCGCCGGGGTCCTCATCCTGGGCGTTTTTCTGGGCCACCAGCAGGATCATCCGGTTCTGGGACAGAGCGTAGTCCACCGCCGCGATGGAGTTGGGCCGGCTGACATACAACGGGACGATCATGAACGGAAACACCACGATATCGCGGAGCGGCAGCACCGGCAGCACCTCGGGGATCTGAATCTGGCCGTCCGCTGGTCGTTCCTCGAGGTCGACGGGGGTGTCCTGGATGTCCGGCTTGTCCTGGTCCATGACTCGGTGTTCTCCTTGGTGGGGTGAGAGCTACGCCTCGGTCCGGGCGTGGACGGGAATCTCGTACACGGTGCCGCGCTGTTCCGGGCGTTTGACCAGGGTGATGGTCAGGACACCGTTCTCCAGCACCGCTTCGGATTTCTTCGGATCGATCACCCACTGCAACTCCACCGTTTTCTGAAACGGGCCGTAGCCGCGCTCCAGGCAGATGAAGCGGATCTTCTCCTCGTCGGTGAACTGGGGTTCCCGCTTCAGCCCGGTCACGGTGAGGACATCATCGCGGAGGGTGACGCGGAGATCACCGGCGGGGACCCCGGCAACTTCCAGCCGGACGATGACGTGGGTGTCGGTCTCGCCCAGATCCAGGGGTGGGAACCACTGCTCGGCGCCGAGCGCCCCCGGACAACCGGGCAAGAACAGGTCGTTCATGTTCAGGCCGGGATGTTTGCCGCGCTTCGGTTTGTTGCCCATACCCGCCTCGCTAACCCTTGGCGTCGAACAGCTCGCTGATCTCCTGCAAAAACTCCGACACGTCCTTGAACTCCCGATAGACGGAGGCGAACCGGACGTAGGCCACCTTGTCCAACCGGTGGATCTTGCGCATGAGCATCTGGCCGATCTCGGCGGTGGAAACTTCCTTCTCCGGGTTCTCCTGGACGTACGTCTCGATCTCGTCGGCGATCCGCTCCAGGTCTGTCAGCGCCACCGGGCGCTTCTGGAAGGCTTTGAGCAGGCCGGTCATGATCTTGTTTCGGTCGAACTCCTCGCGCCGTCCGTCCTTCTTGACGACCAGCAGGGGGCTTTCCATGATGCGCTCGTAGGTGGTGAAGCGCTTGCCGCAAAACAGACACTCGCGACGGCGGCGGATGCTGGTCGCTTCCTTGCTCTCGCGCGAGTCCACCACTTTATCGCCGCTCTGGTTGCAGTAGGGACACTTCATGCCGGTGCTATGCTCCTGTGGGGCCGGCTGGAAGCTACTGGACGCCCAGCCGAAGGACGCCGATGTAAGGCAGATTGCGGTACCGCTCCGCGTAGTCCAGCCCATAACCGATCACGAATTCGTCGGGGATGTCGAAGCCCAGGTAATCGACGGTCACGTCGATGAGCCGCCGGGCCGGCTTGCTGAGCAGTGCGCAGATCCGGATGTCGGCCGGCTCCCGGTTGGCCAGCAGGTTCTTCAAGTAGTTGAGGGTGAGGCCGGTGTCCACGATGTCCTCGACAATAATCACGTGCTGGCCGGTCACCGACTTGTCGAGGTCCTTGATCAGTTTGACTTCGCCGGTGGACTTGGTGGAGTCGCCGTAACTGGCCACCGCGATGAAGTCCACCGCCAGCGGGATGTCCATGTGCCGGATCAGGTCGGAGTGGAAGGGCGTGGCGCCCTTGAGGATGCAGACCAGCAACGGATTTTTGCCGGCGTATTCGCGGCTGAGCTGGGCGGCCAGTTCGGCGATCCGCTTCTGGATGGCGTCCGCGTCGAGCAGGATCTCCGCCAGGTATTCGCCGGGGTATTCGGGGTAGATGGAATTCACGGGACCCTCCGGAAGCATTTCGGACTGATTCATTGTATCAGAGCGCACCGGGCGTTGGATAGTCCGACCGGTTCACTCGGCCGGCGCGGTGAAGCGGTCGCGGAAGCGGCGCATTTCGGCCAACAGGGCATCCGCCGGCGCGGGCAGGACCCGGCCCGGCGGCAGACTCGACAGGAAGATCCGGCCATAGGGTTTGGTCAGCAGGCGACGGTCGCACATCACCACCAGGCCCCAGTCCGCATGCGACCGGATGAGACGGCCGAAACCTTGCTTCAGCTTGATGACGGCCTGGGGGACGGTGTAGTCGATAAAGGGCTGGCCGCCGGCGGCCTGGATCTGCTCCAGCCGCGCCTCGACGATGGGTTCGGTGGGAACGTGGAAGGGTAGCTTGGTGATGATGACGCACTGGAGCGCTTCGCCGCGCACATCGACACCCTCCCAAAAGCTGTCAGTGGCGAAGAGTACGGCGCGGGGCTGGGACTTGAACGCCTCCAGGAGCTGGTGCCGGTTGAGCTGGCCCTGCCGCAGACAGGTGCAGCCGGCCTGGAGGAGGGGGAGCTCCAGCTGTTGGTGCACCCGGCGGAGCAGGGAGTAGGAGGTGAACAGCACGAACGCCCGCCCGCCCGTCAACGTCACGGTCTCCCGGACCAGCCAGGCCAGCCGATCGGCGAAGGCGCCGGCAGCCGGATCGGGCAGGTCCATGGGGATGCCCATGAGCACGCGGTTGGCGAAGTCGAACGGCGAGTCGAGCACGGCGTCGATCAGCCGCTCGGGCGCCACGCCGTCCAGGCCGGTGCGCCGCTTGATGAAGTCAAAGGTGCGGTCGATCGACAGCGTGGCCGAGGTCAGCAGCACGGAGTCGTAAGCGTCGAACACCAGCTCCTTGAGCCGGGGGGCCACGTCGAGAGGCGCCTGGCAGAACGCGACCAGGTAGTGATCACGCCGGCGCCGGAGTTCCAGCCAGCGGCAGGTGTTTGGCTGGCCTTCGCGGAAATCGGCCAGGACCAGCTGCAGTTCCTTGAGGCGCAGCAGCAGCGCCTCAACGTCGAGCAGCGGGCTCTGGATTTTATCCAGCGTGTCTGCGTCCAGGGCGTAGATCCGCTTGAGCAGCTCCTGGGCGGCTTCCTGGAACTGCTCGCCGGCCGCCAGCAGCTCGGCCACCGCCGGCAGGACGGCCTCCTGCCAGAGGGGTGAAGCCTCCACCGCGGGCGCGATCCGCTTCTTGAAGTCCTCGCCCGGCGCCAGAGCCAGCGCCTCACCGGACAGGATGTTGTGGGCCATCGCCTCGAACGCGGCGGCCAGACGCTCGCGAAACGTGCGCCGGGCGTCGGTGAACGGCCCCGTGATCTGGGCATGGACGCGCGCCACCGGCTTCTGGTTCTCCGGGTTCATGTGCGCGTAGAGCCGGCGGCCGATGGACGGGACCAGACCCCGATCATCGGCCCGGTGGCTCTGCAGCCGGCCGAGGCTGCGGTAGAACGAGAACGGCGTCACGGTGGCGCCGAGGTAGGCGGTGGCCACGTTCTCCAGGTGGTGTGCTTCGTCCACGATGAGCTTGTGAAACACGGGCAGCACGCCGTTCCGGCCGCCGGTGCCTTTGATGGCCAGGTCGGCCATGAGCAAGTGGTGGTTGGTGACGATGAGCTGGGCCCGGGCAGCGTCGCGACGGGCCTGGTAGAAGAAGCAGTGCGAAAAGAACGGGCAGCGGGCGCGGTTGCAGCTGTCCGCCTCGCACTGGACGCTCTCCCAGACCTCCTCCGAGGGTTCGAACGCCAGGTCGCTGAGCGAACCGTCGGCCGTCCGCTCCATCCACTCGAGGAGGAGTCGGAGTTCGGCGGCGGTGTCCTCGCGGGCCAGCAGGGCCGGCTCGCGTCGGGCGTCCTCGGCCCGCCGCCGGCACAAATAGTTGCCCCGTCCCTTCATGAGCACCGCGGCGAACTCCAGGCCCAGCCCGGTCTGGAGGAACGGGATGTCCTTGTGGATGAGTTGCTCCTGAAGGTTGATCGTGTTGGTGGACACCACGATCCGCTGGTGGTTGGCCAGGGCCCAGTGGACCGCCGGTATGAGATAGGCGAGCGACTTGCCCACGCCCGTCCCCGCCTCGATGAGTCCGATCTTGGCCTCATTGAGGATGCGGATCACCTCGCGCACCATCCGCACCTGCTGCGGCCGCACCTCGAAGCCGGGGAGCCGTCCGGCCAGCCGTCCCGCCGCTTCGAACTGGTCCAGCAAGGGATCGGCCTCGATGGCGTGGACCTCGCGGGCGGCCATGGGCTCCACGAGCACGTGGAGGCGACCGACGGCGTTGTCGACGATGTAGGAGGCGACGCCCGCGGCGCCCAGGTCGCCGGCCAGGTTGATGTCGTTGGCCGAAGGCGTCAGGTCGCCGGATGGATGGTTGTGGATGGCCACCATGCCGGGCGCCGCCGCCTCAAGGACCGCCGGTACGCTGTTGGCGTTGCCCCGGGCCACCACGCGCAGCGTGGCCACCCGGTTGGCACCGTCGAGCGTGGCGACGCAGAAAATCTCATGGCCCCCGTTCTCCTGGATCATCCGGCGGAGCGCGGCGGCGCTGTCGGGGGTGAAGTAGGACTCGAGCGGCTGCATGGGTCGAATTCCTCGCGGCGGCCGGTCCGCCGGGGCGTCGGCGCCGGGGCGGATCCGCGCTATTGTATCACCGCCGGGGCGGCGGCGGCAGGTGTGTCAGGCGGTCCACGGGGCGGGGAGCGTTGACAACTGCAGGCGTTCGGGTATACTCAACCCCAAGCCCGCCCGAGGGCCATCCTCCCGCCAGTCCGACGAGTGAACGCATGGGCACCGCCGATTGTCAGCCCCGCGACTATGTGCCCCGCCACCATCAGGCGTTGATGACCGACCTGTACCAGCTCACCATGGCCGCCGGCTACTTTGTCCACGACCTCAACCGGCCGGCCAGCTTCGAACTCTTCGCCCGGCGGCTGGCGCCGTGCCGGTCGTACTTGCTGTGTGCCGGCGCCGCCCAGGCGCTGGCGTATCTCGAGACGCTGCGCTTCGCGGGTGCGGAGATCGACTACCTGCGGCGCCACCCGTCGTTCGCCCACGTGCCGGCGGCGTTCTTTGAGTTTCTCCGTGAGCTCCGCTTCACTGGCGACGTGTGGGCCGCGCCGGAAGGGACCCCAATCTTCGCCGACGAGCCCATCCTCCAGGTGACCGCCCCGCTCGTCGAGGCCCAGCTCGTGGAGACCTACCTGCTGGCCATGATCAATTTCCAGACCCTGATCGCCACCAAGGCGTCGCGGGTCGCGCAGGCCGCCCGCGGCCGCGCGGTGATCGACTTCGGCACCCGGCGCGCGCACGGGCCCGAGGCGGGCGTGCTGGCGGCGCGGGCTGCCTTCATCGGCGGCTGCGTCGGCACGTCGAACACGGCCGCCGGGCTCCATGCGGACATTCCCACCTACGGCACGCAGGCGCACTCCTGGATCATGGCGTTCGCGGACGAGGCCGAGAGCTTCCGCCGCTATGCCGAGGTGTTCCCCGACTCGGCGGTGCTGCTGATCGACACTTACGACGTAGCGGTCGGTGCGGCCCGCGCGGCCGAACTGGGACCAGCTGTCCGCGGGGTGCGCATCGACAGCGGCGATCTGCATGCCGAGAGCGTCCGGGTCCGCCGGATCCTGGACGAGCGGGGGCTGGCGGAAACGAAGATCCTGGCCAGCTCCGATCTCAACGAGTACATCATCGACGACCTGCTCCGCCGCGGCGCACCCATTGACGCGTTCGGCGTAGGCACCGAGCTGGTGCTGTCCCCGGACGCGCCATCCATCGGCGGCGTGTACAAGCTGGTGGCGATGACCGGCGTCGACGGCCGGTTCCTGCCCAAAGCCAAGTACAGCGCCCACAAGGAGACCCTGCCCGGCCGGAAGCAGGTCTACCGGCACGGGGCGGACGGGAGCTGGACCCACGACGTCATCGGCCTGCGGGATGTTGACGACGCCATCTTCCCGGGGAGCGAGCGGCTGCTGGCTCCGGTCATGGCGGACGGCCGCCGGTTATCGGCGCCGGAGCCCCTCCCGACGATTCAGGACCGCGCCCGGACCAGCCTGGCGAAGCTGCCTGAGCCGTGCCGGGAGCTGCGCCAGGCGGCCCGCTTCCCGGTCACGCTCAGTCCCGCCCTGGAGCGCCTGCGACAGGTGGTGCGATCCGAACACGCAGCCGGATCATCCAAAGAGGCAGGAGGTGACCTGCCATGATCGCTCCCGCCTTTTTCGTGGATGTGGATACCCAACGCGACTTCATGGACGCGGACGGCGCCCTGTACGTGCCGGGCGCGACGGAGATCGTGGAGACGCTGGAGACACTCACCCGTTTCGCGGTGGCGCGGGGCATCCCCGTCGTAGCCACCCTGGACGCTCACGCGCCGGACGATCCGGAATTCGCGCGCTACCCGGCGCACTGCGTCCGCGGAACCCGGGGCGGCCAGAAAATTCCCCAGACCCTGCTGCCGCGGCACATTGTCCTGCCGAACGAGCCGGGGGGCGCCCACTGGGAGGATGCCGACCAGATCATCCTGGAGAAGCAGGCGTTCAGCATGTTCGACAACGTGCACGCCGAGGACGTGGTGCGCCGCCTGGGGATCCGGCGTTGTGTCGTGTACGGCGTGGCCACCGAGTGCTGCGTGCGCGCCGACGTGCTGGACCTGCTGGCCCGTAACTACGCGGTGACCCTGGTGACCGATGCCATCCGGCCCCTGGACCCAGCAGCCGGAGCCGCCGCCCTGGCCGAAATGCAGGCCCGCGGGGCAGTGTTGCGTTCGGCCGCC
Source organism: Acidobacteriota bacterium (assembly GCA_029565065.1). Taxonomy (GTDB): domain Bacteria; phylum Acidobacteriota; class JAAYUB01; order JAAYUB01; family JAAYUB01; genus JAAYUB01. The sequence goes on along the minus strand of JAKQOW010000024.1, from coordinate 54,731 downwards.
GAGGTGATGCGGCAGTTCGGGACGGACTGAACTCGGACGGAGAAAACGCATGAAAGTCGCGCTGGCCCAGATCAACACCGTGGTGGGTGACTTCGAGCAGAACCTGCGCATCGTCCAGGACTGGCTGGGGCGGGCGCGGGCCGCCGGCGCCGACCTGGTCGTGTTCCCCGAGCTGACCTTCGCGGGCTATCCGCCCAAGGATCTGCTGGAGAAGCGCAGCTTCGTGGACAAGAACCTCGAGATTCTCCAGCGGTTCAAGCGCGACGTCCGTGGCATCGCCGCCGTGGTGGGGTACGTCAGCCGGAACGAGAGCGGCTCCGGGAAGCCGCTGTTCAACTCGGCTGCGCTCGTGGCCGACGGCCAGATCCTGCACACCACGCACAAGTGCCTGCTCCCCACTTATGACGTGTTCGATGAGGCCCGCCACTTCGAGCCGAGCAGCCGGGCGCTCGGCCTGGTGGCGTATCGGGACCGGCGGATCGCGCTCACCATCTGCGAGGATTTCTGGAACGACGCGCAACTTTTTCCGCAGCGTATGTACCGGTACGACCCCGTGGAGGACATGGCCGGCCAGGGGACCGATCTCTTCATCAACATCAACGCTTCCCCGTTCACCCTGGGCAAGCCCGGGCTGCGCCGCCGGATCGTCACCCATGCGGCGGGCAAGTACGGCGTTCCCGTCCTCCTGGTCAACCAGGTGGGCGGGTATGATGAAATCGTCTTCGACGGCGGCTCCTTGATCGCCGCGGCCGGGGGTGAGCTGGTGGCCCAGGGGCGCGCCTTCGAGGAAGACCTCGTGGTGGCGGACCTGACGCTGCCGCCGGCGGCCCCGCCCGAAGCGGTGATGGAACCGGCCGAGCAGATCTACCGGGCGCTGGTGCTGGGAACCCGGGACTACACGCGCAAGTGCGGATTTCACCAGGTGGTGATCGGCCTCAGCGGCGGCGTGGACTCGGCGCTGGTGGCCTGCATCGCGGCGGAAGCGCTGGGGCCGGAAAACGTCACCGGCATTGCCATGCCGTCGATGTACAGCGCGCCCGCGTCGCTGGCCGACGCCGAGGCGCTGGCGTGCAACCTGGGCATCCGGCTGGAGACCATCCCCATTGCCGCCGTGTACGACAGCTACCTGCAGCAGCTCCGGACACTGTTCGCCGGCCGCCGCTTCGACACCACCGAGGAAAACCTGCAGGCCCGCATCCGCGGCAACCTGCTGATGGCGTTTTCCAACAAGTTCGGGTCGATGGTGTTGAGCACCGGCAACAAGTCGGAGCTGGCGGTGGGTTATTCCACCCTGTACGGCGACATGTGCGGCGGGCTGGCCGTCATCTCCGACCTGCTGAAGACGCAGGTGTACGAGGTCTGCCGCTGGATCAACCGGGCCCGTCCCGTCATCCCCGAATCCACGCTCACCAAGGCGCCGTCGGCCGAGCTGCGGCCGAACCAGACCGACCAGGACGAACTGCCGCCGTACGACGTCCTAGACGCGGTGCTCCGGCTGTACATCGAGGAGCAACAATCCCGCCGCGAGATCATCGAGCGGGGATTCGACACCGCGCTGGTGGATCGGATCGTGGGCATGGTGGACCGGAACGAGTACAAGCGGCGCCAGGCGCCTCCCGGCCTGAAAGTCACCGGCAAGGCCTTCGGGCTCGGGCGCCGGCTGCCCATCGTGCACCGCTTCACGTACTGAGCGGGCCGCCGGCCCGGTCGGACATTCCTGTTTATTTCATCGCGACACTGGTTTATCCTTGACCCATTCCAACCCTGGGGAGGGTCATGCGGATGAGTCGTCAGACCGTTTTCTTGATCGGCCTCCTGATGGCCGCCGTCCTGGCGGCGGCGTCACCGGTCCGGGCCGAGGAGCCGAAACCAGCCAACGCCAACTCCGAGCCGGTCTATGCGCAACTGCGCGCGCTGGAGCTGTCCGGTGAATCGATCCAGGTGGAGAACCTGACCCTGCAGCGGGATGTCGCCACGATCACGTTCGACAACGGCCGCTGCCACCTGGCCCAGAGCGTGGACGGGCGGATCACCGGCATCGTCTTCCTCGGCGACGGTCGGATCGAGGTGAAACCGCACCTGGCGGTGGAACAGCGGCACCTGGGCTGGCTCGCGAACTCCCGCACCTTCAGCGACACGTTCACCCGGATGGTGATCCGGTTCACCGACGGCACGCTCGACGACCTCAGCCGTTTCGACAAACCCCAGCCCGGCTCCGTGGACAGTCGGGCTGCCGACGCCTGGAAATCGGCCCGGAAACTCTTCCGCGAGGGCCGCCAGTATATCAATCCCAACCTGGCCGCGGCCTTTCTCGAGTACAACCTCGAGCTGCGGCTGCTGACCGATCTCCTCTGGCCCGGCCACGGCGGCTATTTCCACGCCTTCTGTGAGGGGAAGCAGTACGGCGACCTGCTCTTCCTCGTCGACCCCCTCGGCGCACCGTACGTGGCGCCGGAAGAAGTGGTGCTCGCCGCGCTGTCGGAGGGGAACCTCGGCATCTGGGTGTCCGAGCAGCGTCGGGACCGCTACACGGGTCAGGCACCGGTGAAAGTGGATCTGCGGCTCGTGGACATGGAGCACTACCAGATCGACGCCACGGCCCGGGACAAGAACCTCCGGGCGAAAGTCACCGCCCGCTTCCGGGCGCTCGCCGGCGGGGTGCGCGTCCTGCCGCTGGACCTCTTTCCCAAGCTGCGGGTGACCCGCGTGACCGACGCCCAGGGCCGTGAGCTTCAGTTCGTACAGGAGGACAAGGACGAGGACGCCAATTTCGGCGTGATCCTGCCGGAAGGTCTCAAGCAGGGCGATGCCTATCACCTCACGTTCGAGTACGCCGGCGACGACGCCGTGCAGGACCTGGGCGGCGGCAACTTCACGCTGGTGGCGCGGGAGAACTGGTACCCCGGCAACGGCTTCGGCGACCGGGCCACTTTTGAGCTGACCCTGCGGAATCCGAAGGAACTCGTCATGGTCGCCACCGGCCAACCGCTGGGGGAGGCCCGGGAGGGGAACGAACTGGTCACCCGCTGGAAATCGGACATCCCGCTGGCGGTGGCCGGTTTCAACTACGGCCGGTTCAAGAAGACCGTGGTGAACGACGACAAGATCCATTACTGCATCGAGACGTACGCCAACAAATTCCTCCCCGACGACATCCAGGGCATGATCAAGAGCATCCAGGAGTACGAGCGGCAGACCGGCGAGTCCACCGGGACCACCCTGGGCAACATGGACACCACCAAGCTCATGGACAAGGCGCGGGCGGAAGCCCAGCTCTCCATGCAGCTGTACACCGATATGTTCGGACCTCTCCCCTATGGCCGCCTGGCCATGACCCAGCAGCCGTATCCCTCCTTCGGACAGGCCTGGCCCATGCTGGTGTACATGCCCATCACCGCGTTTCTCGACAGCACCTACCGGGCCCAGCTCGGCATGGCCGGAGCGTCCTCCTTCTTCAAATACGTGGCGGCCCACGAGGTGTCGCACCAGTGGTGGGGTCATGCCATCGGTTGGGACTCCTACCGCGACCAGTGGCTGAGCGAGGGGATCGCGGTGTTGTCCGCCTCGCTCTTCGCCCAGGTTGCCTACAAGAACGAGAAATTCGTCGAGTACTGGGAGGAGATCCGCAGGGATGTCACCCAGAAAAACGACAAGGGCCGCCGCCCGCTGGAACTGGGCAGCGTGACCATGGGCTACCGGCTCAACACGGCCAGGACCGGCTCGGCCACCTACCAGATCATCTACTCCAAGGGAGCGGCCATCCTGCACATGCTGCGCATGATGATGTGGGATCCCAAGACCGGCGACCAGCGCTTCTCGGCGATGATGCGCGACTTCGTCCAGACCCACTTCCACCAGAACGTCTCCACCGATGACTTCAAGCGGGCGGTGGAGAAGCACATGATCCCGGAACTGAACCTGGCGGGCAACGGACGGATGGACTGGTTCTTCGACCAGTGGGTCTACGGCACCGCCCTGCCCGACTACAAGCTGGATTATCGCCTGGAGCCGGCCGACGGGGGCAAAACCCGGCTGCTCTGCAAGGTGACGCAGAGCCAGGTCGACGGCGATTTTGTGATGCGCGTGCCCATCTACATCGATTTTGACGGCAATTTGCGGCGCCTGGGCACGGTGGTGCTCAACGGCAACAGCACCAGCCCGGAGATCGATGTGATGCTGCCCAAGAAGCCGAAACGGGTGCTGCTGTGCGGTTTCGAGGATGTGCTCTGCACCACGGACGCGCGCTGAGGGCGGCACCCGTCCGTGGCGGTCACGGATTGGAAGGCCCGGCAGTGATCCGGCCGCGACTGTAGTCGTACTGGGTGCCCCACACGCTGTGGGGGATGAGGTAAACGGCCAGCGTGATCGCCACCGCCAGGGCGGTGGCCAGGACGCCGCGGCCCTCGCGGCGGGTCAGCGCGTAGGCGGCTGCCCAGGCGATGAACGCGAAGAGCGTCTTGTTGTCGGTCAGGTCCCAGCCGAAGGGGATGCCGGTCCAGAAGGCTCCGAACGCGTACTGCTGGACGATGGGACCCAGGATCAGGCCGCCGATCAGCATGAACCAGAACGACACGCCCACCATCTTGGCGACAGGCTCCCGGAAGATCAGGGCCAGGCCGATCCGGACCGCCAGCAGCAGAGCGGTGAACATGCAGATCACGTGCGGATACAGCCAGTACACGGGCACGGCGCCCTTGAACCGCGTGGTCACGGGCTGGGCGGGCAGCTTGACCGTCTGGCCGTCGAGCCGGAGTTCCACATAATAGCTCAATTTGCCTGCGGGCGGTTGGTGAGGCAGGAAGCCGGTCAGGTTGTCCTGGATCCGGGACATGGGAGCGGCCGACCACCCCTCGCCGGTGCTTGCCCGGCGCCAGAGGACGCGGCCGGACACCTCGCGGGCTCCGCTCACGTGGATCGTGACCTCCTGGTCACCCGGGTCGTCGCACGTCCGGTCGAACCGATAGGTGATCGCTGCGCCGCCCGCATTCTGGGAACCTTTCAACGGATAAGTCGGCCCGGTCATCCGCTGGTACACGGCCAGCGAGAGCGTGACGATGAAGGCGGTCACCCACAGCACGGTTTTCTGCATCCGGTGTCCTCCGGTTGAATTCGGACTATTGTGCCATCTGTCCGCGGCCGCGTCAAAGGCGGAATCACTTCCTGCAATGGCTTGTGCCTGACAAAAATTTGTGATACTTTTCAACCACACGACCGCCGCATCTCAGGGGTGAAAGGGAGCGCCGATGGTTGACTTTCCCAGACTGGAAAGTGTTTTTCGCGAGAGCATCCACCACCGGGGGTGGCTCTGGGCCAGCCGGTTGGTCTGGTTCGTGAGCTTCATGCTGTTTCTCCGGCTCCACGCCGGGGTGTCCGTCGGCGACATCATCCTGGTGGGATTCTTCCAGCTGGTGCTCGGCGTGATCCTCCTGCTGCCCGACAGCTATGCCAAGGCCAACATCCGCCTGGTGGTCATGGCGGTGGGCGACTATATATTTTTCATACTCGGGCTGTCGCTGGCCACGGTTCGCCACGACCTCGATTTGGTCATTCTGTTCGGCACGGTGTTCTATGTGGGTTGTTTCTTCGCCCGGAGTTTCAAGTTGCTGGCTGGCACGACCCTGTTCTTCCTGGTGCTCATGATCGGTCTGGCGGTGCAGCGGCTGATGCCCCTCGAACCCTGGCTGCCCCGCGATAATCCCGTGCTCCTCGGGCTCACCGTCGTGTTCTTCCTGTCCATGGCGGTCTATCTGGGGATGCTCGGCATCCCGGTCAATCCGTTCATCACCCTGCATGATAAGACCAAGGCCATTCTGCACAACCGGCGTCGGCTCCAGGATGCCATCGAGCGGCTGGCGACGGCGCGGACGTTGCGGGGCATCCTCATGGAAACGCGCACTGGCCTGCTGGAAGGCCTGCCGGGGGCGCAAGTGGAGGTGATCCGGGTGCAGGGCGATCGGGCCGGCTTCTGCAGTCCGGGCGCACCCGAACAGGTCAAGGAGGAGTTCGCCACCGACAGCCTCTACGGGCTGAAACAATGCCTGACCGGCCGGGACCTGCAGGTGGCCGCCGTGTCCGCGCATTCGTATCGGAGCGTGACCGGCGAGTTGTCCGTGCCGGTTTCGGGTAATCCCCACGAGGTGTATGCACCCCTCTTCCACGAGGACGGTTTCGACACGTCGTACTGCGCCTGGGTGTTTCTCCAGCGGGAACTCCTGGAGGATGAGCGGGAATTCATCCAGACGCTGCGCCAGGCGGCGGCCGGCGCCATCTGGAGCGTCCTGAAGTTGGAGGAAGCCCAATCGGAGAAGAAGGAACTCGCCGCCCGCATCCAGAATCAGCAGCGGGACGGCCAGGTAGGGCGCACCACGGTGGACCTGCTGGCCCGACTCAACACGGCCATGGATCTGGACGCGGCCATGAACGCCATCCAGGCGGCGGTGCGCCAGGTGGTGGGCAACGACTGTCTGCTGCTGTTCCGCACGTCAACCGCCGGCTCCTTGCTCGAGCTGGCTGACCTCCGCGCCCTGGATTCCATGACCATCAACCGTGGCCTGATGATCCCCAGCGCGAACACGCTGCTGGGCCGGGCGATGGGCCGGCGCAGCATCATCATGAAGAGCACGCTCAAGGAACAGGAGGATTCCGGCGAAACCTTGGCCGACACGCCGTATTACATTCAGAACAATCTGCGGTCCCTGCTGGTGCTGCCGCTGGCGGAAGCCGACAACATGCCGCCGTTCGGCGCACTGGTGCTGGGCAGCAAGAAGCCGGGCCATTTCGGCGCCGAGCAAATGGCCAGCCTGAACGCGGTGCAGGCCGCCCTCGGATTCACCGTCCACCGGTGTGCCGTGCAGACGGCGGCTGTGCGCAAGCTCGCCGAATGGGAAGCCTTCGCCGGCATCGGCGAGGTCAGCGGACAAGCCGCCGGCCGCGAGGACATGCTCATCGACATCGGCCAGGGATTGGTGGAGAAGTTCTATTACGACCTCTGCCGGATCTACCTGCACGATCCCGAAACACAGGAGCTGGTTGCGTTTGAACGTGACTCGGACACCGGCCAGCGGTCGGTGGTGCGGATCTCGCTGGACACCCAGACGGTGGTGGCGCACGCGTGCGAGATCAAGTCCGGTTATCTGGCGACCAACACCATGCGGGACCCGTACTGCACCGAAACCGGATCCCTGCCCGCCAGCCGGCTCGCGGTGCCGGTGGTGGTGAACGACGAACTGCTGGGTGCTGTCGAAGTTGAGAAAACAGGCGAAAACTCGCTGTCCAGCCAGGACCTCCAGTTTCTGTCCAATCTGGCACCCCTCATCGGTCTGGCGCTGACCAACCTGCGCCTGCGGGACCGGATCGACCAGTCGGCCGTGACGGATCCGGAGACACGGCTCTTCAGCCGCCGGCTGCTGGTGGAGCGGCTGGAACAGGAGCTGGCCGGACACATCCGTACCCGGGAACCCATGGCGTTTCTGCTCGCCGACATGAACGGCCTCGCCCGTCTCAACGACACCCAGGGCTTCGCCACCGGCGACCATGCCGTCAAGATTGTGGCGGAATTGATCCGGACTCTGGCGCGGACCAGCGACACCCCGGCGCGCTGGGTGGGCGACACCTTTGCCCTGCTCATGCCGCGCACGCCGCTGACCGACGCGCTGGCCGCCGGCCGGCGCCTCAGCGAAGCGTTCCGGCGGCACCCCAAGCTACAGGAGTACGGCCTGTCACTCAATGTGGCTGTCACCGCCTTTCCGCAGCATGGGCAATCGGCGCGGCAGTTGGTGGCGGCCTGCCAGCAAACGCTGGTGCAGTCCCGGGACAGCGGCTCGGCCATCCAGATGCCGGCCGAAGAAACCCTGAATGTCTCCGGCAAGACGGTGGAAGTCGATCTCACCGCGTTATACCGTGAGATCACCGGCGCCTCCGGCGAGTCGGGACCGCACGCGGTGGCGGCTCTGAACACCGTCATCAGCCGGCTGACGGAAATGGGTTGCAACGACCTGGCCCTGGGGAATGTGCTGGCTCGGCTGCTGCTGCGCCTGGACTACCCCGGCGATCCGCCCGCCCTGGCTGTGGCCGTGCCCGACCTGGCGCGGCAGATGGGCGAGGCGCTCGAGATGAACGGCCAGAAGCAGCGGGCGCTGCTGCTGGCGGCGAAAGTTTACGACCTCGGAAAGTTCGCGATACCTCAGTCCGTCCTGCACGCGCCCCGCGAGCTGACCCCCGCGGAAAAACAGGTCGTCATGGGCCACGTCAACACGGCGGTCCAGGATATCCTCCGAGCCCACAAGATCTTTGTGCCCGTCCTCTCGTTCGTCAAGTTCCACCACGAACGGTGGGACGGCAGCGGCTATCCCTGGCACCTGAAGAAAGACGAGATTCCTGTCGAAGCCATGATCCTGGGAATCCTCGATGTCTTCCGCGCGCTGGCCACCGACAGGCCGTTCCGGCCTCGACTGGCGGCGGAGCAGGCGCGGGCCGAGATCCAGGCCGGGCGCGGCCGTTTGTTCGATGCCGAGCTGGTGGATGCGTTCTTCAGGATTCTGGATAAGGCCCAGATCGACTAGCGGCCGTTCGGGCAGCGACGGACGAAGATATCCGCTGCCAGACACGATTCCATTGCCACCTGGGTTTCCTCTACCTTGAGCACATAGGCCGGGGACCGCTGGAGCAGTTCCACCGCCACTCCCGGCACGATGCCGAAGGCGTAGAGTTTCTTGATCCGGGGATAATTCGTGGAATTCAAGTAGGCGACGGTGGCCGTCTCGCCGACGCGCAGCGCCGACAGGGCGGTGACCAGCGCGGCCACTGAGTCGAGTTCCCGCCGGCAGCACTCGCCGTCGGGAATCGGTTTCTGATGGGGGCAGTAGCGGGGGTGGCCCAGCAGGGTGCAGATCGAATCCACGATGCCGGGAGTGAGATTGTGCTCGAAGGTGCAGGCCTCCTCCTCGATCCGACGGTCATCCATGCCGAGGACGTCCACCAGCAGGCGCTCAGCCAGGCGGTGGCTGCGGACAATTTCACGCGCCTTGGTCCGGCCAATCGCCGTCAGGCTCACCTGGCCGGGCGACAGATCCACGAGCTCCAGATCCCGCAATTCCTGCAGGTTCTCTTCGGTCAAGAAATGCGGATGACGGGCCAGCAAGGCGCCGGGGCTCACCGTGCCCGCTTCCGCCAGCACCCAGATGCGTTCGAGGCATTCGTCGATCAGTTCCTGACGCATGGCGTGAACCTCACAGCGTGATGTGCAGCAGGCGCAGGAGCCCGTGCACCAGACCCCCCGACACGATCGCAAATGCGATCACAAAGGTGACGATGGCCGCCGCCCGCTTCCAGCCCTGTTCCTTGAAGATGACAAAGATATTCGCCACGCAGGGGACGAAGAGCGTGAGCACGACCAGCGCGACGGCCAGCTGGTTGGCGGTCAGCGCGCCGTGCTGCACCATGTCGAACAAACCGACGGCGCCGTAATCGCGCCGGATCAGCCCCATGACGAAAACCTGGGCCGCGTCGGGAGGCAGGCCGAGAAAATGCTGCACGACCGGCCGGACGGCGACGATCAGTCCCTGCAGCCAACCCAGGCGATCCATGACGAAAAGGAGCAGCGTGCCCAACAGGAACAGGGGGACCGCCTCCAGCAGGAACCAGACGACGCGCAGTCGGGTCTTGGTGAGAATGTTTTTCCAGACCGGATAGCGGATGGACGGCAATTCCAGCACGAAGTCGCTGCGCTCCCCGGGCAGAATCCGGCTGGCCAGAAAGCCCACCAGCAGCATCTGGCCGGTGACAACGGCGGCCAGCACCAGCGGCACCAGCGGGGAGACGCCGGCGACAACGCCCAGGATCACGCCGAGCTGGGCCGAGCAGGGTATGCCCAGGGCCAGCAAGAGGGTGGCGATCAGTCGCTCCTTGGGTGAATTGAGGATGCGAGCGGTCATGGTGGCCATAGTGCCGCAGCCGAGGCCGAGCACCATGGGCAGGACCGCCTTGCCGTTGAGCCCGATGCGCCGGAAGACCTGGTTGACGAGGATGGCCAGTCGGGGCAGGTAGCCGCTGTCTTCCAGGAAGCCGAACGCCACAAAGAATGCGCCGACGATGGGCAGCACGATGGCGATCGCGTAGGTCAATCCCATGGACCAGAGCCCATAGGATCCGGAGATCAGATCCTGCACAAAGGCGGACGGGAGCCAGCCGATCATGCGGGCCATCACCGGATTGAGCACGTCGCCGAACAGGCGGTCTTCCATGAAGCCCACCAGAATCTGGGCGCCGATCACACCCACAAACAGATAGACCACGCTCAGGCAGACGGCCAGAACGCCCAGACCAACGACCGGACGGCGTGACTGCCGGTCCAGATCCATGGCGAATTGAGGATGCCGCTTCAGCAGATAAAACAGCGGTAGAACGACCGGCAGCAGTTGGAACAGGGTGACGGTCAGCAGCGGGTGCAACAGACCGAATTCGCCGACGAGGAGGCCCGGGCCGTCGGTCGACGTGAACAGCCGGTTGGCCCAGCCGGTGGATGCGGCGTCGGCCGGGCCGAGGGTCGCCAGGATCCGGCCGATCCGCTGGATCGGCGACGCCAGCCCGAAGAGCGGCAGGAACCAGTGGGCCAGGTGCACGGCCGCCCCAATGCCCAGGAGCATCAGGCTGGTCCGATAACCCAGCGTCGCCGGCCGGCCGCCGGCGGCTGCGGCGTGCTGCGTCTTGAGCCGGGGGATCCAGGCGTCCAGCAGCCGGTTCCGCACGATGTCGAAATGGGTGCGCGGATTGATCGTCGCGTGTTGATTCAGATCGTCGGCGAACGCCTTCAAACGGGCCATCTGGTCCGGGGTGACCAGGGCGCGCAGGGCGCTGGGGTCGGCCGCCTCGGCGTTGACCAGCCACTCCACGCCCAGCGCGGGCGGGACCGTCGCGGGAAGCAGCGCCAGGGCCGGATCAGTGAGACGGGGATCGAATCCGCCGGGGTGCCGGGGTGGGGTGGCCTTCGGAATGAGCCGGAGCAACTGGTGGATGCCCACGCCCATGGTGGCAATGGACGTGTTGACGGGAATGCCGAGCCACGCCGCGAGACCGGCTGTGTCGATCTCAATGCCGCGGGCCTGGCAATCGTCGATCATGTTCAGGTTGAGGACCATGGGGATGCCGAACTCGGCCAGCTGCAGGGTCAGGAACAGGGTGCGCCGCAGGTTCTTGGCATCACCGATCTGGACGATCGCGTCCGGCCGAGAGGCCAGAATCACGTCCCGGGTGACTTTCTCGTCCTCGGACTGGGGCACCAGGCTGTTCACGCCCGGTGTATCGATGATCTCATAGGGTTGACCGTCGATCCGCAGATGGCAGCGCGAGACTTCCACCGTGGTGCCGGGGTAGTTGGAGACGACCGCGTACTTGCCGGTGATCTGGCTGAAGATCACCGATTTGCCGACATTGGGGTTGCCGACAAGGACGATCGTACGAGTGTTCCGGCTGGATTCGGGCATCTGGCTCCGGTATCCGAGACGTGAAACGTGCGATTATAGGCGCCGGGGGCCCCTAACTCAACCGATTGTTCCCCGAAACTACGGCTGGATCCGGTAGTGCCCCGACTCATCCACCCGGATGACGGGTATACGCTGGTGGGCCTCGAAGTATGCAAAGGCGGGCCGGATCTCCCGCCAAAACTCCAGCAGGTCGGAACGATGGGCGAACCGTGCCGCCAGCCGGTCGAACCCTTCCGCGTCCAGCCGGGCAGGGTAGATGTGCACCGGAATGGCCCGCTGCCCCGCTGCGATGGCTTCAACAGCGGCAAGATAGACTTCTTCGATGCCGCTGTCGGTCAGCGGGATGCAGCCGATGGTGGCACAGCCGCCGTGGATGAAGATGTCACCTCCCAGATTACCGGGCACGCCGAGACGGCGGTCGCTCAGGTTGGGATAGTCCAAGCCCAGCGATAGATGGAACCGGCTGGCAGGATTGAATCGATCGATGACGTAGAATCCCTCGGGTATCTGGCCATCTCCTTGCCGCCGTTTTGGACCCGGCCCGCCGGACGTGGCGCAAAACGGGTAGTCCGCCACGTGCGCGAACGGGCCGCGGGCGCCGGCGCCGGCCCACAGCTCCAGCAGTTGCTCTTCCTTAAAGACCCGGAGGTATACCGCGCGCGGCGGATAGGCGACACCGCGGCTGTCAAAGCGCTGTTCGAGGACGGCCGCCCGGGCCGCTGCGGCCGCCCGTACTCGGGGGTAGCGGAGTTGGCGGGTGCGAAACCCCTCCTCCTGACCCAGGGCGGCCAGCGCGCCGATCCCGGCGGCAAGGAGCACCAAGGTTCGGCGTGTCCACGCCGAGCCCGAGGCGTGTCCTGCTGGGCGGGTCGATGCAGTCACTTGGAACCTCCGCCGCGCATCCGCTTGTCGATCCGCCGGCGCCGGATTGCGGTCGCCGGCTTGAAAGGCGCGGCAGCTGATTGTATCCGGCTCCCCGCCGGTGGTCAAACGAACCGTGGGCAGCCGAATGGCATCCGTCGGGAGCGCATTGTCATCCAAGAGGCGATGCAGTATGATGAAACAGTCCAGCACCCATCGGTCGGACCCGGCAGCCGGATTTCAGACCGGATGTGACGGGCCTGAGGAGCGGATATCGAATGACCCGAAGACGGATCATCGTCGGATTTGCCGCCGTTGCCGGATTGGCCGTTGCGGCCTGGTTGTTCTGGCAGTCGCGCCACACGCCGGCCGAATCGCCAGCCGATCGCCCCGTGCGGGTGGCCGTCGAAGGACGGCTGATGACATTCGATCCGCACGCGCATGATGAGAGTGCCACCTGGGCGGTACTCTGCAACATTTATGAAGGGTTGGTCCGTTTCGACCGCCTGCTGCGGCTCCAGCCTGGTTTGGCGGAATCCTGGTCCAATCCCGACCCGCTGCACTGGATCTTCCGAATCCGCCGCGGGGTGCGCTTCCACGACGGCCGTCCGCTCCGAGCGGCCGATGTTGCCTACTCACTCCAGCGGGCGGTCTTCCACGAGGATTCACTGGTCAGCGGTTATTTCGCCAGCGTGAAATCGGTCGCCACCGCCGGGTCGGAGTCGGTGGTGGTGGAGACGGCCGAACCGGATCCCATCCTGCTCAACAAGCTGGCATTTGCCTTCATCGTCCCGAAGGCCGAGTCCATGGCGCAGCCGTCTCTGGCCACCCGGCCGGTGGGCACCGGTCCCTACCGGCTGGACGGCTGGACTGCCGACAACCGGTTCGTGCTCCGGCGGTTTGCCGATTACTGGGGGCCCGCGCCGGAGGTTGGGGAAATCGAGATGGTGGGAATCCCCGACGAGAAAAAACGCGCCGAAGCCCTGAGTGCCCGGGACGTGGACCTGGCGCGCACGCTGAACTGGTCGGATGCCGGCGCCCTGGCGGGTCGACCCGACACCGTGGTTCTGGCCGAGAACAGCCTGACCGTCATGATGCTCAGTCTGTACACGGGCGAATTCATGCCTGACTCCCGCTGGCCGACGCGCAATCCCCTGTTTCTGCGGGAGGTCCGGCAGGCCGTCCAGCTCGCACTGGATCGCCCGGCGATCGCTGCCCGGTTTGAGGACGGCCGGGCCCAGCCAGCCTACCAGTATGCGCCGCCCGAGGTGTTCGGCTATGACGAGCGGATGGCGGTCCCGTCACGCGATGTGGCTGCCGCCCGCCGCCTGCTGCAGACGGCGGGCTATCCCGACGGCTTCGCCATGGAACTGTACGTGTATTCCTCGATCCAGAATCTGGGCGAAGGGATCCGGGACAACCTGGCCGAGGCAGGCATCCGGGTTCGTTTCCGGTACCTGGCCTGGGAGGATCTCTATCAGCGCATGTTTTCATCCAATCCGCCCCAAGCGGTGATTTTTGGCTGGTCATGCACGAGCGGGGATCTGAGCGACTTCTTTGAATCGTGCCTGTACACACGTGACGCCCGGGGACGGGAGAAACCGGGCGCCTTCAACACCAGCCGCTTCAGTCATGCCCGGCTCGACGGATGGATCAGTGAAAGCCGGACTCTCATGGATCCGGCCGCCCGGCTGGAGATGCTCACCGCCATCCAGCGCCTGGCTCTGGAGGAGTGTCCCGTGATTCCGCTGACGATCAATCCCAACATCTACGGATATGACGCCGCGCTGAGGTGGGAGCCGCGCCGTGACAGCCGGCTGGAGTTCAGCCGGTTCAGTTGGCGGTCCCCCGCGGTCCACCCGTGAACCGATGGATGGGATAGCGAACCGTCGGCGTGCGGACCGGCCCGGCGGCGGTCAAGATCCGAGGAGGTGAGTATGCCGAAAGTGGGAGTGGTGTTGTCCGGTTGCGGCGTGTTCGACGGCTCGGAAATTCACGAAGCGGTGCTCACGCTGCTGGCCCTGGACCGGCGGGGCGCCGAGGTGGTCTGCATGGCACCGGCGTCCGACCAGGCGCACGTCGTCGATCACGTGCGGGGCGATGTGAGCGCCGGGGAGCGGCGGAATGTGCTGGTGGAATCGGCCCGGATCGCCCGCGGCGCCATCCGCGACATCAGCGGAGTCCGCGCGGCCGACCTCGACGCGCTGGTACTGCCCGGTGGATACGGCGCGGCCAAGAACCTGAGTGACTTCGCGTTCAAGGGGCCGGACTGCGCGGTGCATCCCGAGGTGGTCCGGCTGATCCGGGAGGTGCGCGCCGCCGGCAAGCCCATCGGCGCCATCTGCATCGCACCGGCCGTGCTGGCCCGCGTGCTTGGGCAGGAGCGGATCGCCGCCCGGCTGACCATCGGCACGGATGCGGGCACCGCCGGCGCGATCGTCGCCATGGGTGGCGTCCACGTCGAATGCCCGGTGCGGGAATGCGTGGTGGACCGCGAGCACAAGGTGGTGTCCACGCCGGCTTACATGCTGGCCCAGCGGATCTCCGAAGTGGCGGACGGCATCGACGGGGCGGTGGCGACCCTGCTGAAACTCATCGGTTAAGCCATGGCGATCCGGCGGGTGACGGTGTTCGGCAGCTCGCGGGTCCGGCCCGGCTCGGCGGCTTACGAGACCGCTCACGCCGTGGGCGCCTGTGTCGCGCGCCACGGATGCGAACTGGTCAACGGGGGGTACGGCGGCACCATGGAGGCGGCCGCCCGTGGCGCCCGCGAGGCGGGCGGGGAGGTGGTCGGCATCACCGTCCGGACCTTCGACTACGCGCCACCCAATCAATTTCTGAGTCGCCGGATTGAGACGGCGGACCTGTTTGAACGCCTGGCCCACCTGGCGACCCTGGGTGATCTATACGTGGTCCTGCCCGGCGGCACGGGCACGCTGCTGGAATTCAGCCTGGTGTGGGAGCTGCAGAACAAGGGAATGGCTCCCAAGTTGATCCTGGCCGACAGCACCTGGGCCAGCCTGCTGACCGCGTTCCCGCCGGGTGAGAGGCCCGCCACCGACGGGCCGGCTGCAGGCCCAATCTTCACCCGGGATCTGCCGGGCGAACTGGAACGGCTGTTATGTCGCTTGGGTGATGTTTAGACCGGATAGTCTATTTGGTTTTCTTGCTGAACGTGCGTTTGCAGATCGCGCCGCAATTCCGCAAATTGAAACGGTCCAACCGTGGCAGAACGTCGAAGTCCCACTCGACCCGATGGCCGAATGTCAGAATCCGCTCCCACTTTTTCCAGGTGACGTATTCCTTGAGAGCTTTCTTGATGGCTTCGGAATAATCGTCCCCCTGGCAGACCGCCAGCAATTCCTGCAGAAGGGATTCATCGATACTCACGGTGGCGCGCATGGCTGCAACCTCTGATCCAATATGGTTCGATCTTATTCGATGCCGGCAGGGTTGTCAAAGGTTTAAATGACGGCGTCGGGCGGCGCGGGGAAGACCAGGCGAAGGGCGCCGGGCAGGCAGTCGATCGACGCCGGCAGGGAACCCGCCGTCTCACCGTCAAGCTGAAGCGGGGCGGAACCGGCCGCGGTGAGCCGGACCCGGTGGACTTTGCGGTAGATCACGTCCGGCAGGGCGGTGTGGGTGCCTCGCCCCAGGCGGTAGAAGTAGCGCAGGTAGGAACGGAAGCCGCGGGAGCAGAACAGGCAAAGGTCGAGCGTCGGCTCATCCAGCGAGGCGTCGGGGGCCATGATGTAGCCGCCACCGTAACAACGGCTGTTGGACACAACGCCGAACGGGGCGTCCCACTCCCCTGCGTCCGTGCTGAAGCGGATCGGTGCAAAGTCGTAGCGGCGCAGCTGTCTGACCGTCTCCAGGACATAGGCCAGCCGGCCCAGCCGGCCCTTGAGGCGGGAGGAGACGCTTTCAACGATCCGGGCATCGAAACCCGCGCCGGCCATGGCTAGGAAGGGACGGTCGTTGGCGCGCCCGACGTTGACTGTGCGGAGGTAACCGCCCGTCAGGCAATCCACCGCCCGGTCAAGCCGGAGGGGCAGTTGCAGCTCGTGCGCCAAAGCGTTGGCCGTACCGCCGGGCATGAGGGCCACAAACAGCGGGGTGCCCACCACCGCCGGCAATACCTCGTTCAGGGTGCCATCACCTCCGAGGACGATGACACCATCTATATCCGCACTGTATTCCCGGACCACGTCGGCCGCCGTGCGCGGACCGCGGGTAGGGTGTGGGATGACCGCCCAGCCCCGGTCGTCGAACAGCCGGCAGATTGCGGACAGTTGGTTCAGGCGGATGCTGTTACCGGCGGCGGGATTGTAAATGAGCAGCCGAACGCCGGCGGCGGCGGGCCGGGACAAGGTGGGCGTGACGGCCGCATCGTGCCGGTGGCATGCGGTGGTCGAGGACTCGATCATGGCATCCTGTCCTGATCGGGGTGCGGGCGGCAAGCTCAGCGGGCGCCGCGCTTGCGGGCGATGAGGGTTTTGTACAAGTTCTGGAAGACTTCTTCGTCCGCGAAATTTTCCAGAGCCGCCTCCACGGTCCGAATCGCGGGTTCGAGCTGGCCGTCCTTAAGCAGGGCCGACACCTTGGCGCAGGTGTCACGGATGAAGGTTTTCCGGGCGGACTGTTCTTTCCGCTCCAGTGTGTGCTGGTAGAATTTAAGGAGCGCCTTCTCCTCCGGGTAGACGCGCATGGCCTGTTCCAATGTCTTGAGGGCCTGATCGAAATTTTCGGCTTCCAGAAACACCTTGGCTTTGGAGATGGCGCCACGAATGAACTGGATCTTCTCGCCGCGGCGTTTGGCGTCGATGATGATGCTGCGGGTCTGGAGGAGCTCGTCCTGTCCGCTGAATTCCTGCTCCAGTTGGTTCAGCATCAGCTCCGCCTGCGTGACCTGCCCGTCCCGGGCCAGCGACTGGATGTTGTCGAGCTGTTTTTGGACCGCGGTCCGGTTCTGCGCGAGGCGGATGCCGCCCTGGAGACTGTCCAGGCGGGTGTTGAGGAGCGGATCGGTGTCGCCCCACTGGCGGCGGAGGTCGTCGAGCCGGAGCTGGGCCTGATCGATCCGGCCTTCCTGCAGGAGCCGCTGGATGTCGTTCACGGAGTCCTGCCACAGAAGGCCGGAACGCTCGGCGGTGGACATGACCGCTTCCTGCAGGGAGAACTCCCGGCCGAGGCTGGTCAACAGACGCTCCAAGTCCCGGGCCATCTGGCCCAGATCGGCATACCGCTGATCCCGGTCTTTCATGAGGCAACGCTGGAGAATCGCTTCGAGCGCCGGTGGACAATGCGGATATTTCTGGCGGATGGGTGCCGGCGCCTCGTTCATGATCTTGAAGAATATCTCCGGGATGCTACTGCCGTGGAACGGCTTGGCGCCGGTGAGCATTTCATACACGATGATGCCCATGGAAAACTGGTCGGAACGCCCGTCCAGGTTGCGGCCCTGCACCTGCTCGGGAGACATGTAGCTCACCGTCCCCATGACCATGCCGGTTCGGGTCATGGTGGAAGAAGCCATTTGGGCGATGCCGAAATCGACGATCTTGACGGTGCCGTCCTCGAGCAGGAAAATGTTGGCCGGCTTCACGTCACGGTGGACGATGCCGCGCCCGTGGGCATAGTGCAGTGCTTCGCAACTCTGGCGGGCGATGCGCAGCACCTGGTTGATGCTCTGAATCTGCTGCTTCTGGATCGCGTTCTGGAGATCGGAGCCCTCCAGGAATTCCATGGCGATGAACGGGGTATGGTTTTCCTCGCCGAGATCGTAGATGGTGACAATGTTGAAATGCCGGAGGCCGCCCGCCGCTTCCGCCTCGCGGTAGAAGCGCTTGAGCAGATCGGGATTTTGGCCGAAATCGCCCGAGAGGGTCTTCAGCGCGACCGGGCGTTTGAGGATGGGGTCGTACGCGCGGTAGACGATCCCCATTGCGCCCTGGCCGAGTACAGCTTGAATCTCATATTTGCCCAGCTTGTTGAGCATGCACCTAGCGGAGCGAGCCGCTGAGCCCCGAGTATTTTGCCTTGCGCTCCAGATTGTACACGTAGAAGCCGAGATCGATCGGCAAGACGTAATCGATCTCGACGAACAGTTCGTTGCGGGTTCTCATAATCTTGATGTTATCCTTGGTGACCGGTTGGTCGTACTTGGCGGCAACTTCAAGATAGGACTCGTGTATCTTTTTTTCCGACCAACCGTACACGGCGGCCCGGGTGGTCATGGCCTCGGTCTCGTCGATGAACTGGACGGAGTTGTAATATGGCGGCACAAACCGGATGGCGCAATACACGGTGAGCACCAGCAGCAGCACGGCCACCAGGCAGCCGAGTTTGGATTCACCCCTGGGGTTCAGTTTCATGAATCCCTCCACAGACAACGGATTGTGTTCATTGTAATGTCGGGTCCGGCAAATTGAAACTATTTTCTTGACGGGGCAGGTGAGCCTTGTCATCGTCCGGGGCTTTGAGTAAAATGCCACCATTTTGAATGCGGGAGGAGCCCATGTCCCTCGGTTACAAGAACGGAAAAAAGGTGGGCGTCCTGTTCTCCGGCGGACCCGCTTCGGCGGCCAACACCGTCATCTCGTCCGCTGTGCTGGCGTTCCTGAACAAGAACATCCAGGTCATCGGCGTCTACAACGGCTTCGAATACCTGGAAAAATTTGAAAAGTACAATCCCTACTCGCTAGTGGAGAAGGTCCACTATTTCCATTTTGACACGTCGGTAACCAGAATTCGAAACATCCGCGGCGTCTTTCTGCGCACCTCCCGGGCCAATCCGGGCCGGGAGATTCAGTCGGTGGAGGATCTCAAAGATCCCAAGAAAACCCGCAGTCTGCAGAACATCCTGGACGCTTTCGAGCACCTGGGCATCGGCTACCTGATCACCATCGGCGGCGACGACACCCTGAAGGTGGCCAATTATCTCCATCGGCTGGGCATGCCCGTGATCCATGTCCCCAAGACGATCGACAACGATTACTACGGCATTCCCTGGACGTTCGGGTACTGGACCGGTGTCGAGGTGACGAAGAACGCGATTCTGAACCTGAAGGCGGACGCCGAATCCACCGATAGCTATTTTGTGGTGGAGTTGATGGGCCGGAAATCGGGCTGGCTCACCTACGCCGCCGGCATTGCCGGCGAGGCGGTGAAGATGATCGCCAGTGAGGACATCGAACTCGAATTCGACGTCGAAGCCATCGCGGAGGAATGTGTGGACCTGATCATCCTGCGCGAGCGTGAGGGCAAGGCTGCGGGAGTGATCTGTGTGGCCGAAGGCCTTGTGGACAAGCTGTCCGACCGGTATCGCCCCCACGAGACGGACAAGCACGGCAACGTGATCTTCGGTAAGGCCGAAATCGCCAAGGTTCTGGCTGACAAGATCGGCCAGCTTTACAAAAAGCGAACCGGTAAGATGAAAAAGGTGATCGGCAAGCAGATCGGCTACGAAATCCGCTCGGCGCCGCCGGTGAGCTTCGACGTGGTGATGGGCAGCATGCTGGGATTCGGCACCTACATTTTGTTCGACCGCAGACAGTTCGGCCACATGGTGAGCGTCACCGACAATTTCGACGTCAAGGCCATCGCGTTCGAGGATCTGGTGGACGATCAGACGCTGGTGACTCGCCTGCGCTGCGTCCCCAAGGGGAGCGATTTCTACAACCTCAAGGAGGCGCTGTCCTACCGGTTCCTGGAATGAGCGGGCGGGAGACGGAAAGCCAGTCAGGCCGGCCGCTGGGGCCGGCCTTTTTGTTGCCGTGCGCCCCCGGAGGGCTCAGAGGAAGAACACGACGTCGACCAGGATGAAGACGGGGATGAGGATGCAGACGGACCAGGCCATGTAGCCGAAGAAGCTCGGCATCTTGATCTTTTCCTGCTCGGCGATGGCCTTGACCATGAAATTGGGCCCGTTGCCGATGTACGTGTTGGCGCCCATGAAGACGGCCCCCACCGAGATGGCCTTCAGGAAGAGCGTGCCCTGGGGCGATTGCAGCAGCTGGGCGACGGTCATGCCCAGCATGCCGCAGGCGGTTTCGAGGAAGCTCATGTAGGTGGGCGTGTTGTCCAGGAAGCTGGAGAGGGCGCCGGTGGCCCAGAAGAACTTCGAGGCCGAGTCCACGCCGAGTTCGGCACCCCGGGCATTCAAAACCATCAGTGCGGGAATCATCGTGGCGAAAATGCCGACGAATAGCAGGGCGACCTCGATGATGGGGGCGAAGTTGAAGTTGTTCTCCTCCCGGAGCGCGCGGGGGGTGAAGGCGAGGGAAGCCAGCGCCAGGCCCACCATGATGCCGGCGCTGACGAAATTCTGGCCTTGCAGGGTGGCCAGGCCGAAGTCGATCTCACCCATTTTAACCAGGCCGCTGAACAGGACCGTGCCGACGATACCCAACAGCAAGGCGATGTTGGCCAGCCCCTCGATGCGGATGCCTTTCTGCTCCATGTCCGGCGGGATGCCCGTCTCCCGCTTCATGAGAAAGGTGTCCAGCAGATAGAAGAGCCCCAACAGCAACCCGCTGGCCATCGCCCACATGGGCGTCAGGGCGAACGTCCAGAGGAACGGCACCCCCCGCAGGAATCCGATGAACAGGGGCGGATCGCCGATGGGGGTCAGGCTGCCGCCGATGTTGCAGACCAGGAAGATGAAAAAGATGATGACGTGCATCCGGTGCTGACGCCACCGGATCGACTTGATGAGCGGCCGGATGAGCAGCATGGCGGCGCCGGTGGTGCCGATGAAGCTGGCCATCAGGGTGCCGGCGCCCAGGATGGCCAGGTTGGTGACCGGCCGCCCGCTGAGCGAGCCGCGGATGACGATGCCGCCCGTGACCACGAACAGCGAGCCCAGCAGGATGATGAAAAACACATACTCGGCGCTGGTGTGAATGATGGCGCCGCCGAACAGGTGGGCGAACGAAACGTCTCCGGGCCGCGCCAGCAGCATGGTCACCAGCGTGATGCAGATCCAGAAGACGCTGACCTTGCCGTAGTTGTGCTCCCACCAGTGCGCGTTGATCAGCGGGAACACGGCGATGGAGATCAGGATCCCGAGGAACGGTGCCACGACCCACAGCGGAAAATGCCGGGCGTGGGCAGCGGTGTCGGCGGTTGAGGCATGGGCCGCACCCGTCAGCGCGAACAGCCAGATTGGGATGAAGAACCGAGCATTTCGGGGGGGGGGCATGCGGGCTCCTGTTCCCGGTGGACGTCCACGGGGGTTCAATGTACAATGGAGCGGATTGAATGTCAATCCAAACGGCCGTCAGATCTTGGATTTAAGGGATTGCCGGCATGAAGAAAAAGTCCAGCCGCCGCCGCTCGCTGCACACCCGGATCTTCCTGGGTCTGGTGATCGGGGCAGCGGCCGGCGTGGCTTGCAATCTGCTGGGCGCCCAACATCCGGTCGTCCAGGAACGGGTGGAATGGGTGATTCGCTACATCACCGGTCCACTGGGACGGATCTTCCTGAACATGCTCTTCATGACGGTGGTGCCCATCGTGTTCAGCACGCTGACAACCGGCGTCGCCCATCTGGGCGATCTGAAGCGGCTGAGCCGGCTGGGTGGCTGGACATTTCTCTGTTTCTGTGTGTTGATGATGCTCGCGGCCACTGTGGGACTGACCCTCGTGCAGATCGTCCGGCCCGGGTCCGGATTCGATCCGGCCGTCCAGGCCCGTCTATTAGAAACCTACCAGGGCGAGGTCCAGCAGAAAACCGGAGCCGGACCCGCGTTCGGTATCGAGAACCTGATCGCGGTCGTGCCCCGGAATCCCCTGCTGGCCATGGTCAACATGGACATGCTGGCGGTGATCTTCTTCGCCCTCATTGTCGGCATGGCGCTGACCCGCATCCAGGCCCCGCGGGCACAGGGCCTCATCAGCCTGCTGGAGGGGGTGGCCGACGTCATGATGGTGATCGTCGGTTTCGCCATGCAGATCGCCCCGTATGCCGTCCTGGCGCTCATCTTCAACGTCACCGCCCGTTTCGGCATGGACCTGTTGATGAAACTCCTCCTGTATGTCCTGGTGGTCCTGGGCGGCTATCTGATTTTCCTGTTCGGAGTATATCCGCTGCTGCTCTGGCTCGTCGCCCGGCGCAATCCGGTGGATTTCATGCGGAAGGTGCTGCCGGTGATGATCACCGGCTTCTCCACCAGCTCCAGCAACGCCACCCTCCCCACGACGATCAAGGTGAGCATCGAGGACCTGGGGATCCCCAGCGATATCGCCGGTTTCGTCCTGCCGCTCGGCGCCACCATGAACATGAACGGCACCGCTCTGTTTGAAGGGGTGACGGTGTTGTTCTTGGCCCAAGTGTTCGGCGTGGAGCTGACCCTGGCTCAGCAGGTGCTGGTGGTGCTGCTGGCGGTGCTGATGGCCATCGGCACCGCGGGCATCCCCGGGGGATCCATTCCCATGATCATGATCGTGTTGGCGACGGTCAATCTCCGGCCTGACGCCATCGCCATCATCCTGGGCGTGGACCGGGTGCTGGACATGGGCCGTACCGTCCTCAACGTGACCGGCGATATCGTCACCGCCACCTTTGTCAGCCGCCTGGATCACGGGCCAGGAACGGCGCCTCTCAACGGGGCGGAAGGCTAGCCGACCCGGGGTGTCCAGGTCTCCGTCACATCGCGCCCGATAGGCTGAGAATGAAAACTCGCCGGTGAACCGGCGAGTTTCGGTAACGAACGGCAAATCGGACGGACAGTAGGGCTCAGGCCTTTCCCTTGGACGCTTTCATCGGGACGCGCAGCGTCCAGCCGAACACGTCTTCTTTCTCGCCATACTGGATCGCCTGCAGCTCGCCGTAGAGCTTTCGGGCCACAGGACCCACTTCGTTCTTGCCGATGGCGTGGAGGGTGTCGCGATAGTAGATGCCGCCGACCGGCGAGATGCTGGCGGCCGTGCCGACGCCGAAGGCTTCGGACACCCGCCCGCTCTGGATACCGTCGACGATTTCTTCAATCGCGATCTTGCGCTCCGATACGGTGTAACCCAGGTGGCTGGACAGCTGCAGCACCGACTTGCGGGTGATGCCGTGGAGAATCGCCCCGCTCAAAAGCGGCGTGGTGATCACGCCGTCGATGACGAAGCAGATGTTCATCGCGCCCACTTCCTCGATATAGCGGTGCTCCTTGGCGTCGAGCCAGAGCACTTCACTGTAGCCTTTCTCCTGGGCCTCCTGACGGGCCAGCAGGCTGGCGGCATAATTGCCGCCGGTCTTGGCCTCGCCCACCCCACCCTCGACGGCTCTAACGTAATTATGCGACACGTACAGATTCACGGGGCGGAAGCCCTGTTTGAAATAGGGGCCCACGGGCGACAGGATGATGAAGAACAGATATTCCTTCGCGGACCGCACGCCCAAACCCACTTCCGTGGCGATCATGGCGGGGCGGATGTACAGGGCGGCTTCGCGCTGGCGGGGGATCCAGCGGGATTCCAGCGTCACCAGTTTCACGATGGCGTCGAGCGCATCCTGTTCGTTGAGCTCGGGCATGGACAGCCGCCGGGCGGACCGGTTGAAGCGCCGGACATTCTCCTCGGGCCGGAAGAAGATGATCTGATCGTCCGGGCCGGCGAACGCCTTCATGCCTTCGAAGATCTCCTGGCCGTAGTGGAGCACCAGCGTCGCCGGGTCCAGTGCCAGCGGGCCGTATTTCAGGATCCGGGGGTTGTGCCAGCCTTTGTCGGCGGCGTAATTCAGGAGAAACATGCGGTCCGTGAACACCCGGCCGAATCCCAGGTTCTGCACGTCGGTGAACAGGGGTTTCAGGTCCCCATCCGTCAGCGGGGCGATGGCGATATCCATAAAAAACTCCTGCGGACGAAGATGATCGAATGAGGAGTTATTTTAGCATGTGGTTGGAATTTTCCAAATAAATTGACTAGGCGGGGTCCGTCCGGGCCAGATCGTTGAGGAAGTTCTGGAATACGTCCTTGAGAATCGGATCATCCTGGATAAAGCCCTGAAACGTGTTCAGCAGATCGTCGGCATCCAGGCTCTGGATCAGGGTGTCACCGAACAGATTGGTCAGGATCTCATGCAAAACCTGGCGACCGGTCTCTTTGTAAACCAACGGGTCGGATAGATCCTTTCCGCGGACCAGCTCGGAAAGCGCCGCCTCCAGGGGATCGGTCACCGACAGCGTGGCCCTGAGAGATTCGGCGTCCACGGCCGGGGACGCCGCCATCCCCGGCCCCGTGGGATCGCACCCGTTTCCGAAATCCACGCTCTCCGTATCGAAAGACGGGTGTTCAAGGTTCTGCTTGGGATTGATTTCCATCGGCCGGATCCATCGCGACGCCGGTTACGACTTCATGTTCCGGATTGCCGCCATGGACGCTTCGTGCCGGTCCTTGGAAATGTTGGTCATGAGGTTGAACATCTGCGTTTCCTGCTGGATCTGGTACTGCATCTGAAGGAGCTGCATCTGGTTGCCTTCGCCCGTGATCGAGCTGGACCCGCCGCCGAGACCCCCGAGCAGGCCGCTGACGATGCCGGCGCCGGGGATGAACGAGGATGCCGCGCCGGCAATCCCGCCCAGGATGGACGTGAATTTGCTCCAGCCGCTGGGCTTGGGCTGGGTGATGTTGGCAATGTCCTGCATGGAGAAGGTCTGGCTGACATTGTTGATATTCTGGACCGTCATGGCGTCGCCTCCTTGTGCGAATCTGACACTATTATCGGGCTCCGGTAGGAAAAGTTGTCACCTTTTTTCGGCAGAAAACCGATTTGACAAAGACCGGGCCCACTTTTATAGTGGCACAATGCGCTGCCGAAGGTCAACGCCATCCCCCGGCCCGACAGTCAATCCATGAGTGCAACCGTAACGTTAATCCGCGATCGGCTGGCCGCCCGAGGGCTGCTCCTGGTGATTCTGATCGTGGCCGGGTGTCTGCCGGGCACGCCGCTGGGCGCCCAGGAGCCGGCGCCGGCGCCCCAGCCCCCGGCACCCGCGGATGAGCCGACGTTCGTTGAAACCGTCATTCCGGTGGAGGGCGAGCCCGTCGTCATCCGCTCGCGGGCGCAAACATCTGAGCGTGGTGTTTTCCGGGCCAGCGGCGACGTGTCTGTTCGGTACCGGGATATCGAGGTGCGGGGCGAAGAAATCGCCTATGACAGCAACACCCGCACTATTTCGGCGCACGGCGGCATCGTCTTCCGGCGCGGACTGCAGGAGCTGACCTGCGAGTCGTTTGAGTATAACGTAGCGGAGCGGAAGGGTCGCTTCGTCAAGACGCGCGGCGTGGCGGACAATTTTGTGCGTCTGGTCTGCGCCGAGGCCGAGCAGACCGGGCCCGATGAATACGTCTTCCACCAGGGCAACGTGACCACCTGTCAGTTCGACCACCCCCACTGGAGCCTGGGCAGCCGGGAGACCCAGGTGGTCAAGGACAAATCAGCCACGGTGACGCACGGCGTGTTCCGGCTGTTCGGCGTGCCGACGTTCTACGTGCCCTGGATCCGGCTTCCCCTGCCGAAGAAGGAGCGCAAGTCGGGCTTCATGATCCCCTCATACGGCTATTCCGACGACAAGGGCCACAAACTATCCGACGCCTTATACCTCACGCTGGGTCGGAGCATGGATCTGATCCTGCAGGGGGATTACTACACTGAGCGCGGATTCGGCCTGGGCACGACCTTCCGGGGGCGGTTTTCGGAACTCTCCTATGTCAATTTTTCCAGCTACTCCGTCGACGATCGTAAAGACCAGGGGGGAAACGCCGTCAACGTGGACGGCTATTTTCTGTTCGCCCGGGGTTTCCACGGGGCCATCTCCGCCAACGTGGTCTCCAATATCGTCTTCCGCCAGGTATACGAATCGGATTTTGTGGGCGCCGTCCGTCCGGACGAGGCGCTGCGCGGGTTTATCAGCCGCAGTTGGTCGGATTACTCCGTCAATCTGGAATTCAACCGGACCCAGTACTACTTCGACGACTTCCAGGTGCTGGAGCGCGCCCTGCCGGAAGCCTCGTTCCGCGTGATCGGCCGCTCCCTGGGCTCCTGGCCCGCCTATCTGTTTTTGGACAGTTCGGCGGCGTACATGTTCAAGAAGGTCAACTGGAAGGAGGCCGATCCCGCCGGCGGCGGCACCGTGGACATGCAGTTCAACACGCCGCAGGGGGTGAGCCGACTGGATGTGTACCCGCGGCTCCTGGTGCCCCTGCGGTTCGGCGCGTTCCGCTTGTCGCTGGAACCCGCGCTCCGGGCGACGTACTACTCGCGCAGTTACCCGTCCGACCCGCCGGAGGACGCGACGGCCGTTGACGCGGACCGGTCGGGAGTCGGGCGCTACCTCGCGGCCATGGAAGCCCGCCTGGACGCGCCCCGCCTGTTCCGCGTCTTCCATCCCTTCGGCGTGCCGGTCAAGCACGTCATTGAAACGGGGGTGACCTGGCGGTGGGTTTCGGAGGTCGAGGATTTTGCCCGCATCATCCAGTTTGATTGGCAGGATGCGGTCGTGGGGACCAATGAACTGGAATACTGGGTGGTACAGCGGTTCTTCAGCCGTCGGGGGGACCGGCCGTGGGAATGGGTCACTATGGGCCTTCGCCAGAAGTATTTTTTTGATCCCGATTTTTATGGCAGCTTTGAGACGGGCTTCAACAACCAGATCGCGCCGTACTATACATTCAGCCCTTATGCGGCGGCGCGGGAACCCCGGGATTTTTCACCCATCCAGGCGCTCGTCCAGGTCCATCCGGCGCCGACCATCAGCGGGCAGCTTCGCCTGGAGTACGATCCGGTTCGCGGGGAATTGCGCGATTGGTCCGCCGCCGGGACGTACAACCATGACTGGCTGTTCGCTTCGCTGGCCTTCCTGCGCCTCTATACCGAGGGCGACCAGCTGGTGGACAACGACTACCTGCAAGCCTCGGTGGGATTGGGCAGGCCTTACCAGGGTTTCAGCATCGAAGCCAATGTCTCGTACAACCTGGAAAACAGCAACCTGGACAATTTCTACATCCGCACCAACTACTACTTTGATTGCATCGGATTTTCGGTGGAGTACACCAAGTTCGACATCGCCAACCGCCGGGACTCGGGCGACATTCGTTTCGCCATGTATCTGCGCGGTATCGGCGATTTCGGGACACTCCAGAAACTGGGCCGGAGATTCTTTTGAGGACGGTCTGGGTGGGGCTGGGCGCCAATTTGGGCGATCGCGCAGCCGGTCTGGCGGCGGGACTGGCTCGCCTGGCCGCCGGCGGGGTGAAGGTGACCGCCGTCTCCTCGCTCTACCGGACCGAACCCGTGGGCGGACCGCCCCAGCCCCACTATCTCAATGCCGCAGCCGGCCTGCTGACCCGCTTGAAGCCGCGGGAGCTGCTGGCGCTGATCCAGTCGGCGGAAGCCGCCGCGGGAAGGCGGCCGGCCGAACGCAACGCGCCCCGGCCGCTCGATATCGACATCCTCCTGTTCGGCCGGGATGTGATCGCCGAGCCCGATCTGATCATCCCTCACCCCGTCATGGCGCGGCGACGGTTCGTGCTGGTGCCGCTGGCGGAAATCGCTTCCGCCGTGCGGCATCCCGTGCTCGGTCGGACCGTCACCCAGCTGCTGGCCGCATGCGACGACCGGCATGCCGTGGAATGGTATTGCAAATGGCCCGGCCTTCCTCTATAATCCGGCCTGTGGCTAAACCCTAATATTTCCTAATGTTATGAATTTCAAGTACCTCGTCATCGAAGGGCCCATCGGCGTGGGGAAAACCACCCTGGCCAAGCGATTGGCGGAAGAATTTCAGGGCCGGGCGGTGTTGGACCAGCCGTGGGAGAATCCCCACATCACCGCCTTCTATGAGGGGCAGCCGGGCGCCGCGTTCAAGGCCCAGCTCTTCTTTCTGGCTCAGCGCTGGACGCTGATGCGGGAGCTGACGAGGCAGTCCCCCAGTCCCGCCCCGGTCATCTCGGATTTCTTGTTGGAGAAGGACAAGCTCTTCGCCTGTCTGAACCTCAACGATCAGGAATTGGTCATCTACAACAAGTTGTATGAGGCCATGTCGGACTACCTCATCCAGCCCGACCTGGTCATCTACCTCAAGGCGGATGTCGACACTCTGCTGGAACGGATCGAGCGGCGCAACGTCCCGATGGAGGGGCGGATTCCGCCGTCCTACCTGAAGGACCTCATTCAGGCCTATGAGCACTTCTTTTTCCAGTACCAGCAGCGGACGCGCGTCCCGGTCCTGGTGCTGGAAACCGAGCAGATCGATTTCACCGTGACCGGCGCCAAGACCGACGATTTCATCAAGTTTCTGCGGTTCAAGAACGTGACGGGTCTGCAGTACTACGCGCCGCCCGCGCGGGGATGATCCATGAAAATCCTGGAATCACCCAATCAGATTCGGGAGATGGCCGCGCGTTTCCAGTCCGGCGAAACCAAGCTGGGCTTCGTCTCTGCCATGGGTCTGTTGCATGAGGGGCACCTGGCCCTGATCCGGAAGGCGCGCGAAATGACCGATTCCGTGCTGGTGATGGTCTACGCCAATCCCGCTCTCGTCCAGGACGACGAGACGCTGCTCCGCCTCAAGGAACAACGCCCGGCAGATATCGAACTGCTCGCGGCGGAAGGCGTGGACTATGCCTGTTTCCCCGGCCGCGGGGAACTGCGCCCGCAGGACCACCGCACCCATGTGCGCCTCGATAAACTGGATCAGCGCTTCCGGGGCATCGAGACCGACCAGTACCTGACCGGTCTGGCAACCGTCTATCTTCAGGCCATGAACCTGTTCCGACCCAATTTTGTGTTCGTGGCGCAGAAAAACTACCTCGACTTCCTCATTCTGAAACGGCTGATCCGGGACCTCGACCTGCGGACCGAACCGGTGCTGAGTCCCACCGTGCGCGACGAGAACGGCCTGCCATATTCGTCGTTCCATGGGCTGTTCGGCGACGCCGAAAAGGGCGTCGCCCTGAAAGTCTGCCAGGCTCTGGGCGCCGCTCGGGAGGAGCTCATGGCCGGCGAGAAATCAGCAGCCAAGATAATCCAGCGGATGCATGAGCTGCTGGGCCGCGAGCCCCTGCTGCACGTCCGGTTTGTCGGCATCCTGGACCCGGGCAACCTGGAACCGCTGGAGCGGGTGACCCGGGACGCCCTGGTCTATGTGGTGGCCCACGTGGGCCGGTTCCGTTTCACGGACAATTTCATCTTCCATGCTCAGCAGGATTGAGATGGGGGCCGGGACGCGTCCGACTGTGGCTTGCCGGAGACCCCGCCTGCTCCTGGTGCTGCTGCTGGCGGGCCTGGTGCCGGTTGCCGCCGGGGCTTCCGCCGCCGACCACCTGTCGGGGGCCCAGGTCGCCAAACAGATCAAGAAAGTGCTCGACCGGCCCGGCCATCCGCCCGGATTCTGGGGCGTGTCGATCATGGATGTCCAGAAAGGCACCTCGCTCTACGCGTGGAACGAGCGCCGCCTGTTCGTGCCGGCATCCATCCAAAAGCTCCTCACCGGCTACGCGGCGTGGAGGACGTTCGGCCCCGACCACCGCTTTCGGACCGAGATTGCCACCACCGGGCGTCTGGACAAGGACGGCACCCTGCGCGGCCCGCTGATCATCCGGGGTGGCGGCGACCCGTCGTGGTCATTCCGTTTCTTCGAAGACGATCCGGCGCTTCCGGTGCAGTCGTTCGTCCTGGAACTGCTCCGGCAGACGGGGATCCGCAAGGTCGAGGGCGACGTCATCGGTGACGCCACCGCCCAGCTCGACGAGCCGTACGGCCCCGACTGGAGCTGGGAGGAATTCCAGTGGGCGTACGGCGCCAAGGTCAGCGCGCTGGCCCTGAACGACGGCATCATGGAGTTGCGGATCACACCCGGAGAGCCTGGCCAACCGCCCCAGATCGAGGCGGTGCCCGCCTTTCTCCAGCCCCAAGTGCGAAACCTCGCCGTGACCGCCCGGGGCGCCGGAGCAGACGATCTCATCGTCTACAAGCCATTCGACACCGATGAATTCATCGTGAGCGGCCGGTTTCCGAGCGGAGCGTCCAGACGGGTGCTCCGCGTGGCCGTCAGCGATCCCGCGCTGACCGCCGCCCGCTGGATCCGGGATGAACTGCTGCGGCTGGGTGTGCCGGTGAGCGGCGGAGCCGGAGCGCGGTACCGCCGGCCCTACCTCCCCGATGCTCCGCCGCCGGAGCCGGGAACGCGGCTGGCCGTGATCGAGGGCCGGCCCCTGGAGCAGATCCTGCTGCCGGTGATGGAGCGCAGCATCAACAATTATGCGGAAGTCCTGCTGCGCGACCTGGCTCGCGGCCAGGTGCCGCCCGAAAGCAACGATCGCGAGGCCGGCATCCAGGCGGTTTACGGCTTGTGGCCGCAGCTTATGGAGCCGCGGCAGAACATCGCCATGGCGGACGGCTCCGGCCTGAGCCGGCGCAACCTCGTGACGCCGCGGTTGATGACCGACTGGCTCTGCCTGATCGCCAAGGCGCCCGATTTCGAGCGCTTCGCCACGCTGCTTCCTGAAGCCGGTCGGGAAGGTACGCTCAAGTACCGGCTGGACGGCCGCACCGCCGGCAACGTGCTGGCGAAGACCGGACGGCTGTCCACGGTGGTCTCCATGGCCGGTTATGTCCACACCGCGTCCCACCGGCTGGTGGCTTTTTGCATCATCGTCAACAACGTCCCGCCGGGGAACGACGCGCCCAAAGCCGTCATCGACGAAATCGTCAAGATACTTTACCGGTATTGACCGTTCGATGCGCCACTCGCATGGGCGCATAAAAAAGACCGGATCCCCGAGGGGATCCGGATCCTGGTGGGCCGTGCCGTCACGTCCTCACAAGAGGTGATATGCCTGGCGGGCGGTCAAATGTTCCAGAATGCGCTGCAATTCGCGGCGGCCGTAAAAGAGACGGCTCTTGACGGTGCCGATGGGCGTTCGCAGCAGCCGGGCGATGTCCTCCAGGGTGTGCTGCTGGATGTCGTGAAGGTAGATGACCTGGCGGTGAATCGCCCGAAGTTGGCCCATGGCTTGGTTCAGAATCTGGCGAAGCTCCCGGCGCCGGGTGGTGGTGAAGGGATCGGCGCCGGCATCAGGCAGCTGGGCCGTGAGGGGTGTTTCCCCGGCATCGAGAGCCACTTCTCCCTTCAGGCGGACCTTGTGCTTGCGGATGTAACCCAGCGAGACATTGACGACGATGCGGGTCATCCAGGTCTCCATCCGGCTTTCCCCGCGGAATTCTTTCAGGTGCATGAATATGTTCTTGAATGCTTCCTGGACGGCGTCTTCGGCCAGGTGGCGGTCGCGCAGGATCCGCAGCGCCGCGTGGAAGAGCCGGGAATAGTGCTGCCGGTAGAAATCTTCTGGATCGAAGATGAGGATCTGGCCGCTGGCCTCCGCGGGCCGGACGGGTGCCGGGACACGCTGTTTGCCATTCGATCCGTGGACGGTGAATGCATCGGTTTGGCTCATGGAATTTCTCCTCTCACTGCGCTCACCTCTCTAGCAGCATGTTGCTTGCCAATTGAAAACCTGAAAACAAGTCCTTTTATGTTATTGAATAAAAAGATTTTGCATTTTAAAGTCCTTCATTTGGGATTTAAGTGTAAAAAATACTGGCATCATTTATCAGTGTTGTGTAAAATTATCTGACACTTCTGAATCACTTTAACTGCACCGCTGTGGGATCGGCGGAATCTAAGATTGCCGGATTGAGACGTGCCGTTTACAATGGAACCACTCAAGCTCATGGACACGCGAATTACCCAATTGTTCGGTATCCGTCACCCCATCATCCAGGGGGGGATGGTCTGGTGTGCGGGCTGGCAGCTGGCGTCGGCCGTCTCGGAAGCCGGCGGTCTCGGCGTGATCGGCGCCGGTTCTCTGCGCCCGGACCTGTTGCGTGAGCACATACGGAACGCGCGGCGGGCCACGACCCGTCCGTTCGGCGTGAACATCCCGCTGCTCTACAAGTATGCGTCGGAGTCTGTCGCCGTCTGCCTGGACGAGCGCGTGGGAATTGTAATCACGTCGGCCGGCAGCCCGAAAAAGTACACCGGCGACCTGAAAGCGGGCGGAGCCGTGGTGGCCCACGTGGCTCCCAACGTGGCTCTGGCATGCAAGTGCGAGACGGCGGGCGTGGATGCGGTGGTGGCGGAGGGATTCGAGGCGGGAGGCCACAACGGAGTCGATGAGCTGACCACGCTGGTGCTGGTGCCCCAGGTGGTGGACGCGGTCCGCGTGCCCGTGATCGCAGCCGGCGGCATCGGCGACGGCCGCGCCATGGCCGCCGCCTTGGCGCTCGGAGCCGATGGGGTACAGGTGGGCACCCGGTTCGTCGCCAGCCTGGAATCATCCGCCCACCCGGCCTTTAAGGCGGCGGTGGTGGGTGCTGCCGATACCGACACGGTGCTCACCCTGAAGCGGGTGACCCCGGTCCGGCTGCTGAAGAACGCGTTTGCCCGGACGGCGCAGGCGCGCGAAGCGGCCGGGGCCGGCCGGGATGAACTGGCCACCCTGTTGGGCACGGGCCGGGCGCGGCAGGGCATGGCCGAAGGCGACCTGGAAGAGGGGGAACTGGAAATCGGACAGGTGGCCGGACTGGTGCGGGAGATCCTGCCCGCCGGCGAAATCGTCCGCCGGTTCCTGGCGGAATACGAGGCGGCCTGCGGCCGCCTGCCGGCGGTGGCCGGCTGAAACCGGGCGTGAGCGACGGCGGAACGGCCGGATCTTGCGGACAATAGGAGCAGTCATGAACCTGACAGACAAATGCGCTCTGATTACAGGAGCTTCCCGGGGCATCGGCCGCGCCATCGCCATGAAGCTGGCCTCGGAAGGCGTCCATGTGGCCATCAACTATCTGCGCAGCCAGACCCCGGCGCTGGAGACGGCTCAGGCCATCGAACAGTTCGGCGTCCGGGCGGTGCCCATCAAGGGCAATGTGGCGGATCGTGGTCAGCTGGAGTGCATCTTCGAGAAGATCCGCGCGGAGTTCGGGCGCCTGGATATCGTGGTGAGCAATGCCGCGTCGGGCGTCCTCAAACCGGCGGTGGAGCTCACGGAACGGCACTGGCATTGGACCATGGACATCAACGCCGGGGCCCTGCTTGGCCTGATCCAGCACGCCATGCCGCTCATGGGCGATCGCGGCGGGCGGGTGATCGCCGTGAGCAGCCTGGGAGCGGTGCGCGCCATCCCCGATTACGCGGCGGTGGGGGCTTCGAAGGCGGCCCTGGAATCGCTGGTCCGCCACCTGGCCGTGGAACTGGCGCCGCGCGGGATCAATGTGAACGCCGTCTCCGCGGGCGTGGTGGAAACCGACGCGCTGAAACACTTCCCCCGCCGGGAGGAGATCCTGGACAACTCCCGCCGGCGCACGCCGGCCGGTCGTCTCACGACGCCCGAGGACGTCGCCAACGTGGTGTATTTCCTGTGCACCCCGCTGGCGGACATGATTCACGGCCAAACCCTCGTGGTGGACGGCGGCTATTCCATCGTGGCCTGACCGGATGCGCGGTTGTCTCGGTTTGCGGCCGCCGCCATACGATCGGGAAAATGCCGAATTGATCCGTCAAATTGACCAGCGTTCGTCGACGGGACAATGACCCGGTGCCGACAGGAATCGACACATCACCGAGGAGGATAGCTCCATGTTTTTTCTGGGCCTTTTGATCGCAATCGTGGCTGTCGTGGCGCTCCGCGTGGTGGGCCGCCAGGGCGGCGTGCCCCGCCTCGCCGCCATCGGGGCACTGGTGCTCGGCGTGCTGCTCATGTTGTTCCAGGCCGTGACCGTGGTGCCCGCCGGCCACGTGGGCGTGGTGGACTTCTTCGGCTCGGTGTCGCCGACGCCGCTACGCGCCGGCATCAACCTGGTCAATCCGCTGGCCAACGTGCTGGTCTTCAGCGTCAAGACGCAGGAGATGAAAGAGGTCCTGGACGTTCCCTCCCAGGAAGGGCTTACCGTCCAGCTGGAGGTGAGCGTGCTGTATCATCTGAATATGGAAAAGGCTCCCGAAGTGTACCGGACGGTCGGACCCGATTATGTCCGGGTGCTGCTGGAACCGCAGGTGCGTTCCGTGGCGCGCGGCGTGACCGCCGGGTACGAGGCGCGGGCGCTGTACACGTCCGAGCGCGAAACCCTGTCGCGGCTCATCGCTGAAGAAATCAGCCACAGCGTGGGGCCCCGCGGCGTCGTCATCGAGTCGGCGCCGCTGCGCCGGGTGGGTCTGCCGCCCGGGCTCACCCAGGCCATCGAGGAGAAGCTACGCGCCGAGCAGGAGAGTCAGCGGATGAAGTTCGTCCTGGAAAAAGAGAAACTCGAAGCGGAGCGCAAGCGCATCGAGGCGCAGGGCATCTCCGACTTCCAGAACATCGTCTCCAAGGGGATCAGCGAGCAGCTGCTCCAGTGGAAGGGGATCGAGGCCACCGAGAAGCTGGCCCAGTCGGCCAACAGCAAGGTGGTGGTGATCGGCTCCGGCAAGAACGGCCTGCCGCTCATCCTGAACAGCGACTGAAACCGGGGCGGGCCGACTAGGCCCGTTTGAATCCCTTCTCCACGTCCCGGATGTGCAGCCGCAGCACCACCGGTCGGCCGTGGGGGCAGGTGGTGGGCTCCTCGGCAGCCAGCAGGCGATCCACGAGGTTCTGCATCGCCTCCGGCTCGAGGGGGGTGTGGATCTTGACCGCCGCGTGGCACGCCAGTGCCGCGGCCACCCGCCGCTGGACCTCGTCGATGGAAAACGACGCGCCAACATCCCCGAGCCGATCGAGAATGTCGCGCACGAGCAGCTCCACCTCAACCCGGCTGGCCATGGCCGGTACCGCTTTGATCACCACGGTGCCGCCGCTGCCAAACGGTTCGATCTCGAATCCCGCCGCCGCGAACTGGTCGGCGACGCGATCCATCTCCTCGCGATGAGCCGGGGACAGTTCCAGCGTCTCCGGCACCAGCAGGCGCTGCCGGGGCACCGCCCGCTCAGCGAGCTGACGCCGGAACGCCTCGTACAGCACGCGCTCGTGGGCCACATGCTGGTCCACCACCAGCAGTTCATCGGGACTGACCGCCACGATGAAGCTCTCGCGCCACTGGCCCAGCACCCGCCACCTGCCGGTGTCCGTCACCGCGGCGCCGGGCACCGGCGGCGGCGCCGCGGTTTCGGGGCGGCGATCAGTCGACGGCATGGAGGCGTCCGGCGCGCCGGTCCGGCCGGAGCTGAATGCGAAACGACGCTCCATCGGCGGCGTCGGCCGGGTTGAAAAATCCGCCAGCGCTTCGTGGACCCGTTGCCGGACGGCATCGGCGGCCGAGTCCGAATCACGGGTCGGGGCGTCGCCGGCCGGAGTGTCGGTCGGCTCCGCCGGCGCCGTCCAGTCCGCCAGGCTGGCGAAGGGCCGGTGGGCTCGGATGGCCGTCTCCAGTGTTCGGCGGATGAACGTCTGCACCTGCCACGACTGGCGGAAGCGGATCTCCGTCTTGGCCGGATGGACGTTGACGTCGATTTCGGTGGCGGAAATCGCCACGAACAGAATCGCCGCCGGGTAGGTGCCGCCGGGGATGATCCCGCGGTAGACCTGCGACAACGCCGTGGCCAGCAGGCGGTCGCGGACCATCCGGCCGTTGACGAAGAAATACTGCGCCTCGGTGGATGCCCGGCGCTGGTGCGGGCCGGAGATGAATCCGGAAAGCCGCACGTCTCCCTCCTGCGCATCCACCGGAATCATGTCCGCGAGGAACTCGTCGCCGAACAGCTGGTGAATCCGCTCGTCCAGCGACCGGACCGGCGGGACGTCAATCACCCGCCGCGTGCCGCTGAGCAGGGTGAAATGGACCGCCGGCCACGCCAGGGCGTAATGGGTGACGGTGCGGGCGATGTGGGCGGACTCGGTGGTGTCAGCGCGGAGGAATTTCTTGCGGGCCGGGACGTTGAAGAACAGGTCTCGCACCACGAGTTCGGTCCCGCCGGCCCAGGCGATGGGCCGGACGTCGCGGATCACGCCGCCGTGGATCTCCACGAGCGTGCCGCCCGTGGTGCCGCCGGCGTTCCGTTCCGCCGTGCGCAGCGCCAGACGGGACACCGCGGCGACCGATGGCAGCGCTTCGCCGCGGAAGCCCAGCGAGGCGATCCGCTCGAGATCCTCGGCCGCGCGCAGCTTGCTCGTGGCGTGGTGCTCGAAGGCGAGCAGGGCGTCCTCGTGGCTCATCCCCTCGCCGTCGTCCCGGATGGTGATGCGCTCCCGTCCGCCCCGCGCCACCTCGATATCGATGCGGACGGCGCCGGCGTCGAGCGCATTCTCCACGAGCTCCTTGACGACGGACGCCGGCCGTTCCACGATTTCACCCGCGGCGATCTGGTTGATCAATTGGTCCGACAGCACTCGAATCTTTCCCATCGTTTCGGCTCCGGGACCGGTTGACACCGGTCCAAATCGTTGCAAAACGCCGCGGATCCCGCATCCGGCCCCGGCTCACGGGGCCGGCTCGGTCCGCTCGGGGAACCAATCGGCGATCCGGTCGGGCCGGTCCAGCACGTGTCGCCAGATGCCCCAGGCCAGCCCGTCGGCCTCGCAGTCCGGGAGCACCGCCGCCGGGAAGGCCGCGCGCAGGTCGGGGTCGGCGTTGCCCATGACCATGGGCAGGGCGGCGGCCTCGAGCATTTCCCGGTCGTTGAAGTTGTCCCCGGCCGCGGCCACCTGCTCCATCGGGATGCCCAGCGCCCGGGCCACCCGCCGCAGGGCGGTGCCCTTGCTCACGTCGGGATGCATCACGTCCAGCAGCGTCAGGTCGCGGTCGGGGTATTCGGTGAGCAGCACCCGGATATCGTCGCCGAAGCGGTCCTGAAAAAAGGCGGCCAGGCGCCGCATGTCCGCCACCGAGCCGCTGAACATCGCTTGGAGGACATCCAGGCCGGCGAGCCGCCCGAGATCGCGCACCACGGTCACGGCGGTCCGGCTCAACTCCAGGAACCGGAGCATGCGCTCCTGGCCCACGGGACGCTCCTCCAGAAACAGCCGGCCCGGGCCATGCGGATCGCCGAACAAGACCGGCGAGCAGCCGGCGGCGCGGCCCGCTGCGGCGACGACGGGAACGAGCGCCGGCGGCAGTGCCTGAAAATGCAGGGGCAGGCGGCTGACCAGTTCCTTGATCACCGCGCCGTTCTGGAAGATCATCAGGCCGTCCAGCCCCAGGGCGAAGGCGTAGCCGGCGCCCACGCGGTACTGGCGGCCCGTGGCGGGCACCAGTTGGATACCGGCAGCCCGCAGGTCGTCTATCGCCTGAAAACTGGCGGGGGAGATGGTGTACCGTCGATCCAGGAGCGTGCCGTCCAGGTCGGTGGCGAGCAGACGGATCGTCGGCACCGGCCGGCCGTCGGCCGACGGGCGGGAATTGGCGGAGTGGCGGGTGCGTCGGCGGGCCATG
Organism: Acidobacteriota bacterium; assembly: GCA_029565065.1. Classification (GTDB taxonomy): domain Bacteria; phylum Acidobacteriota; class JAAYUB01; order JAAYUB01; family JAAYUB01; genus JAAYUB01. The sequence goes on along the minus strand of JAKQOW010000024.1, from coordinate 17,000 downwards.
GACCGGCTCACGCCGCGGGCGCGCCGTCGACAGCGCCGGTTTTGGCGCGGCGGCGCATAAAGATCCAGCTCACGCCGATGCTCAGGACGTAAAGCACGAGCATCGGTCCGGCAAAGATCACCAGGTTGAGGGCGTCGGTGGTGGGCGAGATGACCGCCGCCACGATGAAGATGATCACCACGGCGTGGCGGAATTTCTGGATGAGGAAACGCGGGGTGACCATGCCCATCATGGACAGGAAGGCGATCACGATGGGGAGCTGGAAGACCGCGCCCATTCCCAGGATGATGAACAACACCAAGTCGAAGAAGAAGTCGATGTCGATGTTCGGGGTGTAACCCTTGCCCATGTCGATGAAGAACTGGAAGGCCGACGGCAGGGCGACGAAGTAGGCGAAGGCGCAGCCGGCGATGAAGAGGGCCGATGCGAACACGATGAACGGCAGGGCGTAGCGCTTTTCGTGCCGGTAGAGCCCGGGTGAGATGAACAGCCAGAGCTGGTAGAGCAAGTAAGGCGCGGCGAGAAAGATGCCCGCGAACAGGGCCACCTTGAGGAACAGCATGAACGGTTCCTGAAGCTTCAGGTAGACCAGGCGCCCGCCCTCGGGCAGGTAACGGGTCAGCGGCAGGGCCAGCCACTGGAAGATCTCCTCATGATAGGCGTAGGAGACCGCGAAACCGACGGCGACCGCCATCAGGCAGCGCATCAAGCGGCGCCGGAGTTCGTCGAGGTGCTCCAGCAGGGTCATGGGTTTCAGCGATTCGCCGATTTCCGGGCCGCTGGCGGCGCCCGCTGCGGATGATGGTTCGCGCATGGTCAACCCTTCAGGTCGTCGCCCGGTCCGGGCGGCGGCATTTCGGCGGTGGCATGCTCCGCGACGGCTTTTTCCAGCAGGTGGTCGTGGGCATCGGGAGATTCGGCGGCCGCCGGCTCGGCGGTTGTTGTCTGAGCGGCGGCGCCGCCGGCAGGTGTCGCGGCCGTGTACGGATCCACCGCACTGCGGATGTCGGACAGTTCGTTGCGGGCCTCGGCGATCTGTTGCTTGAATTTGACCAGGTCGGGCCGCAGGTCGCCCGCCTCCAGGTTGACCTCGCGTTCGATGGTGGTCTTCAGCTCGTCGCTGGCCCGGCGGAACTCATGCATGAACTTGCCCACCGTCCGGCCGATCTCGGGCAGCTTGCGCGGGCCGAACAGCAGCAGCGCCAGCAGGAAGATAATCAGGATTTCAGGCAATCCGAGGTTCATGCCGCGCTCCCGGACAGATCCGTATGCCGTCCGCCATTATAGCAGATGCGGGCTGGAGGAAAAATCGGCGGGGTTTGCGTTTCACCCCGGAAACAGAAGGCGGGCTCCCGACCGGGAGCCCGCCGGCGAATGGCGAAGGGACCCCCCTCAATCTCCGAGCACCGGGTGCCAGGTTTCGTCCGGGTTGAATAGCTCGATCGCCTGGAAGGCCTTCAGCGTGTCCGGCCCCAGGTCCTTTTGATAGACCACGCCGTCGTGGCTCACCATGAAACTCATCACGCCCGTGACGCCGTACTCGGCCGGCGCGGCCAGCAGGGCGAAGCCGCCGATCATCACTTTCCCGACGAGAAAGCTCATCTCGCCAAGCGGTGCGGCCGGGCCTTGTCCTTTCAGGACTTTGAAAAAGTAACCGTGATACGGCGCGGTCCGGTCGGAATACCCCTGCTCGATGGCTCGGGCGACGTTCTCCCCGATCGGGCCGCCCCAGGTCCCGTCGTCGTTGCGCCAGGCCAGGCCGTCCTTCTTCCCGGGGGTGCTGATGATGCGCTGGGCGTACTGATTGACCTCGGCGTCGCCGTGTTTCTCGAGCGCGTACTCATGTTGCGTCTCGACATAACCGCGGCAGATCTGGATCGCGTCCAGCTCGTTCCCGCCGATGCGGCGGTAGAGGATCTCCTGCCGTCCGGCCTTGGTGTCGAAACGCCACTTCCCCTTCTCCTTGACGATGGGGATCGGCATGGGCCAGTCATCGGTCCCGACCACAAGAGTCACCTGCTTCTTGTTTTTGGGATCCGGAGTGAGCGTGCTCTTTTCACGCGCTTTTGCGGCGAAGGCGGTGAGGGCGTTCTTGTCCTGCACCTCATCTTCGGTGACCACCAGTTCCCGGCTGTCCGCGCCGAGGATCTCCAGCAAGGCGGGCACGTCGAATGTCTCCGCCGCCAGGATCAAGGCGTCGGCGGCCTGCCTGGACGTATCGAACACCTTCTGCTTGACCGTTGCGGCGGTCGGGCTTGGTTCGGCGGCGAACAGCGGAAGGCTAAACGCCAGCGCCAGTGCACAGACACAAACAATCCCGACAAGGGCGGCCTGCGCGCCGGCTCCATCTTGAGCGGTGGACATGGATGGTATGGTCGTTCGTCGTGACATGATGATCACCTCCGTCCTCTTCCGCCGCCCCCGCCACTTCTTCCGCCGCCGCCCCGGGAACTCATGCTGGAGGCGCCGCGGGAGCTGCTGGCCCGGGCGCTGCTGCCGCTGTAACCGCCGGATCCGAATGCGCTGGAACCTCTGGAACTGCTGCCGCGGGACGCTTCCCGGCTCCCGATGCTGTCGCGACTGCCGCTGGATCGGTTACTGGCGCCGGCGCCGCCGAAACTCCCGGACGAACCGCCGCCGGCCCGATTGCTGACGCCGGGGCTGCCGCCGCGGCCCCCGGCACCGCTTCCGGACGCCCGGTTGCTGGCGCTCGGCATGTTGCCACCCTGCCGGCCGACTTGCTGGCGGGCGCTGGACTGCCGGCTGGACAGGGAATCGCCGCGAGCCGACCCGCCGTACTTGTTCGCCGTGGCCTTGTTCGAATAGGGCGCCCCGCCCCGGTGTTGCGGGTTGTGCTGCCAGGTGTTGCCGCCGCCCCGGTTGCCGCTGATATTGTTGATGTTGGTGTTGCGGTTGAAGTTGTTGTTGATGTTGATGTCGATGTCATTGTGGCCCCAGGCGCACCCCCAGCCGCAGTGGCCCCAGGCCGCCCCGACGGCGACGCCCACCCCGAACGAGATGGCGGCAGTCGCCCAGTAACCAGCTGGTGGGGGTGGGGGGTAATAGATCGGCGGATACGGATAAACAGGAGGGCCGTACACGACTACCGGGCTGTATGTCGGGACGTAGATCACTTCCGGGCTCGCGGACTGCACCACGATGACGGTTTTTTGCTCGACCACCTGGGTTTCCACCTTCATCTGCTCGTTCGACTTGAGCGCCCCGTTGTCCTTCGCCTTCTTCCGCATGCGCTGGACGGCTTCCATGACATCGCCCTGCTGGGCCAGAAACGCGTTACCAAGGTCGGTGGTCCACTGGATGTCGTCGGCCAACCGCTTCACCACGTCGGGCATCGCCGCCAGCGCCTGGATGCTGGGATCCCACGGCTGCTTCATGAGCGCGTCGGTGAGCGCCTTGTCCTTCAGGTCGGGATTCCTCGCCAGCCACTGCTGGAGTTGGATGATTTCCAGCGGGTATGTCGAAGCCACCAGAACCTGGGCCAGGATTTCATCCGGATACAAAGCGATCGGCGCCACCAGGGAATCGAGCTGGTCGGTGGGTATTTTCGGGGCCTCTTCTGCGGCTGGGGCGGATGAAGACGGGCTGCTTTGGGCGAGAGCCTCCCCAGGCGTGGCCACGATCAGCAACACGCAGGCGATCGCCAGGGCGCAACGGGCCAAACGATATGGATAACAGGGACGAAAGGTTGATGGGTGCATCGGGTGTCTCCTTGGATTGAGGAGGATAGGGGCAATACCGAGAGACAGCAACTCGGGCAAAGCCACAGGCGGGAACTGGTGGAGGTGGGTGCTGTTCTCCTGTGCTCAGAGTAGAATATACGTGAAGGGTTGTCAACGGTTGTTCCTCCTCGGGGAGGATACACGCGCAGGCACCGCCGGGGGACTCGGAGCCGAGGAACGCCCTGTCGGAGAGGACGGGCGAGACACCGGGACCTAAAAAACGACGAGTCGCCGCTTGCAGGCGGCGACTCGTTGGATTTCGGGCAATGGTCGGATCAGCAGCAGTCGGAACAGCCGCCGTGCTGCTTCTTGTATTCGCTCTTCGGCACGGAGAACTCCTTCTCGACCTTGTCGCGGAAGACGAGGCCGGAGTTGTACGCGCAGAAGGGATAAAGCTTGCCGTCGGGTGCCGAGTAGTGGATGACGCACCGCTTGACGCGGTCGATGTCGTAGTTGTAGCTGTCCATGAAGTGCATCCCGGCCACGAGCAGCGTCTTGTAGGTGTAGGTGCCGTCCAGCTCGCCGCGGCCGGCCTTCTTGTCCAGCATCCCCTCGAGGGTCTGCAGGAAGCGGGTGAAGGACAGTCCCTCGGGCGCCTTGTCGGCGATGAAGTGCTTCTTCATGTTGGCCAGGGTGCTGGCGCCGGTGAAGAACTTGTAGGCGCCGCGGAACCAGGTGGTGGCCTCCATGCTCTTCGCCTGCTTCTGCATGTCGTCTAGGAGCCCCTTGACGTTGACGAAGCGGGTGATGGGCGTGGGTTTCTTGTTCTGGTCCACGAAGAAGTAGGTGCCGATGCCGCAGGTGGGGTGGCAGGTGATGTGGCAGGTCGGATCGCCGCGCATGGCGGAGATGAGCTGGGAGATGGGCGAGGTGCAGGAGAGTGGGAACCAGTCCGCCTTGGTGGTGAAGCCGGTCTCATTGATGCGCAGCGCCAGGTCGGAGAGGGTGAAACGCAGCTTTTCCCTCTCCTTGTCGTCGATGCGGCCGGTCAGGGCCACGGGCTGGAAGCTGATGCCGGAGCTGACGTCGATGTTGTCCAGGGCGAACTGGAGGATGGGAACCACCTGGTCGTCGTTGACGCCGCCCACGATGGTGGGCACGTAGACGATCTTCATGCCGGCCTTGCGGACGTTCTCGATGGCCTTGAGCTTGATGTCCAGGAGCTTTTCGGAGCCGCGGATCTCCTTGTAGAGCTTCGGATCGAGACCGTCGAACTGGAGATACAGGGTGTGCAGGCCGGCTTCCTTGCTCTTCATGGCGAAGTCGAGGTCGGCGAACTTGATGCCGTTGGTGGCGCACTGGACATGGGCGAAGTTCATCTCGTTGGCCAGCGTCAGGATCCGGAACCAGTCGGGGTGCATGGTGGGTTCGCCGCCGGAGAACTGCACCACCCGGCCGTGCACCGGGCGCTCATCGCGCAGCGTCTGCAGCATCTGCTTGACCTGCTCGAACGAGGGCTCGTAGATGTAGTCCTGGACGTTGGCGTTGGCGAAGCAGACGGGACAGGTCAGGTTGCAGCGGTTGGTCAGGTCCACGTTGGACAGGACGGTGTGGCTGATATGAAGGTCGCACATGCCGCAATCGTCGGGACAGGAGGCGGCTTTAGCCACCGCCGGATTGGAAACCCCCTCGCCGATATCGTAGTGCCACGACAAGGCCTGCCGGTAGATATCCACATCGGAAAAAATCAAGTCGCGGCAGTAGCCGTGGTCGGGGCACGTTTTTTCCATGTACACCTTGCCGTTCTCTTCGAAGAGCCGGGCGTCGATCTTCCGGCTGCACTCCGGACACAGCGAGACGGTCTGGTACGGCAGGTCCCGATTGAAGGGCTCGATCTCGGCGCCGCACAGGGTCTGGCGGGCGGCCGCGGCTTTTTCTTTGGCGGTCTTGGTTTTCATGACGGATGCTCCATGCTGAAGTGAGAATGCGTCGCCGGCTCTCCGGCGACGGCGGCGATTATAGGTCCGGCGCATCACCCAGTCAAAGCGAAACTGTTCCTTGTAGCGGAACAGTTGTTGTTTTTTTTCGAAACTGTTCCATCGGTTTGGAGCTTGTACCGGTCCTCGGGATTCAATATAATGTGGCTGCTTGTACCTGAGGGCTATGAACAAGGGCAAGGAAGCCACAGGACCGCTGGATGAGACCACCCAGATCCTCCGGACCGAGGAGCTGGAGGCCAAACTCCGGGCAGGTCAGAAGATCCCCGCCCTGATCGTGATCGACGGCAACGATACGGGCCAGATTTTCAAGTTGACCGCGGCGGCCATGTCGCTGGGCCGCGGTTCCACCGCCAGCATCCGCGTGAACGACAAGACGGTCAGCCGGAAGCATTGCCTGCTGGAGACCACCCCGGCCTACGTCACGGTGATCGACCTGCAGAGCGCCAACGGCACGTCGGTCAACGGCGACCGGATCCAGAAGCGGCGGCTGGTCAACGGCGATAAAATCCGGGTGGGCGGCACCGTGCTGAAGTTCGAGCTCGCCGACGCCGATGAGAGCGAGTTCCACGAAAAGCTCTACCACCTCATCACCTTCGACGACCTGACCAGCCTCTACAATCGAAAGTACCTGATGAACCACCTGGAGTTCCTGTTCCGGGGCCGGCAGCCGACGCAACCGGTGACCCTGCTTTTTCTGGATCTCGATCATTTCAAACTGGTCAACGACACGTACGACCATCTGACCGGCAGCGAGGTGCTGTCGGAACTGGGGCGGCTGCTTCTGTCCAACCTGCGGGCCACCGACATCGCCTGCCGGTACGGCGGCGAGGAGTTCATCATCATCCTGGCGGAGACCTCGGGCATGCAGGCGATCTACGTGGCGGAGAAGCTGCGCAAGCTCATCGAATCGCACACCTTCACCAGCAAGGATGGTCATGAGATCCGCATCACGGTGAGCATCGGCATCGCCGAGAAGTCCGCCGCCATGGCCACGCCCGAGCAACTCATCGCCCGGAGCGACGAGTGCATGTACCGGGCCAAGGAACTCGGTCGCAACCGCACCGTGCTGTACAAGGAAGGCTCCGCTGATCCCTTCGTCCTGGTCACGCCCGGCGGACTGGACGAAGACACCTCCCACAGCACCACGTACTGACGGATCCCCAACCCGCCTTCAGGCCGTGGCTGCCGGCTGCGGGCGGCCGCACGGCATCCGTCAGGGTGTTTTGGATTTTTCCTTACAAGCCGCCTCGGCCCGGGCCAGGTTCTGCCGGAAGATGTTCAGGTTGGCGTCTGGACTTTTCTCCGCCCGGCTCACCGCCTCCCGGTAGGCCCTTGCCGCCTCTTCCAGCTGTCCCGTCTGCTCCAGGGCTTCACCCAGCGAATCGTACACGTTGGCCGAGTTGGGGAACAGTTCCACGTTCCGCCGGAACACGGTGATCGCCGCGTCGCTGTCCTTGCGCTGCTGCAGGTACAGATACCCCAGCTGGTTGAGCATGGCCTCGGGCACCTCGATCGTGTACCCGTATTTCCGGCTGAGCTGGCGGTAGTGATCCTCCAGCCCCTTGAGACCCAGAGTGAGGAGGTCGCCGGAAGGCTGCCAGCCGGAGTAGATGGCCGCCAGCCCGCGGTGGATGCTTTCCAGCAGGACACTGCCGTGAGTTTCGTTTTCCAACGGGACAAAACGGCACGCCGTACTTTTCGGGGCCTTTTCCTTCATCAGTTTCAGGAACCGGCCCAGGGCGGGCTTGTAGTCGGGTTCGTTCCCGAGGGTGATGAAGAGACTGCGGCGCGTGTCCGGCATGGCGGACAGCCGCTCCGCCGCCAGACGCACCACATAGTCATTGTCCCACATGACATAGGGGCTGACGGCGACCAGGCCCTGGAACAGGTCGGGTTCGGTGAGCATCGTCCAGATCGCATACATGCCGCACAGCGAGTGGCCGACGAGAATCCGGTACGGCTCCGTCCGGTAATTCTGCTCCACCCACGGGACCAGTTCGGTCTTGAAAAACTCCATGAATTTGGCGCCGCCACCGGAGCCGGGACGGTCGGCTGCTGTGGTGGGCGTGAAATCGCGGGTCCGGTTTGTGTTGGTGATGCTCACCACGATGGCCGGAGGCATCTGGTTGTTGCGGGCCAGAAAATTGGTCACCGCGGCGGCCAGGATGTGATTGCCCTCGCCATCAAGGACGTAGACCACGGGGTGACGCCGGTCGAGGCGTTCATAACCGGCGGGGGTGGTGATGAGGAGGGTGCGCTCCTCGCCAAGTGCCTTCGACCAGTACTTGACGTAACGGCCGATGGTCAGAGGCTCCCCGGGCTCGACGGCCTGGATTCCGGTGCAGAAAACACCCAGGCCGACGATCAGCAGCACCAGCGCGACCGCCGGCGCCCGTCGCCGGATGTGCGGACGGAAACTTGGATCAGCATGCATGGTCTCCCCCGATGACTGGAATGATGATGAATCATACGGGCGAGTCGGCCGGATGTTTGGGCAAGCCGCGCCGTGGGACCGGCGTCCGGGAGCGGGATCAGGTCGGTTGAAAATGGACAGCCGGCCCGAAGGCCGGCTGTTCGCAATCCATGGGCTGGCGGGCGGTCCGGGGTGCGGGCGGCCGTCCGTCACAGCATGACCGTTTCCTGGTAGAGGCCGAACACGTCGCGGAGGGTGTCGGAGATCTCCCCGATGGTGGCCTGCTTGCGCACGGCATCCAGGATCAGGGGCATGAGGTTGTCGCGACCGCGGGCGGCCTGGGCGATCGCCTCGCGAGCCAGGCGGACGGTGTTGTTGTCCCGGCCGCGGCGCAGTTCCGCCAGCCGCTGTTTCTGGTTCTTCTCGATGGCCGGGTCGATCCGCAGGATGTCGAAACGTTCCTCCTCCTGCATCTGGAAGCGGTTCACGCCGACGATGACCTGCTGGCCGGCTTCCACCGCCTTCTGATAGGCGTAGGCAGCGTCCTGGATCTCCTTCTGGATGAAGCCGGCTTCGATGGCCCGCAGCGCGCCGCCCATGTCGTCGATGCGGCGGATGTAGTCGGCGGCGCCGTTCTCGATCTCGCTGGTCAGCCGTTCCACGTAGTAGGATCCACCGAGGGGATCGGCGGTGCTGGTGGCGCCGCTCTCGTAGCCGATGACCTGCTGGGAGCGCAGGGCCAGCCGGGCGGACGCCTCGGTAGGCAGCGCCAGCGCCTCGTCCATGGAGTTGGTGTGCAGCGACTGGGTGCCGCCGAGCACGGCGGCCAGGGCCTGGATGGTCACCCGCACCACGTTCACGTTGGGCTGCTGGGCGGTAAGGGTGGAGCCGGCGGTCTGGGTGTGGAAACGGAGCAGGAGCGATTTCGGATCCTTGGCCTTGAAGCGGTCGCGCATGATCCGCGCCCACAGGCGGCGGGCGGCGCGGAACTTGGCTACCTCCTCGAACAGGTCGTTGTGGGCGTTGAAGAAGAACGACAGCCGCGGTGCGAACGCATCCACGTCCAAGCCCTTGTCGATGGCCGCCTGGACGTAGGCGATCCCGTCGGCCAGGGTGAAGGCGACTTCCTGGACCGCGGTGGAGCCGGCTTCACGGATGTGGTACCCGCTGATGGAAATGGTGTTCCACTTCGGCACGTGCCGGGAGCAGAACTCGAAGATGTCGGTGATGAGGCGCAGCGACGGCCCCGGCGGGTAGATATAGGTGCCGCGGGCGATGTACTCCTTGAGGATGTCGTTCTGCACGGTGCCGGACAGCTTGTCGGCGCCGACGCCCTGCCGCTCGCCCACGGCCATGTACATGGCCAGGAGCACCCCGGCCGTGGCGTTGATGGTCATGGATGTGGACACCTTGTCCAGGGGGATCTCGTGGAACAGCGAGGCCATGTCCTCCACCGAGTCGATGGCGACGCCCACCTTCCCCACCTCGCCCTCGGCCAACGCGTGGTCGGAATCCAGGCCGATCTGGGTGGGCAGGTCGAACGCGACGCTGAGACCCGTCTGGCCCTGCTCCAGGAGGTAGCGATACCGTTTGTTGCTCTCCTCGGCGGTGGCGTAGCCGGCATACTGGCGCATGGTCCAGAGGCGCTGCCGGTACATCCCGGGGTAGATCCCGCGGGTGTAGGGGTAGCTGCCCGAGTCGTTGAGCTGCGCCGCGTAGTCGAAGCCGGACAGATCGTCCGGGCGATACGTTTCCTGAATGTCAATTCCGGATGTCGTCCGCTTGGGTGTATCGGCCATGGGTCACTCCTCCGTGCGAGATGGCAAAAGGAAATTATAATGCAGGTCGTGTGATCCTGGAAGAATATTTAACTATTATGGTAATTGCGCCCTGTCGCCGACGCCAGCACATCAGATGCAGGCGGGCGCCAGGCTGTACATAGCCGCGGCCGCCAGCACGCAGCCCAGGGCGAACCACAGGCAGAGCGGCAGCAATTCGCGACGGTCCGGAAGGCGCCGTTTTTCGAGCACGGTCTTTTCCATCCGGTCGATTTCGCGGTAGACCTGGTCCAGACCGGCCGTGTCGGATGCGAGGAAGGGCTGGCCGCCGGTGGCGCGGGCGATCTCGGTGAGCACCTGGGGATCGAAGTCCACCCGCGTCCGGATCCAGGTGGGCGAACCGTCGGGGGCGCGCGCCATCACGCGGGTCTCGGCGCCCGTGCCGATCCCGGCCGTGTACACGCGGACGTTGAACCGCTTGCAGAACTCCGCCGCCTGGAGCGGCGACACTTCGCCGCGGTTGTTGGCGCCGTCGGTGAGGAGGACGGCCAGGCGGCTCCGCGCCGGGGAGTCCCGCAGCCGGTTGACCGCCGAGGCCAGCGCCATGCCGATGGCGGTGCCGTCGGCATCGAAGGGTATCAGCTCCACCGAATCCAGCAGGGTCTCCAGGGAATAGTGATCGGCGGTCAGGGGGCAGACCACATAGGCGTCCGCGGCGAACGTGATGAGGGCCAGCCGGTCGTGGGGACGGCGGCGGATGAAATCCCGGATGACCGCCTTGGCCGAAGCCAGGCGGTTGTCGGGCTCGAAATCCTCCGCGGACATGGAGGTGGAGATGTCCAGCACGAGGACGATATCCACGCCTTCGGCGGCCGTCTCCTCGCGGATCGTCTCCGTGTAGGGCCGGCCCAGGGCCAGGAGCAGCGCCAGCGCGGCCAGCGCGATCAGGCCGTTGGCCAGCTGGGGCAGCAGGCGGGCCGGGCCGGTGTGCGCCGCCAGCCATTCCGCGCCCGGGAAATAGATGCCGGGGCGGCGCCGGCGGAAGACGAGCAGGCGTACCACCACCAGCACGGCCAGCGCCGCAAGGGCCCAAAGCCACCCCTCAGGCTGAGCGAATTTGAGTGTCGACGGCAGGTTGGGCATCACGCGATCCCAGTCGCTCCATGATCTCGACGAACGCGGCCACGAGGGCGTCGGCGTCGGCCGCGGTGAAGGAAAAACGTGACTCGTCGGCGGCAGCCAGGACGGTCCGGATCGGCTCGATGCCCTCCGGTCCGGCCGCCTCCGGGCCGGCGAGCCGCAAGCAGAGCTCGGTTGTGGTCAGGGCGTGCAGGTTGGTGCGAAACCGCCACGCCAGGAAGTCCCGAAAGACATCCACCAGCCGGCCCGACAGCTCCTGGGGGGAACGGGCGGCGGCGCGCTGGCCCCACACCCGGTCCAGCCGCTCCCGGAAGTAAGCCAGATTGACTTCCCGCGGCGAGGCGAAATCCGGCGCCGGCAGCCGGCTTCGTCGCCAGAGCCACCAACCCGCGGCGGCGGCAGCGATCAGGACCGCTCCGCTCAGGATCCACAACCAGACGGGGAAGCCGCCGGCGGGCGCCGTCAGGCCGCCCCGGGGCGGCTGGGGGGCGAAGGGCCCCGCCCCCCGCAACAGCCCGGCCACGGTGATCTCGCCGGGTGGGTACGTCAACGGAATTTCGGCGCCGGATGGGCTGCGCCAGACAACCGGCACGGCCGGTAGCGGAATCCGTCCGGTTCTGAACGCCTGCAGCTCCAGTCGGATCACGTCATAACCCGGCCGGCCGGATGATTCCACGCGAACGGTCCGCAGCGTGAAGTCGCCGTAACGCCGCGGGCATTCGGGAAGCACCCACCGGCCGGCCGGCGGCGCCTGGACCCGGATCTCCACGACAAACGGCGTCCCGATCAGCAGCGGTCCAGCCGCGGCCGCCACGCGCGCATCCACGGCGCGGGGCGCGCCCGGATCCTGCGACCGAAGCCATGCGGCCGGTGTCGCCAGCACCAAGCCGCCGGCGAGCGTGAGGACCAGCAGCCGGTTGAACGTCCGCTGAGTGAGTCGGTAAACAATGGAAGGTGTGCGCATCTCCGCCCCGCCAGATCCCGGCGAATCACCGGGGCATTCGAGCGGATTGTATCATCCTTCTGCCGGGAATGGGATCGGCCATTATCCCGGCCGAGCTGACGGCCGGCGAAATGCCGGGGAGACTCAGCGCAGATCCAGCAGGCCCTGGATGCGCTCCAGGTTGCGCCGGACTTCCTTGATCTGGTGGATGCTGTCGCGGAATGCGGCCAGCGAGGTGAAGCAGGGCGGCGGTTCCCGCCGGGAGCGCTTCAGTTCGTGAAGACCGTCCGGCTTCATCAGGTGCACCTCGCGGTTGAAGGAACGGAACAGCAGGAAAAGCGTCAGCCCGGGGGCGAGCAGGTCGGGAGGCATCAGGATCTGGATCTTGTCGAAATCGGCCTTGGAGAAGAGCTGGGCCGGAAAGCCGGTGTCCGGGATGTCGACGGTCAGACCGTCCAGCGCTTCGTCGCGGAACAACCGGTCGGACACCTTTTCCTTCATGCCCCGCAGCGACGGTCCGCGCACGGCGAACACCGCTCCGCGGCCCGCGTTGGCGCGCAGGCGGGCCATGTCCCAGAACAGATCCACCCGCCAGGGACAATGGGGCTCCAGGTGGAAGACGAACTTGCCCGTCGCCTCCAGAAAACCGCGCAGGCTGGCTCCGCCCACCGGCATGGGGTCCTTGCTGCGGTAAATCTTCAGCTCGTCATACGCCGTGGTCAGCTCGCGCAGGATGCCCCAGGTATGGTCGCGGCTGCCGGCGTCTACGGCGACGATCTCGGCGCCGGGTATCTTGACCGTGATGCGCTGGTGGACTTCCTCCACCAGGTTCAGCACCGTGTCCTCGCATTCGAGTAGAGGGAGCACCACTGAGACGGTGGACTTGTCGGTGGAACGGTCCGTGGTCATGGGGTCGGCATCCGGGTCTGAGGTTGAGCGAACGCATTGTAACAGAAAGCGGCGAGCCGGGAAAGTAGCCGTTGCATGACTCCGGTGGTTCCGCTATATTAAGCCTCAGGCAATAGTTGCGTCGACGCCGGCCGGGCAATGCCGGATGGAATTCACAGGAGCGCCGCCGTGCCGATCCGGACTCCCTTGCTGACCGTGGACCTGGTCATTCGGGTGGGCGATCCCCGGCGGATCGTGCTCATCCGCCGCCGCAACCCGCCGCCCGGCTGGGCGCTGCCCGGCGGATTCGTGGACGTGGGCGAAACCGTTGAGAGCGCGGCGGTGCGCGAGGCAGCGGAAGAGACCGGGCTCCGCGTCCGGCTGGCCGGGCTGCTGGGCGTCTACTCAGATCCGCAGCGCGATCCGCGGGGCCACACCGTCAGCGTCGTGTTCGTCGGCGACGCCGACGGCCAGCCGCAGGGCGGCGACGATGCTGCGGCGGCTGCGGTGTACGCCCTCGACGACCTGCCCGACCCGCTGGCATTTGACCACGCCGTGATCCTCACCCACTATCGAAACCGGATGCGAGAGTTCGTCCGATGAAAAAAATCCTCATCATCTGCATGACCGTGGCCCTGCTGTTCCTGCTGGTCAAGGTGATCGTGCTGCTGCTGCAGAACCGCTTCGTCTTCTTCCCCTACAAGGAGTATCCGCTGACCCCGGCCCAATTGAGCTTGCCGGCGCAGGATGTGAATTTCACCACCCGTGACGGCGTGCGGCTGCACGGCTGGTTTTTCGCCGGCGAGCCCGGAGCGCCGGTGGTGCTGTTTTTCCATGGCAACGGCGGCAACATCGGCTATTGTTTGGAATTTGTTCAGCGGATGCGGCCCCTGGGCTGGAGTTGGTTCCTGCCCGATTATCGGGGCTACGGCCGGAGCGAAGGCCGGCCCACCGAGGCGGGTCTGTACCGGGACGGTGAGGCCGCACTGGAGGTCGTGCGGGCGCAATTCTGTCCGGAGCCGGAGCGGCTCGTGCTGTGGGGATTTTCCATCGGCAACGTTCCGGCCGCCTATCTGGCCAGCCGGGAAAAAGCCGGTTGCCTGGTGTTGGAGGCGCCGTTCTTCAACGCTCAGGCGATGGCGGCGGAAAATCCGCTGCTCCAGGTGCTCTTTTTCTTCTCGTCGCTGGAGCTGGACACGTCGGCGTATGTCCGGGCCTGTCAATTGCCCAAACTGTTCATCCACGGCACTCAGGACACGATCGTGCCCCTCGACCAGAGCCAGGCGTTATTCCGCCTGGCGCCGCCGCCGAAGGATTTCTTTCCGGTGCCGGAGGCGGACCACAACAACATCTTCCTGGTCGGCGGCGACGCGTACCGTGAGGCGGTGGCGCGGTTCGTGCGGGCCCATCTGGGCGCCGGCGGCACCCCGCCGCCATCGGGGGCGGCGCCATGATCTCCATCTCGCTGCGCTGGAAGCTGATCCTGGTCACGAGCCTGCTCATCACCCTGATCTTCTCGTTCAACGCCTACCAGTTTTACCGCATCCAGCGCCAGATTCTGGAGAACCAGATCCGCGAAAAAGTGGACGCATACACCATGCTCTCGTCGCGGCCGCTCGTCGAGGCGTTCAACAACTACTTCCACAGCGGCTTTATCAAGTTCAAGGAGCTGTTGCTGGATATCCTGGTGCTGAGCCAGGACGTCCGCAAGATCGAGCTCATCGACGTCAACGGGGTGATCCTGTTCGACTCGGCGGAGATCCAGCAGACGTCCGTCGCCCCCGACAATCCGGCGGGCCGCGTCATCACCGACCCGGACATCCTGAGCCGGATTCGCGGAATCGAAAAGAGCGTCGATTACCATGTCGTCCACGCCGATGGCGAGGCCATCGAGGTGATCTACCCCTTCGTGGAAGAGTGGGGGAAGCACAGCTACACACTGCGGTATACCTTCGGCTACCAGGAGATGGAGCGGAGCCTGGCCCAGGTCACCACGCGCATGATCCAGTCGGCCGTGCTGTTCGTGCTCCTGGGCATCCTCGGCTCGTTCTTCTTCGCCGTGGGCATCACCGGTCCCGTGAAGGAGCTCGCCGCGGCGGCCCGCCAGGTGGGCGCCGGCAACCTGGATGTGCGGGTGCCGCCCGTGCGCACCCGCGACGAGCTGGCGGGCCTGGCCAGCACGTTTGATTCCATGATCCAGAATCTGCGCACCACCATCAAGGAGAAGGACGAGTACGCCGGCGAGCTGCACCGCCTCTACCTGGACATGGAGGAGAAGGTGCGCGAGCGCACGCGCGAGCTGGCCGAGAAGAACGAGCTGCTGCAGGGCGCCGTGCGAGAGGCGCAGGCCGCCGACCGGGCCAAGAGCGCGTTTCTCGCCAGCATGTCCCACGAGCTGCGGACGCCGCTCAACTCGATCATCGGCTTCTCCGGGGTTCTGCTGCAGGAGCTCTACGGCCCGCTCAACGAAAACGAGCGCCGCGACATCACCACCATCTACAACAGCGCCCGCCACCTTCTGGGACTGATCAACGACATCCTCGACATCTCCAAGATCGAGGCGGGGAAATACGAGCTCATCGTCGAGCGGGTCAACCTCAAGCCCATCCTGCACACGGTCATCAACACCGGCGCGGGTCTGCTGAAGAACAAGCAGATCGAGCTCGGCCTGACCATCGACGAGCCGCTGCCCGACGTCCTGGGGGACGCCGGGCGGATTCAGCAGGTGCTGCTCAACCTGGTCAGCAACGGGATCAAGTTCACCCGCAAGGGCCAGGTCACCGTGTCGGCGAGCCTGGCCAAGCACAACCCGGCGTTCGTCAGCGTTTCGGTTCGGGATACGGGCATCGGGATCAAGCCGGAGGATCTGCCCAAGATCTTCACCGAATTCGTGCAACTGGAAAACCCGACCGGCGACACCCAGTCGGGGACGGGGCTGGGCCTGTCGATTGCGCGCCGGTTCGTGGAGATCATGGGTGGCCAGTTGAGCGTGGAGAGCCAGTGGACCGTCGGCTCCACCTTCACCTTCACCCTGCCGCGAGCCGACGACGGACCGGAAAACCGTGCGTGAGTCCGTGGCGGCGCCGGTTGCGCCTCCGGATGACCGGGTGGCTGACGGGAGGGAATGATTACCGTGCCGGCCAGCCGTAGCGCGCCCGCAGCTCCGCTTCCTTTTGTTCGAACACCCGCAGGCTGTCCTGGATGATCCGGTAGGCATCGAAGCGGCCCATGAACCGCTCCACCGTGACCTTGCGGTGTTCCAGCGCCTTGTAGTCCTCGAAGAAGCGCTGCAGCTCCTGCAGCTTGTGGTCGGGCAGCTCGGCGATGTCCCGGTAGTGCATGTACTCCGGGTCGTTGGCGTGGATGGCGATGATTTTGTCGTCCTCCTCTTTGTCGTCCACCATCTGCATCACGCCGATGGCGCGGGCGTAGAGGAGGGAGAGCGGGTGCACCGGCTCCTGACCCAGCACGAGCACGTCGAGGGGGTCGTCGTCGCCGAGGCAGTATGACTTGGGGATGAAGCCGTAGTTGGCCGGATAGTGCACCGCCGAGTACAGCACCCGGTCCACCCGCAGCAGGCCGGTGGCCTTGTCCATCTCGTACTTGTTCTTGGAGCCCTTGGGAATCTCGATCAGCGCGAAGAATTCCTTGGGTGTGTTTTCCCCGACACCGACGTCAAACCACGGATGCTTCATGGAGGCTCCTGTCCGGCCGGGTGGTAGCGGGTTCTTGTCGCCACGGCGATGAGGGTATTATAGTAAAATGAAATCAACAATCGCAATCTCAACCCGGGGGTGTCAACATGACCATCGGGCGGATTCTCTTTGCCACCGACTTCAGCCGGCACGCCCAGACCGCGTACCTGTATGCGCTGTCGCTGGCGCGGGCGCAGGGCGCCGCTCTGGATATCCTGCACGTCTGCTGCGAGGGCGACTGGAGCGAAGAGGACAGCGAGGCGTGCACCCGGCTGAAAGCGGAGTTTTCGGCGTATGCGGAGGGGCAGATGGCGGGGTACCTGGCCCCGCTCAAAGCGGCGATCACGGATGTCCGCACCCACGTCGTGTTCGGCCGGCGGGCGTCCCAGGAAGTCGCCCGGTGCGCCGGCGAATGGGGCGTCGACCTAGTGGTCGCAGGCAGCCGGGGCACCGGCGGGTTGAA
>JAKQOW010000016.1 GCA_029565065.1 Acidobacteriota bacterium | reverse complement strand
ATGAACTCCGCGATTACGCCCGGGCGGTCGCGCACTGCGAAAAGTATCTGGAGGAGGTGCGGCGCTGGCCGGATGCGGAGGGGCTCCGGGAACGGCTGTCCGGACGCCTGGAGCGTCTGACGGCCAAACTCCGCCGGCATCAGCCACCGGAATGATCGGGGGGAGGCGCCGGCGCGGGCCCGGCCGTCAGGATGCCGGCGTGTCGCCGGAGTACCGTCCCACTTCCACCCGGGCGGGCCGCACGAGCCGGTCACCCAGGCGATACCCCGCCTGGTGAACGGCCACGACGGTGTCGTTGGCGGCGGCGTCCGTCACCGCCCGCACCCCGATCGCCTCATGAATGTTCGGATCGAATTTTTCACCCGGCGCGCCGACGGGCTCGAGGCCGAGGCGCTCCAGCTTGCGCCGGAGACCGTCCCGGACGAGCTCGATTCCCTGGCGGATGGCCTCGGCGCCGGCCTGGTCCTGGGCGTGACCGGCCGCCAGATCCAGCGAGTCCAGCACGTCGACGAACTCCAGCAGGATTTTCCCTTTCTCCTCCTCGAGACGCCGCTCCATCTCGCGGCTGAGCCGTTCCTGGATGCGCCGGGTCTCCGCGCGGAACTCCTCGACGCTCTCGGCGTGCCGGGCCTTGACCTCGGCCAGCCGTGCTTCCAGCTCATGAAGGTAGGTGGGCTTGAGATCGAGTTCCGGCAGCGGCTCGTCGCCGGTCGCCCCGTCCGGATGCTGCGCCCAGAAGCGGCGGTCCACCACCTTCACTTCGGGCACCTCGCCGGCCGCCGGCCTCAGGTCGACGGGCGTCGCCGCTGACGATTCGGCTGGCTCAGGCCGCGGCTGTTTCTTTCGGGCGCGCATGGCTTGTGTTGCCTCCCGGGATGTCGGTCATGCCGTCCGCCGGATGGTCCAACGGCCGGTGGCCGGCAACCCGTCACGAAGGGAATTGTCGCCGAGTGCCTCCGACGGTCAGGACGTGACCTCGAACCGCTCGGTCCGTTCCATGTCCTGCCCGGAGATCCGGTCGTGGATCCGGATCCGGAGCACGTACTGTCCGGGGATGAACCGCTGGAGCGGCAGGCGGCCGGTGATGACGATGCGGTCGCCGGAGACGAACTTGAAGGTTTCGCCGGCCAGGTCCTGGAACCGGACGAACTCCGTGCCGTCGCGCTCCACCACGTATTCCAACTCGATGTCGGGCTGGAGGCGGTTCTGGTCGATGCCCATGCTGTACACCTGCATGTACACCCACATGGGGTCGCGTACCTGGAACCGCTTCTCGAACTCGGGGATGATCTTCACGTCGCCCAGCACGAACTGCCCGATGTCGGAATCGGGGTCGGTGATCTTCTGCACCTGCCGGGCGATGATCATCGAGGAGCTGTTCAACTGGGTCGGCTGGTAGCTGGGCACGTTGAGCCGCAGCTCCTGCATGCCGATGCGCCCGCTCTCCAGGTCCTTCACCACGAGGCCCAGCTTGTAGAGCCCGGGGGCCAGCAGGACCAGCTTCTGGTATGAGGAGTGGTCCTGCTGAATGGCCTTCAGCTCGTCGGTCTTGGCGTCGCGGACGATGTCGTCCTCGAATTCCTGGACGAAGTTGCCGCTCACCGTGGTCACGATGCCGTAGATGTTCACCGTGCCGCGGGACACGCCGAACGAGCGCTCCTTGAAGCTGATGTCGCCGTTGAGGACGCGCAGCGTCACCGGTACCAGGACCTGCTGCTCGGAGATCTTGACGTAATCCACCCGGGCCTGGAACGGGACCAGGTTGTACATGATCCGCGTGTCCACGATGGAGCGGAGGTCTTTGTACTTGATCTCGGGCGGCTTGCTCATGTTGGCCAGCAGCTCGTACTTGGCGAAGGGGCGGTCTTTCTCGCGCAGCTTGTAGTACGGGTTGGTCGAGTCGCCGGCATCCGTGCGGCCGGACACCCGGTCCGCCACATTGGCCTCGCCGCGCAATTCGGCCATGGTGCGCCCGCCCGAGCTGGCGTGGAGGAGAATATCCTTCTTGTTGACGTCCATCTCGAGGGTGTACAGGCTGCTGCCGGTGGAGTCGACGAATTCCAGTTCGATGTCACTGCCGATCCCCTCGATGTTCCGGTATTCCCAGTACTGGGTGGGGAACACCTTCGTCTGGCCGCCACCCTCCCAGGCCGGCCGGTCATAGCCGGAGCCGTACACGTAGTCGTCGATGCGGTCGGGGGGGCCGTACTTGATGTAGACCATGCCGCGGTCGGTCTTCCAGCCGGGGATGCCGCAGGTGAAATGCTCGTTGACGTAGGCGATGCGGCGGTAGTGCTCTTCCTTGAATTCATTGTACGGCGTCTTCGGATCCGGATCGCGCCGCTTCCAGAACTGCTCGATGAACTGGTCCCGCTCCTCGTCGGTGGTGAGTTTCTGGAAGACG
>JAKQOW010000007.1 GCA_029565065.1 Acidobacteriota bacterium | reverse complement strand
GCGGCCGGCTCTCCCGCTGCGGGATGCAGCTTGAGCGTCACGCTGCGCCGGCTGTCGAACGAGAGGACGGCTTTTTCCAGGACGATGTTTGTGTTAACGACCACGCGCGCGCGACCGGCCAGCGCAACACGTGACGTTTTGAAAACGGCCACGCG
Organism: Acidobacteriota bacterium; assembly: GCA_029565065.1. Taxonomy (GTDB): domain Bacteria; phylum Acidobacteriota; class JAAYUB01; order JAAYUB01; family JAAYUB01; genus JAAYUB01. The sequence continues at coordinate 1,266 of JAKQOW010000007.1, read as the reverse complement.
GTGAAGTACACTTCCTTCATGTGCTGAACATGGAAGGAGACAAAGTGTCTTACACGCGCGTGACCGGGGAAGAGCGTAGGCTAATCTACAACTGGAGGCAAGAGGGAAAGGGCGTCCGCGAGATAGCGAGGCTGCTGGGAAGGGCGGCGAGCACGTTGAGCCGGGAGGTGTCCCGCAACACGGGCGGGCGGGGTTACCGGCCGAAGCAGGCGCAGGAGCTGGCTGCGGCCCGGGCGCTGCGGCCCGGGCCGAGGCGGTTCACGGAAGAGGTGAGGCTGGACGCGGAGGAGAAGCTCGGGAAGGGCTGGGCGCCGGAGGCGATCTGCGGGCGTGCCGAACTCGAAGGGCGGCCGCACGTGTGCAAGGAGACGGTCTACAAGTACGTCTACGCGGACGCGAAGGCCGGCGGCGACCTGTGGAAGAAGCTCCCGCGCGCGAAGCGCAAGCGCAAGCGGCGTTGCCCGCGTCTGGAGGGGCGCGGGCGCGGCATGATCCCCGGGCGGCGCGGGATCGAGACGCGCCCGCCCGAAGTCGAGCTGCGGGTCGCGGTCGGGCACTGGGAGGGCGACCTGGTGGTCGGGGCGCACGCTGCGGGCTACCTGGTGACGCTTGTGGAGCGGGTGACACGCTACACGCTGGTGGGATGGTCGGCCACCAAGGAGGCCGACGAGGTCAAGTCCGAGGTCATCAGGCTGCTCGCCGCGGTCGGCGTGGCCTGCACGGGGATCACGTTCGACAACGGCAAGGAGTTCGCCCGCCACGCCGAGATCGCGAAGGCTTTGAAGGCGGACGTCTTCTTCGCCCGGCCGTACCATTCGTGGGAGCGGGGGACGAACGAGAACACGAACGGGCTGATCCGCCGCCTGTACCCGAAGAGCGAGTCGTTCGCGGCCATCGGCGAGTCGGATCTGAGGCGGATCGAAACGTTCCTGAACGACCGCCCGCGCAAGTGTCTCGGATGGAAGACGCCGAGGGAGGTGATGGACGCCTACCTTGCCGCAGCCGCCTGAGCGGCGCGGGCCAGCAATGGGTGAAACCGTCTCCCCTTCCCCCGCGCCGCCCGTCGGAATACCGCCGGACGGCGCGGGGGAAGGCGGCCCCACCGTGCCCTTGACGCCCGCGCCCGGTGCCCCGGCCGGCGGCTCAGGCCTGTTTCCCCTTGCAGGCACAGCACCCGCATGACAAACTTAGGCCCGTTCACACCTGAAGGAACCGCGAGCCCGTCAGCCAGTAGCCAGTGTTGCACTGGCTACTGGCTGGCGGGCC
>JAKQOW010000096.1 GCA_029565065.1 Acidobacteriota bacterium | reverse complement strand
CTTGTCAACCCTTGCTGGGACAAGCGTTTCATGAGATTCTGAATCGGCACTTCCATGAATAGCTCGATTTTACAGGCTTCTCCAAGCCAAGTTGACAGGGTCTGGCATTTCAAGTGATGCGCGAATGCTGTCACCTGGCCCGTAATCGTAATCGTGATCGTAATCGAGCCGCTTGAAGGTTTGAAGGGTGGGATGTTCACAGGCTCGCAGGTTCGCAGAGAATTGATGGTTGATCGTTGGGAGCGAGCCCCGAGCCCCAAACCGCGAGACCCGATGTCCGATATCCGATGCCCGATGATCGGGAACGAGGCTCGAGGCTCGAGGCTCGATGACGATTACGAAGTACGATTACGAGCACGATTACGAATTACGAGCACGAGGAAGAGATCTAATCTCCTATCTCCTATCTCCTATCTCCTTTCTCCTTTCTCCTCACTGTGCTCGGTTGGTGGGGTAGCATCGGGACCGGCGGATGTCCCGGGCATTTGGGCCGCTCGATGCGTCTCGCGGACCCGGTTCATGCGCCACTGGTAGACGATGAGATAGACGAACCGGAACGGAAAGATCGCCACGCGGATCAGCTTGTAAAAGATTTCGCGATTCACAGGCTGTTCACCATTTCGCCGGGAGCGTCACCGCCGGCGCCGCCACGCCCACCAGCGTGATCTCCGCGGCGTCCAGCCGCTGCAGCACATCCGCCTTGTCCAGCATCAGGCTGCGGCCGGCATCCACCGCCATTGCCGATACCCGGTTCCGCGTCAGCACCTCGACGGTGCGGGCACCGATGATGGGCACGTCGAATCGCATGTCCTGATTGGGCTTGCTCACCTTCACCACCGTCAGCTTCTCGTTCCGGGTGAGCGCGGCGGCCCGCTCGATGGTGGCGTCGGTGCCCTCGAGCGTCTCCACCGCCACCACCACCCGCCGGCAGACCACGACGGTCTGACCCAAGTCCAGCCGGGCAATCTCCCGGGCGGTGGCCAGCCCGTACTCCAGGTCGATCCGCTCCTGGCGGTCGGGCGCCCGCCGGGTCAGCAGACCCGCCGGCGGCATCAGGTCCCGCAGGAGCAGGGTGGAATCCACCACCTGCACACCCTCGCGGCCCAGCTCGTCGGCCAGCGCGCCGAGAATCGCGTCGGTGTTCCGGCGCGGCAGCCGCCCGAGCAGGCTGATGGCCCGCAAGTCCGGCCGGTCCCGCCCGAAGATGCGCACATGCTGGACATACCCCGCCATGATCGCCCGGGTGACACCCGCGTCCTTGAAGAAACGGATCAGCCGGCCCAGTTTGCCGATCCCCAGCCACTGGATCGAGGCGGCATCCTCGGCGATGGCGGGATCGGCCTCGTCCCGGATGGCGGCTACGTGACAAGGGATGCCCAGCTGCCGGCACTGGCGGGCGATCATTCGGGGGAACTCTCCGCCCCCCGCGATCAGCCCCAGCCGTTCCGGCAGCGGCTCGTTCATCGGATTACGCCCCGTTTGGACGACTCGATGAAATCCACCAGGATCTTCACGTCGCCGTCGACCGGCAGGTGCTCCCTGAGGTTGGCCAGCCCCTGCCCCAGGTTGGAGGTCTGGCGGAAGAGCAGCCGGTACGCCCGCTGCAGCGTCTCGATGCGTTCCTTGGGGAAGCCGAGCCGCTGGAGACCGATGGAGTTGATGCCGTAAATCGCCGCATGGTTGCGCTCGCCGACGGTCTTCACGAACGGCAGCGCGTCGCGGGTGATGACCGAGTAGCCGCCCACGAAGGCGTAGGGGCCGATCCGGCAGAACTGGTGCACGCCGGTGAACGCGCCCACCGTGCTCCGGAAGCCGACACTCACGTGGCCGCCCAGCGTGGCGCCGTTGGCGAACACGACGTGGTCTTCGACGATGCAGTCATGGGCGATGTGGGGGTAGGCCATGAACAGGCAGTGGCTGCCCACCCGGGTGAGGCCGCCGCCCTTGACGGTGCCCCGGTTGAAGGTGGCGAACTCCCGGATCAGGTTGTGGTCGCCGATGACCAGTTCGGTGGGCTCGCCCTTGTAGGAGATGTCCTGGGGCGCGGAGCCCAGCGAGCAGAACGGGAAGACGTGGTTCCCCTCCCCGATCCGGATGGGCCCCTCCAGGCGGCAGTGGGCGTCGATGATGGTGCCGCGGCCGATTACGGCCGGACCCTGGATGGCGACAAACGGCCCGATGGTGACGTCTTCGGCCAACTCCACCTGGCCCGTCAGGACTGCGGTCGGATGCACGTTGCTCATCGCTGCCCTTCCATGATCATGGAGAGAAACTCGGCCTCGCAGACCAGCTCGCCGTCCACGAACGCCTTGCCGGCCATCTGGCACGTCCGTGACTTGAGCTTGATCACCTCGCCCGTCATGACGAGCTGGTCGCCGGGCACCACCGGCCGGCGGAAGCGGGCCTTGTCGATGCCCATGAAATAGACCAGATTGCCGCTCTCGCTCTTGCAGCGGGTGGACATCGCCAGCACGCCGCCGGTCTGGGCCATGGCTTCCAGGATCAGCACGCCCGGCATGACCGGCGCGCCCGGGAAGTGCCCCTGGAAAAACGGCTCGTTGAAGGTGACGTTCTTCAGCCCCTTGATCCGGACACCGGGTTCCAGTTCCACGATGCGGTCCACCAGCAGAAAAGGATAACGGTGCGGCAGCCATTTCATGATCTCACGGATATCGGGCAGCTTGGGGGTATCGTTCACGCGTTCCTCCTCGGTTCGGGATAAAGGCAACGGTCCCAGACGACTGCGGCTGGGACCGTTCGGGTGTTTGAAAGTGCTCGCGCTGCCGGCGCCCCGCGGGAGCCTGGCGACGCGCTATGGCTGCGGCGTGTAGGGATACGCCTGATTGTAGAGCTTGATGATCTGGTCGGTCACGTCGATATTCGGGTCGTAGTAGGCCACGATCTGCGGGTTGAGGTACAGGATCATGGTGTAGCCGTTGTCCTGGGCGAACTTGTTGAACAGGGGGGTGATCTTCTTGTCCATCTTCTTGCCGAACTCGTCGAGCCGGCGGGCGTATTCGCGCTTCAGGTCCTCACCCCGGCGCTTGAATTCGGTTTCGAGGCGGTCCAGTTCCTTGGCCAGCTCCTCCCGCTTGTCGTCGGTCAGCATGTTCTGCTGGTTGCGCAGCTGGACCTGCTTCTCCTCGATCTGCTTGCGCAGCTCACCCAGGGATCCGTCCTGCTTCTGGGCCCAGTCGGTGATCTTCTGGTATTCCGCCTTTCCCTCGTCCGTGCTGACGACCGCGCGGTTGGAATCGACGAAACCGAGCTTGGACTGGGCGCCGGCGAATGCGCCCAGGCTTAGGATCAGCACCGCCAACAGGATGTACTTCAACTGTTTCATGGCTCTAGATTCTCCTTATATATTTGATTAGAAGCTTTTGCCGATTGTGAATTGGATGTTGGTCTCCGGTTCGTTGTAACTGTACTGCTGATCCTTGGTCCGGAAGGTTTCAATGAGGCGGAGCGGGTTGTAGGCAAAGATCAGCCGGAACGGCGCGTTGACCATCGGCAGCATGAACTGGAGCTCCGCGCCGGTGGACGCCCGCCATTTGCCGTTCGTGCTCGAGATCAGATAGACGTTGGTGCTCTCGGAAAAGCCCAGCTTGTCGTACTGGGTGACCGTCGAGATTCCGGCATCGGCGAACAGCGCGAGGCTGACCGGTCCGGCGATGGGGATGCGGTACTCGGCCTGGCCCATGATGGCGATGTCGCCGCCGATGGGCAGAACCTGGTCTGTCCGCCGCGGCAAGCCGGTTTCAAAATCGATCAGCGGATTGCCCTCGTTGTCCTTGCTGATGGTGGAGACTACCGCGTACGGGCTCACGCCCCGGATGTCGAAACCCCGCAGGTCCTGGTCGCCGCCCAAGAAATACCGCTCGAAGAAGGGCACGGCCTGCGTGTCGCCGAACGGCGCGACGAACTGGGCCCGGCCGTGGAAGCCGAACACATTGCGGCCCTTGAACAGGAACGGGTCGCGGAAAAAGAACTTCATGTCCACATACGGCCGGATCACATTAAAGTCGCCCTGCAGCGGCCCGCCGGAGAAGGCCACTCCGAGATCCAGTTCCCGCCCGCGAGTGGGGAAGAAGAAATCGTCGGTGGTGTTCTGGGACAGGCGCAGCGAAACCTGCGACCGGATCAGTCCGGCGAGCGCCTCGTCGATGGGCAGCCCCGGGTTGATGCCGAAGAGCTGCGCCTCGACCAGATAGTAGTAATCCTCGTTGATCTCGTCCGGCGGGAAGGAGATGTTTTCCATCTCATAGGAGATGTAGTACCGCCAGAAGCGCCATAGCTGCCGCCCGAAGGTCAGGCTGAAACCGGTGGTCTTCCGGACATACAGTTGGACCGCATCGCTGGTCTGGTAATAGTAGGTATAGTCGTTGACGTCGTAGCGATAGCGACGGTTGTAGACCGAGAATCCGAACAGTGAGTTGGTGTCCAGGAAGTACGGGTCGGTGAAGGAAAAGGAGAAGTTGACCATGCGCGTGCCGAAGATGGCGTCGAACATCAACTTGTCGCCATAGCCCAGGAAGTTGTTGGTGCTGTAATTGATGCCGACGAACGTGCCCTGGTAGCCGCTGATGCCTCCCGTGAGGCCGATGGACTGCTGTCCCTTCTCGGTGACGGTGAGGTTGATGTCCACCGTGGCTTCCTGGGGATTGCGCTTGATCTCGTAATCTTTCTCTTCGAGCTTTTCGAAAAGCCCGAGCTGGTTCAGCCGCTGGATACTGATGTCCAGGAGGGTCTGGGAGAACGTCTCCTGCTCCACCAGCACAAATTCGCGTCGGAGCACCTTGTCGCGGGTGCGGGTGTTGCCGAAAAACTCGATCTTGTTGACCCGGTACTGTTTGCCCTGCTCCACCGTGAAAGTGACGTCCGCCAGGCGGTTGGGCTGGTCGGTCTTGAGCTTAGGTTGGATGTCGAAATCGATATATCCCTGCATCCCGTGGATCTTCTTGATGGTGTCCATCCCGTCCTTGATGGCCTTGTAGTTGGCGACATCGCCCTTCCTCAGGCCGATCAGGGGCAGGAGCTGTTCGTCGGTGAACAGGGTGTTGCCCTCGAACTCAAGGCTGTTGACCCGGTACTGCGCCCCCTCGTCGACGGGGACGGTGATGAAGAACTGCTTCTTCGTCTTGCGTAGGAGCGGCAGGAAGCCTCGGGGCCCCTCGACGATCTCCACTTCGGGCTGGCCGTATTTCATGTCCAGGTAGCCGTGCTCCTGGTACAGCGACTTGACGTTCTCCTCGAGGTCGTAAAGCAGCTTGTCCTTGTGGTACTTGTCGGTACCCTTGAACATGCTGATCAGGCCGCGCTCCTTGCTGAGCTTGAGCGCGTCCTTGAGGTCGCCGTTGTCGAAGACGGTGTTGCCGGTGAAGCGGATCTTGCCGATGCGGACTTTTTCCCCCTCGGTGACCTGGAAGACGATTTTCACCGAATTGGGGGGGATCTCCTCCACGGCGGTGGTGACGGTGCCCAGCGGCCGTCCGTTGAGCACCAGCAGGTTCTGGATGATGTATTCGGCCTTCTTGATCTTGGTGGGCTCGTAGGGGGAGTCCACCGTCAGGCCCAGCTTTTCCTCGCTGAACTTGTCGAGGATGTCCGACTGCTTGAACGACTTCACGCCCTCGTAGGCGATCGACCGGATGATGGGCTTTTCTTCGACGATGAAGGTGACGATCCGGCCCGTCTCGCCGTCCGAGATGTCCACTTTGATGTTTTTAAACAGGTTGGTCTTGTGGAGCGCCTTGAAATCGATGAGGATCTTGTCCTGGTCATAGACGTCGCCCGACCGGGTCATGATGTAGTAGAAGATGGTGTCCTGGGGGATACGGTGGTTGCCCCGGATCTCGACCTTCTCGATCAACGTGCCCACCTGGGCCAGCAGGGGGGAAGCGGCGGAGGCGACGAGGACCAGGCACAGCAGCGCCAAGGTACCTGTTCTCAGTCCGGACCTCATTAAACCTCCACGCTGTAAAGTTGCAGGCGCGTTCAAAGCGTTGGATTATATCATCGACAGGAGACCAATGCACTCCAAAAAAACGCGGGTTGTTCCGGACAGATGATCCGGCGGCCGGAATGGTTCACTGCAGGCTGGCAAATTACTGGGACCGGCTCACGAGCAGGGGTTGCCCCTGCCGGTTCTTTTCGCCGCTGAGGCGGTAGGCAATCTCGCCCATCTCGACGTACGCCACGACCTGGGCCCCTTCCTGAATCTTCCCCTGGATCAGGATCTCCGAGACGGGGTCCTCGATGTACTTCTGGATGGCGCGCCGCAGCGGCCGGGCGCCGTAGGAGCGGTCCGAGCACGTCTTGTCGATGATGAAATCGGCCACCTCCGGCGCGATCTCGATGGTGATCTTGCGGCGGGCGAGGTTGCGGTTGATCTCGGCGATGAGCAGGTGAACGATGCGCCGCAGGTCGTCCGTGTCCAGCGATTTGAAGATGATCGTCTCGTCGATGCGGTTGAGAAATTCCGGACGGAAGATCTTCTTGACCTCGCTCTTGATCATGTCGTGGGATTTTTTCTCCTCGGTCTTCTCGTCCACGCGGAAACCCACGGAACCCCGGCGCTCCAGGTATTTGGCCCCGATGTTGGAGGTCATGATCACGATGGTATTCTTGAAATCGATGCGATTGCCGAGGGAGTCGGTCAGGTGGCCCTCCTCGAACACCTGCAGCAGGATGTTGTACACCTCGAAGTGGGCCTTCTCGATCTCGTCGAGCAGGATGACCGAGTACGGGTTGCGCTTCACCTTCTCGGTGAGCTGACCGCCCTCCTCATGCCCCACGTAGCCCGGCGGCGAGCCGATGAGCTTGGCCACCGAATGCTTCTCCATGTACTCGGACATGTCGAAACGGATCAGGGCCTGCTCCGAGCCGAAGAGGAACTCGGTGAGCCGCTTGGCCACCTCGGTCTTGCCCACGCCGGTGGGGCCCAGGAACAGGAAGGAGCCCACGGGCCGGTTCGGGCTCTTGAGCCCGGCCCGGCCGCGCCGGATGGCCCGGGCCAGGGCCGAGATCGCGTCGTCCTGGCTGATGATGTACCGGTGCAGCTCCTCCTCCATGCGGAGCAGCTTGTTCATCTCCTCTTCCTTGATCTGGGCCACCGGCACGCCCGTCCAGCGCGCGACCACCTCCTCGATGTCCCCGCGGGTCACCACCGCCGGGTGGTCCAGGTCGATGTGCCAGCGCGTCCGAAAGTCCTCGGCTTCCTTCTGCAGGGCCAGCTGTTCTTCCTTGAGCCGGGCGGCTTCTTCGTAATCCCGCCGCCGGACCGTCGTCTCGATGACCTGCTTGATCTCGCCGAGCTGCTTCTGAATCCGGAGCAGGTCCTCCGGGATCTCGGCGTAGCGAAGCTTGACTCGGGCGCCGGCTTCGTCCATCAGGTCGATCGCCTTGTCAGGCAGGAAGCGGTCGGAGATGTACCGGTTGGACAGGTACACCGAGGATTCCAGCGCGTCATCCGTGTACTTGAGGTTGTGGAAGTTCTCGTAGCGCTCGCGGATTCCCCGCAGGATCCGGATGGTCTCGTCCTCGTTGGGCGCGTCCACCTTGATCGCCTGGAAGCGGCGCTCCAGCGAGCGGTCCTTCTCGATGAATTTGCGGAAGTCGGCGGGCGTCGTGGAGCCGATGCACTGCAGCTCGCCCCGGGACAGGGACGGCTTCAGGATGTTGGCCGCGTCGAGCGAGCCCTCCGCCGAACCGGCCCCCACCAGGGTGTGCAGCTCGTCGATGAAGACGATGAAGTCCTTGTTTTCGATGAGCTCCTTCATGATGGACTTGAGGCGCTCCTCGAACTGGCCGCGGTACTTCGTCCCGGCCACGACCAGCGACAGGTCCAGCGCGATGATCCGTTTGTTGGTCAGGAACGGCGGGACCTTGCCGTCGACGATCCGCTGGGCCAGCCCCTCCACGATGGCCGTCTTGCCGACGCCCGGCTCGCCGATGAGCACCGGATTGTTCTTGGTGCGGCGGCACAGGATCTGGATCACCCGGTCCAGCTCATTGTCGCGGCCGATGAGGGGATCCAGCTCCCCGCGGAAGGCGCACTCGGTGAGGTCGCGGGAGAATTCGTAGACAACGAGGGGGTCCTTCTTCTTGCGGGACGGCTTGCTCGGTTCCTCGGCCGTCTGGGACGAACCGATGGCATCGCGGACGATGGAGAGCCGCAGCCCCTGCTCGTACAGCAGCCGGCCGGCGGTGGTCTGTTTCTCCCGCAGCAGGCCGAGCAGGATGTGCTCGGTCCCCACAAACTTGTTGCCCAGCAGCTCCGCCTCCTCGGAGGCGTTGTTCAGCACCCGCTTGGCGTCGCTCGACAGCGGGATCTCGATGGACGTGGAAATCTTTTCCCGCAGCCGTGACTGGCTCTCGACCGCCTTGCGCAGCGATTCGAACGCCGGCTCCCCCTTCGGGAAGAAGCGGCTGAGCTTCTTGTCCTCCCGGATCAGGCCGAGGAGGATGTGCTCGGAATCGATGGTGCTGCTGCCCAGTTGGCTCGCTTCATACCGGGCGAAAAAAATCACCCGGCGGGCTTTTTCGGTGTATTTCTCAAACATGGTGTCGCCACCTCTCCCCCGGCGGGTGCTCGGCGCCCGCCGTCTTCCCTATGATGCACCAAAACCGCCCGCGTATCAAGGACGCCGACCGCCGTCGCCGGCCGGCAGGGGCGGCCGGCGGCGGTACACCTGGAACAGGGTGCCGTCGGCCCGCTCCTCGTCCACCGGCACCCGGACCACCGGGCAATCCGCCAGGTAGTCGAGGTGGGATTTGATGTAGGCGAGCCCCTGGCGCGACAGGAAGGCGAGGAACGCACCGTGGGCCGTCTCGTCCATCAGCTCCGGGATGCCCTCGGCGAAGGTGGCCCGGGTCCGCGGGCTCGGCCGGGTGGCCGTGCCGGAGCGGCGCGAGTGGAACAGCGTGGTCCGACCCACCGTGTCCAGATAGTGGACGTGCGGCTGCCAGCGGACCGCCCAGCGCTCGTAGCGGCGGTAGAAGCGCTGGTTGAATGCGTCGGATTCGGGACTCGCCTCCAGTCCCCGGCTGATGTACTGGAGCAATCGGGCCCCGGCCTCGGTGTAGGCCGGTTCCAGTCCGGAGTCGTCATAACGGAAATAGGCGAACCAACCCTTGGGGATCCAGTACGACCGGAACAGATACGGCGTGTAGCCGGAGAACTGCTGGACCCACTCGTGGGACGGGTAGCCGTGCAGGTTGAGGTAGATGTCGGGCAGCCAGCGGCCGTACAGGGCGTTGCGCACCCGCGCCTCCGTCAGCAGCGTGTCCGGCCGGTCCACCTCATAGCCCAGGTCGATCCCCAGCGAGGTGAAACGCCCCGCGTGCAGGCTGTGCTCGGGAGTCAGTTCGGCCAGGCGCACCGCCAGCGCCGCCCCGTCGGGATTCTCCATGGGATGGAGGACAAAATTGACCTTCTCGCGATAGGCTGCCCACGCGGGATCCCGGGCCAGCAGCTCCATCAACTGGAGCAGGTAGCCGGTGGAGGCGACCTCGTTGGCGTGCTGCCGCCCCGTGAGCATGAGCGTCGGCTTGTGCAGGACCAGTTTGAACCGGCTCTGGATCTCGGCCCCGCTCGGCGCCAGAATCTCGGCGGCGTACACCGGCCGGCCCTCGTACGACCAGCCGGCCCGGAAGACACGGTAGCCCGACTCGCCGGCCCAGCGCCGCATGACGGCGACGCACTCCTCCGGCCCCACCACATGGTCCGGCCGGAACGGCGGGGCGGGCTTCTCCAGGACGGGTTCCGCCGCCGCGGGGGCGGGCGGGATGTCCAGCGTGAAGACGCCGGCGGCCTCGGGCGCACGCACGTCCAGCTCCAGCGTCGCCAAGCCGAACCGGCCCAGCTCCGGGTCCGCCCCGGTGCGCACCAGCTCCCGATACTGGGCGAAGAAGCGGCAGAACGCGTCGTACTCGGCAGCCGTCTTGAGCTCCACGCGGTACCGCGCGCCGCACACGGCCCGGTCCGCCGACACGAACAGCGATTCGCAGTGCACCGTCGCGCCCTTGAGCGGTTCCAGCTTGACTTTGTCGGTGTGGGTGACGGGCTCCAGGGTGGTGTAGTCGAGCGCGAGCTGCGGCGTGTCGGTCAGCGGCAGCTCGAGCTTGAAGACGACCACGGGCCCCTTGCCCGCGGGCCCTCGCTGCACCAGCGGCAGCACGTTGCCCGGCGCGGCGAACGGGTTGGCGCGGAAATAGCCTCCCTCGGGCTCCTTGGCGGCATCCTTCTCCAGGATGTGGTTGATGAACTCGAGAGTCAGGAAGTAGAAGTCCTCGTGAAACGCCTCGAGCGCCGAGACGTGCTCCTCGTCGATCCCCAGCCGCTCGTCCGGTTCGCTGGCGGCCAGCTCCGCGGTGAGGCGGCGGAAGAACGGCTGCTTGTCCGGCGTGGGCCTGTTGCCCGTCGCCTTCCGGATCTGCTCCTCCAGCGCCGGGATCACCTCGTCCTGGTAGACGGCCCAGACCGCACCCATGTCCGTGGGCAGGGCCACCCGCTCCACTTCCCGGTCGTCGCGGCGGACGATGAATCCGGCCATGGGCACCGGCGCCACCCCCCAGCTCGGGAAGCGGCGGAAGAAGGGACGCTCCTCGTACAGGGGGGTAAACGCCTCGCTCAGCACCATGCGGCCGGCCCCGTCCCGGGCCTCCACCCGGTAGACCGGCTCTCCCGGCGCCGCGTCCACCTGGCGGAATTCCACCGCCTCGGGCGCGAGCCGGAGTTCCCGGGCCAGCAACTCGTCCACCGGAAAGAGCTCCTGCAGCCAGCCGGGAGTCTCGCCGTACACCTTGCGGAGCACCTCGCCCGCCGGTGCCCGGCCCTGGAAGTCGATGCGGATCGCCGCCACCCCCCGGCCGCGCAGCTGCGGCAGCACGGCATCGATGAGCCAGGACAATCCCTGCTTGTAGGCGCTGAGCACCCGCAGCGACCGGATCCGGCCCGGGTAGTCATGCTCCAGCGCGGCTCGCAGTTCGCTCTCGAGGCGGGTGCGGCAGTCGGCGGGTTCGCTGATGCGCACCTCCAGCTCCAAGCCGGCGTCCGCCGGCTGGCCGGCCAGATACTGCCTCAGGCGCTCCTGCACCACGTCGCCTTCCCACGGCAGCTCCTTCCGGATCTCAAAGGCGGTGCGGTTCGCGTCGCGGCTGACGGCCGCCACGTCCCAGCCGTCGGCATACCGGGCGCGGATGTACGCGACGAGCGGGGCGGCGATCTCAGGCGTGAGCCGGTCCAGCGTCAGCTCGCCGCGCACCTTGAGGTCCGGGTTCGCCCCCAGCACGTCCAGCAGCGGCGCACGCTCGGCCAGCAGCGCCGCGGCGGCCGCGGCCGGCTCCCGTCCCTGCAGCCGGTTCAGGAGCTGCTGGCCCAGTTCGGCGACGCTGCGGTCCTCGTCCCGCGCCGCGTCGAGGTACGGATAGTAGCGCGCCAGGTAGTGGAGCGCCGCGCCGGTCGAGGCGGCGCTGTCGCCGTGCACCAGCAGTTGGGGCGCTGCGAGCGTCTTGTCGTTGAACGCCCGGATCTCGCCCGTTTCCGGCCGGCGGGGCGCCAGATCCAGGCCCAGGTCGCGGAGCCGGCGGGCGGCCCGGTTGTCCGTGCCCGCGATGAGCAGCGGGCCGGCTTTGGCCGGATCACCCAGCTCGGAGTCCAGCCGGACGAGCGGAAAGCGGCAGCCGGCGGTCTCGAGGGCGATGCGGCCCGCCAGCAGGGCCAGCTCGGTCGAGGTCTGACCTGCGCCGGCCACCGTCCGGAAGACCACGTCGTCGGGGATGCGGTCGCCGTTGCCGTCGGCGTACAACCCGGCGGCCGAGTACAGGTCGTCCAGCCAGACCCGGCGGTCCAGCTTGACGGTGGTCTCCTGCCGGTACCGCCGGTTCAGGAAGCGGTCCGGCAGCGAGAAGCGCGGCACCACCGCCGGGGTGGTGCCGTCCGGCGCGGCCAGTTGCAACTCCAGCGCCGCCAGGCCGGGGTAATTGAGGAGGCCCGTGCGCCGCCCGGATTGCCGGTCGGCGGGGAGGCGCGCCAGGTCTGCAGCCACTTTCCGGCGATCGGACGCCGTCATCGCGATCGCCACGGTGAGCCGGGCGATCTCCCCGTCATCCAGCCCCCATCCCTTCAGCTCGCGCGCCAGCCGGCCGGCCTCGTCACGACGGCGGTCGAAGACGCCCCGATTCTCGTACAGCACGGCCGTGATCGACAGGCCCCGCGGCGTGACGCCCAGCCCCGCCAGATACCGGGTGATGTCATCCAGCACCTTCCGGTAGGTGACGCCGTCCGTCCGTCCCCAGATGTCCCACAGGTAGGGGAACCGCCCGAAGAAGGCGCGCGCCGCGTACACCTCGGCCAGGGCGTCGGAGCCGTACAGGAACAGCGCCGGCCGGCCGGACAGCGTGCCCTGCTGCAGGACCGCCCAGCCGCGTCCCGCGTTGACGCCCGACGGCGTCGCAGTCGCCAGAGCGGCGGGCAGCAGCCGGTTGCCGCGGCCCACCACCACCGGATAGCCCGCGGGATCCGGCGCCGGACCGTCCGGGGCAGCTATGAAGTCGAATCCCATGCCGGCGGACTCGAAGCCCAGCCGCTCGGCGAGAGCCGCGGCCGCCAGGTGATTGGGAGCATCTCCCGCCAGGATGATGCGGGCGCGGATCGTGTCCGGCACCCCGTCGCCCGACGTATCGCCGAGAAGCGCCCCGCTCTCCAGCACCCGCTCCAGGCCGGGAGCCGGGTCCGTCGCCGGGACCAGCCCGGCCAGCATCAACACCGCCGCAAAGACGACCAGTCTGCGCATGGCATCTGCCCCAGAGTCAGGATGAGTGTCGTGTCAAGTATACATGGATTGGCGGCCGACCGGGTGACCGAAACGGCGGGCGTCACCCCCGGCGGCGCCGGCGGACGCCCGGAGGCGGGCTAGATCCGCTCCAGGCGGCCCTCGGTCATGCGGAAGCGCTCCGCGCAGCGGTCGGCCAGGGACGGGTTGTGCGTCACCAGCAGCACCGTGGTGCCGCGCCGCGCCGTGAGCCCGAGCACCAGCTCCATGGTCCGGTCGCCGGTGCCGTGGTCCAGGTTGCCCGTGGGCTCGTCCATGAGCAGGAGCGCCGGCTCGGTGATGAGCGCCCGGCCCACGGCCACCCGCTGCTGTTCGCCGCCGCTGAGCTCGCCGGGACGGCTGGCGGTGCGGTGATCCAGGCCGAGCTCGGCGATGAGGGCGGTCGCCGCGGCCGACGCCTCCGCCGCGCCGACGCCCCGGACGAGCAGGGGCATCATCAGGTTCTCCAGGGCGGAGAACTCGGGCAGCAAATGGTGGAACTGGAACACGAAGCCGATCTGCCGGTTCCGGAAGCGGGCCCGCGCATCGCCCGCGAGCGTGTACAGGTCGCTATCCCCGACCAGCACCCGGCCGGCGTCGGGCGGCTCCATGCCGCCCACCACGTGCAGCAGCGTGCTCTTGCCGGAGCCGGAGTCGCCGATGATGGAGGCCGTCGTTCCCGCCGGCAGGCTGAACGTCACGCCGCGCAGCACTTCCAGCCGGCCGCCGCCGTACGGAAATCCCTTGTCCAGGCCGGTGACCGTGAGGAAGTCACTCATAGCGGATCGCCTCCACCGGGTTGAGGCGGGCCGCCTGACGGGAGGGGTACAGCGTGGCGAGAAAGCTGATGAGCAGCGCCGCAGCCGCCACGAACAGGACGTCCCACGCGCTGATGCGGAACGGCAGGTACGGGATGGAGTAAACCGCCGCGTCCAGCCGGATCCACTTGTAACGGTCGGCCGCCCAGGCCAGGCCCACGCCGAGCGCGCTCCCGAGCGCGGTGCCGATGAGGCCGATGATCATCCCCTGCCAGATGAAGACGCGCAAGATCTGCCGCTCGGTGGCGCCCATGGCCCGCAGAATGGCGATGTCGCGGCTCTTCTCCATGACCATCAGGATGAGGGTCGTCACGATGTTGAGGGCCGCCACCAGCACGATGAGGCCGATGGCTAAAAACATGCCCCATTTTTCGAGCTGCAGGGCGGCAAACAGCGGCCGGTTGGTTTCGATCCAGTTGGTCAGTCCCGCCCGGTCGCCCAGGCGGCGGGCAATCTCCGCCTGGATCGCCGGCACCGCGTAGATGTCTGTGACCCGGATCTCGAGCGCCTGGACGGCGTCCGACGAGAGTCCGGCCAGGGCGCGGGCCTCGTCCAGCGAGATGAAGGCCCAGGTGTTGTCCAGGTCGTACAGGCCCGACTCGAACGTGCCCACCACGCGGTACCGGTGGATGCGCGGCATGAGGCCCATGGGCGTGAGCGTCCCCCGCGGGACGATCAGCGTGACGGGCATGCCGGTCTCGACGCCCAGGTGGCGGGCCAGCTGATTGCCCAGGATGGCGGCGCGCCGGGTGTTCAGGTCCTCGAAGCGGCCGCTCCGGAGCACGCCCAGGCCGGCGGCCAGCCTGGCCTCGGCCGCCGGATCCACCCCCTTGAGGATGAGGCCCGTGGACGAGGTGCCCGAACTGGCCAGCGCCTGGACGTACACGGCCGGCGTGACGGCGCGCACGCCGGGCACCCGCGCGATCTCATCGGTCATGGCCGCGTAGCCGGCCAGTCCGCCGGCGCCCCGCGGCAGCGCGGTGATGTGGGCCGTGGCCCCCAGGATCTTCCCCTGGAGGTCCAGGCTCATGCCGGCGTACATGGACAGGATGATGATCAGGGCCGCCACGCCGGTCATGACCCCCAGCACCGAGATCACGGTGATGAAGCTGATCACCACCTGCTTCCGGCGGGCCTTGAGGTAACGGCGGGCGATGAAAAGTTCAAAGCGCATGGTGCATCCCGTCCGGGTGCGGCGCGGCGGCGGGCGCCGCTCAGCTCCCGGCCGCCTCCGGTCCGGGGGCGGCGGCGGCGTCCGGCGCGGCGGCGGGCGCCTCCGGCTTCATGAGCGGAAAGAGGATCACGTCGCGGATCGACGGCGAATTGGTCAGGATCATGGCCAGGCGATCGATGCCGATCCCCTCGCCGGCCGTGGGCGGCATGCCGTAGCTCAGGGCGCGGACGTAGTCTTCGTCCATCATCTGCGCCTCCTCGTCGCCGCCTTCCCGCTGGCGCACCTGCTCGCGGAACCGCTCGCCCTGGTCGATGGGGTCGTTGAGCTCGGAGTAGGCGTTGGCGATCTCCATGCCGGCGATGTACAGCTCGAAGCGCTCCACGAAGCCCGGCTCGTCGGGCTTCCGCTTGGACAGGGGGGACAGCTCCACTGGATAGTCGTAGATGAACGTGGGCTGGATGAGCTGGTGCTCCACCACTTCCTCGAACAGCAGCCCCAGCAGCTTGCCGTACGACTCCTTGGGCGGGTAGCCGATGCTGACCCGCTCCAGCAGGGCGACGACGCCCTCCCGGGTGTTGAGCTGCTCCGGCTCCGGCCTGGGGCCGGGCGCCGTCCAGAAATGGCGGATGGCATCGCGGAGGGTGAATTCCTGCCAGCCGTCGAAGTCGATGACCTGCTCCTTGAACGGCACCAGGCGGGTGCCGCAGACGGCGTCCACGACTTCGGTGAACATCTCCCGGGTCAGCGTCATCAGGTCGCGGAAGTCGCTGTAGGCCTGGTAGAACTCCAGCATGGTGAACTCGGGGTTGTGCTGGGTGGAGATCCCCTCGTTGCGGAAGTTCCGGTTGATCTCGTACACGCGCTCCATGCCCCCCACCACCAGGCGCTTGAGATAGAGCTCGGGGGCGATCCGCAGGTAGAGCTTCATGTCGAGGGTGTTGTGGTGGGTGATGAACGGCCGCGCGGTGGCCCCGCCCACCAGCGGGTGCATCATGGGCGTCTCCACCTCCAGGTAGCCGCGCGCCTCGAGAAAGCGGCGGAGCTGCTGGACGACGGCGGACCGCCGCTGGAAGATCCGCCGCGCCTCCGGATTGACGATGAGATCAAGGTAGCGCTGGCGGTAGCGGATCTCCACGTCGGTCAGGCCATGCCACTTCTCCGGCAGCGGCAGGTAGCACTTGGCCAGCAGGGTGAGCTGCTGCACCAGAATGGTGAGCTCGCCGGTGCGCGTCCGGAACAGCCGGCCGTCGACGCCGACGATGTCCCCCAGGTCAAGCTGCTTGAACAGGGCGACGGAGTCGGCTTCGGACACGTCGCTCTTGATGTAGAACTGGATCTTCTCGACGCCGTCGGAGATATGGCAGAACGCCGCCTTGCCGAAGCCGCGCAGGGCCATGATCCGGCCGCAGGTGCGGACGTGGTGGCTCTCCGCGTCGAGCTGGGTGTGGTCCATGGTCGCGTAGCGGGTCACCGTCTCGCTCACCGTGGCGTCGAAGGCGAACTTGTGAGGGTATGGATCGACGCCCATCGCCCGAATCTCATCGAGCTTCTTCTGGCGGTGCTGGATCAGGACGGTTTCCGGACTGCTCATGTCACGATCTCCTATCTGGGGTTGGGCCGGCCGGCCGCACAGCCGGCCGGCGGCGCGGCCCGGTCGCCGGGACGGCTACGACTGGACCGTCGGCAGGTAGTTCTTGTTGATGGCATCCAGGATGCCGTTGATGAACTGCGTGGATTCCTCGGTGCTGAACTTGCGGGCGATCTCCAGCGCCTCGTTGATCACCACCGTCGTCGGCGTCTCGGTCTCATGGAGAAATTCGAAGACGGCCAGCCGGAGGATGTTGCGGTCCACCACCGCCATGCGCTCGAGGCGCCAGTGCTCCGAAAACTTCTGGATGATCTTGTCGATCTCGGCCTTGTGCTCGAGAGTGCCGAAGTAGAGGAACTCGGCGTACGTCCGGACGGTCTCTTCCTTGATGTGAATCTGCCAGTAGAGGTCGTTGGCCGCCGCGGCATCCATGGGCGAGAAGTCCGCCTGGTAGAGGAGCTGCAGAGCGCACTCACGACCCTTACGACGCGTGCCCACGATTCACTCCCGGCAATAGCCAAAGAACGATCGGATCCAATCAGATCCCCTTCAGAAGATTGGCCAGTTCGACGGCCGCGAGCGCCGCCTCGAAGCCCTTGTTGCCGCTCTTGAGACCGGCCCGGTTGAGCGCCTGCTCCACGTTGTCGGCGGTGACCACCCCGAAGGTGATGGGACAGTCGACCTCCAGGGCCACCTGGGCGATCCCCTTGGTCACCTCGGCGCTGATGAGGTCGAAATGGGGCGTCTCGCCGCGGATCAGGGCGCCCAGGCAGATCACCGCGTCGAACTGCTTCTTCTGGGCCAGGCGCTTGGCCACGAGCGGCAGCTCGAACGAGCCCGGCACGCGGACGATGGTCAGGTTGCCGTCCTCGGCGCCGGTGCGGCGGAGGCCGTCGAGCGCGCCCTCCAGCAGCCGGTTGCAGATCACGTCGTTGTACCGGCTCACCACCAGCGCGAAGCGCAGGCCCTTGGCATTGAGATTTCCTTCAAATACGTGCGGCACGTGAGGGCACTCCTTGTCGATATTCGGGTCAATTATATGAATTTCAATCGAAAAGACAATGTATTTATACGGATGAGAGAACCTCGGCGCAGATCCGGCCCTAGGACCTGGGACCTGGGTTCTGGGTTCTTGGTGCTTGAATATGGGTATTGGATCCCTGATGCTGAAACCTGGAGGCTGTGTGCTGGAGATCAGAACAAAAGATCGAAAATCCAGGACCCAGCACCCAGGACCCAGTACCCGGGGCCCAAATCAGCGGTAATTCGCCGACTGCAGTTCGAACATGCGGGCGTAGTGGCCGCCGGCGGCCAGGAGGGCCTCGTGGGAGCCGCTCTCGACGATCCGGCCGCCGGCCAGGACGTGGATGGTGTCCGCCATGCGCACCGTGGAGAACCGGTGGCTGATGAGGATGGCCGCCCGCCCCTCCAGCAGCCGGCGGAACGTGGTGAACAGCTCGTACTCGGCGACGGGGTCCAGCGAGCTCGTGGGTTCGTCCAGCACCAC
Organism: Acidobacteriota bacterium; assembly: GCA_029565065.1. Taxonomy (GTDB): domain Bacteria; phylum Acidobacteriota; class JAAYUB01; order JAAYUB01; family JAAYUB01; genus JAAYUB01. Next base: position 22,038 of record JAKQOW010000096.1, on the reverse strand, counting down.
GATGCGCGAGTCGCGCAGGAACGCGCGGGCCAGGGCGATGCGCTGCCACTGCCCCGCGCTGAGCTCCGTGCCGCCGGCGAACTGGCAGCCCAGCAGGGTGTCCAGGCCGTCGGGCAGCCGGCGGATCACCGGCTCGGCGCCGGCCTGGTGGACGGCCCCCGCCAGGCGCGGGTCGTCGGGCGCCAGCTCATGGTCGCCCAGCCGGATGTTTTCCCGGGCGGTCAGGGCGTAGCGGGCAAAATCCTGGAAGATGACTCCGATCTCCCGGCGCAGCGCCTCCGGCGGGAAGCGCCGCAGGTCGATGCCGTCCAGCGTGACGGCGCCCGCCGTCGGGTCGTAGAGCCGGCAGACGAGCTTGACCAGCGTGGTCTTCCCCGCCCCGTTCTCGCCCACCAGCGCGATCACCTCGCCCGGCCGCAGCGCGAGCGACACGCCGTCCAGCACCCGCCGGTCCGAGCCGGGGTAGGCGAAGCTGACGTTGTCCAGCGCCAGCGCCTCGCGGAACGGCTGGGGCACCGGCACGGGCGCCTCGGGCGCGGTCACCCGGGGCTGCAGTTCCAGGAACTCGTGGTAGTTCGACAGGAACAGGCTGTCGTCGTACAAACCGGCCAGCGCGCCGGACGCGTCCTGGATGGCCGCCATCCCGCGCTGGAACGCCTGGTAGATCATCACCAGGTCGCCCAGGCTGATGCCTCCCGCGATGACCTGGTACGCCGCCAGCGCGTAGCCGGCATAGACCACCACGAGCGATCCGCCCTGCAGCAGGCAGTCGGCGGCGGAGCGCTCCGCCGTCAGCCGGAAGCGCCCGCCCCGCAGCCGGGTCCGGACGTCGCGGTACCAGCCGGCCACGAGGGGGCCGATGCCGAACAGCCGGATTTCCTTCGCGTAGTCGCCGGCCGTCAGCAGGGCGTGATAGTACCAGGATCGCCGCTCCGCCTCGGTCTGCTCCCGCTGCCAGCGGTGGAATTTGCGCGAGAAGTGCATCCGCACAAACAGGCCCGGCACCGCTGCCGCCAGCAGCACGAGCGGCACCGCCCAGTGGAACGTCATGAGCAGCCCGGCGACGGCCACCATAAGGATGCCGCTCTCGGCCAGGCGGGTCAGCCCGGTGACGATGCGCAGGGGCCGGTAGGGCGCTTCGATCTGCGCCCGGTGGAGGGTGTCGTAGTAGGCGGGGGTCTCGTAGTAGGCCAGGTCCACGGTGGTCGACTGACGGTGGATCTGGTCCGCCACGTGGTCGGTCACCGCCATCGCCTGGGCCTCGGTGGCCAGGGCGGCCAGGTTGCGCAGCAACACGCCCAACGCCGCCACGCCGGCCGCCAGCAGAACGAGGGTGAGGGCATGCTCCCACAGAGCCGTCCGATCGCCGCCGGCCAGGCCGCGGGTCAGGGTGTCCACCAGCAGCTTGAGCAGGTACAGCCCCGCCAGCGGCAGGAGGCCCTGCAGCACCGCCAGCGCCGCGCCCGCGACGGTCCAGCCGGCGGCGCAGTCCCTGACGAGGCGCACCGCCAGGCCCAGTTGGGCCAACCGCCGGAATTCCAATCTGTCCGTCTGCGTGGGTGCCGCCATGCTGCCGTTCTCCGCCGCTTCCGTCAGAGCTCAGATCTCGTAATCCACCACCCGCCGCTCGGTCCGGACCTTTCGCAGGAACCGCACCACCTCCTGGTGAACGGGATGGTCCGTGTAGGCCCGCAGGGCCGGCCAGCCGCTGAATTCGGCCACCAGGGCCAGGTCCGATGCCTCGCCCGACGGCGGCTCATTGATGCCCGCTTCGAGATTCAGCAACCCGTCGACCCTGCCCGCCATGCCCCGCAGCAGGTCGCGGGCCAGGCGGAGGTTCTCCGCCTTGTCCCGTCCGTCCGCCTGCTCCTCGAACCGCCAGATCACGATGTGCCGGATCATTCCGCCTCCGTGCCGCCGGGTCAACGTCCGGTGAACGCGGGCGGGCGCTTGGCCAGGAAGGCGGCGGTGCCCTCCCGCTTGTCTTCCGAGCCGCAGGCGAGCGCGAACAGGTCCGCTTCCAGGGCCAGCCCGTCGGCCAGCGTCAGGCCCGTGCCGCGGGCCACCGCCTCGATGCAGAGCCGGACCGCCAGCGGCGACTGCCGGAGCACCTCGTCGAGCAGCTGGCGGGTTTCGGCCAGCAGCCGGTCGGCCGGCACCACGCGGTGGACCAATCCCATCGCCAGCGCCTCGGCGGCGGTCACCATTCGGCCGGTCAGCAGCAGGTCCATCGCCCGCCCCGGGCCCACCAGCCGTGCCAGGCGCTGGGTGCCGCCGTAGCCGGGGATCAGCCCCAGCTTCACCTCCGGCTGGCCGAGGCGCGCCGTCTCGGCCGCGACGCGCAGCGTGCACGCCAGCGCCAGCTCGCAGCCGCCACCCAGGGCGAAGCCGTTGATCGCGGCGACCACCGGCTTGCCCAGACCCTCGATCCGGCTGAACACCGCCTGGCCGGCCCGGGCGAACGCCCGGCCCGACGCGGCATCCAGCGCCTGCACCTCGCCGATGTCGGCGCCGGCGACGAACGCCTTGGCCCCCGCGCCGGTGAGGATGACGCCCGCCACCGTGTCGTCCGCGCCGAGCGCGGCGAAGGCGGCGTCCAGCTCGGCCACGGCGCGGCGGTTGAGCGCGTTGAGCACCGCCGGCCGGTCCACCGTCACCGTGGCGACGGCGCCGTCGCGCGCCACCCGGATGGTCTCGTATTCGGCCATGGCCACCTCCTCCTCGATCTCGCCCGGCTTGGGTTGTCGGACCTACAGCATACAAAGGACGTCCGCCGGCAGCAACTTATAATTGTCCGTTGTGACGGCCGCCGGCCACCCGCCGGCCGCGGTCAAAAGATCCCTGCCCCCCGGACATCGGCTGTGGTACAAAGGATCCAGCGGTTCTCCGGAGGCGGCGGTGCGCGGATTTCTCGTGGACGGCATGCTGGGGCGGCTGGCGCGGTGGATGCGCCTCCTGGGCCTGGACGCCGATTTCCGGCCGGGCCTGCCTGACGACGAACTCATCGAGCTCGCCGTGACCGCCGACCGGACCCTGGTGACCCGGGACCGGCGGTTGGCGGGGCGGCGGGCCGTGCGCGACCGGGTGATCCTGATCGCCGCGGAGCGCTGGCCCGACCAGGTGGCGGAGCTGCTGGCCGGGCAGCCGGAGCTGGGCCCCATCCGCCCCCTCACCCGCTGCCTGCGCTGCAACGAGCCCCTGGCGGCGGTGGACGCCGCCGCGGTCGCACCCGCGGTGCCGCCCTACGTGCTGGAGCACCACCGGGAGTTCCGCCGCTGCCCGTCCTGCGGGCGGATTTACTGGCCCGGCACCCACCGCGACCGGATGCGGGAGATGCTCCGCCGGCTGGGTCTGGATCCGGGTCCGCCGCCAACACCCAAGTCTCCACCAGGGTCCAATGCTCAAGTTGCTAAAACCAAGAACAATGAGTGACCCGTTTTACCAACATGATGCATACCGCTGCCAACAATCAATTGCCATTCTGATCTAGCGATAGATCCCGATAAATATTCGTGTTATCCTCTGCTAAATTTTCACGCAGACCATTCTGCCGAAGAAATGCACTAAACGTCCTACTTTTGGGGAGGAAGTGATGAAATCAAAACTTGGTCTGATCATTCTGATTCTTGGGCTTGGTCTCTCTTCCCTGGTGCGGGCGGACGGACTGTCCCAACGGGTGGCCCAATTGGAAACTCTTGTGGCAACCTTGGAAGATCGGATTGCTCAGCTGGAAGCCAACAGTGGCGGGTGTTCACGGCACATAATGGACATCGTGTTGGAACCGGATTCTGAGGGTGATGTTATCGTCGAATGGGGCACTCCCTGGCAGATCTATCGATTCCATTATGCACGAGTTTATTCCGACTTGATCACATTGGAGGATCCGCCCATTGTTCAAATCCAGTATCTGGGTGTGAACGCGCCGTTCACGCCCGAAACCGCGTTTGATGTGAGTCCGTCTAGTAACGAAATCATGTCAAACCTACTGTTTGTAAGAGAGGGCGAGCTTTTGGTTCTGTTTAAAGAGGAAATCTATGATCCGGGTGACCCTGTACCGGCTGTTAACAAACTGCTGATCGGTGCGGCGTCTGACGGCCTCATTCACGTGAAGGCGACTCTGGTGAAATAGTCGCCGCGACGCGCCATCTCAACATCAGTTGATTGGTCAATGTAATCGGATCAATCCCGATCGCAGTATCGTCGCAGTGTTGGACTGTAATACTTGGGCGACACGCGCACATCGCCAGATATCTTCAGAGATATCGGGATGAGTCTGGGCAGCGATTGTCAATGCACTCGGTTTCTTTTCGGACGATCAACGTAGAAACCAATCCAGATCCGGTCGACGCCGATTCACTTAGTGCCGAAGATGCGGAAAACTCCTTGGGCGGGGGGTGTTTCTACGCATACAATGCATGCAATCAATATCAAGGAAGCGTGCATGAATCATCGTGTGTTCCCCGAGTCTTGCGCATCGTCAGATGGATGCGCGCGCAACGGCCGACAATCCCTTCGCCCGCGCGGCCGCGGACGCGGGCTCCTCGCGGGGTGGCTCGCACTGCTTGTCGCCGCGGGCCTCGCGGCGGCCGCCGGCCCCGCACCGGACAGCCGGTCCGACGTCCAGCGGCGGTTCCAGGAAACCCGGAAGCTGGCGCGGCACCGCGCCGACGCCCTGTTCGGCGTCTTCCGCGGCCCGCTCGCGGCCGACGAACGGCAGGCCATGGAATTCCTGTACGCCTACATGCCCCTGGCCGACCTGGCCGACCACGACGGCGACTTCTACCTCGCCGCCGTCCGCGCCAGCCTGCAGGCCCGCCGCGAGCTGCCCTGGGGGCCGCAGATCCCCGACGCGCTGTTCCGCCACTTCGTCCTGCCGCTGCGCGTGAACAACGAGACCCTCGACACCTTCCGCCAGGACATGTACCCCGAGCTCCGGGACCGCGTCGCCGGGCTCACCCTGCGGCAGGCGGTGCTCGAGATCAACCACTGGTGCCACGAGCGGGTGGTCTACCAGGGCACCGACGCGCGCACCAGCGCGCCGCTCGCGACCATCCGCACCGGTTACGGGCGCTGCGGCGAGGAGTCGGTGCTCGCGGTCGCGGCGCTCCGGGCCGCCGGGATTCCCGCCCGCCAGTGTTACACGCCGCGCTGGGCCCACACCGACGACAACCACGCCTGGGTGGAGGCGTGGGTGGACGGCGCCTGGCATTACCTGGGCGCCTGCGAGCCGGAGCCTGAGCTGGACCTGGCGTGGTTCCGCGAGCCGGTGCGCCGGGCGATGCTCGTCCACACCCGCGTGTACGGCGCCTACGCCGGCCCGGAGCCGGTGCTGGAGCGCCCGCCGCTCGGCCCCGTGCTGAACCTCACCGCCGGCTACGCCCCGCTGCGCGAGGCGCGGGTGCGGGTGGTGGACGCCGCCGGCCGGCCGGTGGCCGGGGCGGAGGTGACCTTCCGGCTTTACAACTACGCGGAGTTCTATCCCCTGGCGACCTTCACCACCGGACCCGACGGCCGGGCCGCCCTGGTGTGCGGCCGGGGGAGCGTGCTGATCTGGGCCCGGAAGGACGGACGCAGCGGTTGGGCGGCTGCTCCACCCGATCTCGACGGCGAACTCACGGTGCCGCTCGCGGACCCGCCCGCGGCGCTCGTCGCGGACCTCGATCTGCAAGCGCCGCCCGCCCCGCCGCCCCTGCCCGCCCCCACCGCCGGTCAGGCGGAAAACGCCCGGCGGCTGAAGGAAAACGACGCCCGCCGGGCCGGCTACATCGCGACCTTCATGACCGAACCGGCCGCCCGCGCGCTCGCCGCCGCCACCGGCCAGGAGCCGGACGCCGTGTGGCGGATCATCGCGGCCAGCCGGGGCAACTGGCGCGCCATCGAGGCGTTCCTGCACCGCTGCCCGGCGGCGCAGCGGGCGTGGGCGCTGCCGCTGCTGGGCACCCTGTCCGACAAGGACCTCCGGGACGCGCCGGCGGACGTGCTGCTGGCGCATCTGGCCGGCGCCCTCGCCCGGCCTCATCCCCTCATGACCGCAGACCGGGAGCTGTTTGTGAACGCCGTGCTGGCGCCGCGGATCGATACCGAGACGCTGGTGGGCTGGCGCGAGCCGCTGCGGCAGGCGGTCCCCGCCGCCGTCGCCCGGAAGGCACTGCGGGAGCCCCTGGCGCTCTGGGAATGGCTGCGGCGGCGCGTCGCCCATCACGAGGACCGGAGCCCCTACCGCCTCCCCGTCACGCCGCGGGGGGTCCTGGAACTGCGCGCGGCCGACCGGTGGTCTTGCGACATCTGTCTGGTGGCGCTGGCGCGCAGCCTCGGCATCCCCGCCCGGCTGCACCCCGCGCTCCGCACGCCCGAGCTGCATCTCAACGGACGATGGCAGCCGGCCGTGCCGCCGCCCCCCGCCGAACCCGCTCCGGCCACGGGCCGTCTGGCCCTGCAGCCGGCCGGGGCCGCGAGCCAGGCGCGCTACTTCACCCACTTCACCCTGGCGCGCCTGCGCGGAGGGTCGCCGGAAACCCTCGAATACCCCGAGGGCCAGCCCGCGGCCGAGTTCGGCACCGCCGAGTTGCCCGGCGGCGACTACCTGCTGGTGACGGGCAATCGTCAGCACGACGGCTCGGTGCTGGCCCGGCTGGCCTTCTTCCCCCTCCCCGCCGGCGGCGCCGCGGAGGTGCCGCTGATGCTCCGGCAGCTCGCCGGGCCGCCCCGCGTGCTGGGACGGCTGCCCGGGGAGGCCGCGCTGTCCGGCCTTGAAGGCGATCCGCTGCCGCTGGCGCCCACACCGGGCGGTCGCGGATTCGTCGTGGCGTGGCTGGCCCCGGGGACGGAGCCCACCCGCCACGTGCTGGCGGAGCTGGCGGCGCGGCGCGCGGCGCTGGAAGCATGGGGCGGCCGGATCCTGCTCTGCCTCCCGGCGGAACAGGCGGCCCCGCCAGGTGACGAGTTGCCCGCCAACGTGGTCTGGACTCGCGATCCGGGCGAGGCGCTGTTGGCGGTGATTCGAACGACCCTGGGCGCCACGCTGCCGCTTCGGCCGGTGGTGCTCGTGGTCACGGCGGCGGGAGACATCGTCCACGCCTCGGAAGGATACACCATCGGCACCGCGGACCGGATTATGGAGATCGGTGAATCGGTGAATCGGTGAATGGGTTTATTGGTTATTGCTGATTTCTTATATATTATTGGCTATTTGGAATCGATTCGGATGACGCTGAAACAACATCCTATGTCTCAATTCCAAAGCCCCGAGACCCTGGTCCCAGAACCCAGGTTCCAGAACCCAGGTCCTAGGACCCAGAACCCAGAACCCAGGTCCCAGATCCGAATTCCGATTTCCGATATCCGCTCCGAGGTGATGGAATGACCCAACGATACGGTTGCGGCGAAGAGCGGCTGATCCATTACACGGCCCATCGCGTCGACGGGCCCGTCCGCATCGACGGCGACCTGGACAAGGAGCCGTGGCGGAACGCGGCGCGATCCTCCCGCTTCGTGGACCTGGTCACCGGCGCCCCGGCGCTGCTGGACACGCGGATGGCCGCGCTCTGGGACGACGTCGCCCTCTACGTGGGCTTCTGGATCGAGGAGCCCCGTGTCCAGGCGCGTCTCACCGAGCGCGACGCCTTCGTCTGGACCGAGAACGACGTCGAGGTGTTCATCGGCGGCGACGACTGCTACTACGAATTCCAGATCAACGCGCTGGGGACCGTCTACGAGGTGTTCTACATCTGGCAGGAGGCGTACCGCCGCGGCGAGCGATTCCGGCGGCACCCCGAGTTCGACCTGGCCGTCCGCTCCGTGGACGTGCTGGGCGGCTTCCAGGACGCCAGCCGCTGCGGCCGCCACCCGCGCGGCCGCCGGTGGGCGTTCATGGACTGGGACTTCCCCGGCCTCAGCGCCGCGGTGCGGGTGGACGGCACCATCAACGACGACTCCGACATCGACCGCGGCTGGACGGCCGAGATCGCCTTCCCCTGGGCGGGCATGGCGGCGCTCTACGCGGGGCGCGCATGGCCGCCCCGCGAAGGGGACGTCCTGCGGCTGGACTTCTCCCGCTTCGAGCACGTGGACGCCGGCGGCCGCCGGCTATCGCCGAGCCTCGGCTGGGCGCTGAATCCGCACGGCGTCTACGACTCCCACATCCCCGAGTGCTTCTCGTACGTCCACCTGGGCGGCCGCCGAACGCCCGCCCCCGAAGGAGCCCGTCCATGAACCGGATCCGCGCCACCCTGATCGCAGCCCTGCTGACGTTGCTAGCGGTCGCCGCGGGCGCCGCGGTCCCCGCGGTCCTGCCCCCCGGCCACAGCGGTTTGGCTGGCTTCGACACCGCGGTCGCCGGTGAGCGCCTCCGCTACCACTCGTTCCATCCGTACGCCCGCGAGTCGCTGCTGACCCGCGTCACCGACGGCCGCATGGCCATCGAGTGGACCACCGCTCCCGCGCCCGACCCGCTCCCCGCCGCACCGTGCACCTTCGTCTGGATCGGCGCCCACTCCACCGGCACGTCGGGTGGCGACCGCGCCTTCGACCTGGAACTCGACGGGCGGCCGGCGCTCCGGTTCGTCACCCGCGCCGGCGGCGTGGCCGAGAACTGGACCGTGCGCGGCGCCGGCGGCGTGGCGCTGTCGTTCCGCCACGTCTGGACGGACCACGTGGGCGACGCCTTCGGCTACATGCTCCTGGAGGTGCCGGCCGCGCTCCTTGCGCCCGGCCGGCCGGTGACGGTTCGGGTGACGGGCGTGGCGGCGGGCTCGCGCGACTGGTACATGACCTTCATGTACGCGTTCCGCTCCTCGATGGAGGCGCGGCCGCAGCCGGCCCTGGTGCGGACCCCGGACGGCGAGCGGCAGTTGGTGGAGCTCTGGATCGATCACACCGCCGACTCGGGCGCGGTCGTGGTGCAGGCCGGCAGCGACGCGCCGGCGACACACCCTCTCCGGCTGGGCCTGAATGTGCTGGACCTGCTGGCGCCCCCGGCGGCCGCCCCGACACCCTACCCGGTGAGTGTCCGTGTGGACGGCCGCGCGGAGGTCCGCCTCGAGGCGGTGCTCCGGCCCGTGCGCCGGCGCGAGGTGCATCTCCTGCCCCACTCCCACAACGACATCGGCTACACCCACCTGCAGAGCGAGGTTTTGGAGACGCAGCTCCAGAACCTCGCCGATGCCGTCCGCCTCATCCGGCGCACCGCCGACTACCCCGCCGAGGCGCAGTTCCGCTGGAACGCCGAGATCCTCTGGGCGGTCGAAGAATACCTGTACCGCGCCGGCGTGCCGGAGCGCGACGCGTTCATCGACGCAGTCCGGAGCGGGCACATGGGGCTGCAGGCGCTCTACACGAATCCGCTCACCGGCCTGCTGCGCCCCGAGGAGATGATCCGCCTCACCGACTGCGCCCGCCGCCTCGCGGCGCGCCACGGTCTGAAGATCGACACCGCCATGATCACCGATATCCCCGGCGTGAGCTGGGGCGCGGTGCCGGCGCTGGCGCACGCGGGGATACGGTATTTTTCCAGCGGGCCCAACGCCTCCGACCGGATCGGCCGCTCCACCGAGGCGTGGGGCGACCGCCCCTTCTGGTGGGTGGGGCCGTCGGGGCAGGACAAGCTCCTCTACTGGGTGGCGGGCAAGGGCTACTCGCTCTTTCACCAGACCAGCGGCATCCGGAGCGCCGACGCGCGACCGAAGCTCTTCGGCTACCTCGCCGAACTGGAAGCGGTCGACTACCCGTACGACTTGGTCCAGCTCCGCTACACCATCTATTCCGACAACGGTCCCGCGGACGCCGCCCTGCCCGACTTTGTCCGCGAGTGGAACGAGCGGTACGCTTCGCCCCGTCTCGTCATCGACACGGCCGACCGCCTCTTCGCCGAATTCGAGCGGCGCCACGGCGCGACGCTCCCCGCGTTCGCCGGCGACCTCACCCCCTACTGGGAGGACGGCGCCGCCTCCACGGCGCGGGAGCTGGGGCTGGCCCGCCGCGCGTCCGAGCGCCTGGTGCAGGCGGAGACCCTGGCCGCGGTGGTGGACGGCCGGTACGACCCGCAGGCGTTCTACGGCGCCTGGCGGGAAGTGCATCTGGCCGACGAGCACACCTGGGGAGCTTGGAACAGCGTCTCCGATCCCGACCACCCCAACGCCGTGGGCCAGTGGCGGCTGAAGCAGGCATTCGCCGAGACCGCCGACCGCCTGTCGCGCGAGCTCCTCGAAACGGTGGACGCCCTCGAGGACGCACCCGCCGCGGATGCCTCCCTGGACGTGATCAACACCTGCTCCTGGACCCGCACCGACCTCGTGGTGCTGCCGGCGGCGCAATCCCGCGCCGGAGACCGCGTCGTGGACACCGACGGGCGCCCCGTGCCGTCCCAGCGCCTCGCGAGCGGCGAACTCGCGGTTCTCGCCGCCGACGTGCCGCCGCTGGGCGGCCGGCGCTTCCGGGTGACGGCCGGTAACGCGCCCGCCGGCGGGACGGCCACCGCAGGCGACGGCCGCGCCGCCGCCTCCGGACTGGCGGTCCGCCTGGATCCGGCCACCGGCACCGTGACCAGCCTCGCCGCCGGGGGCCGGGAGCTTGTAGATGCCGGAGCGTATGGACTGAACGAGTATCTCTACGTCGCGGGCAAGTCGCCTGCCGATGTCCGACGCGCCGGCACGGTCCGGATCACCGCACCCGACGCCGGACCGCTGGTGGCGACGCTGCGAGTGGAGAGCGACACAATGCCAGGTGCCCGCGCCCTGGTCCGCGAGTACCGCCTCGTGGACGGGCTCGACTGGCTGGCGATCCGCAACGAGCTGGACAAGACCGCGGTGCGCGACAAGGAGGCGGTCTACTTCGCCTTCCCGTTCGCGGTGCCCGACGCCGTGGCGCGCCTGGACCTCGGCTGGGGATTCATCCGGCCCGAGGCGGACCAGCTCCCCGGCGCCTGCCGCGATTTCTTCACGATCCAGCGCTGGGCGGACGTCTCCAACCAGCGCCACGGCGTCACCTGGGCCACCGTGGAAGCGCCGCTGGTTTCCGTCGGCGCCATGGTGGACGAGACCGCCCACAACGACGGCCCCGCCGGCTGGAAGGCGCACGCGGCGGCGTCCGGCACCCTGTTCGCTTACACCATGAACAACTACTGGCACACCAACTACAAGGCCGACCAGGCGGGAACTGCCCCCTTCACCTTTGCCGTGCGGCCCCACGGGCTGTTCGACGCCCTGGCCGCCTACCGCTTCGGCGTGGAGCGGAGTCAGCCGCTGCTCGCGCGCCCGGCGCGGGGCGTCGCGGCGCCGAAGTCCCTGTTCACCGTGGACTCCCCCGCCGTGGTCGTGACCAGCCTCATCCCGCTTCCGGAGGGCGACGGCATGCTCGTGCGCCTGTACAACGCCGGCGGCCGCCCCGAAACCGCGTCGCTGCAGTGGCGCCGGTTCCATCCCGCGGTGGTGTGGCTCAGCAATCCGTCGGGCGAGCGTCTGCGCCCCGTGGACGGCCCGCTGTTCTTCCCCGCCTTCGGCCTCGCGACGCTGCGGGTGGAAGGGCGCTACATCAGCGCCGAGTAGACCCGCGCCGCGCCGCCGTCGCACACGCACCCCGGGTGCGGGTACATCCATACCACCGCTCAGGATCCGGCCACTCTGGCAATCGGAAAACGAGGATCGAGCCTCGATCACGATAACGATTCCGAATTACGGGCACGATTACGAACTACGAGCACGAGGAGCTCTAAACTCCTATCGCCTATCTCCTGTCTCTTTACTATTTTCTGCTCTACTCGAACAGCTGGCCTCGGTTGCAAACGCTCCGGACAAGCCCTAAGATAGCAGCCATGGCGCGCCTGTCCTCCGCCCGTACGATGTACCTCGCCGGCGCCGCGCTCCTGGCGCTGCCCGTGCTGCCCCACCTGGGCGACCTGTTCCGCCTGACCTACTCGTTTCAAGACTCGTACCTCGGCGGGGCCCCGGGCCCGCCTGCCTGGCTCCGGCTTGCCGATTTCCTGTGGGTGGGCGTCTGCCTGGCGGGCCTGCTGGCGCTGCACCGCCGCGCCGGCGCCGCCTGGCCCGCGTGGTCCATCGCCTTGGCGGCGGTGGCGTTCGCTCTCGTGCCCCCGTTCGGCAGCTACGATGCGGTGTTTTACTTCCGTATGGCCGAGCGCTGGACCGGCGGCGTCAATCCCTACGCCGTGCCCTTCTCGGTGTTCAACCCGTTCCTCGGCGGCGGGCTGGCGGCAGCCGTGGATTATCTGCCCTACCCGCCGCTCTGGGTCATCGTCTGCGGCGCCCTCCACCGCCTCGCCGGCGGACACCTGCTCGGCTTCTTCCTGCTGCTGAAGCTGCTCATGGGCGCCTGTCACGCCGGCAATTTTTTCATCCTCCGCCGTCTGCTGGCCGGCCGGCCCGCCGGCGAAGCGGCGGCCTGGGCCTATCTGGCGCATCCGCTGCTCCTGCTCGAGGGGCTGTCCATGATGCACTTTGATCTGCTCTGGTTGCTGGGCTGCCTGGCCGCCGCCTGGCAGCTCCGGCAGGGCCGCTGGTGGCCGGCGGTGCTGGCGTGGACCGCGGCGTTCTGGATCAAGTACAGCGCCGCCTTCGCCCTGCCGCTGTTCCTGCCGGCGCTCTGCGACACCGGCCTGCCACTGCGGCGTCGCCTCGCCCGAGTGGCGGGCGGAGTCGCCATCGCCCTGGCGGCGGGCGTCGCCGCCAGTCAGCCGTTCGGCCGTCTGCCGGAACTGCTGGTCGGCGGGTTTCACCAGGCCGGCTGGACAGCCAATTCGATCTTGCTGGCCATCCGGGATCTCATTCCCGGTGCCGCGGGCCGCACCAGCTGGATCCAGGCGGCGCTGGGTCTGGCCGCCCTGGCCCTGCTGCTGACCGTCCGCTCGAAACCCGATCCCCGCACCCACGACGGCGCCGCCGCCTGGGTCGTGCTGGCCCTGCTGGCCTACCTGCTCCTGGCCAGTCCCGTGTTCTGGCCCTGGTACGCCATTTGGCCGCTCGTGTTCAGCTTCCTGCTGACGGACACCCGCTGGGCGTGGCTCGGACGCGTGGCCGCGGTGTTCGCGGCCACTGCGTTCCTTTACTATCCCCTGCTTTTCATCGTGGGACAGATCCAGTTCCGGCACGATCCGGTGATGGAGGCGCTGTACGCGCTCCTGGCCCACGCGCCGGCGCTGGCAGTGATGGTCGGCGCCCGGCGGGACCACTCCCGCGGCCGGACGCAGAGCGGGATCGCCTGAATCCGGCTCACCGGATCTGCCGGGCCATCCAGACGTAGCCGTATTCCTGCCAGACCTTCTTCCCCTCGCGGTGGGTTCCCTTCTGCTGGAACTCCGCGACCCACGCCCCGCCCGGACCGCGCCGCAGCGTCCCCGGCTCCTTCATGAATGGTGACCAGCAGGGAAATGGCTTCTCTTCTTTCACCTTGTTCACTTCGTAAGCGGCGATGAGCTGGTTGTCGGTGGAACCGTCGGGCAGGGTGAACGGGCCCTGCTGGACCAGGGTCAGCTTCCAGTTGTCCACCCGCGCCCCAGACGACCAGCCGCTGCTCATCTCTGCCTGGCCGGTGAAGGTGAAGTGGCGGAGTTCCTTCCCGTGCTTGAGGTGAGGGGCGTCGTACTGCAGCGAGGTCACGCCCGGCACGTCGCGGGTGGCGTCGCCCATTTTACCCGCCACACCGGCGGCGGCGCCTTGGCCGGGCAGGCCCGGCGCCCCCGGCATCATCCCCATCAATCCCTTGACCCCCGCCGCCAGGGCGTCAAGTCCTTCGGTGTTGCGCTCCAGATCGTATTCGATGGTCCCCTCGCCGGTGACCTGTCCGGTCTCATCCACGTGGAAGAAGAACTCGGCATTGTGCTTCACGGTGAGGATCAGCAGCGAGTTGGGATCGCGGAAACGGACTTCCTCGCCGGCGGCCCGGCCCGTCCAGTTGCCCACCAGATCCTTGATGGTGGGCGGTTTCTCCGCGCCACCCTTGCCGCCGCCCTTCCCCCCGCCGGAGCTGCCGGAGCCACCGGAGCCGCCCGATCCGCCGGAGCCGCCACCGCCGCCTTTGCCGCCACTCCCACCCGAGCCTCCCTGGCCCCCGCTCGCACCGGAGCCACCGCTACCACCCATGCCACCGGAGCCACCCTTGCCACCGGAGCCTCCAGAACCGCCGGTTCCGCCGGAACCACCGCCCGTATCTCCGGAGCCGCCGCCCCCCTCGCCGGAGCCGCCGCTTAACATCTTCCAGCGGGAGGTGCCGGGCCCGTCATCCAGCGCCTTGAACGGCAGCACCAGGACGCCGCCGCTCAGGCTGTAGGCCGCGTTGGTGGCGGCCCAGCCCAGCTCCTGGAACGACAGGGTGATCCGGCCGCCGCTCAGGGTGAAGGTGCCCGTGTCGGTGACCGTCTGACCCGGCTGGACGGCCACCACCGCCATGGTGCCCGACGGCGAGCCGGACACGGTGAGGGTGATGACCGCTCCGGCCTTGACCGAGCGCCCGCCGGTGTCGCCGATGAGAGTGTACACGCCGTCAATGGACTGAGCCGCCGCCGCGCCCCACACCACCAGGAGCGCCACCGCCCCCAGCATCAGCCGGAACCGCGTGGTCGCGCGTCGGCCCACTGCCCGGGTATGGTCGTGATTCATGGTGTCCTCCTTCGCCGGCCCGACGAAATCTGGATGACTGAGCAGGATTACGGAATCGGATGCAACGGTGCCGTCGGCGCGGTGAATCGTTGTCATGATTTTATCACATCTGAAATCGTATCCCTCATCCCATACAGGTAACTCTCCCCTCCCGAGCTATTCACCCATTCACCCATTCACCATTTCCTGTTGACACCAGTCTGGAAATGCTGCAAGTTAGCCGGGATCGTCTCTCGAATCATCATTCAGGCTGGCACCATCATGAATTGCACCGCCGTCATCCCCGCCCGTTACGCCTCGCAGCGCCTCCCCGGCAAGCTGCTGCTCCCGCTGGGTGGCAAGCCCATCATCCAGCACGTCTGGGAGCGTGCCCGCCGCTGCCCCGTGGTGGACGAGGTGATCGTGGCCACCGATGACGCGCGCATCGTCGAAGCGGTGGCCGCGTTCGGCGGCCGGGCGGTGATGACCTCGCCGGACCACACGTCGGGCACCGACCGCATCGCCGAGGCGCTGGCCGGCATCGACACCCGGATCGCCGTCAACGTCCAGGGCGACGAACCCCTCATCGACCCGGCCACCATCGCCGCCGCGGTGGCGCCGCTGCTGGAGGACCGGGGCGTGTGCATGGCCACCGCCTGCACGGCGATCCGCAGCGCCGACGAGCTGTTCGATCCCAATTGCGTGAAGGTGATCCTCAACGCCGACGGCGATGCCATCTACTTCTCCCGTCTGCCCATCCCTTTCATCCGGGAGCCCGGTCTGGATTACGCCAGCTACCGGGAGCACATCGACACCCATCCGCTGCTGCTGAAGAATTTCTACCGGCACATCGGCCTCTACGCCTACCAGACCGAGTTCCTGAAGATCTTCGTCAACCTGCCCGCCTCCAGCCTGGAGCGGATGGAAAAACTGGAGCAGCTCCGCGCCCTCGAGCACGGCTACGCCATCCGCGTGGTCGAAGTGCGCGACACCGCCCTCGGCGTCGACACCGAGGCGGATTACCAGCGGATCAAAGCCATCGTCGAAGGCGCCTGACTCCACCGACGGGTCCCCGAAACCTTTTTCGTTAATCTATCTCTATTCCACCAGAGCCGCGGGCGCGGCCGACACATTTGGCGTTGTCCGTCCGCACCGCCGGCTCTATAATGATCCGCGGAGATTCCGCAGGAAAGGAACATGAACAAACCAACATCCCGCCCCGCCCTGCTTCCGATGATCCTGGCCGCGCTGCTGGCCGTCGCCGCGGCGGCGCCACCCGCGCCGGCGCAGGACACGACTAGCGGCCCGGTGATTCGCTCGCGCGTGTTCGTGGTCAACCTGTTCGTCACCGCCGCCTCGGGCAAGAACTATGTCCGGGACCTGACCCGCGACGACTTCGCCATCTACGAGAACGGCGCCCGCCAGGAGATCAAGTACTTCAACAATCTGAGCCAGTCCCGCGACCTGCCGCTGACCATCGCGCTGCTCATCGACACGAGCGGTTCGGTGGCCGACAAGCTCCCTCACGAGGTCGCCACCGCCTCCGCCTTCTGCAAGCACATCGTCCGCCCCAGCAAGGACATGGTCACGGTGATGGAGTTCCACTCCGACGTGATCCTGGTGCAGGATTTCACCGACGACATCGACCGGATGCAGAAGTCGCTGAGCCGGCTCCGGCCCGGCGGCAACACGTCCCTCTACGACGCGGTGTACCTGGCCAGCGAGGAGAAGCTCAAGAGCGAGGCCGGGCGCAAGATCATCGTCGTCATCTCGGACGGCGAGGACACCGCTTCCAAAACCAGCATGGACGAGGCCATCAAGGTGGCCCAGAAGAATGATGTCCTGATCTACGGCCTGGGCGTCCGCTCCATGAATTACGGCGCCGACTTCCGCGCCCTGGAGCGTTTCTGCAAGGAGACGGGCGGCCTGTTCTTCTCCCCCAAGGCGTCCTTCGAGTCGCTGAAGAAGACGTTCGACGCCATCATGGAGGACATCAATCACCAGTACAACATCGCGTACGAGCCGAAGAACCAGAACCGCGACGGCACGTACCGCGACATCAAGGTGACGTGCCTCCGCAAGGGGCTCAAGCTCCAGTACCGGCAGGGTTATTTTGCACCCGAGGAATGAGCCGCCGCCCCGCGCGGACCGCGGCCGCCCCGGACCGGGACAATCGGATGAGCCAGACGCACACATCCAATCGCCCTCGACCAACTGACGGCTGCCGCCCTCACCGCGCCGCGCGCCAGGGCGAGGTCCCGTCATGCTGATCAGCCTGCTGGCGGGTGTTCTGACCGGCTGCCTGCTGGCCATCCCGCCGGGGCCCATCAATTTCGCCGTATTCGAAACAAGCATGAAGGGGCAGCGGCGAGCCGCCTTCCGGCTCGCCGCCGGCGCGGTGGCCGGCGACTCGTTCTACTGCCTCGTGGCCATCATCTACCAGCTTTCCACCGAGCTGCTGGAGCTGGTCAAGATCGTCTTCAGCGCCTTCGGCGGCCTGTTCCTCATCGGCCTCGGCGTGTATTACATCTGGGTGAGGAAGTGCCCGCTGCCCGCCGCCGGCCTGCCCCCCGACCCGCGGGATCATCCGGATCACGCCCACCAGGGCCACTTCATCACGGGGCTGCTGCTGGCGCTCTCTAACCCGTTCTACATCGTGGTCATGATCGCGGTGACCGAGCTGTACTACTCGGTGGGCGTGCTGTACCTGCACATGGGAAACAACCTGGCGTTTCTCATCGGCATCCAGGCCGGGACCTTCCTGTGGCTGTGGACCATCGGCAAGTTCGTACAGCTCAACCGGCATCATCTGGGCGACATCGGGGCGCGAGTGCGGGGCTTCTGCGGCTGGGCCTTCCTCGGCTTCGGCCTCTACATGACGGCGAAGTTCTTCAAGCTGGTGTTCTGACGGGGTTCGGGGTTCGGGGCTAGAAGCTCGAGGCTAGAGGCTAGAGGCTAGAGGCTCGAGGCTAGAGGCTCGGGGCTAGAGGCTAGTGGCTCGGGGCTAGAGGCTCGTTCCCGAGCCCTCGCGTCGTGCTCGAAATCGTAATCGTAATTCGTAATCGTGATCGTAATCGTGATCGTGATCGAGGCTCGTTATCGATCATCGGACTTCGGTCATCGGATGTCGGACCTGGGACCTTGGTTCTGGGACCTAGGTTCCGTGTGCTCGGTGGTTTAACTGAAGCCATGAGCAGGATCAATCAGCCGGCAGGCGGGAGCTACCGCGAGCGGCAGCGAGCGGCAGCGAGCGGCGCCAGCGGCCAGCCGCCACGATGTCCCGACGCCGCAAGACCATTCCATCACGGTAGCGGTCGTGCGTGTCACGCAACCTGGTGTGCCGTTGCTGAACCCGCGGTGATGGTTGGCCCTTTGATCCCGGACGGACATTCAAGCCGCACAGACAGAGTGGTTGGGCGCCTGGACAAGCTGTGCCGAGTGGGCTTTCGCGCCGCTCGCTGCCGCTCGCGGTACCTCCACGTTGCCAACCGGTGGATCGTGCCACGAGCAGAGGAACGGTGAATTGGTGAATGGGTGAATAGGAGGGATAGGACCTGGATGCCGGGAACCGGGATCCAAAATCTAGGACCCAGAACCTAGGTCCCGGAACCCAGATCCGCAGTTCGAGTCAGTTGATGGTTGATGGTTGATCGTTGATCGTCAGGAGCGAGGTCCGAGCCCCGAACCTCGAGACCCGTTGTCCGCGTTACGGGAACGAGCCTCGAGTCTCTAGCCTCGAGCCTCGATTACGATCACGATTACGAGCACGATTCCGATTACGAGCACGACGGAGCTTTCGTCTCCTAACTCCTCACTCCTATCTCCTCACTATTTACTGTTCACCGTTCACCGTTCACTGTTCACTGTTCACCGTCAGAACCCCGCCTTGCTCAGCGCCTCCGGCGGGCCGTCGGCGGGGACGAAGGGACGTAGGCGAAAGCGGTACGCGTACTCCCGCGGCGCCAAGGTGTACTCCGGATGCGGACGGGCGCCCCACGAATTGTCGCCGCCGACGCCCGTCTGCCCCAGGTCCAAATTCAGCACCGTCCAGGGGCGACGGATGATGTCGGGGGGATGGCGCTGGTCCTTCTCGGGCGCGTGCTCGAAGTCGCCGATGTCGTGGTGCGACGCGGCAGCGGACAACAGCGGCATGCCCACCGCCAACAGGCCCGCTCCCGATTCCCGCATCACCGCCACCCAGCGGACGTCCGTCTTGTTGCCGTTCTCCTGGGGGCGCAGGTAGGGGTGGAACTGCTCCGCCACCGTGCCCCGCCAGACGCCCACCGCGGCGCCTTCGCGGCGATCCCAGTAGCTCTCGTGGGGCCCGCGGCCGTACCAGGCGATGCGGTCGAAGCCATCGGGAAGGGTGAGCTGCAGTCCGAAGCGCGGCAGCTCGGGGAGCGCCGCGGCACCGGGGCTGAAGCGGTGCTCCACCACCACGTCGGCGTTGCCGTGGACCGTGTAGCGGGTGACACACCGCGCGTCGCCGGCGGGGAGCTTCGCCGCCGCCTCGATCACCGCCGCGCGCCCCTCCCGCCGGACGGTGATCGATTCCACGGTCCGCCGGGCGCCCGCCTCGCGCCACGCCGCGCAACGCACGGGCATGCCGTTGCCGTAGTCGTTGTCGGTGGGCGCCCGCCAAAAGTCGGGGATCGGCCCCGTGCGGAGCATCGCAATCCCCTTGTAGGTCCACGATGCAATGGTCCCAACAGCCCGGTCGAAGACCAGTTCGAAATCCGGGCCCGCCACGCGGATGGTCGCCGCATCCTCGGCCACACGCACCGGCGGCAACGCGGCCGGATCCACTGAGGCGGGCGGCGCGAAGTGGGGCAACTGATACTGGTCCCACGCCACCTCGTGCCCCGCTGGCACGGCGTCCGTGGCGGCGGCGGTGCGCGTGCTCACCGTGAGGAAGTACTCCACGCCCGGCTCCGGCCGGATGACCGGCAGCGGCAGGGTCACCTCAGTCCAATCGCGCGGATTGAGATCCGGCACCGGCAGTTCGCCCGCCGCGATCCGCCGGCCCTCGGCCTCGACCCGCCACTCGAGGCGGAAGCGGTCCAGGTTCAGGAAGGCGTATTTGTTCCGCACCCGCACCCGGCCGGCGGCCAGATCCACCGGCTCCACGGCGACGTACTGGTACACCTTCTTCACCTCCCAGATGTGAGGGTGGAGCGTGCGGTCGGGCGCGACCAGGCCGTTGCACAGGAAATTGCGGTCGCTGGGCCGGCTCGCGGGGCCGAAGTCGCCGCCGTAGGCGAAGTACGGCCGGCCCTGTTCATCCACCCGGGCGAAGCCCTGGTCCACCCAGTCCCAGATGAGTCCGCCCTGGAGCTGCGGATGCGCCTCGATGGTGCGCCAGTAGTCCCCGAGGTTGCCGACGGAGTTCCCCATGGCGTGGGCGTACTCGCACAGGATCAGGGGCCGGTCGCGCTCCACGGCGGCGTACTCCTCCAGCCGTTCGATCCGGGCGTACATGGGGCAGACGATGTCGGTGTGGGCGCGGCGGCGCGCCGGTTCGTACTGCACCGGCCGGTTCGGGTCGCGCTCCTTGATCCAGCGGTAGGTGGCCTCGAAGTTGGTGCCGTCGCCCGCCTCGTTGCCCAGCGACCAGACGATCACCGACGGGTGGTTCTTGTCACGCTCCACCAGCCGCCGGGTGCGGTGGAGGTGGGCGGGGAGCCACTCCGGCTTGTTGGCCAGGGTCTTGTCGGTGTCGAAGCTGACGCCGTGGGACTCGATGTTCGCCTCGTCGATGACGTAGAGCCCGTGCTGGTCACACAAATCGTACCACTCCTCCCGGTTAGGGTAGTGGCTCGTGCGCACCGCGTTGATGTTGAACTGCTTCATCAGGCGGATGTCCTGGAGCATGCGCGCCATCGTCACCACCCGTCCCCCGACGGGGTCCCATTCGTGGCGGTTCACGCCCTTGATGACCAGGGGAACGCCGTTGAGGAGCAGCTTGCCGTTCCGCACCTCGACGGTGCGGAAGCCCACCCGACAGCCCGTGGCTTCGATCACGCGTCCCGCCGCGTCCTCGAGGGCGACGACCAGCCGGTAGAGGCTGGGTGTCTCGGCGGTCCACGGCGCGGGGGCTTCGATCGTCTCGGTGAATGAAACTTCGGCGTCGCCGAAGGCCGGGATCTCTGCCGGCCGCGCCGGCGCAGCCAGGGGCACCGCCTGCCCCGCCCCGTCGAAAAGCGCCAGCCGGACGGCGCCGCGGACCGCCGCCGCGGTGTGGTTGCGCACGGATACGGCCACGCCCAGCCGCCCGTCATGGTAGGCCGCGTCCAGCCCCGCGCGGGCAAAGAAGTCGCGGATCCGCACCCGGGGCGTCGCGACGAGCCAGACCGGCCGCTCGATGCCGCTGACGCGCCACATGTCCTGCGCCTCCAGGTACGTCCCGTCGCTGTAGCGGTACACCTCGACCGCCAGGAGGTTTTCACCCGGCGCCACGTGCCCCGTCACGT
This sequence comes from Acidobacteriota bacterium, assembly GCA_029565065.1. Classification (GTDB taxonomy): domain Bacteria; phylum Acidobacteriota; class JAAYUB01; order JAAYUB01; family JAAYUB01; genus JAAYUB01. The sequence goes on along the minus strand of JAKQOW010000096.1, from coordinate 983 downwards.
CGAACTCGGCCGGGCTCTTGGAGTCCTTGCTGAAGCCCACGTAGCGGCCGTTGAGCCAGACGTGGTACGCGGAGTTCACCCCGTCGAACCGGAGGAACACCCGGCCGGCATTCCACTCAGCCGGCAGTGTGAAGTTGCGGCGATAGGAACCCACCGGGTTGTCGTCATGGGGCACGCGGGGCGGGTCGGCGGGGAAGGAGTTGGCCGAGTCGTAATAGTGAGGCACGCCGTAACCGCGGAACTCCCAGTTGGCCGGGACGGGAAAGTCCGTCCAGCCGCTGGCGTCGAAGTCCACCCGGTAGAAGTCCGCGGGACGCAGGTCCGGCCGGGGCGCCCAGTGGAACTTCCACGGTCCGTCCAACGCCATCACCCACGGGGACGGGCCGCCGGCCCGGGCGGCGTCCAGGCTGTCGTACGGCGCGAAGCTGGCGCGGGGCGCCTCGGCGTTCCGTTCCTGCACATCGAGGTTCTCCCAGTCAAGCAGGGGCGCGGTCTCCGCCAGGCGCGGCGCCGCAGCGGCAGCCAGCAGAATGATGAACAGGACGACCGGCAAACGGTGGCTCAGGCGCATGGCCATTCCTCCTCGGGTGTTCTCGCTCGCGGACATGCGGATGGTTCCGGCGGGTATTATGACACAGCCGGGCGCCAGCCGCCGGGGGTAAACGCCGCCGCCAAAAATGAAACGCCGGGCAGGCGGGTGGCCTGTCCGGCGTCTCGAAGGCGGTGATCCGCGGGGCCAAGCCCCCCGGAGCCGCGGCGGCGCCGCTCGCAGCTCGGCCGGTATTGCCGGGACAATCTCCCGGTCCGGCGGCCGCGCGCGGGCGGCTGGCGGTTGACGCTATTTCTTGGTGTGCTGGTTGCGTCTCATCTTGTGCTTGCGCTGCCTTCTGAGCTTGCCGGCGCGCTTGCGCTTCTTCTTCAGTACGCTGCCCATCGGAGACCTCCGTCTAAACTTAGCCACGCAAAGGCGGTGATTGTACCAC
>JAKQOW010000078.1 GCA_029565065.1 Acidobacteriota bacterium | reverse complement strand
CTCGCCCCGCCCGACGCCTCACTCCGGCTGGTCGTTTTCTCCGCGGAGGCGCGCCCGGCGCGGAGACGGCTGTTAAAGTAATCCAAAGACGCGTCCCGCGCCCATCCAGAGCGCAGTCGAGCCTGCGCACTCCAAAGCGCTTCGCGCCATCCAGAGCACAGACGTGTCTGCGCACTCCGGACCGGCGCCGCCTCCCTATGATCTTGCTGAGCGAACTCACGGCCGCCAGGCCGCGATGTACTTCAGGCGCGCGTTCATCGAACGCGCGTTACGCTGGGACCCGCGGCCGCCAGGCCGCGAGGGACTTCCTAAACTTCCCGGTTGCACCCTCCCATTTCCCGATTTATAATATTCACAAATCTCGCTGTTTTGTGATGTTTACGTCACGCGAACGCCAGGCCCCCGGATCGGTTGACCCAGGGGTGACGGGGCCGAACCCACCGGCCGTGAGGCCGGACCGACGCGAACCCATCACGTGCACAACGACTGAAGCGGGATCGGGTGGAGTGTCCCCCCTCCGTTGGACTCCCCGCACCGCCGGACCCTCCCGCCGCTCCCGCCCCCATGGGACGTGACGACCACTATCGGTTTCAATACGGCGGGCGCGGGCCGCCGCGGCGACCCGGAAGGAGCAGATCATGCGGAGCATCCGGCGTAGCATCTGGATCGGGGTGTGGGCGGTTCTGCTGGCGGCATCGGCGGCGGGGGCCGAGCAGGCCATCAGCGGCTTCGTCAAGGACGCCTTGGGCGCCTTCGTCCCCGGCGCCGAAGTCACCCTCGTCGACGTGGAGCGGGGCCAAACCCGGAGCGCCGCCACGGACGACCGCGGCTACTTCCTCTTCGACCCCCTGCCGGCGGGCCGGTATCGCCTGAAGGCGGACCTAGCGGGGTTCAAGGCCCGGGTGGTGGAAGACATCACCGTCCACGTGGGCGACCGACTGGACTATACCCTGGAGCTGGAAGTGGGCGCGCCGGCCGACGAGGTGGTGGTGGCCGCCGCCGTCGAGCAGGTGCAGACCACGACGTCGGACCTGTCGGCGGTCATCGACAGCCGGCGCATCACCGACCTGCCCCTCAACGGCCGCAACCCCATGAACCTCTGCTTCCTGTCCCCCGGGGTCACCATCGGGTCCACCTGGGGAACCGGGCCGGACAACCTCCGGCCGCGAAACTACCCGGCGGTGAGCGGGGCGGAACCGGCTGCCACCTCCTACCAACTGGACGGCCTCGACAACAATTACGGATTCTTCGGGACAGGGGTGAACCACGCCAACGTGAGCGTGGACGCCACCTCCGAGTTCCGGATCGTCCACTCCAACGCCGACGCCGAGTACGGCCGCGGCTCGGCCAACATTGAGATGCTGACGAAGAGCGGCACCAACGCCTTCCACGGCACGGCCTACTGGTTCTACCGCAACGACGCCCTGGACGCCCGGACCTGGCGGCAGAACTACTACGGCCAGGACAAGGGAGACTACGACTGGAACCAGTACGGGGTGAGCTTGGGCGGGCCCATCGTGAAGGACAAGTGGTTCTTCTTCGGGAACGTCGAGCGGTTCCGCATCGCGGAGCGCCGGGTGCAGGTGGCCCTGACGCCCACGCAAGCCTTCCGGGACCGGGTGACCAATCCCGACATAGCCCAGATCTTCCAACAATACTACCCGCTGCCCAACGCCGGCAATCCGTCGGTGTTCGATGACAGCGGCGTGGCCCTGAACGGGCAGTATGCCTACCTGGATCCAGTGGCCGACTCGACGTACCAGTTCACCGTCAAGACCGACTACGTGTTCTCCTCCGCACACACCCTGAGCGGCCGCTTCTACTACAGCCACTACGACCAGATGGTGAATCTCTCCGAAGCGTTGCCGGACACCGGTCTGGGGCGGGTCTGGCTGAAGGGCGGGAAACCGTCGTTGGGTGTGGACTGGACCTGGATCGTCTCGCCGACGATGGTGAACAGCCTCAAGTTCGGGTACAACCGGATGGACGAGGAAGCGGATTCTGTGGAACAGCCGGCGGGAGGCCTGAGCCTGGCCTTCCGCGGTTACTACGCCGATCCGACCGTCCTCTTCTCCGACTACGGCGGCCCGGTGTTTTATGGATGGGAGAGCATGCCCTACTACTACGTCCAGTGGAAGGACACGCTCACCTGGTCGCTGGGGGACCACCAGCTGAAATTGGGCGGCGAATTCTGCCTGAAAGACTCGTTCTTTAAAACGATCAAGTACCCGGCCCTCTTCTTCGACGATCCCTACGGTGTGACCGGCGGTGGCTTGATCGAAAACATCGCCGCCGGCTATGCCGGCTACAGCTTCCAGTCGATCTTCGGGGACGGCCGGAGCTACACTCCCGGCGCCCCCCTGGATACCCACGGAGGCAGCTGGGAACTCCACCTCTTCGCCCAGGACGACTGGCGGCTGCGGCCCAACCTGACCCTGAACCTGGGCCTGCGCTACGAGTACTACTCGGCGGCGTTCGATTCGCGCGGCCTCATGTCCAACTTGGACGACAGCGTCATGCTCAGCCGGGGCTACCGGCTGCCCAACCCCGGCAACTACTACGATCCGGCCAACTGGAGCGACGGCGACTGGCGGACGGGCGCACCGCTCTGGACAGGGGACGGCGTGGACATTTACATCATCGACGAAGATCACCCGCTGTACCACGCCCCAAAGAACAACTTCGGGCCGCGGCTGGGACTGTCGTGGGACCCGTTCGGCGACGGCAAGACCGCCCTGCGGGCCGGCTACGGCCTGTCGTTCGAAACCACCGACTACACCGGCTCCTTTCAAGGATACAATCCGCCGTTTGCCTATTGGGGCTTCCCCCTGGTGAACGAGGGGGGGCACAGCGGAATCTACCCCGACGTGTCCCTCTTCGGCAGCGGCACGCCCCTGCCCCCGGTCACCTTGCACCCGGACGCCGGCACCTGGCTGTCCAACTCCTCGATCAGCGTCTTTCCGAGCGACTACCGGCAGCCCTACGTCCAGACGTGGAGCGTGTCGCTGCAGCGGGAGCTGTGGCCGGGGCAGATCGTGACCCTGGCCTACGCCGGCAGCGCCGGGGTGCACCTGCGCACCTGGACTTCTCCCAACCAGATGGCCCCGCCGGGGGAGGAACTCATCGCCGCCATCGAGGCGAACACCGGCCAGGCCGTGGAAATCCCGGGGGACGTCTTGGCGGCCTCCCTGCCCAACACCCAGTACTGGATCTCTTACTTAGAGACCCGCGGCCACTCCAGCTACCACGCCCTGGAGGCCTCCTACAGCCGGCGGTTCCAGGCCGGCTGGCAGCTCCAGGTCAACTACACCTGGTCCAAGGCTCTGAACGACGCAGCAAGCATCGACGCCTATGACCCCGGCTACAGCCGGGGCTATGCCGGCTACGACCGGCGGCACAACTTCAACGCCAGCGTCCTCTGGGAGCTCCCCGTCGGGCCGGGGCGGCGCTGGGGCGCCGACACCGCCGGCTGGCAGGGCCAGCTCCTGGGTGGCTGGCAGGTCAACGCCATCGTCGTGGCCACGAGCGGCGCCCCCCTCGACTACACGGTAGGAGTCAATACCGTGGGTTCACAGTACTCCTTTTACCCCCGCCCGTTCGTCCGGTCCACGGACTTCGCCACCTCCGGCAACCTCGTGGGGCCCACCGCGGCCAACTTCCACTGGAGTGGCGAGTACATCAACCTGCGCCACCCCAAGGGGGACTACTACCGGGGAGCTTTCCGCAGCCCGGGCTACTGGAACGTGGACTTCTCCATCCTGAAAGAGTTCCGCACCCCCTGGTTCACCGCCGACGGCTCCCGGGTGCAGTTCCGGCTCGAGGCGTTCAACCTGTTCAACCACACCAACTACAAGGCTCCCAGCACCAGCTTCGACGACGCCAACATGGGCTACACTTTCGATGCCTGGTCCAACCGCGAAATCCAGCTGGGGGTGAAGTTCATCTTCTAAGTATTCAATCGGGGTCGGTATCGGTATCGGTATCGGTATCGGGGTCGGTATCGGAATCGAAACGCCAACCGGATCGATACCGATTCCGATTCCGACCCCGACGCCGATTTTAGGGAGAGAAAAGCCATCGGTATCGGTGTCGGGGTCGGTATCGGGGTCGAAACCCATTGGATCGATACCGATACCGATTCCGACCCCGATGCCGATGAAATCACTCCCTGACAGGATCAAGGATCGACCTGATACATCTCGTCATCATTCATTGTCTCATGGACCGCATACCCCCTATGCCCAAGCCTGGTGAGCATGGCCACGATCCGGTCGAGGAGAACCTTTGCTTTGGTGTTTTCATCGGCGGGAAGGGCACCGCACACCTCCAGCACATCCTGGACCGCGCCGCATTCCAACGCAGAACCCCGGGCAATTTCGAAGTACCGACGACGGTCGCCGTCCGTCGCCTTGCCGTTGCCCTCAGCTATGTTCAGCGGGATTGCCTGTGAAGCACGCAAAAGCTGATCCTTCGCGTTGCGATGGCCCTTCAGCGTTTCGCAATATCTGTACGCCCAACCCACGTATTCGATGGCCGCCCGGTAGACGTCGAGCTTCTCATGCCCGAATCCCATTGTTACTCCTTTTACCCTACCCCGGATTCCGTCGGGGTCGGTATCGGTATCGGGATCGAAATTCTATCCGAATCGATCCCGATTCCGACCCCGACGCCGACAAGACCAATTGGCGGTGCCCTCTCAAAATAGCCCCGCTACTTCCGCCGCCAGTCCGGGGGGACGTTCATCTTGTCCAGCAGGGCGATGTAGCGCGGGTCGTCGCGCAGATTCGTCCAGATGGGATGGTATATGAGCTCCTGTATGAATCGGGAATGTTCTTCGTACCCTCTCTCCAGCCAGGCGAACGCATGGTCCCGCTCCCCCAGCCCCTCGTACACCAGGGCGATGGTCGTGGGCATCATGTACGCGGCAGTATCCTCCCGCACCGCCAGAAAATCGGCCAGTATCCTCCGGGCTTCGTCCCGGCGTCCCAAGCGCCCGTAGCAGTAGGCCAATCCACTTTTTACATAGGGCACTTCCAGAAAAGAAGGATCCAATTGCCTGAAGCGCTCCACCGCCTCCTGATAACGGCCATGGATCATGTAAGTAGCGGCGATATTGTTTTTGCAACCTTCTCTTTCTCCATCATTCCGGGCATATCGCATCCAGACTTGCAATTCCGCCACGGCCTCCTCCAGGGTCCCCGACCAAACGGTCGTGAGCGGGCAGATGTACGGCATGTCCGGTCGGTCCAGGGCCCAGAATCGGCGTTCCAGCACGCACGCTTCGGAATATCTTCTGGCGAAGTTTCTCACGTCTTTCAGAGACGCCAGAACCGTACTGTCCCCCGGATTCATGGTGTACGCCAGCTCCAATTCCTGCTCAGCACCGAGCCAGTCGTATTCCAAGGAGAGCAACACGCTCATGGCCACATGCACGGCCGCGGAGTCGGGGTCCAGCCGCCGCGCTTTTTCCACTTCCGCCCGGGCCAGCGGCAGGGCTTCCACCATGGACCGGTGGCTGTAGCCGGGCTCAATCGTGCCGCTCAAGAAACAATCTGCAAGGGCTAGCCGCGCTTCCACAAAGTCGGGATCGATCGCCAGCACCTTGCGGAGACCCTCCTCTCGCTCCTTCATGGTTGAAACTGGCTTTGTTTCCGAATCTGCGTTAACCTGCAGGTACAGTTCGTAGGCCGCCGGATTCACCGTCCGCTTCGTGCCCAGCCGTCGCTGGTCCGCCGGCGTCAGCGCCACCTGCACCTGCGCCGCGATCGCCTGCGCCACCTCGCTTTGCAGCATCAAGACGTCGCTCAGCGACCGGTCGAACTGCTCCGCCCACAGGTGCTTGTCCTCCGTCGCCGCAATCAGCTGCGCCGTGATCCGCACCCGCTCCCCCGCCTTCTGCGCCGACCCCTCCACGATCGCGTCCACACGGAGTTCCCGGACGATCTCCGGAATCGTCTTCTTCGTCCCCTTGTACGCCATCATCGTCGTCCGCGAGATCACCGTCAGCTTCTCGATCTTGCACAGCTCCGTCGTCAGCGCCTCGGTCATCGCGTCGGCGAAGTACTCCTGGCTCGGGTCCCCGCTCAGGTTGGCCAGCGGCAGCACCGCGATCTTCTCGAACAGTTGGCCTTGCGGTCCCGCGGGCGATTGCGCCCGCCACGGCGCCCAGAGGTAAATGCCTGCCCCAATCGCGGCGAGGAGAAGGACCGCGGCGACCCAGGCAGGCCAGCGTCGCCAGGCGGGTTTCTTGGCCGGTTTGACCGTCACCGCCGCCACCGGCGTCGGCCCCGTCACCGGCGACGGCGTCGCCGGCCCGCCCTCCACGATCCGCGCCACCCCCCGCAGGTCCACCGCCAGGTCCGCCAGCGTCTGGTACCGGTCCGCCGGATCCTTCGCCAGCGCCTTGTTGATGATCCCATCCAGCTGGATCGGCACCCCCGTCCGGCGTGCGGTCAGCGGCTCCGGCGCCTCATTGACGATCCCATATACCACCGCCTGCGGATACTCGCCGGCGAACGGCGGACGCCCCGCCACCATCTCGTACAGCACCACTCCCAGCGACCAGATGTCCGTCCGCGCGTCGGTCGTCTTTCCTTGCGCCTGCTCCGGCGACATGTAGCCGGTTGTCCCCAGCGTCGTCCCCGTCTTCGTCACCGCCGACCCCGCCGCCAGCTTCGCCAGCCCGAAGTCCAGCACCTTGACCAATCCCTCTTCCGTCAGGAACAGGTTCGCCGGCTTGATGTCCCGGTGCACGATCCCCCGCGCATGGGCATGCGCCAGCCCCGCCGCCGCTTCCTGCGCGATCCGCAGCGCCTCTTCCAGCGGCAGCGGCCCCCGGGCGATCCGCTCCCGCAGCGTCTCGCCGGCGTAGCACGCCATGGCGATGTAGAGCTGGCCCGTGTCGGTTTCCCCAACCTCGTACACCGTGCAGATGTTCGGATGGTCCAGCGCCGCGGCCGCCTGCGCCTCGTGCAGGAACCGCCGCTTCGCCTCCGCGTCCCGCGTCAGCTCCGGCGGCAGGAACTTGAGCGCCACTGACCGCCTGAGTTTGGTGTCCTCGGCCCGGTACACCACGCCCATCCCGCCCGCGCCCAGCTCCTCGACGATGTGGTAATGCCCCACGGTCTGGCCGATCATGAACACCCCCGCCCGCCGCCAATGCCTCGTTCAACCGGTTGATAATGCCTTCATTGTAGCACAGGGGAACGAGGCTCGAGGCTCGTTCCCGTTCGTTGAGAGTTGAGGGTTGAGAGTTCGTGCTCGTCATCGTAATTCGTAATCGTACTCGTAATCGGAATTCGGACATCGGACTTCGGAAATCGGGGGAGCCAGACATTCACCACGAAGGCACGAAGAGCACAAAGAGGCATTTCCATTTGTCATTGGTCATCGATCATTTTTCATTTGTCATTGTAGCCCTCCGACGACCCGCGGGACGCGGGTCGAACATGGGTAGCCCCGGGTGAAACCCGGGGTCCGTTCCGTCCCGTCGTGATCCGGGGCGACCCGCAAAGCGGGTCGAATATGATCGAGTGCGAGGGAGGAATGGATGGTCCCGGAGTCCAAGGCCGACTGCCGGTGTCGTGTCGTCATTTCCCTTGAGTTCCAAACCACATTCGACCCGCCTTGCGGGTCGTACCTTGGCGACGGCCGGCGGCGCCGACCCCGGGCTCGCGCCCGGGGCTACCAACGTTCGACCCGCCCGGCGGGTCGGGGGCTTGGGCATAGCTGAATAACGGGGATGACTGAGTGATCGTGATCCGTCATCGAGGCCAGAGGCTCGTTCCTGATCCCTCGTGCTCGTGCTCGGAATCGGACTTCGGAAATCGGACATCGGGGAAGCCGGACATTCACCACGAAGTCACGAAGGGCACAAAGAGGCATTTCCATTTGGCATTGAGAGCGGGGAATGGGTGAATAGGTGAATAGGTGAATGGGTGAATCGGGAGATGGGAGAGGAAAGACGGGAGACGGTTCTCGGTTAGGATCTAGAACACAACATAGCCTCTGTGTCCTCGGCGGCCTCTGTGGTGAATGTCTGGCTCTCCCGATTTCCGAAGTCCGATGTCCGATGTCCGATGTCCGAATGACGGGAACGAGCCTCGATTACGAGCACGATTACGAGTACGATTACGAATTACGATTACGAAAACTACAGGGTGGGGCGGCCGAGGGCGGTGACGATCTCGGCGGCGCCGGGCATGATCATGGTTTCGCCGCGCTCCGGGCCGGTGGACACCATGCCGATTTCCACCTCCAGGTACTCCTGGATGAAATCGAGATAGGCGCGGGCCTTGGGGGGCAGGTCCTCGAAGCGGTTCATGCCGGCGGTCCGGCTCAACCAGCCTGGCATGACGTGCCAGGCCGGCTCCACCCGCTGGAGGTCCTCGACGGCGTAGGGGACGCTGTCAAGCGGCCGGCCGTCCAGGTTGTAGCCGATGCAGACCCGAATCTCGGGCAGCGAGTCCAGCACGTCCAGCTTCGTCATGAGCAGCGAGTGAAAGCCGTTCACGCGATGGGCGTAGCGCATCTGGAATAGATCCAGCCAGCCGCACCGCCGGGGCCTCCCGGTGCTGGCGCCGTATTCGCCGCCCCGGTGCCGGAGTTCGGCGCCCGTCTCGTCGAGCAGCTCGGTGGGGAACGGCCCGGCGCCCACCCGGGTGGTGTATGCCTTCATGACCCCCACGATCTGGCCGAGGCGGTGGGGCGGCACGCCCGCGCCGGCGGCGGCACCGGCGGCCACCGCGCTGGAGGAGGTCACAAACGGGTAAGTGCCGTGGTCCACGTCCAGCATGGTTCCCTGCGCTCCTTCAAATAGAACGCGCCGGTCGGTCACCAGGCACTCCTCCAGCAGCGCCGACGTGTCCGCGACATAGTTGCGCAGCCGGGCGCACGCCGCGAAGAAGGCCGTCCATTCCGCCGCCGGTTCGGCGGGCCGGAGCTCGGCGCCCATCAGGCGCGCCTTCAGCGCCTGGTACTCGGCGCACTCCCGCCGGAGCCGCGCGTCGTCGCGGAGGGCGCCGGCGCGAACGCCGCAGCGGAAATACTTGTCGCCGTATGCCGGCCCGATGCCGCGCAGGGTGGTCCCGATGGCCTGGCCCGCTCGGGCGGTCTCGTCGATCTTCTCGATGACGCGATGGAACGGCAGGATCAGGTGGGCCCGGTCGCTGATGAACAGCCGGCCGTCCACCTCGACGCCCTGACCGCGGAGCAGGTCGATCTCCGCCACCAGCGCCACGGGATCCACCACCAGGCCGTTGCCGATGACGCAGAGCTTGCCGGGGCGCAGGATTCCGGACGGGATCAGGTGCAGCACGTACTTGGCGTCGCCGATGATGACCGTGTGGCCGGCGTTGTGACCGCCCTGGTAGCGGACCACCACGTCGAACGAGTCGGTGAAGATGTCGACGAATTTCCCCTTCCCCTCGTCCCCCCACTGGGAGCCCAGGATCACCATGTTGCTCATCGGCGGTTCCTCGTTGTGATCGGTTCGCATCCGACCCGGTCCGATCCGCTCGGACGGGCGGCATCAGCCGCACCCCTCCCGGCTCGGGGCGCGCCGGTCGTCAGCCGGGGCGCGGTGCGCCCCGCCAGCCATCCCGTCCGGGACCGACGTGGCCGATTACAGGTGCTTGTCCAGCAAGCGGCTGATGTTGTCCTTGGAAGACGCGCCCACCATCTGGTCGGCGACTTTACCATCCTTGAAGATCAGCAGCGTGGGAATGCTGCGGATGCTGTACCGGTCGGCGGTCTGCATGTTCTCGTCGACGTTGACCTTGCCCACCTTGACCCGGCCGGCGTAGTCGGTCGCAAGCTGCTCGATGATCGGGGCCACCATCCGGCACGGCCCGCACCACGGCGCCCAAAAATCCACCAGCACCGGAATCGTGGCTTCCAATACGTCCTGCTGGAAGTTCTTGTCGGTAAACTCGAGGGTGTTGCCCGCCATCTGCGCCTCCATACGTGTCGATGATTTGATGATTGCCCGCACGGCCGGTTTCGGCACGAGGCGCAATTGTATCGGAAAGGTTTGCGGAATGCAACCCGCGATCGCGGGTCGGCCCGCCGGCGGTGGGCCGACACGGCCGGTCTTTATTCCCGGCCCGTTTTCTGGTAAAGGATAGGCATGCCCGAACGGATCACACCCCGGAAACACCTGGGCCAGCATTTTCTCACCGATCCGAACATCCTGGCGGCCGTCGCCGACCTGGCCGGCCCGCCGGCCGACGCCGACGTGGTGGAGATCGGTCCGGGCCCGGGCGGGCTGACCCGCACGCTCCTGGCCCGGGGCCTGCGGGTGCTGGCCGTGGAGATCGACCCGGCCTGCTGCCGCCGCCTCCGGGAGGAGTTGGGCGGCGAAACGCGTTTCCGCCTCATCGAGGCCGACGCGCGCCGCGTCGACTGGACCGGCGCGCTCGCCACCGCAGGCTGGCGGCTCCCCGCCGCCGTGCTCGGCAACTTCCCGTACAACGTGGGCACCCATCTCGTGCGGACGCTCCTGCCCCGCCGCGACCTGTTCACGCGGATCGGCGGCATCCTGCAGGACGAGGTGGTGCGACGGATCACCGCACCCCCCGGCGCCGCCGACTACGGCTACCTGTCCCTCTGCTGCCGGTACTACGCGGAAGGGTGGGCCGGAGCGCGCATCCGGCCCGGCGCGTTCCACCCGCCGCCCAAGGTGCAGTCGCGGATCTTCCGCCTGACCCTGCGTCCCGCCCCGCTCCTGCCGCCGGAGCTGGAGGCCGCCTTTCTGGCCCTGGCCGGCGTTGCGTTCCGCGCGCCGCGCAAGACCCTGCTCAACAACCTGCCCGCGCCCGAAGGGCGTGCCGCCGCCCGACGATGGCTGACGGCGGCGGGGCTGGACGCCGCCGTCCGCCCCGGCGTCCTCGGCCTGGAGCAATACCTGGAGCTGACCCGCCGCCTCGCGGCCGAAAAAGCGTTGGCGGCGATTCCCGCCCCCGATTACAATGGGGAGGATTCCCAGGTTCCATGACCCGGCGGATTGTGCCCGCGACGGAGGTGCTCGCGTGAGACCACGAGACCGGTTGGCCCGGATCATCGAGCGGTTGGCCCGGATCTACCCCGCGCCCCGCTGCGCCCTGAATCACCGCAATCCGCTGGAACTGCTGGTGGCCACCATCCTCTCCGCCCAATGCACCGACGAACGGGTCAACCGGGTGACGCCGGAGCTGTTCCGCCGCTACCCGGATGCGGCGGCGCTCGCCGCCGTCCCGCAGGCGGAGCTCGAGGCCGTAATCCGGCCCACCGGCTTTTTCCGCAACAAGGCGACCAGCATCCGCGGCTGCTGCCGCCTGCTGGTGGAGCGCCACGGCGGCCGGGTGCCCCGCACCATGGAGGCGCTCACGGCGCTTCCCGGCGTGGCCCGCAAGACCGCCAACGTGGTGCTGGGCAGCGCGTTCGGTATCGCCGCCGGCGTGGTCGTCGACACCCATGTCCGCCGCCTGGCCTTCCGCCTCGGCCTCACCGGCCAGACCCAGCCGGAAAAAATCGAGCGCGACCTCATGGCGCTGACACCCCCCGAGCACTGGATCAACCTCTCCCACTGGCTGATCCTGCACGGGCGGAACACGTGCCGGGCGCGCCGGCCCGCGTGCGCCGAGTGCCCGCTGGATGATCTCTGCCCGAAAGAAGGTGTCTGATGATGAAGCAGGATTTCCCGTTCTGGTTCTTCGTGCTGATCCTGGCCGTCGTCCTGTACCTGTTCGTGCGGGTGTTCGCGCCGTTCTTCATGATCTTTCTCTGGGCGACGATCCTGGTGATCACGTCCTACCCGCTGTACCGCCGGCTGCGGACGCTGCTGCGCGGACGGGAGTCGCTGGCGGCCCTGCTGATGGTGTTCGGTCTGACCCTGCTGATCATCCTGCCGGTGATCCTGCTCATCGCCAACGTCGCCCAGCAGTCCGTCGACGCCTACGTCATGTACTCCGACGCGCTGGCCAAACAGGAACAGAATCTCGAACGGACCATCATGACCCACCCGGTGCTCACGAAGGCCAAGTCCGTGCTGGGCCGGTTCGTCAACTTTGACCAGATCGACCTCCACGCCCTGGTCATCAAAGGCCTCGAATCCGCCAGCGGCTTCATCGTGGGCCAGAGCACCAATTTTTTCTCCGGCCTGGCCGGCTTCATGTTCCGGTTCGTGCTCCTGCTGGTCGCGACCTACTACTTTTTCAAGGACGGGGAGAAGGTGGTGGGGGAGCTGCGCAAGCTCTCGCCCATGGACAAGAACCGCGAGGAGAAAATCATCCGGAAATTCACCGACATCACCCGGGCCACCATGCTGGGGACCTTCTCCTCGGCGGCCATCCAGGGCGTCCTGGGCGGCCTGGCCTTCCTGCTGATCGGCATGCCGTCCCCGCTGCTGTGGGGCGTGGTGATGGCCTTCATGTCGCTGGTGCCGGTGCTGGGGGCGTTCACCGTCTGGATCCCCGCCGCCCTCTACCTCATCGCCGTCGGCAGCTTCGGCAAGGCGGTGTTCATCGTGGTCTACGGCCTGCTGACCGTGACGCTGGCCGACAACGTGCTCAAGCCCCTCATCATCCGCGGCGGTTCCAAAATCCACCCGGTGGTCATCTTTTTCAGCATTCTCGGCGGCCTGTCCTTCTTCGGATTCTCGGGCCTCATTCTCGGCCCGCTGGTGACCGGGCTGACCTTTGTCGTCCTGGAGATCTACCGCGAGGAGTTCCAGGAGCAGCTCCCCGGCACCATGAAATTGTCCCGCGCCGAGCTGGAGGACGCGCTCAAGCGCGTCGAGGAGACCCGTCCCCTCCGGTGAGGACGGCTCCGCTTTCCTTTGTCAAACATTTGTAATATAATTTTTCTGCCTGTCTCCAGGTTGTAACAATTTTAGTTCGTCGAGGACGACCATGAAGATTTGCCCGCAATGCAGCAAGGGTTTCGGGGACGAATTCAATTTCTGTCCCGAGGACGGCACCCCCCTGGCCAAGGCGGTCCAGCAGCAGGACCCTCTCATCAACAAGACCCTGAACGGCAAATACGAGATTGCGGAGATGATCCGCGAGGACAGCCTCGGCCGCATCTTCAAGGCCAAGCAGATGCCGCTGGGCCGGACGGTCATTCTGGAGGTCTTCCAGCCCGGACTGACCCGCGATGAAAAATTCCACTCGCTGCTGAGCGAGGCCGTCCGCAAGTACTCCAAGCTGCAGCACGTCAACATCGGCACCATCTACGACATGGACGTGACCGAGGACCAGCGCTACTTCATCACCTCGGAGTTCGTCGAGGGGCGTCCGCTGGCCACAATCCTCAAGGCGGAGGCGCCGCTGGAGCAGGAACGGGCGATCAACATCTTCTACCAGATCGCCGACGCCCTCCACCAGGCCCACGAGAGCCTCATCGAGCACGGCTATCTCACGCCCCAGGACATCGTCGTCTACGCCAACCCGGACGGCAAAGAGTGCGTCCAGATCATGAATTTCGGCATTTCCAAACTGCTGCTCAACGAGAAGTTCCGGCGTTTCAACACCACCAGCGACAGCAGCTATCTCAGCATCGACGACATCGCCTACATCTCCGCCGAGCAGGCGACGGGCACCACCGTGGACGACCTCGACGACATTTACAGCTTCGGCGTCATCCTGTACCACGCCCTCTCCGGCGCCCTCCCCTTCCAGGCCGACACGGCCGAGGCCATGATCGAGGCCATCAGCAGCCTGGAACCCGTCCGGCTGCGCAACCTGTCGCAGTGCCGGGCCCTGCAGCCGCTCTGGGACAACCTGGTGGACAAGTGCATCCAGCGCAACAAGGCCGAGCGTTTCCAGTCCATCAAGGAGGTCAAGCAGCAGCTGCAGCGGATCGGCGACGCGCTGCGCCACGAGGCCGAGCCCACCATCATGCGGATGAAATCCGATCTGCAGCAGGAGATCGGCCGGCCGGCCCCGCCGGAAGCGGTCGAGGAGCACCTGGAGACCACCGAGGTGGTCCCGCCGCCGCTGCTCACGGGAAAAAAGAAATCCCCGCCGCTGGCCCAGACGTTCATGATGGACCGCAAACAGTTGGAGCAGGGCGGCCTCGATCTCGCCGCCCAGGCGGAACCCGAGGAGGTGACGCTGGAGCCCGATGAAGTCGTCGTGACGCCGCCCGCCGAGGCGCCGAAGCCGACTCAGGTGGTCCCGTCACCCCTGCCCGATCCGGAGACGCTGCGCCCCACGATCCTGCCGGCGACCACGTCGTCCGGCGTGGACATCCAGCTCGAGGAGATCGGCATCGGCATGGAGGACACGCATCCGGGCGCGCCGGAGGAATCGGCGGCCGCCGGCTACGACCTGGCCCCGGACACCGACGAGGATTACGCCGCCCGCACCGTGTTCATCGGCGCCCAGACCGACACCCCCGTCGAGGAAGACGCGGGCAAGACACTCTTCATCGGCGCGCAAACCCCCGCGCCGCCGGAGGAGGACGACGGCCGGACCGTCTTCATCGGCGATCTGGCCCATACCCCCGCGCGGCCGACCGACGACGACACGCTGGCCGGCGCCAGGATGGCGCCGCCCACGGCTGGACCGCCCGCCGACGATCCGTTCGGCAAGACCGTCATGGTGGACGCCACCCCGCGGCCGCCCCAGGCGCCCCCGGCGCCGCCGCCGGCTCCCGTCGCCGCCCAGCCACCGGCGTACACACCGGCACCCACCGCCGCCTACACGCCACCACAGCCGCCGGTGTTCCAGCCGCCGGCCCCGCAGCCGCCGGCCCCGCAGCCGCCGCCGCAACAACCGCCGGCATACTCGCCGGCGCCCACCGCCGCCTACGCACCTCCGCCGCCGCAGCCGCCGCCGCCCAAGCAGCCGGCACCGCCCAAGCAGTCGGCGCCGCCCGGCCTGCCCGAGGAGCTGACCCGGGCCGAGGAGATCCACCTGCGCGACTACACCCCCGCGCCGAAGATCCCCGCCGCCCAGCAGTACGGCGCACCCATGGCCGAGGCCGAGCTCACGCCGGCGGCCGCCAAGCCGTCCCGCACCGGCCTCAAGATCGCCGTGATCGGCGTGGTCGCGTTCCTGCTCCTGGCCATCGTCGTCGGCGGCGTCCTGCTCGCCCTCCACTTCATGAAAGGTCGCTACGGCGGCTTCGAGGTCAAGTCGTTCCCCGAAAGCGCCAAGGTGTACCTCGACGGCGACCTCCTGGGCAGCACGCCCTGGACCCAGGAGAACATCGAAGTGGGCACCCATACCCTCAAGGTCGTCAAGGAAGGTTACAAGCCGGTGGAGCAGGAGATCGTGATCGAGGCGGATCGCGTGCTCAACCTCGACGTGTTCCGGCTCGAGAAGATCGGCGCACCCACCGGACCGGATCAGCCCACCGGGCCCACCGACGAACAGCTGGCCATGCTGGAGGACTTCAAGTCGAAGGCCGACGTGGCGTTCGCCGACAAGCGCTACGCCGAACCGCCGGAGGATTGTGCGCTGTACTACAGCCAGCGCATTCTGGAGCTCGATCCCGAAAACGCCTTCGCCCTCGAGATGAAGCAGAAGGTGGCCGACACCATCAAGGACCGCGCCGCCAAGGCGGCGTCGTCGAAGAACTGGGTCCTGGCCGAAAAACTGTACACGCAGCTGACCGAAATCAGCCCCGATGATCCGGAGATCCGCCAGGCGTACGACAAGGCGACCACCGAGGTGAAGAACCTCCAGAAGACGCGCACCGAGAGCATCAAGGATCTGACCACCCGGGCCGAGCAGGCCATCGGCGCCGGCCGGCTGGTCACGCCGCCCGACGACAACGCCTATGAATACTGCCTCCAGATCAAGCGCCTGGACAAAAACAACAAGAAAGCCAACACAATGATCCAGCGCATCAAGAACCAGGCGCCCCTCCAGGCCGACGAGGCCATCCTGGCCGAGAACTACGACCGGGCCAAGTCGATTCTGGATGCCTACAACCGCTATTTCCCCGGCGACCGGCAGATCGAGAGCCGGATCGACCGCGTCGTCCAGAAGATGGCCGACGCCCAGACCCGCCGGCAGCAGCAGGAGCGCGACAGCCAGCAGCAGCAGCTGCAGGCCCGCGCGCGATCGCTGCTCACCGCGGGCATCGGCGATTACAAGGCGGGCAATTACCAGAGCGCCATCGACCAGCTGACCCAGTCGGTGGCCATCGATCCCCGCCAGGCCGACGCGTACTTCCACATCGGCGCGTCCTACCTCGAGCTGAAGAACATCGCCAAGGCGCAGGAAAATTTCCGCAAGGCCATCCAGCTCAAGCCGGACTACGCGCTGGCCCACCTGAACCTGGGCATCCTGGCCCAGTCCGACCGGAATTATGACCAGGCCATCACCCACCTGCGCAAGGTCATCGATCTCGGCGGCGTCCCGGGATACCCGGTGGACAAACTCCAGGGCATCATCCAGGAGATGGAGGTGCGCAAATCCTTCGCCGTCCTGATCAACCGGTCCGTCGCCGTGGAGCACAAGCATTTCATGGGCGGCTGCACTGGCTTCCTCGTGTTCAGCGCCGACAATCTGAAGTATGAGACGAACGAGGCCAAGCACGCCTTCAACGTGCCCATTCGCTCGCTGAAGAACGTGCAGTTCGCCAAGGGGGACGAGTTCTCGTTCCAGGTGGGCGACCAGAAGTACAAGTTCAGCATCCAGAACGCCAACGCGTACGCGGACATCAGCCGGCTGCTCCCCGAGTACATGAAGGTGCTCGGCAAGTAGCGCGCGCCCGCGTCATCCGGTTTTCGCCCGCGGCCGGTTCCCCGGAACCGGCCGCGGCATTTTCAGACAAGCCGGCGCGGGACGCGCGCGCCGCCCCCCCTTGCGCAACGGCGGATCGAGGCTTTCGGACAATCCGAGGCGCGGCGGAGTCCGCCCTTGAGTTGACCGCCGGGAATTGCTATGCTGCACGCCGGAAACGGATCATGGCCACACTGAACCTTCGCAAGATCACCGGCTTCTGGATCCCCCTGGCCGCCACCTGGCTCATGATGGCGCTGGAAGGCCCGTTCCTCGCGGCGGTGATCGCCCGGCTGGCCGATCCCAAGTACAACCTGGCGGCCTATGGCGTGGCCTTCTCGTTCGCCCTGATCATCGAGGCACCCATCATCATGATCATGAGCGCCGCCACCGCCCTGGTCACCGGCCGCACGTCGCTCGTCCGCCTGCGCACCTACACCTACGCCATGAACGGCTGCATCACGGCCGTGATGCTCGTGGGCCTGATCCCGCCGGTGTTTGACTTGATCGTCCGCCAGCTGCTGGAGCTGCCGGATGAGGTGGCCCGGCTCGTGTACGTCGCCTACCTGCTGCTGCTGCCGTGGCCGGGCGCCATCGGCTATCGGCGGTTCTACCAGGGGATCATGATCCGCAACAACCTAACCCGGCGGGTGGCCTACGGCACGGTGGTGCGACTGTCCACCATGGCCGTCACCGCCGTGGTGCTCTACGCCGTCGGCGGGGTGCCGGGCGCATGGGTAGGGGCGGCGGCGCTCTCGGCGGGCGTGACCATGGAGGCCGTCGCCAGCCGCCTGATGAGCCGGCGGATCGTGAGCCAGCTGCTGCAGGACGACAGCGACTGCCGGTCCGCCCCCGGTTACCGGGAGATCCACCGCTTCTACATGCCCCTGGCCATGACCTCGATCCTGGCCATGGGTGTGCATCCGCTGCTCACGTTCTTCATGGGCCGGAGCCGGCTGGCCATCGAATCGCTGGCCGTCTGGCCGGTGGTCCACGTGACGTCGTTCATCTTTCGGTGCTTCGGCATCTCGTTTCAGGAGACGGCCATCGCCCTCCTCGGCGAACGGCAGGAAGGCTATCGCGCCTTGCGCGACTTCGGCAACCGCCTGGCGGTGGCGACCGGCGGCGCCTACGCGCTGCTCGTACTGACTCCGCTGTCGCATCTTTGGCTGGACAAGGTCTCCGGCCTCTCGGCCGACCTGGCGGCGTTCGCCCTGCTGCCCGCCCAACTCGTGCTGCTGATGCCGTCGATGGAGGTGCTGCTGTCGTTCCAGCGCGCTCTGCTGGTTCACGCCCGCATGACCCGGGCGATCACGTGGGCCACCTCCGTCGAGGTGGTGGGGATCATCGTCGTGCTGTTCGCGGGCATCCGGCTCGGCGGCGCCACCGGCGCCGTGGCGGCGGCCATCGCCGTGACGGCCGGCCGGCTGACTCACATTCTGTTCCTGATGCCTCCCTGCCTGCGGGCCCGGCGCCTGGCGGAGCCGCTCATCAAGGCTCAGCCGGCCGGGATCTGATTGCCGCCCGTCCGATGAGTTGTCCCCCCTGCGTCTCCACGTCCACCCGGACCTCGGCCGCCGGCGGCAGCCGCTTCAGGGCCATGGACGTCCAGAGCCGGTAGCCGTCTTTCCGCCCGCCGGCGATGGCGTAATGGCGCGACGCGAACACCTCCGCGCCGTCCACGTACCAGCGGTGGCTGACCTTCTCCTCGAGGCCGAGGGGCGCGACGACGGCGGTCAGCGCGTAGAGCCGGCCGGTGTATCCGGCCGGCAGCTCCGTCACCGGTCCGACGCTCCGCAAGGTGTTCGGCCGGAAACCCAGGCTGAACACCGTCTGCTGCAGGCGCAGCGGGGCCGGCGGGACCAGCGGCCGGCCCAGCTCCAGCAGTCCCACCAGCAGCAGCGTGCCCAGCCCCGCCAGGATCCACCGCTGCCGGCGCGCCAGCCCCGACAGCCGGAGCACGAAGGTCGCGTAACCGGCCCCCGCCAGCAACGCGCTCACCGTCAGGGCCGCGGTGTTGCCGATCTTCCAGGAAATGGGCAGCAGCACATTGATGCTGGCGAACAGGTTGAACGAAAAGAACACCGACAGGCAGTACCAGCGCACCGAGAGCTGGCGGTCATACACCACGTCGAGCGTCGACAGCACGGCCGAAGCGGCCAGCGCCGCCACAAAGACCATGTTGGCGGCGCCGGGCGTCATACTCGCCCAGTACAGGGGCAAAATGAAGAAGAGGATCTGCTGGTAGAAATTTCGGTTGAACCAGTTGACCACCAGCCGCAGGCGGCCGCCCCACGGACCGGCCAGGCGGGGATGCCGCAGGATCACGGGCAGGAGCAGGCTGGTGGCCCAGATGAAGGCGATGTGGATCACCACCAACCGGACGTAGGTAAACCGAACCCGCCCCAGCCACATCATCGCCACGCCCAACAGAAGCGAGTAGAGGCTGTGCAGCCACCACAGCTTGTCCGCGTGCGGCTCCAGGCGGGATTGGATGGCGGTGAAACTCGGATGCATGCCCTTGTCTCCGGTATCGGACGGCCCGAGCGCCCAAGATAGCGCACCCGCCGTCCCCGGCGAAGCGAATTTTCCGCAAACCCGCGCGAAGATTCTGCGAATCGGCGGGAAGGTTCTGGATTATAATCCATCCGGACAATGGGTGTGGACTCCAGCACAAGGGCCAGTCGATGCCGCAACCACAGCCAGGCCGGCGCCGCGAATACCGGAGCGAATACCGGCTGTTCGGCCTGCCGTTGTTTCACCTGGTCGTGGGCCGCGATCCGCAGACCGGCGCGCCCGGACGGGCCGTCGGCATCATCGCCGTCGGCCGCTTCGCCTTCGGAGTGATCGCCCTGGGGCAGGTCGCCGTGGGCGTGCTCCCCATCGGCCAGATTTCACTCGGCCTGTTGCTGGCGCTGGGGCAGGTGTCGGTGTCCGGCTACGAGGCCTTCGGCCAGATGGCGGTGGCCCCGCGGCTGGCCGTGGGACAGGTCGGTGTGGGCGGCCACGCGCTGGCCCAGGTGGGTGTGGGGCGATATGTCATCGCCCAGGCTGGCCGGGGCGCCCACGTCCACAGCGCGGAGCGGCCTTCCGCCGCGGCGCTGGCCAGCTTCCGATCGGAGTTCCCGACCCTCTACGGCCTGCTCCGGCGCGTCGCCGGCGACGCGCTGAATCCGGACCGGCCGGCTGAAGCGCCGGCGGCCCGGGCCCGCCCAACGGGCGCCCCGTGAGGGGCCCGTCAGACTTCGTCAAGGGAGACTCCCGGCACATCATGATCGGCACCTGTGGTCTCAAGCGAATCTCGGCGGCACTCTTCCGGTCCGCGGCGCTGGCGCTGCTGCTGGCGGCGTCGGTGCTGTCCGCCAACAATCCGGCTCCGCCCGGTCCCATTCGGATCGGCGTCATCGGCCCCCTCACCGGCACGAACCAATCCGCCGGTATCGGCCAGCTCAACGCGGTGCGCCTCGCCGCGGAAGAGTTCAACAAGATGGGCGGTGCGCACGGCCGGCTCGTCGAGATCATCGAAGCCGACGATCAGGGGCAACCGCTGCAATCCGCCGCCGGCGTGGACCGGCTCCTGCGCGGGGGCGCCGTGGCGGTGCTGGGCGCCATCAATTCGTCGTGCACCCTGGCCATCATGGAGCCGTGCGCCCGCGCCCGGGCGCCGCTCCTGACCTCGTCGTCCACGGCCACGCGGGTCACCGCGACCGGCAACAAGTGGGTGTTCCGCTGCATCGAATCCGACTATTTCCGCATGGCCGAGCTCAGTCGCTACCTGACCGAGGAGCTGTCGCTGCGGCGCATCGGCATCCTGTACGACAATGACGATTTCGGACGCGGCCTGATGGCCGACCTCACCCGCAGCCTCGAGCAGCACAACCTCGAGCTCGCCTACGCCCAGCCGTTTCGGCGCGATCAGGCGGACTTCAACACCGAGTTGCAGGAAATTCAGCGGCAGAGGATCGAGGCGCTCGGCCTGTTCGGCATCACCCCCGACAACATCCGCCTCGCGAAACTGGTCCGGGAAAGGCAACTGCCGGTCCAGCTCTTCGCCCCCGACGTCACCGAACGCTACCTCGCCAGCTGGCGGGACGTGGAGAGCCTGGTGGCGACGGATTCGTACTTCCTCCTCCAGGACAAGCCCGCGGCGCGTCTGTTCGCCGCCCGGTACAAGGAGCGTTTCGGGATCGCGGCCGGCCCCCACGCCGGCCGGGCGTACGACGCGGCCTGCATCCTGCTCCAGGCGATCCGGCGGACGCCGGATCCGCGCCGCGAAGCGCTGCGCGACGCCATCTCGGCGACCGAAAACTTTCCCGGCGTCACCGGCGATTTCAACTTCAAGGCCAACGGCGACGTGGTCAAGAAGATCCAGATCATCGCCATCCACAACGGCACGTTCGTTCCCGCGCAGGAGTGGCGCGTCCGTTCCGATTACCGGCGCTGGATCCTGATCCTGATCCCCAGCCTGCTGCTCCTCTTCCTGGTCGTCAACTGGACCGTCGGCCGCGTGCGCCGGGCCGTCCGCAAGCGGATCCACGAGCGCGCCCTGCGCGAGTTCAAGCCCATCAAGGTCAACCCGTACATCGTCGGGAATCCCATCCGCGAAAAGGAGATGTTCTTCGGCCGGGAGGACGACTTCCATTTCATCCTGAAGAACATCCGCCGCGAGGACAGCGGCGTCTGCATCGTGCTCTGCGGCGAGCGCCGCAGCGGGAAAACCTCGATCCTCTACCAGATCCTCAACGGCCGCCTCGGCCCCGACGTCCTGCCGGTGCTCATCGACCTGCAGCTCTACGGCAACTGTCCCGACACCGTCTCGTTCTACAACCGAATGGCCCGGGACGTCGCCGAGGGGCTGCGCAAGCGCGGCGCCACGCTGCCGCCGGTGGACGCGGGCAAAGGCCAGGAGAGCTTTGAGGAGCTGCTGGAGGCCGCCATCCGGCGGTTCGCCGGCCGCAAATTTGTGTTCCTGCTCGACGAGTACGAGATCCTCGAAACGCTCATCGACCAGGGCGCCCTGCACGCGTCGACGGTGGACTGTCTCTCCGCGCTGCTGGACCGGCACCCGGAGCTCAGCTTCGTCCTGACCGGCTCCATGCGGCTGGAGGACCGCCGCAAGCCGTACTGGCAGCACCTGATCGCCAAAAGCCTCTACCGCAAGATCAGCTTCCTGACCCCGCGCGACACCCAGCGCCTGATCACCGAACCGCTCAAGGGGCTGGTCTTCCACGCCGACGGCGTGCCCGAGCGCATCTACCGGCTCACCGCCGGGCAGCCGTTCTACACCCAGGCCGTCTGCATGAACGTGGTGGACCATCTCAACGAGGTGGGCCACAATCTCGTCACCGCCGATGACCTGGCGGCGGTGGTGGTCCAGCTCATCGAGAATCCGCTGCCCCAGATGCTTTACTTTTGGGACAGCTTCAGTTTCTCCGAGAAGCTGGTCCTCTCGCTGCTCGCCGACGGACTGACCACCACCGGCGGCGAGGCCATGGACGCCGAGAGCCTGCTCGCGCACGCCGCCGGGCTGCAGCTCCCCGTCCAGCAGGATCTGCAGACCGTGCAGACACTCCTGGAGGCGCTCTTCACCCGCGAGGTGGCCAACAAGAAGGGGCGGCAGTTCCAGTTCCGCATCGATCTGCTCCGCGAGTGGATCCACCGCGACCACTCGCCCTGGCAGATCATCGGCGAAAACCAGAACCGGTGACGCGATGAAACAGAACCCGTATCTCGACCGCGTGGCCATCCGCGACATCCACCGCTTCTTCGGGCGGCGGCGCGAGGTGGCGCGGATCTTCTCCCGCATCGGCGCGGCGCGGCCGCAGTCGGTGTCGGTGGTGGGCGAGCGCCGGATCGGCAAATCGTCCCTGCTCAACCACATCGCCTCCCCGGAGGTCCAGGCGCGCCACCTCGAAGCCCCGGCGCCGTACGTCTTCGTCAAGATGGACCTGCAGGAGCGGAAAAACCTGTCGCTGTCGGAGTTCTTCCGCGAGCTGATCCTGCTGCTGATGCAGGCCGCGGACTTTTCCGAGGCGCTCACCCCCGACTTCGAGGGCGTCCGCATGGCCGTGGCCGCCCTCCAGCGCAAGGGGCGCAAGATCGTGGTCCTGTTCGACGAATTCGACGTGGTCACCTCGAACCAGCACTTCGGCGAGGAGTTCTTCTCCTTCTTCCGGTCGCTGGCCAACAACTACGACCTGGCCTACATCACCAGCTCCAAGCGCGACCTGCAGGAGCTGTGCCACACCAGCAAGGTGGCCGACTCGCCCTTCTTCAACATCTTCAGCACCATCAACCTGAGCGTGTTCAGCCGCGACGAGGCGCTCCAACTCATCGGCCAGCCCTCGGCCGAGTCCGGCGCGCCGCTGGAGCCGCACGCGGACGCGATCCTGAAGCTGTCCGGCTATTTCCCGTTCTTCATCCAGATCGCCTGCTGCGCCTTCTTCGAACAGCTGACCATGGGCGACGGCACGGCGGACCCGGCCCAGGTGCTGGAGATTTTCCTCGAGGAAGTGATCCCCCACTTCAACTACATTTGGGACCACTTCAGCGTCGAGGAGAAGAACATCTGCCGCCAGGTGATGCGGGGCGAACCGGTGCCGCCCACCTTCACCTACCTGTTCAAGAAGCTGGAGAAAAGCGGCTACATCCTGCCCGGTGCGCCGCCGGCGCTGTTCTCCACCGCCTTCAGCGAGTTCATCGTCCGCCGCGACAGCGAGGAGCGCAACGTGTTGGGTGACACCATGCAGGTGTCGATGCCGAAGGAGGAGACCCGCCAGGTGGTCGACGCCCTCCCCGCGCGGGAACCGGACCATCTCGGGCCGTTCCACATCCTGCACAAGCTGGGCGAAGGCGGGATGGGTTGCGTGTACAAGGCGGAGGACACCCAGCTCAAGCGGCCCGTGGCCGTCAAGGTCATCTCGCCCCAGATGAGCGACAACTCCGGTATCCGCCGGCGCTTTCTCAAGGAGGCCCGGGCGGCCTCGGTGCTGAACCACCCGAACATCTGCACCATCCACCAGGTGGGCCAGGAGGCCGGACTCGATTTCATCGTCATGGAGTTTGTCGAGGGCATGACCATCCGCGACATGCTCCGGGAGGGCCCCTTCGAGCCCGGATCCATCTGCCGGATCGGCATCCAGGTGGCCGACGCCCTGGCCCTGGCCCACTCCAAGAACATGATCCACCGCGACATCAAACCGGCCAACATCATGGTGGCCGCCGGAGGCCGCGTCAAGATTCTGGATTTCGGCCTGGTGAAATGGACCGGCCCGAACGAGCTCCAGGCCACGGCGATGACCGGCCTGACCGAACAGGGCGCCATCATGGGCACGGTGAACTACATGTCACCGGAGCAGCTCCGCGGCGACCTCGTCGACCATCGCACCGACATATTCTCGCTGGGTCTGGTGCTCTACGAGATGGCGACAGGGAAATCCCCCTTTTCCGCGGAGAACTACATCGGCGTGATGCATGCCATTCTGTACCAGCCGGTGGCGCCGCCGCCGCCGGCCTTCCCGGCGGCGCTCTGGGCCATCATCGACCGCACCCTGGCCAAGGATCCGGCTCAGCGCCACCAGACCGCCGGCGAGCTGCGCGACGACCTGGCCGCCTTCATCAAGCGGACGGAGTAAGCGGCGGGTTCCGCGGCTCGAGGTTCGGGGCTCGGGGACCGAGGCTCGAGGCTCGAGGCTCGAGGCTAGAGGCTTGAGGCTCGAGGCTAGAGGCTCGTTTCCCTCCTCCGTGCTCGTAATCGTACTCGTAATCGTACTCGTAATCGTGATCGTAATCGTGATCGTAATCGGGGATCGGGTTTCGAATCTCGCGGCTCATTCCATCGATCAACAATTAACCATCAACCATCAACCATCAACACTATCGGACCTGGGTCCTGGGTTCCAGGTCCTCCCCCAGGTCCCAGGTCCTCCCCCAGGTCCCATCAGCAATCAATAACCAATAATCCGAAATGACCATTGATCAATGAAAAAATGATCAACAAACCGTTCGGGACGATGCGAAGTGCTTCCCCCACCCCCGGTGAATCTGGGATAATGGTCCAAACCGCTGCGGGAGTCGCCGCATGATGCATCTGACCGGGGTGATCGCGCAGATCCGGCGCTACGCCGAGCGCAACCAGGCCATCGCCGCCTGGAAGCACATCCCGGCGACGGAGGGCGAGTACGTCCCCCTGCCGCCGGACCTGCATCCGCGCCTGGCGGCGGCGCTGGCGGCGGCAGGGATCGACCGGCTCTACAGCCACCAGGCCCAGGCGCTGCGCCTGGTGACAGAGGGCCGCCACGTGGCCCTGGTCACGCCCACCGCGTCGGGCAAGACCCTGTGCTACAACCTGCCGGTGCTCCAGCGCTGCCTCGACGATCCCACCGCCCGCGCCCTGTACCTGTTCCCCACCAAGGCGCTGTCGCAGGACCAGCGCGCCGGCCTGCAGGAGCTCATCGACGGCGTGGGCGGCGGTATCCGCACCTTCACCTACGACGGTGACACGCCCACCGACGCGCGCAAGGCGATCCGCGACCTCGGCCACATCGTCATCTCCAATCCCGACATGCTCCACCAGGCGGTGCTCCCCCACCACACGAAGTGGGTCAAGCTGTTCGAAAATCTGAAGTACATCGTCGTGGACGAGATCCACACCTACCGCGGCGTGTTCGGCTCCCATGTGGCCAACCTGTTCCGGCGGCTGCGCCGGGTGTGCGCCTTCTACGGCTCCCATCCCCAGTTCATCTGCTGTTCGGCCACCATCGCCAATCCGGGCGAGCTGGCCGAGCGCCTCATCGGCGAGCCGGTGGCGGTGGTGGACCGCAGCGGCGCGCCCGCCGGCGAGAAGCTGCTGGTCTTCTACAACCCGCCCGTGATCAATCCCGACCTGGGCATCCGCCAGAGCTACCTGACCGCCGTGCGCAAGCTGGCCACGCTGCTGCTGCGCCAGGGCGTGCCCACGATCGTCTTCGCCCAGAGCCGGCTCAACGTGGAGATCCTGGTCAAGTACCTCAAGGACCAGGTGGAGAAAAAGCTCAGCCGCCGGGAGACGGTGCGGGGCTACCGCGGCGGCTACCTGCCGCTGGTGCGGCGGGAAATCGAGGGGGGCCTGCGCGATGGCAGCATCCTCGGGGTGGTGAGCACCAACGCGCTGGAGCTCGGCATCGACATCGGCACCCTCACCGCCTGCGTCATGGCCGGCTACCCCGGCACCATCGCCTCCACCTGGCAGCAGGCGGGGCGCGCGGGGCGCAAAAGCGACCTGTCGGTGATCATCCTGGTGGGCCGGAGCTTCCCGCTGGACCAGTTCCTCATGAACAATCCCGATTACTTCTTCGGCCGCTCCCCGGAGCACGCCCTAGTCAACCCGGAAAACCTCCTGATCATGCTCAGCCACATCAAGTGCGCCGCCTTCGAGCTGCCGTTCAAGGACGGCGAGCCGTTCGGCGCCGGACCCGTGGCCGATTTCCTGGAGACGCTGGAGGAGGGCGGCCTCGTCCACCACAGCGGCGGCGCCTGGCACTGGATGGCCGACGCCTACCCGGCCGACGGAGTGTCGCTCCGGAACATCGCCGAGGAAAACTTCGTCGTCCTGGACCAGACCGACAACGCCCGGGCCGTCGCCGAGGTGGATTTCGAGACCGCGCCCGAGGTCATCTACGAGGACGCCATCTACATGTGCGAGGGCCGGCAGTACTGGGTGAAGAAGCTGGACTACGCCGCCCGCAAGGCCTACGTGGAGCCGAGCCAGGTGGACTACTACACCGACTCCATCGTCTACACCAGCGTCCGGATCCTGGACGAGTTCCAGCAGGAGCCGCGCGCCGGCGTGCTCCGGGAGCGGGGCGAGGTTCATGTCGTCAAGAACTACGCCGGTTTCAAGAAGATCCGGTTCTACACCATGGAGAACCTGGGCTTCGGCGACATCAACCTGCCGCAGCATGACCTGCACACCGCCGCCTGCTGGTTCACCGCGCGCCCCGACCAGCTCGCCGCGCTGCCCTACAACCGGCTGGAGGTCATCGACGGCTTCCTCGGCCTTGCCTACGCCCTGCACAATGTGGCCGTGCTCATGCTCATGTGCGATTTCCGGGACCTGGGCCGCAGCATCGGCGACCGGCAGTCGCGCTGGTTCGCCGCGCTGGGCACCCAGGGGCGGGGAATCTACTCCATGGACGGGCACACCGACGAGGGGCTCATCGAGATTGTGGACCGGTTCGAGCCCACGCTGTTCTTCTACGACAGCCACCCCGGCGGCATCGGGCTGAGCGACGAGCTGTACGACCGCCACGAGGAGCTCTTCCGCAAGGGCCGCGCCCTCATCGCCGGCTGCGCCTGCCCCGCCGGGTGCCCCTCCTGCGTCGGCCCCATCAACGACCCGTCCTCGAAGACGAAGGCGGTCGCTTTGGCGATCTTGGATTTCCTCTCCGGAACGCAGTGAACCCGCCCCCCTGTCTGTCGTAATCGTAATTCGTAATCGTAATTCGTAATCGTAATTCGTAATCGTAATTCGTAATCGTAATCGTAATTCGTAATCGTGATCGTAATTCGTAATCGTGATCGTAATTCGTAATCGAGGCTCGGGACTCGAAACTCGTTTTCAGCATGCGGACTTCGGACATCGGATTTCGGACATCGGTCTTCGAAACCGCCGGTTGCAGGTTCGCGCCCTGCCGGGTGCGCCATTATCACCAACTGTTTGCGTGGTTGGACTCGAGCCCTGCTTTCGTTGCCGTGTGCGGACGATGGTTTGATCCTTGACGGGAAGACATTCAAGCAGCATGGACAGAGTGGTTGGACGCCTTGGATAAGGCGCGGCCAGTGGCCGCTCGCGCCGCTCGCTGCCGTGCTCGCGGAACCTTCATCGTGCCAACCGGATATCGAGTCACGGGCAGGGAAAGGGTGCATGGGAGGGCCGGGACCCAAGTCCTTGGTATTGGGTGTTGGGAACCGGGATCCAGAACCCGGGTCCCAAATCCTAGGTCCCGGATCCGATGACGATCACGATTACGATCACGATTGCGAATTACGAATACGATTACGAGCACAATTACGAGTCCGAACCATCAACAATCAACTATCAACCATCAACGCATCGATATCAGCAAACCTGCAATTTCCTATCTCCTATCTCCTATCTCCTATTCTTCTTTCTGCCCCCCACTGCGCCCTTGACAGAGGGCCCACCGGGCTCTAAGATGGCGGCTTATGGTCGCGAAAGCCTCCGGCAAAGCCAATCTCACCACCGTGCTGCTCGCC
>JAKQOW010000047.1 GCA_029565065.1 Acidobacteriota bacterium | reverse complement strand
GTCACATTGATCATGCGGGACCCGACTACCACGACATCGCTCGCGCCGAGCGTCGGGTTTGCGGCTCCATCCCCGGCGAACAGCACCTTGCCCTGCCCGATCGGAGCCCCGGCGCCCACGGAAGCGTCCCCGCCCGCGTATATCGTCACATTCTCCAGCGATGCCCGGGCAGTCAGCCCGCCTGCGGCAGCCACCGCGTCCGCAAGCTTCGCCCCTCGGGGCAGCCTGTACGCCCCGGGCCGGGCGACCTCGCCTAGCACCACTACCTGCCCGGCGAGCTCCGGCACATACACCGTGTCGCCGTCCGCGAGCTCAAGGCCGACCGCCCCGCCCGCGAGGACCGCATCTACATCTATCTCGAAGGCACGAGCAGCGCCTGCCTCGCCATCGCTCCCCGCGTCACGCCTGGTCACTACAACCTTCGTCCCGTCCCCGGCAGCGGCCACCCCGCCCGCGGCGGTGATCGCCTCGGCAATGCCGGCTCCCCGCTTCAGCTCGTAAGCCCCCGCACGCTGCACATGCCCGGCCACCTGCACCCGTATCCCGGCGGACGGCACCACGATTACCTGCCCCGCCACGACAGGCGGATTGGCCTTGATGTTGCCCTCATACACCAGAGATTCATCTGCGATCGCCAGGCTCAAGCCCGTCAGGTCGCCCGGCTGGCTGTCGGCGCCGGTATCAGCGCCCAGCGTGGCCTTGCCACCCTGGCCCTCATATACCTTTACCCGCGCCAGGTCCGCCTTGCCGGTGGGCCCGCCCGCCGCAGCCAGAAGATCCATCAAAGTCGTGCCCCGCCCTGCAGGGTACACCCCAGGCCTCGCCACCTCTCCCATGATGGCAACCTGCTCCCGGGCCTCCGGCACGAATAGCGCATCCCCATCCGCAAGCAGCGCGTTGGCGTCGAGGCTCGGATCGCGCAGCAGCGCTTCGGCGTCTAAAGTGGCCGAACCAGTCTCGAATCCCCTGCGGCTGTGCACCACGGCGCCCGCGTCGGCGCCGGAGGCCACGCCCCCTGCCGCCGCCAGGGCGTCCACAACGCGTGCTCCTGAAAGCAGCTCGTACGTTCCTGGACGGGCCACTCGCCCAACCACGCTCACGTAGATCGCGCGCGAGCCCACAACAACCATGTCGCCAGGAGAGAGCTCCGGGTTGTCCTGCGCACTGCTGGCAAAGAGCGCACGCCCCTCGCCGATGGCGCGTTGGTCAGCCTGATCGGGCTTTCCTGCGGCGTAGACCGTCACACTATCCAAGGAAGCCCTGGCCGTGGCCCCTCCCGCCGCCGCTATGGCGTCCAAAAGCTTCGCTCCGCGTTGGAGCTGGTACGCCCCCGGCCGCGCCACCTCGCCCAACACCAATATGTGCGCAGGCACAGCCTCCGGAACGAACAGCGCGTCGCCCTCCTCCAGCAAGGGCATCGGCGCAACCGGCGGCTTGCCCTGTGCCTCCCGGGCGTCAAGCGCCGACATCACGTCGATCTCCAGGGAGAAAGCACCTTCGCCCGTCTTGCGTGCCAAGGCCACGCGGGTTCCGTCACCGGTGGAAGTCACTCCGCCCGCGGCGGCTATAGCATCTAGAGCCGTCGCTCCGCGCCTCAGCGCAACCTGGCCCGGCCGCGCGATGAAACCAGCCACATACACCCGGACTTCCGTTCCCGGCACTACTATCACCGAACTCGGCTCGATCACGGGGTTGGCCTTGATGTCGCCATCGTATACCAAGCGGTCGTCCGCGACCTCGAGGTCCACTCCGTCGGCAGGCTCGCCCGCGCGGTACACCTTCACACGCCCTAGGTCCGCCGCATCCAGCGGCCCTCCCGCCGCGGCTATGGCCTCCAT
>JAKQOW010000018.1 GCA_029565065.1 Acidobacteriota bacterium | reverse complement strand
TGCTCGTTGACGTAGGCGATGCGGCGGTAGTGCTCTTCCTTGAATTCATTGTACGGCGTCTTCGGATCCGGATCGCGCCGCTTCCAGAACTGCTCGATGAACTGGTCCCGCTCCTCGTCGGTGGTGAGTTTCTGGAAGACGCTCTTCTCCTCCACCGAGACGATGTGATAGACATCCTCCGCCAGCCATTTGCGGTAGTGCTCCTGCAACTCCTCCTGCTGGTTTTGCTTTTTGGTTTTCTTCTCCTGGCCGAACACCGGCGGGGCAGCGGCGAGAATCGCCAGTCCGGCAGTCACAAGCGTTAGGGTGACAATGGCAATGCGTCGCATGGCTAGCGCTCCTGATTCAAATTGGCACTATATTAAGATGCGCGGCGGCGAAAAAATATCACTCCGCGACCGATAATTATAGCGTATTACGGTGCAGCGGGCCAGTCCGGTGTGCCGGGGGGCGGACAACGGAAATCGGACATCGGAAATCGGACATCGGACATCGGACCAGAGACCCGGGCCCTGGCTCCCAGCTTCCAGGTACGAAAACCGGTGTCCGCGTTATGGGAACGAGCTTCGAGTCCTGAGCCTCGATTACAAACCACGGGCACACGCAGACGGCCTGCAGGTGGGAGGTACCGCGAGCGGCAGCGAGCGGCGACAAGGGCCAGCCGCCACAACCGGCCGGCGCCGCGACGCCATTCCATTTATGTAACGGCAGCACATCGCCTGCATCATGGCGTCTTGCTTTTTGTCGCTGGCGATGGTTTGATCCTCTACCGGACGAGCATTCAAGCAACACAGACTGAGTGGTTTGGCACTTGGGATGATGCGTGGTGATGGGCCCATCGCGCCGCTCGCGGTACCTCCACATTGCCAACCGGTGGATGGTGCCAAGGGAAGGAGACTGGTGAGTCGGTGAATCGGAAGAACAGTCATTGATTGATCATCTGTCATTTTGTCTTTGAGCATTTTGAATGGTGAATGGGCACCAGGATCCGGGTTCTGTGATCCAGGTCCCAGCACCCAGGTCCCAGGTCCTAGGTCCGATGTCCGATGTCCGAAAAAAAAGGGCCTTCCCGAAGGAAGGCCCTTGGAGGTGACGAACGGGTCCGACTAGAAGATGAACTTCAGGCCGAACTGGATCTGCCGGTTGGCGTAAGTGCTGAAGGTCTTGCCCAGGTTGACGCTGGTGAGCGTGGTGTTGGGGTTGGTGTAGTTGGTGTGGTTGAACAGGTTGAACGCTTCGGCGCGGAGCTGGAGCTTGGAGCCCTCCGCGGTGAACCACGGCAGCTTCACGTCCTTGAACAGGGAGAAGTCCACGTTCCAGTAGCCGGGGCCACGGAACTTGCCGCGGTAGTAGTCGCCCTGGGGGTTGCGCAGGTTGAGCACGCTGGAGGCGAAGCTGAAGTTGGCCGCGGTGGGACCCACGATGTTGTTCTCGGGATCGGTGCTGAACTCGTAGGTCGTGACGTTCGGGCGGCAGGGGCCACGGTTGTTGGTGTAGCCGGTGCCGATGGTGTCGCGGGCGACCTTGTAGTCCAGGGGGTAACCGCTGTTGGCGGTCATGATGCCGTTGATCTGCCAGCCGCCGATCAGCTGGGCCAGCCAGCCTTCGGAGTCGCCGCCGAGCCACTTGCCGGGGCCGAAGGGGAGTTCGTAGATGAAGTTGCCGCTGAACACGTGGCGCACGTCGAACGCCGCGTAGCCGCGGTCATAGTCCAGGTTGTAGTAGTCGGACGCAAACGGGCTGGTGTTGCCCAGGCTGTACACCGACTCGGAGTTGTTGTCGAACGCCGTGGACCAGGTGTAGTTGACCTGGAACTGCAGGCCGTCCTGGAACCGGTGGCTGAAGGAGCCCTGGAAGGCGTGGTAGTTGGAGTGGCAGTAGGTGTCGATGTTGTGGATGCGGTACCACTGGCTGTTCATGACGCTGTAGTCGACCACGTACCACGGCACGGACGAGGTTACGCCCAGGTTGTCCTGCAGGCCCTGGATGGTGGCCTCGGAGGGATGGGGCATCTGGTTCTGGTTGTTCCGGGCCAGCATGTGCACGCCCGCGGAACCGGCGTAGGTCAGGTTGATGATGTTGCCGGGCCAGATTTCGCGCTGGGCCGACAGGTTCCACGTCTGGATGTACGGGGTCTTCCAGTTGTAGTTGTAGAGCACCATCTCGTACCAGGTCTCGGGGGGCAGGTTGAGTTCCACATCGGGGACGTCGTAGCCGTTGCCGTACCAGCCGATGTTGTTGGGGTAGGTGCCATCGAAGCCGCCGCCGGGCCGCGCATCCAGCCAGTTGGCCACACCGAACGGCAGCTGGGAGGTGTTCCAGGTGAGCAGGTTGCCGAAGATGCGGTCGAAGCTGATGCCGTAGCCGCCGCGGATGGCGGTCTTGCCGTCACCGAACGGATCCCAGGAAAAGCCCAGACGCGGCGCCCAGTTGGTCATGGGCGCATCGTACAGGTCCATGCCGGCGTCGGGGCCGGCGATGAAGATCTCGGAGCCCGTGCCCACCCACTGGGACGGGACCAGGTTCCACCACTCGCCGTC
The DNA here is from genome assembly GCA_029565065.1 of Acidobacteriota bacterium. Lineage (GTDB taxonomy): Bacteria > Acidobacteriota > JAAYUB01 > JAAYUB01 > JAAYUB01 > JAAYUB01. Next base: position 77,668 of record JAKQOW010000018.1, on the reverse strand, counting down.
AACCCAGTTTTCAGCGGCGAACCAGTCGTTCTGGTTGACGATGTGGTAGCCGTTGGCCACGGGGTCCAGCACGTTGGACGCCATGCTGTTGACGTCGAACGGAGCCGGCTTGTATTCCCAGCGCAGGCCCAGGTTCAGGGTCAGGTTGGACATGATCTTCCAGTCGTCCTGAACGAAGAAGTCCCATTCCTTCTGCCGCCAGCCGCGGAAGTCGGAGATGGCCGTGGAGAACGTGGTGCCGTCGCTGTACACGCCATGGTTGACGTAGTCAGCCGTGCCGGACGCGATGTTGGTCAGGGTGTCGCCGCCGTGGCGCCAGCCGTCAAAGAACACGGCCGGGATCATGTTGAAGCCGGTGCCGCCGTTGTTCTGGTTCCAGCGGAGGTCCACACCGAACTTGAGGGCATGGGCGCCCAGCGTCCAGGTGACGGTGTCCTTCACCTGATACATGTTCAGCGTGGAGTACTCGCTGCCGTAGCCCCACAGGCCGGTGTAGGAAGTGAAGTAGGTCTGGGGATCCACGGCGTAGCCGCCGAACACCAGGTCGGCGTCGGCCCACTGGCGGACCCAGGAGTTGTTGCTGCGGGAGTAGCCGAGCTTGAACGAATTGACGATGGTGGGGGACACGATCCAGGTCCAGTCGGCGCCCCACTGCTGCTGCTTGCCGTTCCAGGGCCGATCGTCCTGGAAGGTGGGCAGGGAGTTGAGGGCCGGGTCCACGCCGTGGTTGTAGATCCAGCGGAACGAGAACGAATGGGCCTCGTTGAAGTTGTAGTCCACCTTCGCGGTGTACTGCTCGGTGTCGAGCATGTCGGGCTGACCCCAGTAGTAGTAGGCGCTGACACCGGGGATCACCTCGTCGCCGTTCGGCGCCGGGTACAGGGAGAAGATCTGGGCGATGGCGGGATTGGTGACGTTATCGGCCACCCAGGAGGCATAAGGCACCGCGCCGGAAGAGGTCGCGCTGGCCCGGTAGTCCAGGATTTCGGTGTTGAAGAAGAAGAACACCTTGTCCTTGACGATGGGGCCGCCGATGGAGGCACCGTACTGGTGGCGCTTGAAGTCGCCCTTTTCCAGGTCGTTGCGGTTCTGGGCCCAGGTCTTGGCGTCGAAGTTCTCGGAGCGCAGGAAGTAGAAGGCCGCGCCGTGGAATTCGTTGGTGCCGCTCTTGGTCACCACGTCGATGATGGCGCCACCCGCGCGGCCGTACTCGGCCGACGGGTTGGAGGTCACGACGCGGAACTCGGAGGTGGCGTCCACGTTGACGTCCACGGTGTTGCCGATGGTCTGCGTGTAGTTGTTGTCGATGCCGTCGATCTGGTAGTTGTTGCCGCGCTCGCGGCCGCCGTTGGCGGACGCATAGCCGGTCTGGCCTTGGACCACGCCGGGGGTCAGATAGATCAGGCTCAGCGGATTGCGGCCGTTGAGCGGCAGGTCGGTGATGCGCTTCTCGTCAATGACGGTGTCGAGCTGGGAGGTGGTGGTTTCCACCTGCTCGACCTCGGCGCGGACCTCGACTTCGGTGGTCACTTCGGAAACGGTCATGACCACGGGGAAGTTCAGGTTTTCACCGACGGACAGCTTGATGCCGGTAATCTTGACCGGCTGGAAGCCCTCGAGTTCGGCCTTGACTTCGTAGTTGCCGATTCTGAGGTTTGTGAAAATGTAGAATCCGTTGTCGTCAGACAACGCCTGGCGGGTAGCGCCAGTGTCCGTGTTGGTCAGGACCACGGTGACGCCGGGGATGACGCCGCCGGTGTTGTCCTTGACCACACCTTCGATGCCCTCGGCCATCGCGCTCACAGCCAGAAAGGCCAGGAGCAGCGAGAGGACCAGGAGCCTGGATAGGTGGTTCATACAACCTCCTCTGCGATAATGATGGATACGCAATGCGTATTCGGGACAAACAGGAGCAAAATGCATGCCAGAAGAGCAAACGCGGGATGAATGCGTAACACAATGAAAACAAACGTTATAGTAATGCCTGTCTCGATCAGATGCAATCTGCGTCCAATAATTTGAAAGATTGAAACCAAAAAATTGAATTAATCGGCTGAAAGGCTCCGAATGGGTCCTGACGGCGAGCCGGCCGAATCGACTAACCGTCACGAAAACATGGGATTGAATGAAGACATTTGGACGGACGACGAACAACCGACAGCGGCGGTTGAAGAAAGTGAAAAAACGACGAGCGACTACTTGTTGAAGTAGAAATAGAAATACAGAATCATGAAGGCCAGATAAGCGGCGTAGAACAGCACGGCCCAATACGTCTCGGATTCCTCGCGCTCTTCCTGCGCGTCCGTCGACACCGGCAGCGCCGCCGGCGTGGGGCTGCCCAGCAGCCGCTCGGTGTGGCTGATGAGCGGCTCGGTTTTCTCGGCGGCCTCCGGCGGTGCTTCGCCCGGCTTCTTGATGTGGACCAGCTCGACGGTCACGTTGTCCCGTCCACCGCGCTCGTTGGCTGTCTCGACGAGCGTCTCGCACGCCTTCTCCGGCGTGTTCCCGCTGACCACCTGGAGAATTTCCTGGTCGTCCAGGTAGACCGTCAGGCCGTCGGAGCACATGAGCAGGGAGTCGCCCGGCTGGATGCGCAGCGGGGGTTCGAGGATGTCGATCTCCACGGCCTGGAGGATCCCCAGGCTGCGGGTGAGGATGTGACTGTCGGGGTGGCTGCGGGCCTCGTCGTGGTTGATGATGCCGCTGTTGACCATTTCCTCCACGAGGGTGTGGTCGGTGGTGAGCTGCTTGATCATGCCGTTGCGGACGAGGTAGGCCCGGCTGTCGCCCACGTGGGCCATGTACAGGTACGGCGGCAGCAGCACCAGGGCGGTGCAGGTGGTGGCCATGCCCTGCAACTCCTCGTGCTTGCTGCTGGACTCGAAGATGGAGCGGTTGGCCACGTCGAGGGCGTGGAGCAGGGCCGGGTAGATGGGATCCTTGTCGGAGGTGTAGTAGAGCTTGCCGACGATGTCCACGGCCATCTTGCTGGCGACCCGGCCGCCCCGGTGTCCGCCGAGACCGTCGGCCACGATGAAGAGGCGGCCCCGCCGCTTCAGCAGCTCCTCGGCTTCCGGTTCGATGAAACCGTAGCTGTCCTGATTGTCCTTCCGAATCATGCCCTGGTGGGAAAGCCCGGCAACGACAATCTCATCCCGCTCGACCATAACGCTCTCTGTTTCCGTGCCTGCTCTAGGTGTTTGGGGACAATTTAGCATACATCCGCAAACTTGTCATCTGAGTTTAATTACACCCTTTCGGGAAAAAAATCAAAAATTTTTCGGAAAATTTAAGGCCGATCCGTTTGTATGAATAGCACGGTTCGAGGAGGGTCGTATGGTCACCATCGTGGGGCGGGGAGGGTATTCCGTTCTGGAACTGCTTGTCGGTTTGCTGATGATCGCGCTCATCGCCGCCGTCGGCGTGCCGCAGCTGCTGCGCCACATCCAGCGGGTGCAACTCGATGGGGCGGCGCACAGCCTGGCCTCCGACATGATGCGGGCCCGGTACGTGGGGGTCGTCCAGAATTGCCGGTGCCGGTTTCGGATCGACGCCGGCCGCGGGTGCTACTGGTGGGAGGAGGACCGCAACCTGAACCGGGTGCTCGATCCGGGGGAGGTGCTGGCGCCGGAGCGGACGTTGCCGGGCGGCATCCGCTTCGACTGCACCGGGGTGATGGGGCCGCCGTACGCCCCCACCCAGCCGCCGCCGGGGCCGGTGACGTTCCCGGGCAGCCAGCTCAACGCGGGGCCCGACGGCCGCTGGGCCAGCCCCGGCGCCGTGTACCTGGCCAATGACTGGGGCGACCACGCCGCGGTGAGCGTGGCCATGTCGGGGCGCGTCCGCGTCTGGTCGTGGAACGAGGGCCTGCGGCGGTGGGAGTGAAAAAATGCCGGCGCCCCGTGCGGGGCGCCGGCGGCGGTGAGGCACAGTCAAGCGGCCGGAAGCGCGGGGACGCGCATTTCCGGAAGGCGGGCGCGAGCGGCGCAGCCGCCTACTTGGCAAAGATGATCAGCAGCGTGTACAGGGCCAGCGATTCGATCAGCACCAGACCGAGGATCAGGAAGAAGCGGATGGAGTCGGCGGCGCCGGGGTTGCGCGACACCGAGTCGCACGCCGCGCTGATCGCCTTGCTCTGGCTGATGGCGCAGACCGAGGTGGCGATGGCCATGGCGAAGTAGGACAAATACACGTACCAGTTCCCGCCGGCGCCTCCCGCTTCGGCCGACCCTTCGGCGGCCAGGGCGGGCGCGGTGAACAGGATCGCCAACAGGCCTAGCAGCCCGATCAGAATGACTTTGCGCTTCAAGGTGTCCTCCTTATCATTGAATCTTGCGATGACGGTTTTCCGAGCGACGGCGCCAGGGGTCAGTGCGCCGGCACCGGCTCGTGGCCGTGCGGCTCCTCGTGCTCCACGGCGCCCGAGGTATAGACGATGGACAAAATGACGAACACGAACGCTTGCACCAGGCTGGTGAAAATCGACAGCATCAGGATAGGCATGGGGAGGATGAACGGCAGCAGCGCGGTGAACACCGCCAGGATCATGTGCTCGCCGAAGATGTTGGCGAACAGCCGGACCGACAGCGAAAACGGCCGGGCCAGATGGGACAGGATTTCCACGATGAGCATCAGCGGGGCGATGAAGATGACGGGGCCGAGGAAGTGCTTCAGGTAACGCAGGAAGCCGTGGGTGCGGATGCCCATGATGTTGTAGTGGAGGAACACGACGATGGCGCAGCCGGCGGTCACGTTGATGTTGCTGGTGGGCGAATCGAAGCCGGGGACCATGCCGATGATGTTGCAGCAGAAAATGAAGAGGCCCAGGGAGAGGTGGAACGGCAGATACTGGCGTCCCTGGGGGCCGATGACGGAGTCGATGAGGCCCCGCACGCCGATGGCGAGCAGCTCCACGGCGTGCTGGAAACCGTTCGGATTGTCGACGCTGAGGTGGCGCCGCAGCCAGACGGAGACGGCGATCAGCAGACTGAACACGAGCAGCAGATAAGCGATGTAGTTGGGGATCGGCGCTTCCGGGTGGGCGAAGGGGAGGCCGACGGCGTTGCCGATCCAGACAAGCGCAGGGCCCAGCGCTTTGTTCAGCAGTTTGGTCAGCCAGTACTCATTCGCCATGGGACTACTCATTCACCCCGGAGATGCCGGATCACGTACACGCAGCCTTCCATCAACACGGCCCCTGCGGGCGCAGCCAGTCCGATCAGGAAGCCCGCGGCGTTGAACAATGAGAAACGGATCATAACATAAAGTAGCAGGAGGATCAAACCATAACGCAGGAGGACTTTGAGCCAGAGGTGGCGCACGCGCCGCCGCGCGACGGCGTGATCCGCCAGTTGGCAGTGAGTGTGATACCCCAGCCAGGCCGCGGCGCCGCCCAGGAGCAGCGCCCACGCGAAACCGGCCCGCCCCAGGAGAAACGCCACCGCGGCGCCGCCCGCGGTGAGCGCCGGGATCCAGCCGCCGATCCGGCGGAGCATCGACTCGAAATCCGGGTCAGGCGCGCGGGGGTCCATGCCGGCCGATCATCCGGAAGAAATTGTAGAAGCCCGTGCCGATGCCGAAGAGGATGAACCAGACTTCCCACCGCGGGCCGAGCCAGCCGTTGGACGTGCACCATTTCCAGATCAGCCAGGCGACGAAGGTGCAGGCCGGGATCATAGTGCCGGCGCTCAGCAGGTCGAGAAACTGGGGCGTTGGCCGGCGGGGGTCGTCCATGTCAATAGAAGCCGATGAAGGTCATGTGGATCCAGCCGGCGAATCGGATCGCCGGATCGGGATACAGTCCCAGGAGCAGCGTGCCGGCCAGGGTCAGGCCGAGCGCGATCCGGGCAGGGAGCCCCAGGGCCAGCGGCGGCCGCGTCACGGCGTCGCCCATGAACATCCGTTTGACGATCCGGAAATAGTAGAACAGGGCGACCACCGCGTTCAGGGCGCCGGCCACCGCCACGTAGAGGAACAGCCGGTCCATCGTGGCGACGTACGCCTTGATCACGGCGCCGAACACCCAGTACTTGGCGATGAATCCGATGGTGGGCGGGATGCCCGCCAGCGACAGCAGGAACACGGCCATGGCCGCGGCGATGACCGGGTGGGCGTGGATCAGCCCGGAGAAATCCTCGATGTCCTCGCCCCCGATTCGCTCGCGCCGCATGAAGGTGATCACCGCGAAGGCGCCGAGGTTCATGAAGAGATAGCCCACCAGGTAGACGCCGATGGCCTGCAGCCCGAGGAATTCGCGGACCATCAGCCCCATGAGCAGGTAGCCCGCGTGGCTGATGCTGGAGTAGGCGAGCAGCCGCTTGACGTTGGTCTGCCGCACGGCCAGCACGTTGCCGACGGTCATGGTGACGATGCTCAGCAGCCCGACGAGCGAGACGTACTCTGCGGTCAGCGGCTGGAACAGGAACATGAACAGGCGGATAAAGATGGCGAAGCCGGCGGCCTTGGGTGCGACGGAGATGAACGCGGTGATGGGTGTGGGCGCACCCTCGTAGGCGTCGGGGCACCACATATGGAACGGGACGGCCGCGATCTTGAACCCGAGCCCGGCGAGGAACAGGATCAGGGCCAGGACCAGCAGCGGCTGGCCGCCGTCGCCGACGGTCTTCAAGGCGCCGTGGATGGCCTCCAGGTTTGTGGTGCCGGTGAGCGCGAACACCAGCGACATGCCGAACAGGATCAGGGCGGATGAGAACGCGCCCAGGATGAAATATTTCAGCGAGGCCTCGGTCGCCCGGGACTGGGCCTTGAGGTAGCCCACCAGGATGTACACGGAGATGGCCATGAACTCGAGGCAGATGTACAGGGTGATCAGGTCGGCGGCGCCGGCCAGCAGCATCATGCCCGCGACGCTGAGGAGGATGAGGGCGTAATATTCGGGCGAGGTGGCGTTCTCCTCGTCCAGGAAGCGCGGGGATATGAGCACGACGAGGAAGCCGGCCGCCAGGAAGATGCCTTGGAAGAACAGGGTGAGCCCGTCCAGCGAGTACATCTGGTTGAAGGTGTAATGGACGCCCTCCGGATGGGGCAGGCTGTCGAAGATGCCGGCCAGCTGGAAGTAGGCGACTCCCGCCAGGGCCAGGCCGATCAGGGCGAAGCAGAACGGAGCGGCCCGGTGCAGCCGGCCGCTTCGGACGAACACCAGTCCGATGAGAATGGCGGCGCTCCACACCAGCAGGATGATCGCCGGGGCGATGGTGACCAGATCCCGGAGGGGAAGGATGAACGACTCCATCGATCGACTCCTACTCCGCCGGCACGGCCGGTCCGGCGGCCGCCGCCGGGGCGGTCGGCGCCGGCGGCACGGCCGGGGTGACGACCTGGGCGGAGATGGTGCGGCCGGTCAGCTGCATCCGCTCCACGACCGCCTTGGCCGGGGCGTCCAGGTAGCGCAGCCAGAACGACGGGAAAATGCCGATCCAGACCGCCAGGATAATCAGCGGCACGAAGGTGCACACCTCGCGGAGGTTCAGGTCCTTCATCCGCCGGTTTTCCTCCTTCTCGCACTTGCCGAACATCACCCGCTGGAAGAGCCACAGCATGTAGGCGGCGCCCAGGACGATGCCGCTGGCGGCCAGGATCGCCCAGACCCGCAGCTCCGGCACCTGAAAGGTGCCCTGGAGGATCATGAACTCGCCGATGAATCCGTTCAGGCCGGGCAGGCCGATGGACGACAGGGTCATGATGAGGAAGATCGTCGCGTAGATCGGCATGTGGTGGCTCAGTCCGCCGTACTCGGCGATGAGCCGGGTGTGGCGCCGTTCGTAGACGATGCCGACGATCATGAACAGCGCGCCCGTGGAGATGCCGTGGTTGATCATCTGGATCACGCCGCCCTGGATGCCGATCTGGGTGGCGGCGAAAACGCCCAGCATGGTGAAGCCCAGGTGGCTCACCGAGGAGTACGCTACAAGCTTCTTCATGTCTTTCTGCATCATCGCCACCAGGGCGCCGTAGATCACGCCGATGATGCAGAGCACCATCAGCCAGGGGGTGAACTCGCGGGTGGCCTGGGGGAACAGCGGCATGGAGAAGCGGACAAAACCGTAGGTGCCCATCTTCAAGAGGACGCCGGCCAGGATCACCGAACCGGCGGTGGGCGCCTCGACGTGAGCGTCGGGCAGCCACGTGTGGAAGGGGAACATGGGCACCTTGATGGCGAACGCCAGGAAGAACGCGAGGAAGGCCCAGAACTGGAACGACGGATCCAGGCCCATCTCGAGGAACCGGAAGTAGCTGAAGGTCCGGTTCTCCCAGCCGTAGACCGCGATGTACTTGAAGTAGAGCGCCAGGATCGCCAGCAGCATCACCACCGATCCCAACAGGGTGTAGAGGAAGAACTTGATGGCGGCGTACAGTTTCCGTTCGCCGCCCCACACGCCGATGAGGAAATACATCGGCACGAGCATCACTTCCCAGAAGACGTAGAACAGGAAGAAATCCGTGGCCATGAACACGCCCAGCATGCCCGTCTGGAGCAGCAGCATGTACACGTAGTATTCCTTCACCCGGACCGTGATGGCGCTCCAGGACGACAGGATTGCCACGAAGCCCAGCAGGGTGGTCAGGAGGACCAGCAGCAGGCTGATGCCGTCGATGCCGAACATGTAGCGGGCGCCAATGGAGTGGATCCAGGGGACGTCGATCACATAGCGCATGCCGTGCTTCATCTGGGCGGTCACCGCGGGGCTGTCCCAGTTCAGGATCAGGGGGATGGAGACCAGAAAGCCGAGGAAGCCGGTGATGTTGGCGATCCACTTGATGAGGGTGTCCCGGCCGCGCGGGACGAGCAGGATGACGACCAGGCCGATCAGGGGGAGGTAGGTCACCGCGTTCAGGATGGGTATTCCCAGAATCTCCATGAGCCGTCTCCTAGCGGAAGATGTAGAGGCAGGACAGAATCACGATCCCCAGCACGATGGCCAGGGCGTAATTGGGCGCGACACCCGTCTGCAGCCGGCGCAGGACCCCGCTGACGTTCTGGACGATCCAGGCCTGCAGGTTCACCAGTCCGTCCACGACATACTTGTCGAACCAGCCGGAGACGGTGGCCGAGCCACGGGTCGCGGCGGCCGTGCCGTTGACGAAACCGTCGATGACTGACAGATCGAAGGCGGCCAGCAGGTTGCCCAGACCCTTGCAGGGCCGGATGATGAGCGCGTCGTACAGCTCGTCGATGTAGAACTTGTGGTACAGCGCCTGCCACAGCCGGCCCCAGGTCATCTCCTGGTCGGGCACCACCCCGCGCCTCTGGTACACCAGATACGCCAGGCCGATGCCGATGGCGGCCACCGCCACCGAGCCCATGGCCATGGCGAACTCGAAGCCGTGGGAGAAGTGGGGCGCCTCCGGCCGGATGGCATAGCGGAAGACGGGTTCCAGCCAGTGCTCGAATGTGTTGGCGCCGAGCCAGGCCGGCAGGCCGATCCAGCCGCCGACAACCGATAGCACCGCCAGCACCACGAGGGGCACCGTCATCACCGCGGGGGATTCGTGCAGGTGGTGTTTGGCCTCGGGGGTGATCCGTTCGGTGGAGAAGAAGGTCAGCACCATCAGCCGGGTCATGTAAAACGCGGTCAGACCCGCCGCGGCCAGTCCGATGCCGTAGAAGACGTAATGGCCGCTGGCGAACGACCGCCAGAGGATCTCGTCTTTGGAGAAGAATCCCGAGAACGGAAAGATGCCGCAGATGGCCAGGTAGGCCATCAACATCGTGGCGAACGTCAGCGGCATGTGCCGCCGCAGGTTGCCCATATGCTGCAGGTCCTGTTCGTGGTGCAGGGCGTGAATGATGCTGCCGGCGCCGAGAAAGAGCAGCGCCTTGAAGAAGGCGTGGGTCATCAGGTGCATGATCCCGGCGGCGAAGGCAGCCGCGCCCAGCGCGGCGAACATGTAGCCGAGCTGGGAGACGGTCGAATAGGCGAGCACCCGCTTGATGTCGCGCTGGAACAAAGCCATCAGGGCGGCGGCCAGCGCGGTGGTCACGCCGACGAAACCCACCAGTTCCAGCGACACCGGCGCGCGCGTGAACAGGAAATTGCTCCGGGTCACCATGTAGACGCCCGCCGTGACCATGGTGGCGGCGTGGATCAGCGCGCTCACCGGCGTGGGGCCCTCCATGGCGTCGGGCAGCCAGACGTAGAGCGGGATCTGGGCGCTCTTGCCGCAGGCGCCGATGAAGAACAGCAGGGTGATGGCCGAGAGGATGCCGAAATGGGCCTCGGCGGGGAGGTCCTTGACCAGGCCGGCCAGCCGGCCGTAGTTGAATGTGCCGAAGGTGGCAAACAGCAGCAGGACGCCCACGATGAAGCCGTAGTCGCCGACCCGGTTGACCACGAACGCCTTCTTGCCGGCGTCGCCGGCGCTCTGCTTGTGAAAGTAGAAGCCGATGAGGGCGTAGGAACAGAATCCGACGCCTTCCCAGCCGAGGAACATCATCAGGTAGTTGTTGCCCAGCACGAGAACGAGCATGGCGAACATGAACAGGTTCATGTAGCTGAAGAAGCGGTAAAAACCGGTGTCCGCCCACATGTAGCCGATCGCGAACACATGAATGAGGAGCCCCACACCGGTGACCACCAACAGCATGACCGCCGACAGGGGATCCAGCAGGATCGCCCACTCGACCTGGAACGGAACCGTGCCGGGCGCCACGGCGCCGGCGCCGTAGCCGGTGGTGGCGACGTCGCCGCCCTGAATCCAGTGGAAGACGAGCTGCTCCACCGACCGTTCCTCCGCGGGAAGCTGGGCCAGCTCGTAGCAGGCGGCGAGGCCGAGGACGAACGCCGCCAGCACCAGCCCGCAGGCCAGGGTGGCGACGAGGTAGCGGTTCGGCTTGCGCTCCCGGACCCGCTGGGTGATCAGCCCGTACAGCCCGTTGATTGCGAAGCCGGCCAGCGGCAGCAGGGGAATGAGCCACAAGTAGGGGATGGGACCGTTCATGTGGGTAGCTCCGCCTCCAGGGGGATCACCATTTCAACAGGTTCATGTCGTCGATGTTGATGGACTCGCGGTGCCGGTAGACGGCGATGACGATGGCCAGGCCCACCGCGGCCTCGGCCGCCGCCACCGTGATCACGAAGATGACGAAGACGTGACCCACCACGCCGCCCCACAGCCGCGAGAACGCCACCAGGTTGAGGTTGACCGCGTTGAGCATCAGCTCCAGCGACATGAGGATGATCATGATGTTGCGCCGCACCAGCACGCCGATCAGGCCGATGGTAAACACGATGGTGCTGACGGCGAGAAAATTGTAAATCTCCATGGTTAAGACTCCGGGGTCTGATCGCGCTCCGGCTTCCGGCTCATGAGCACGGCGCCGATGATGGCCAGCAGCAGCAGCACGGTGGCGATCTCGAAGGGGAAGACGTAGGGGCCGTAAAGTGCCCGGCCGATGGCCGCCGTTTCGCCGGTGCCGTAAATCATTTTCTTCTTCTCGAACACCTGGAAGAACAGGTCGCCCTTCAGGAGGAAGAACGCCACTTCCACCATCACCGCGAGGCCGGCGATGACCGCCGCCGGCCACTGCCGGTTCAGGGTGCTTTCCAGCGGGATGCGCTTCAGGACAATGAGCGAGATCACGAACAGGTACAGCACGGTGATCCCGCCCACGTAGACGATGACCTGCACACCGACGATGAATTCCGCGTCGAGGAGGATGTAGAGCCCGGCCATGAACAACAGGGTGCCTACCAGGAAGATGGCGCTGTGGACCGGATTCTTGGCGCTGATCACCAGCAGGGCGAACAGCACGATCAGTCCGCTCAGGCTCCAGAAGATTAGCGTTTCCATGGCGCTCCCTATCACTTCCGGTAGTGGGTCTTGTCCATGCCCCGCTCCAGCGCCGGCAGCTCCAGGACGAAGTCCCGGACGTCGTAGCGGGCCAACTCGTAGGCGGGGGTCAACTGTATGCAGTCAGTGGGGCAGATCTCCTCGCAGAAGCCGCAAAACATGCACCGCCGCATGTCGAACACGTAGCCGGTCAGCTCGAACTTTTTCGTCTCCGGATTCTTCTCCCGCTTCACCGTGATGCAGTTCTCCGGGCAGACCTGGGCGCAGAGGTTGCAGGCGATGCACAGCGTCTTGCCGTTGGCGTCCACGCCCATGCGCGGCTCACCCCGGAACCGCTCGTACACGTGGGAGCGCTGCCGCGGATACTGCTCGGTGACCGCAGGCGTGAACATCTCCCGGATGGTGATGGCCAGCCCCTGGAACAGGTCGATAAAGAGGATCTTCTTGACCAGCTGGGCGACAGGAGTCATGGCGCGCGTCCTCCCGGTCATCGGTTGAGATACAGCATCACCCCGGCGGTGACCAGGATGTTGGCGATGGCGACCGGCAGCAGGATCTTCCACATGATCCCCATGAGCTGGTCGAAGCGGTAGCGGGGAAACGTGCCCCGGAACCAGAGATACAGGAAGAGGAAGGCGAACACCTTGAGCGAGAACCACACGATGCCTGGCACCCAGGACAGATAGGGCGCGAGCAGCGAGGGGAACGGCATCAACCAGCCGCCCAGGAACAGGGTGGCGGCCACCGCCGAGATGGTGATCATGTTGGCGTACTCGGCCAGGAAGAACAGGGCGAAGCGAAAGCCGCTGTATTCGGTGTGGTACCCTCCCACCAATTCGGCCTCGGCCTCGGGCAGGTCGAAGGGGTTGCGGTTGGTCTCGGCCACGCCGCAGATGAAATAGATCACGAAGCCCACGAGCTGCGGCAGGAAGAACCACCAGCCGAGCCGCTCCTGGGCTTGGACGATCCGCACGAGGCTCAGGGAGCCGGCCATCAGCACAACGCCCATGACCGACAGGCCCATGGGGATCTCGTAGCTGACCAGCTGGGCCACCGACCGGAGCGCGCCGAGAAGCGGGTACTTGCTGTTCGAGGCCCAGCCGCCCACAATCAGGCCCAGCACGCAGATGGAGGTGATGGCCATGACGAACAGCAGCGCGATGTCAACGTCGGCCACATAGCCGCTGTAGGTTTTGCCGCCGACAGTGAAGGCCTGCGGGCCGTCGAAGGGGATCAGGGCGAAGACGATGAATGCGGGAATGAACGCCAGCAGGGGCGCCAGGATGAAGCCGAACCGGTCGGCCTTGGCCGGAATGATGTCTTCCTTGATGATGAACTTGATCCCGTCGGCGATGGGTTGGAGCAGGCCGTGCCAGCCGACCCGCATGGGGCCGAGCCGCGACTGGATGTGCCCGATGACCTTCCGCTCCAGCCAGGTCAGGTAGGCGATGGCCAGCGAGATCAGGGCGAGCAGGATGACGATCTTGACCAGTTCTTCGGTGTACGGCTTAAACAGTTCCAGCATGGGCCAGTTTCCCCGTGAGATTAACGGTCGATTTCGCCGAGGACGATGTCCAGCGTGCCGATGATGGCCACCACGTCGGCGACGAAGTGGCCGATGCACAGCCGGCGCATCGCCTGCAGGTTGAAGAACGACGGCCCCTTGATGCGGACCCGGTAGGGATTCGCCGAACCGTCGCTGACGAGATAGAAGCCCAGTTCACCCTTGGGCGCCTCGATGGAATGGTACACCTCGCCGGCGGGCGGCTTGAGGACCCGTGGCACCTTGGCCCGGAAATCGCCCTCCGGCATCCCGTCCAGCGCCTGGAGGATGATCCGCTTGGCCTGCCGCATTTCCTCGAGGCGCACCAGGTACCGGTCGTAGGTGTCGCCGTTTGCACCTGTGGGGATGTCGAATTCGAACTTGGAGTAAGCTTCGTAGGGCTGGGCCTTGCGCAGATCCCACTTCACCCCGGAACCTCGCAGCGATGGCCCCGACAGGCCGATGGCGACGGCGTCGCCGGCGTTGATGACCCCGATCCCCCGGGTGCGGGAGAGCCAGATCCGGTTGGCCGACAGGAGGCCCTCATACTCGTCGATCCGGCCGCCGATCAGGTCGCAGAACGCGCGGGTCTTCTCGACGAAGCCGTCGGGGATGTCGGCGGCCAGCCCGCCGACCCGGAAGGCGTTGGTGGTCAGCCGGGCGCCGGTGGTCATCTCGAGGATGTTCAGGATGTCTTCGCGTTCGCGGAAGCAGTAGAGGAAAACGGTGAGGGCGCCGATGTCCATCGCGTGGGTCCCCAGCCAGAGCAGGTGCGAGGCGATGCGGGTCAGCTCGGTCAGGATGACCCGGACGTGCTGCGCCTTGGGCGGCACCTGCACACCGGCGAGCTTTTCCACGGCGCCGACGTAGGCCAGGTTGTTGGACACGGCGGCGATGTAGTCCAGCCGGTCCATGTACGGAGCGGCGCCGGTGTAGGAGCGGTTCTCGGCGATCTTCTCGATGCCCCGGTGCAGGTAGCCGATGTCGCAATCCAGGTCCACGATCTTTTCGCCGTCCAGCTTCAGGATCACGCGGAGCACCCCGTGCGTGGACGGGTGTTGGGGGCCCATGTTCAGGACCATCACATCTTCTTTCAGGATGGGGGCGGTCGCGGCGGCGGGGGGTGCGGTATTACTCATGGGAGGCCTCTCCCTCGGGCGCGGCGGCGGGGGTGCGCAGTTCCAGGTGGCGGGCGATCCACTGCGGATCCCGCCCGCGGATGTCATAGTCCTTCCGCAGCGGGTGACCGGTCCAGTCCTCGGGCATGAGGATCCGCCGCAGGTCCGGGTGGCCGCTGAAGCGGATGCCGAACATGTCGAACACCTCCCGTTCCGGCCAGGCGGCCGAGGGCCACACGGCGGTGACGCTGGGGATGGCCGCGTCGGCGGCGAGCTCCGCGCGAAGCAGGATCCGCCGGTTGTCGGCGAACGAATACAGATTATAGATAACCGTGAAAGGGCTTTCCCGTTCGGGATAATGGACGGCGGTCACGTCCGCGCACATGTCGAACCGCATCTCATCGCGCAGCCACTGGCCGATTTCCGCTACGTGATCTTTGGCGACGTCGAAGAACCATTGGTCCAGAAAACTCCAGGCGCCGGTGCACCCGCCCGGCCAGCGCTGATTGATCCCGTCCGCAACCGGGTTCTGCGCGAGCGGCTCGTACCGGGGCCCCGCGGGCGCCGCATCGCCGCCGGGGGCCTGGGGTTGAGTGGAAGGTGCTTGATCGTTCATGCCTTGTCCGCCGTCGGTCGGGTTTTAACGGGCGATGGTCATCTGGCCGATTTTGTCCTGAAGCTTCATGAGACCGTAGATCAGGGCCTCCGGCCGGGGGGGACACCCGGGGACATACACGTCCACCGGCAACAGCTTGTTCACGCCCTGCAGGACCGCGTACGAGTCGAACGGACCGCCGACATTGGCGCAGGCGCCCATGGCGATCACCCACTTCGGATCCGGCATCTGGTCATAGATGCGCTTGACCGCCGGGGCCATCTTCAGCGTGACGGTGCCGGCGACCACCATGAGGTCGGATTGGCGGGGCGACGGCCGGTACAGGATGCCGAAACGATCCAGGTCCCACCGCGAGGCACCCGCGGCCATCATCTCGATGGCGCAGCAGGCCAGACCGAAGGTGACCGGCCAGATCGACGACTTGCGGGCCCAGTTATAGAAAAAATCGACCGTGGTCGTGATGACGCCGCGGGGGAGTTTGCCTTCTATACCCATTTCAACGCGCCCTTTTTCCAGATGTACACATACCCGATGATCACGATGGCGAAGAAAACCGCCATTTCGAGAAGCAGGAACAGGGTTACTGCAGGACTGTTGCCCTGATAGATCACCGCCCAGGGAAAGATGAAGATTGTCTCGACATCGAAGATCAGGAACAGCAGGGCAATGACATAGTAACGGACCGGATAGCGCTCCCGGGCGTCGCCCACCGGCTCCATGCCGCATTCGAACGGCGTCAGCTTGGCGGGATCAGGACGATGCGGACGCAGCAGCCGTCCGATCAACAGCGCAACTGCCGGGAAGAGCAGGGCAATTGCGATGAACAGGAAAATGGCAAAATACTGAGTGTAGGTGGGCTCTTGATGCATATGAACCCCTGAAACCAGAGGTTGGAGTTTCCCGAATTGCCAGATTCGGTTGTAATTGTACTTGAATGTGCATAGTTGTCTACTGATTTTTTCCGCGTTGCAAAATCCTCTCCCTTCTTATATTATGGCGGCTGTTCCCAGTGAGCCAAGCCATGGATCATCTGAAGCGTCTAGAAGACTTTATCGTCAACACCGATGACGTGTTCAGCTTGATGGAGTTGTACGCAACACGGATCAAGGCCTACCCGGACAATCGCGCGTATTACCACGCCTTGGCGCTCCAGTGTGGAGAGTTCCTCTTGGCTGCCCAGCAACTGGGTGCCGGATTGGTGGGGGTCAGCGAAGCGGCTCATGATCTGCATCAACTCAGCAAATTATTGGACGAGAAGGGATTGGCCGCCACCAACCGCCAGATGGAAGTCTTCATCGAGGAGATCCAGGACCTGGCACTGAACCTGAAGCGGCATTACGCCACGCAACAGGAGCTGCCGCCGGGCGAACCGGCACCGGCGTTCAGGTTCGCCTCCCAGAATTCCGCGCTGTTGAAAAACTTTATCCGTAAATTGGCCCAGGAAAAAGCGATGGCGCCCGCTCCGCCGTCGGCGACCGGCGCGGCGGCGGCCATCGTCGACGACCCCTTTGACGAGATGGAGGGCTTTGGCGATTTCGTCGATTCGCTGCTGGACGACCTGGATGACGCCTTTGACGCCATCACCCAGCCGCGGCCGTCTCAAGCGGTGGCGGTGCAGCCCGATGAGGGGAGGGTGGCCCTGTCCTCATCCGAGGAGGGCGAGATCCAGAAGCTGTTCCTGTCCATATCCAGCGCCTATCTTCAGCCGGTCAAGGAGTTCGTCGCCGAACTCCAGTCCGGAGCTGCGAGCAAGCAGTGGGTGGACATCTGCATCAGCTCCCTGAAGATCATTGAAGATGCCGGCACCAAGATGAGCTATGAGAAAATCAACCGCATTCTGGACCGGTTCAAAAAGTTGATGATGGACGCCAAGTACTCCGAGAGTACGAGCATATCCCGCGACATCCGGATCCAGCTGCTGAAGGAGTACGCCAACCTCACCACGCTGCTGCCGGAAGCCTTTGCCACGTCGGGTTCCCACGCCACCCGCGGCTCGGTTCGGGACACCATCATTATCAACACCATCCTGCGCAAGACGCCGGGCATCGGACCGGTCAGCCGTAACAAGCTCATCGCGGCGGGCATGAATTCGCTGGACAAGTACTTCATGGCCACGTCCAAAGACCTGGCTGCGGTGAGCGGCATCACCGACGGCCAGGCGCGCGCCATCTGCGAGGCGTTCGGGCAATACCGGCAGAGCGTCAGCGACGGCGAGGATGCGGCCACCCGGATCCAGGGCGCGCTGACCCGTTTGTTTAAGCACGTCAAGGAACTGAAGGCGGAGCACGAGGCGTACAAGGACCTGACTCGCCGGGTTCTCCGCGCGCCCGAGTTGGAGGGGGACCGAGACGATATCCGTGTCCAGCGCCAGCGGACCATGTGGGAGATCAATATCATCCTGGCTGAGCTGGACGCCATCCGGCTGGTCGAGGATTTCCGGAAGATGGTGTTCGACCGGCGTATTCAGCGCCTGGACGAATTCCTCCAAAGCGAAGCCCGCAAGTATTTCTAAGGAATGTCACACCAGATAGATCACCAGAACCGCGACGACGGCGATCACGGCCAGCACGCCGACGCCGATGATGATCCATTCCAGCGCGCCCATGCCGGTCTTAACCTCTTCAGGCGGAGGGGCCTTGGGGGCGGACGACTTGGATTCGGCGGCCGCCTTGGGTTCGGGCCCGGCGCCTTTGACGGTGGGTGGCGGCGGCGCGGGCGGCGGGGGCTCCGGCGCGGGTGGCGGGACGGGTGGCGGCTCGGGTGCCGTCGGCGGGGCGGCGGCGGGGGCGTCAGACTTGGCGGTCTCCGGAGACGGCGGGGCGGCAGCCGGTGCGGCCATCTTGGGATCCATCACCGTGGATGGCGCTTCCGCACCGGTCTCGGCCTTCGGCGGCGCAACGGGCGGCGCCGCCGGCGGGATTCCGGGCTCCTGTTCGGTCAGCGGGACGGGGATCGACAGCACGATCTTGATGGGATCGGCGATGCCCTGCTGTCCCAGGATGATCTCGTCGCGGTCCTGGATCGGCTGGATACCCTGGACCGGCTGGCCGTTCACGCAGGTGCCGTTGGAGCTGCCCAAGTCCTCGACTTCGATGATCGCCCCGCGCCGGATGATCCGGGCGTGATGCTTGGAGACGGTCGGTGAGGGAATCTGGACCGGGCAGTCCGGGGTGCGCCCCATGAGAGTTTCGCCCGTCTCGTCCAGAAGCTCCACGCGGGTGCCGTTGGTGGGACCGCCCACGATGAGCAGGTAAGGGATGCGGGTCTCGGCTTTGGGTTGGACCAGCAGCTCCGCAAACTTGGCCTGGAGAAAATCGGTGGTCTTCTCGAACTCTTCGTGGGCATCCTGGATCACGAAACGGATCAGAAAATCCCCGATTTCGATGCGGTCGCCGTGACGCAGAGGCAGCCGGCGGTTGCGCCCCACGATTTCACCGTTGAGCAAGGTGCCGTTGGAGCTGGAGTCTGAAATGTAGTACTCGCCGTTTTCGAACGTGATGATGCAGTGGACGCGCGACACGTTGGCTGCCGGAAGGGGCAGGTCGTTCTCTTTCAGCCGCCCGATCTTGACGATATTCTGGTCGAAGGACAGCTCCCGCTCCTCTTCGATGCCCTTGGCGCCCACTACCAGGTGAATCATGGTCGGCGGACCCTCTAATCCAGAATCGGCGAAGGCTTAATTATCCCTTGATCCTTATAGGATTGCAACAGCTTTCGCGATTGCGCATGGTAGCCAAAGAGGTTGTCCGAATCCACCTCCAGCACTTTGATGAAACAGACAGCCGCCTGCTCCCGCATGCGCTCGGCGTCCAGTGCCTTGCCCAGGAAAAACCAGTATTCGGCGTTGGCCGGCTGGATCTTGATCGCCTCCTTGTAGGCATATAACGCCTCGCCCCGCCGGTTCAGTTCCTCGAGCACCTGGCCACGGAAGAAATGCAGCTGGGGATAGGATGGGTAGATGGATTCGGCTTCGTCGAAGAGACGCAACGCCTCTGGGAAACGGCCGTCTTTGAACCGGGCAACCCCGGTTTGGAAGAGATTGAACGAACGGTACTGGGCGTCCACCAGCGGATTGGCCAACTCCTCGTTGGCGCACCACTTGTGGAGCTCTTCGTAATCGGGGCATCCGCGGCAGATCTCGGTGTATTTCCGGAAATAGAAGTACGCTTGGATCCGGTTGTCCTCTTGCTGGAACAACCGGCCCAGTTCGGCGTAGCTGGCGCCATGGTCCGGCGCCAGGGCGATTTTCTGCTCCAGATACCGGATGAGAGTTTCGCGCAACTCACATCGCCGGGCCGGCTCCAGGATCTGGTCGATGAGGGTCAGCCTGTCCGCGCTGAGGCTCAGCAACCCCTCCAGCGCCGCGATCTCGCACTTGCAATCCTTGAGTGAACGACACACCGCCAGCAGTTCCTCCCACGTGTCCCGGGCGCCCGGCTGCATCTGCACCGCAACGGCGAACTGGTTTTTCGCGTCTTCGAGATCGCCATGCAGCTTGTAGACCCGCCCGAGGATCATGCGGCTGTCGGTGTTGCCCGGGTCCTGCAGCACCTTCACCTTCAGAATCTTGAACAACAGGGGGTAGGCGTCTTCGATGGCCGGATTCAGCAGGACGGTCTTGTAGAGGTGTTGCAGGGCCTCCTCGTTGCGCATCATCCGGTCGTACGTCTTGCCCAGCAGGTAGTGATAACGAGCGCTTTCGGGATTGATCCGGACCAGGTTTTCATAGGCTCTGACGGCCTTGTCCATCTCGCCCTTCGTGAAGAAGAAATCACCGATGTACTGATACGCGCCGTCGTGGTTCGGGTCGAGGTTGGTGGTGCGGATGAATTCGACCATGGCCTCGCCGGCCTCACCTTTCTTGAAATAAGCCTGCGCGAGCTTGTAGTGGAGGCCGGCTTGGTTAGGGAATTGCCCGACGGCTTTTTTGAACTCCTTGACGGCCTTTTTGTAGTCGGCGGCGGCGAATGCCGCATCCCCTTTGATCTCATGCTCGCTGGCGGCCATGACAAGCGGAATAGCCACTGCCAGCAGGGCGGCGCAGAACAGGATCCGGACGGTAATCGGCACCCTGCGGTTCATGGCACCTCCTGGAGTCCGCTCAGTTTCTCCTGGGCGCGCGCGTACCAGGGGCTGGCCGGCGTCACCGTCCGGCCCACTTTCTCCCAGTACTGGCGCGCGCCGGCACGATCGCCCTGCTGATAGTGTCGAAAACCTTCCTGGTAGAGCTGCTGGGCGGTGTCATCGATCTGGCGGAGAATGCCCTGCGCCTGGGCGTGCGCCGGCTGCCAGGCCAAGGCCCGGCTGGCGAGATCGTACGCCCGGTCCGGCTGGTTCCCCTGCAGGTCGGCCAGCGCCCGGCCGGCGAAGAAGTCCGCCGCCGCGGTCGCCGCGTCGTTCAGGAAACGGCTCCGCTGACCGGGGAACGCGGCGGCCTCCACGCGGCGCATCTCCTCCCAGCGGCTGATCGCGGCGGGCAGATTGCTGACGCGCAACGCGTCGCCTTCGCGGTAGAGGGTTTCGATGCGGGTGATGGCGTCCAGCATCGCGGTCCAGCGGGCGGCGTCGGGCGCCTGCGGCGTCCGGCGGATTTTTTCCTGCAGTTTCCGCTTGGCGGTTTCCGCGTCGCCCTGCAGGAACAGCTGGCGGATGGCGGTGTCTTCCCGCTCCACGGAAGCGGCTGCACGGCGCCGGCGCAGGAGGTCCTCATATTGGCGGGCTTCCGCACCGCCGGGGGCGATAGGTGGTGCCTGGCCGGACAACCGGGCGTAGAGCGTTCTGGCTGCGGTGTTGTCAGGGTCCAACTCGAGCACCCTGGCCAGATCCAGTCGGGCGTCGGTGAGGCGCTGCAGCAAGATGGACAGCTTGGCGCGCAGCAGCAGCATCTCGATATTGTCGGGTTGTCGTCGCAGCGCTTCGGACACACTGTCCATGGCGCCCGTGTACGCGCCGCCGCGATAAAGCGCCAGCGCCTGAAACAGGTATCCCTCACCCTGCTCGGGATGGGCGGCGATGAAACGTTCGGCGGCGGCGGCGGCCGACGGGAGCTCGCCCTGGCCGAGCCGCGCCAGGCAGATGTAGGCGAGGGCGGATGCGGATCGCGGGTCCAGCTGTAGCATCTTCTCCGACAGGGTGATGATCTCGGTGTAATCGCTGAACTCGAGAGCGGGTTTCGACAGGGTCCGGTCGATGTCGGCGTCAAGGTGCTGGAGCACCACCGTTCGAGCCTCCGGGCGGTACACGCTGGCGGCGGGAATCTTGAAATAATACGCCAGAGCGCTTTCCATGTCTCCGCCGGCGAGCGCCTGGCGGAGCGTTTCCGCCTGTTGGGAGGCTTCGATCTCCATCTGGGCGTTCTCTAGCAGCACCTGTTTCTCGGCCAGCGGCAGCGGGAAATCCTTGTCGCCCAGCAGCAGATCGGTCAGCGGTTGCCACTGACGCTGCCGCACCAGCTCCTGCGCCTGACGCCGGGAATCCGCCTCCCGACCGGCTGAGCGCAGGCGCTTGACGCCCCAGATGCCGCCGACGACGGCTACCCCCACGACGACCAGACCGATCACACCGGCGGCCACCCAGGTGAGCGCCCGGCTGCTGCGGATCGGTGGCGCCTTCGTCGGGGTGGCTGGCGCCGCCGGACGGGCGGCGGCTTCCGCCGGAGGCGGCGGCACCAGCGGGAGGCGATAGATGAGCTGGATGTCGCCCAGCCGGATGACATCGCCCGCCTTCAGCGTTTCGCGGACGATCCGCCGGTCATTGAGAAACACGCCGGCCGGACTCTCGAGATCCACGATGACCACGTGGCTTTCCCGTTGAATGATCTTGGCGTGGCGGGGGGCGATGCCGGTCCCGCGCAGCCGGACGCCGGCGTCGGGCGCGCTGCCGAGGGTGACTTCCTTCTCCTTAAGCAGTACCGGTGGTTGTCCGTCCGCCGTATCGGCGACGATCAGGTGATGGAAGGTCTGAAGGTCTTTGTCGGTGATCGGGGGTTGGGATTCCACCGATGGCGTCGGCGGTGGGGCGGACGCGGGCGCCGGCTCCGGAGTCGGACCGATCGTGCCCTCGGCGTGCTTCTGGCAGAGCGAGATCTCCAGCATTTCCCGCGTGGCTTCCAGATCCACATCGTGGAAGATGCACCGGGTGCTGCCCAGTATCAGCTGGTCGCCGGGACGAAGCGGCCGATCCGCGTGGACGGGCGTCGCGTTCAGGTAGAATGGCTTGTCCGGCGTCAGGTTGCGGATTGTGCATGCGCCGGAGGCGACGCGAATCAGCGCCTGAAGCGGGGCCAGCATCGGGTCCTGGATCCGGATGCCGGCCTGGTCGCCGGAACCCAGAATGTTGTCCCCCTCCCGGAGCGTGAGTTTGTGGGCCTGGCCGCCGGCCAGGCGCAGTTCCAGAAACGCCATGGTTGTTGCCTCACTGCTTGCGGGCGAATAGCTTCTCGATGACCCGGAGCTGGGTTTCCAGACGAGCATCGATGGTGCCGATCTCGGTGTCGATGATGCAGCCGCCCCGGCCCACTAGCACGTCCTCGACGATCTCGATTTCCTTGCTCTCCCCCAGCATGGTGTACAGTTGCATCTTGTTCTCTTTGAGGAAGCCCAGGTCGTCGGGATTGACCCGGATGCGAATCTCTTTCTGGTATTTCAGCGACTCGATGGCCTTGTGGATGATTTCCAGCATGACCTGAGGCGTCACCTCGACGCAGTGGCCGATTATCCGCTCGGCGATCTTAAGGCTGAGCTTCAGCATCTCCGGCTCGGAGTCGTGCAGCAACCGACCATATTGTGTCTTGGACTCGTGAATGATTCGGTTGAGCTCGGTCAGGCCCTCCTCGTATCCGGAGCGCTGGGCTTCCGCCCGGATGGCCGCCGCTTCCGCCTTGGCCTGGTCCAGCAACTCGCGGGCTTTGTCCCGAGCCTCGGCGATGATTTTCTCAGCCGATCCCATGGCCTGAACCACGTCGCTCTTGAGAACCACGCCCTCGCCGGACGCGGCCGGCCGGCCGGTCTTGTCGATGCCGGAGGCGGATTCGTCGCCGGGTGTTCCCTTGATGATCTTCGAGGACATCTCCGCTACCTCATCAATAGTATTTCCACATGGATCGGATGCGGTCGATCTCCGCCAGATAGGTGATTTTCTGGAGGATCTCGAGACGGACGGCCTGACGCTGGGAGGGCTCGAACTGAGCGCTCAGCCGCTGCACCAGCCGCAGCAGCACGTCGCTTGCGGCCGGGGGCAGCTTGTAGGCGAGGAAGGCGACCCGGTCGGCGTCGCTGCCCACCATGGCGCGGGCCAGCAGATGCAGGCCGGTAAATTCGATGAGCTGCCCTTTCCGGTACAGCTCGTCCTGCAGATGGAGAAAGGACTGCCGGGCCTGGATGACGCGTTCCTCGACCGTGTCCTGGTACTGGGCCAGCTTGATCCGGACCTTGTCGCGCATCTTCTCGGGCAGCTTTTTGCAAATGACGTCGGCGTCGGCGTCGGGCAGCCGCTGGCAGGCCATGGCCAATTCGGAGGTGCCGATTTCTTCCAGCACGATGGCCAGCTCGTCGCAGTTGAGGAACACGATGATTTCGAAATGGTCGGCGCCGATGCCCGACATGCGGTTAGGCAGGCGGAAGCGCCTGGCCAGCAGGGTTTGAAACAACTCCGCCAGGCGGGGGGAGGGGTGAGCGTTCCTCATTTCGGCGGTCAGTCGTTTCGCCGGGCTTGGTTTCATCTCGTTCAAAACGAGCTGGGCGTGGTGCGGGGGGAGCGCGTGCAGCACCAATCCCGCCAGGCAGGCCGGCTCATGCTCGAGCACGCGGGCCAGCCAGGCCGGGTGGATTTCGTCGAGGGTCTCGTGATATGTGGGATCCATCAGGAGCTTCAGCCGGTCCAGCGCCAGGGTGATCCGCTTTTTAGCGGGCATTTCAAGCAGCCGGGCCAGCTCGGCCCGGAGTCCCTCCCTGCGCTCGGGCGGCAGGAACGCCAGCAGACCGGGGGTCTCGTCGCGCTCCAGCAGCAGGCTGGCAAACACCAGAGCCTGGTCACGGGTTTTGAGCATGAGAGGCTGAAGGTCGGGCACCGGTGCTCCTCGCTATGCCCGGATGGCTGTCTTGCCGGGTTTGCCGGCGCCCTGGAACATTCTCTGCATTTTTTTCATCGCCCGGGCATGCATCCGACATACCCAGGATTTGGAAAGGTTCAGCAGAGATCCGATTTCATCCAGGGTGCGGTTTTCGAAGTAATACATGCGGATGATCTGCTGCTCCTGTTCACTGAGCCGGCTGATGAACCGCTGGAGCAGGGCAGCCAGTTCGTGGCGCTCCATTTCTTCGTGCGGACTGCGGGTGCCGCGGGCTTCGATCTCGGCATGCTCCAGCGTGGTGTCCAGCGACAACACGTATACCGATGTCATGACAAACATCAGGTCTTTCATCTCTCCGAGGCCGAGGGCGCGGCTCTTGCCTTTGACAGATCCGGCCGTTTCTGTTTCCTGTTGCAGATAGAGTTCCATGGCGGAGCGAAATTTCAGCTTGGCGGCTTCGGCCCGTGATGCGGGAGCCATCGCGCGGAGTCCGTCGAAGATGGACCCCCGGATGCGGTAGTAGGCATAGGTCTTGAACGAAACCTTCCGGTTGGGATCGAAGCGCTGGGCGGCATCCACCAGCCCGAGGCGGGCCAGGGCGAGCAGTTCGTCGGAGTCGACATGGCCGGGCAGGCTGGAGCGCATGGACCGCGCGAGCGCCTCCGCGTAGGGGAGGTACTCCTCCACCAACCGTTCCACTTGTTCCCGGTTTGGTTCGCTGGTCATTTCGAAACTACTTCTTGTTCGCCTCCGCAATAAACGCAAGGAACGACTTGGCCATCATCCCACCGGGCCCCTGCGGGTCTTTGGCCAGAACCTGTTCGAAGATGTCTTTGGCTCTGGCCGTCTCCTTTTTGCAGAGGAACGCCTCGCCGAGGTGGGCCATGGTGAACGGGTCAT
The DNA here is from genome assembly GCA_029565065.1 of Acidobacteriota bacterium. GTDB lineage: Bacteria > Acidobacteriota > JAAYUB01 > JAAYUB01 > JAAYUB01 > JAAYUB01. The sequence continues at coordinate 52,610 of JAKQOW010000018.1, read as the reverse complement.
TCGGAGTTGACTTGAGGGCACTCTCGAGCTGGCGGATCGCTTCATCCACCTGGCCGGAAGCCAACAGCACGCTGCCGATGGCGGCCTGGGGGGTTGGATCACCCGGCAGGAGTGCCGCCACGCCGTTGAAGATGTCCACCGCCTGCTGGTGCCGACCGCTGTCCCGGCACAGATAACCGCTTTCCATCAAGAACTGGATTTCGTCCTGGGTGACTCGGATATTCAGTTTGTCGGCCATGGCGCCCTCCTACTTCTTCTCCGCCTGCTGGCGGAGTTGTTCGTATTTGATCTCCAACAGTTCGGCCAACAGCTTCAGGCTGTGGCCGTAGGCCGACAGGGCTGCCTGGCCCATCGCGGTATACGCGGGGTCGCTCTGCCGGCCGACGGAGGTGTCCAGGTTCCGGCAGGTGTTCTGGCAGACGGTCTGGAACTGCTCGATGGTCGATTCGTCCGCTTCCAGAAGCTTCTCCAGAAACGGATAATGGCGGAGATCGGCGGCGTCACGACCGGGTCCGGAATCGCGGGCCGGCTTGCCCCGGCGCATGTCGCCGGCACGGAAGGCGGAAAGTTTCGGATCGCTCTTGTCCATGGTCCCTCCTAATTGGGATGATCGAATGCGTTCAGAGGATTTGGATCACCATCGCCGTCACGTTGTCCTTGGCTCCGGCATCGTTCGTGCGGGCGACGAGTTCCTGCACCAGTTCTTTCGGATGTTTCGGTTGGGCCATCACGGCCTGGATGCTGTCTTCGGACAGCATGGTGTATAGTCCGTCGGTGCAGAGCAGGATCTTGCAGCCGCTGCTGATGACGGAGACATAGGTGTCCACCTCCACGACATCGCTGCTGCCCAGGGCGCGGGCCAGCACGTTGCGCTGGGGGTGGGCCTTTCCCTCCTCCGGGGAGATGATCCCCTGTTTGACCAGCTCATTGACCATGCTGTGGTCCCGGGTGAGCTGGCGGAAATTGTTGTCGTAGTGCAGATAACAGCGGCAGTCGCCGACGTGCCCGATGGTCAACAGGTCATCGGAGACCACCCCGACGGTGATGGTCGCGCCGATGTTGATCCGGTTGCCGCCGCGCTTGACGTGGCAGATCCGCCGGTTTGCCTCCTGGATCGATTCCACCAGAAACTGGGCCGGCGACACGACGACCCCCCCGGTCGATTCCTCGGACAAGCTGCCGTAATTGACGACTTCGGCCACGCGCAGAAGCGACGGCCGGATAAAGCTGTTCAGAAACACCTCGCCGATTGTCTTGACGGCGATCTTGCTAGCTAACTCCCCGCGCTCCTTGCCGCCCATGCCGTCGGAAACGACGAAAAGGCCGAGGAACGACTGGTCGCGATAAGTGTCCAGGTTCAGCACTAGGGCCATGGCCGCATCCTCGTTTGAGGTGCGCTTGACTCCGGTATCCGTCAGATAGGCCCAGGAAAACTGAGTGGACTGACTATCCTCCATGATTAACCGCTGCTACGAGTGGAGCATTTACGGGCAAATGATGGATCAATACTATCACAAGAACAAGAAATTGGAAACCGTGCGTGACGCTTGTGAAGGGTTGCTGACAGGCGGGATGGATCAGTCGCGCCGGGTCTGCCGGCGAAGGAAGTCGTCCAATAGCTGGTAGACGGAGACCCACTCCGGAAAGTGTTCGCGTAGCGCCGTCAGATGGCGCGCCACCGTCAGGCGATCGCCACGGGCGGCGGGACCGGTGATGCCGGCTGCGGGATTCTCGTCTGAGAAGCCGGCCACCGTCGCCGCGGCCAAGGCGCGCAGGCTGCGCGCCAGCGGCTTTCGGACTGCGGGGGGGAAATCCCCCAACGCGCCGTGACAGAACAGCATTTGGGCGGCCACATGGGAGCAGCTGATCGTCGCCAGGCAGTGATACAACGCTTTCAGTGCAGGTGGCAGGTTGATGGGCCGGGCGCCCAGCCGGCGGGCCAACCGGTTGCCGGCTCGGACGGCGGCCGGAGCGCCTTCCACACACACGACGATGCCGGAAAAGCGGGACGGATCCGGTTTGGGAAATGTCTGGAGTGGATGCCACGAAGCCGTCGGCCAGCCGCGGTGCTGCAGCGGCTCCAGCACCTCGGCGGTGTGGACGCCGGATGTATGCAGGGCGACGCCGGCACACTCGGCCGGCAGTTGCTCGGCCCATTCGGACGCCACCGCAGCCAACTCATCGTCCGGCACCGCCAGTACCAGGTGCGCCGGCTGATGGCAAGCGAAGCGAATACTGGCGGCATGAACAGCCAGGCGCCGGCCCCGAACCGTGACCGTGCGGTGCCGGGTCCCCGGACCAACGACTTCAGCCGGCACACCGACTCTGCGGGCAGCGGCAGCCAGACTCAAACCGACGCGGCCGGCTCCGACAATCAGCAGCGGGACGTCCGGTGAACGGGCGGATCCGGTCATGAGGGGGCTGACACCAGAATGTTGTCGATGAGGCGGGTGTCCCCGATATGAACGGCCAGAGCGATCAAGGTGTTTTCGCTGACCATGGACACCGGCTCCAGCCGGTTGGTTTCGACGATCGCCACGTACTGCGGTTTGGCCAGAGGCTCGGTTGCGAGCGTCTCCTCGATAGCGCGCCGGATCACTTCAGCTCGCCGTTCGCCGGCGAGAACCAGGGCGGCGGCCCGCCGCAGGCTCCGGTAGAGGACGGGGGCGGCGCGCCGCTGGTCCGGCTTCAGATAGACGTTCCGGGAGCTCATGGCCAGGCCGTCCGGTTCGCGCACGATGGGGCAGATACTCACCTCGACGGGAAACTTCAGGTCGGCGACCATCCGCCGGATGATGATGGCCTGCTGGGCATCCTTCTGGCCGAAGAAGGCGTACTGGGGCTCCACGAGGGTGAACAGCTTGGCCACCACGGTGGTCACCCCGGCGAAGTGGCCGGGTCGATACTGGCCGCACAGTTTGCCGGACAGGTCGTCGACCTCGATCCGCGTTTCAAAATCTCGGGCGTAGAACTCATCGGGGGCGGGGGCGAAGACGAAATCCACCTTGTACCGGGTCAGCAACTCGACGTCGTGGGATAGGTTTCGGGGGTATTTGGTGAAATCTTCGGACGGACTGAACTGGAGCGGGTTCACAAAAATCGACACCACGACGACGTCGGCGCACTCGCGGGCTTTTTTGACCAGCGACAGGTGGCCCTCGTGCAGGGCGCCCATGGTGGGGACGAAGCCGATCCGGCTGCCGGCCGCGCGGGCCTTGCGGACGACCGCCTTCAGTTTATTGATCTTGGTGATGAGTTCCATATCGGCCTTCCACTTCGCGCTGAACCTCGGGATCGAGCGTAAAACTCTCGTCGATCGACGGGAAAGAGCCGCTGACGACATCGGCGCCGTACCGTTGCACGGCGCGGATCATCTCCTCCGCCAATCGGGCATAACTGCGAACGAATTTGAAGGGCGGCGTGTCGCCCAGTCCGAGCATGTCATGGAGGACGAGGATCTGGCCGTCGCAGGCCGGGCCTGATCCGATGCCGATGGTGGGGATTTCCAGCTGGCGGGTGATGATCGCGGCCACCGGATGCGGGATGCCTTCGAGCACCACCGCGAAACAGCCGGCGGTCTGCAGAGCCAGCGCGTCCTCGAGCAGGTTCTCGATTTCGGCCACCGTCCGCCCCTGGATCCGGTATCCCCCCAACCGGTGGAATGACTGGGGCGTCAGGCCCAGATGGCCCATCACCGGGATTTCGGCGTCCAGGATGGCGGTGACGGCCGGCAGGCGCCGCCGCCCGCCCTCGAGTTTGACCCCCTCGGCGCCGCTTTCCTTTACCAGGCGGATCGCGTTGTGGACGGCTTGGATGGGCGATTCCTGGTAGGCGCCGAACGGCAGGTCCGCCACGAGCAGAGCGGACCGGACCGCTCGCCGGACGATTCGCGTGTGGTAGAGCATGGCCGCCATGTCTACCGGCAGAGTGGATGACTCCCCCTGCACGACCATGCCCAGTGAATCGCCCACCAGCACGATATCCATCCCGGCGTCGTCAACGATCCGGGCCGTGGGGAAATCGTAGGCGGTCAGCGCGGTGATCTTTTCGCCGCGGGACTTCTTCTGGCGGATGGTGCAAACAGTATGCTTCTTTGCCAAAACCCTCTCCGGATGGGAAAAAACGGTTGTATTATAGGGCCAGCCCCGGGAAAAAGCAAACGGCACCCCTCCGGGGGTCGGCGGTGGGGCGGACACGCCGGGAGGATATTCGATGGATTGTTATGACGCCATCCTGACGCGCCGGAGCATTCGCCGGTTCACTGCTGAATCCGTCGGAGAGGATCTGCTCGAGTGCTTGCTGCGGGCTGCGATGGCGGCGCCATCGGCCCGGAACATGCAGCCGTGGGAGCTGGTGGTGATCACCGCCGCAAATCGGCGACGTCAGCTGGCGGAGGTCATTCCGAACGGGAAGATGCTGCCTGAAGCACCGCTGGCCCTGCTGCTCTGCGGCAACCTGGACCGCAGCGTCGATGACACGCGACCACCGTATTGGGTGGTGGATTGCGCCGCTGCCGCTCAGAACGTACTGCTCGCGGCCCACAGCCTGGGACTGGGGGGCGTGTGGCTGGGGGTGTATCCGCGCGAGGATCGCATGCGGGGCGTCGCGTCGGTGCTGGACCTGCCGGACACCATCGTCCCCCACAGCCTGCTGGCCCTGGGGCACCCCGCGGAAGCCGGCGTGATCAAAGACAAATTCGACCCGCACAAAGTGCATCGGGAGTCTTGGCCGGGCGTGTAGAGGGAACTGGCGAGGCGCTCAGCGCACCTTCTCGAGCAGATCGGCGGATGCCGCCTGGTTGGCGCCCGGATGGCGGGCCAGCTCCTCCAGATCGGTGATGGCGGCGTCATGCCGGCCGCGGCGCAGGGAGGCCACGGCGCGGATCCACAGGTAATCCCGGTACCGGGTGTCGCCAGGCGAAACCGGATGCTGCGCCAGCAGGCGCTGGGCGGCTTCCGGCCGATCCAGCGCCAGGTGGCACCGGGCGGCCAGGTGTACGGCCGGCGAGGACTGACCGACGGGTGGCAGCGCGGGTGTCACGGCCGCCAGCGCGTCGCGGGCCCGGTTTTGCCGAAACAAGCCCAGCGCGGTGACGAACCGGGAATCGCTCGGCGTCAAGCTGGCATAGTCGTCCATGCCCATCTGCTCCAGATGCTGCAGGGAGCGCGCCAGATCGGCTGCCGGCGGGTAGGGCGGCGTGGACAGCCAACCGGGCAGCAACAGCCAGGCGGACGTGCAGACCACCACCAGCAATGCGGCCGCGGTGGCCACGCTGGCCCAGCGCAACGAGACAAACCGCACCAGGAAGCCGGGCTCCTCGACCGAGTCCAGCGGACTTTCCATTCCCCGGATAGCGGTTATCACCGGCTGCATCGCAAACATCTCCTCGGCACAGCCGGGGCACGACAGGAGATGCGTCTCCACCTCGCCGGCTTCCTGGAGATTGAGCAGCCCGGCTTCGTAGAGAGGCAGCAGCCGCTTGATTCGGCTGTCACGACAGTTCATAGTGAATACCCCTCTTGGCGGAACAGCCGGCGCAGGTAATTCCGACAGCGGAAGATCTTCGTGTTGACCACCTTGAAATGATATTGGGGAAATTCGGCGAAGATCTCTTCACGCGAATACCCGGAGTACAGCATTCACAACAGCCGCCGGCACTGGCCGCCGAGCTGCCGCCAGGAGCGCTGGATCTTGCTGCGAAGTTCAGCCTCGGTGGACATTGACAGCGGGTCCGGTAAACCGGACTGGAGCGTCCGCTCCGTGTCCTCGGTCATCTCTTCGGTCGTGCGATGGCGCCGCTCGCGTTGCTGGTAATAGTTGCCGATCTTGTTGCGCAGCACGCCGAATGCCCACTGGAGGAAGCTTTTTTCGAAGGTTTGCGAAGCGGATTTTTCAACGACAGTCATCAGCGCATCCTGCACGATTTCTTCCGCATCCTGCTCATCGCGGACCCTTCGTTTAGCCAGCGCTAGAAATATTTCGCGCAATTTTGTAAGGTCGATGTGTGAGGGCAGATTGGCCGACATGATCCTGAACCCGTATGTTGTTTAAGAGAGGGCATTATACCAGCACCCCACGGATCGTGTCATGCATTTGCATGTCGTCAGCAATTCCTTCCCTCGCCACCCGGACCAGGGCAAAGCGCAGCCACTATGGCGTGTGGCCGGCGTCTCGGGGACTTGCCGGGGGGCTCGCTGCGCAATGGCACTTGTGTTGCCGGCTGCCCCGGCTTAGAATGAGCGCGGTCCAGACGCATGAACATTTACGATGTGAAGAAGGACATCATCGAAGTGGGACGCCGCTGCTGGCTGCGGGGCTGGGTGGCTGCCAACGACGGCAACATCAGCGTCCGGATCTCCGACACGGAAATTCTGGCCACCGCCACCGGGCAGAGCAAGGGCTTTCTGACGCCGGATATGATTGTCCGCGTGGATCGACAGGGACGCCTGCTGGAGGGCGACATCCGGCCTTCGTCGGAAATTCAGATGCACCTGTTGGTCTACGACCAGCGCCCGGAGATCCGCGCCGTGTTCCATGCGCATCCGCCATACTGCACGGCGCATGCGGTGGCCGGCATGCCGCTGTCGCATTGCGTGCTGCCCGAAATCGTGGTGAGCCTGGGAGCGGTGCCGCTGGCACCCTACGGCACACCCAGCACGCTGGAGGTGCCGGAATCCCTCCGCCCTTATCTCAGTGGCTACGACGCGTTCCTGCTCCAGAATCACGGCGCGCTGACACTGGGGCGCACCATTTACGAAGCGTACTACCGGATGGAGTCCATCGAGCATTTCGCGCATATTCTCTACCTGGCCAGGGGGCTGGGCGCCGTGAACGTCCTGAGTCGCGACCAGGTGGACAAGCTTCGCCAGATCCGGACCGGCTACGGGCTGACCGGGGAAGTTGCCGAGTGCCGGGTTCGCGAGTCGCTGCCCGCCGAAGACCCTTTCCGGCTGGACCGCCTGATGACCGATCTGGCGCAACCGGCCACTGCCCCGGGCGGTGGAACGGCAACGCCCGCCCCCAAGGCTGAACCGGCCGAAGAACCCGATTGGACCAACGAGATCGTCCGCCGCGTCATGGAACGCCTGCATCCTTCCGGCCGGTGACGGGGGAATCCGCCACTCTTCCGCAACAGGATTCATTCAACGCCGCCACAAACCTGCTCGATGAATCACCACCGGCTGACCCATGTCCGGCAGGGTGCTCGCATGCCGGGCTATCGCGTGGTGGGAGACTGCAGACCGGATTGCCGAGTACTGAGGAGTCGCTCTGCCAAGTTGTACGGGAGGAGAGCAGCCGACGGGGCGATCGGGTGGATGGCCGAATCCCTGCGATCAAATGGTCAGGCTCGGTCGAAATCGTCCTGGTGACGGGTGATGTCGTCCTCGCCCAGATAGTCGCCGGTCTGGACCTCGATGAACACCAGCGGCGCGGGCCCGGGATTGGCCACCCGGTGGCGGGCTTGCCGTGGGATGAACGTGCTGTCACCCGGAACCAGCCGATGATCCGCGCCGTCGATGCTCACCACGGCTTCTCCCTGTACGACCGTCCATTGTTCACGGCGGTGCTGGTGCGACTGGAGGCTGAGCCGCTTGCCGGCAGCCACCTCGATCCGCTTCACCTTGAAGTTTGGCCCTTCGTCCAGCACGATGAATCGGCCCCATGGCCGCACATCCTCTTCGTTGAGTCCGCCATTGGTCATATCCGCCTCGAATGCGTCATCGAGTTGTTGCGCCGACGTGATTGAAAAATCATATTGAAATCAACTATTTCATTCTATATGATCTTTCCCGGCGGATAAAGAGTTTACAGGGGCTGAACGGCACATTTCCCATGCCCAAAGAGCGGCGGGTCATCGAGTATATTGAGTGGACCACGATCCCTTACCGGACGCTGCGGTTCTGGATCATCGTCGTCCTGGCGGTGGTGTTCGGCGTAGGCCTCTGGTTCATCAACAAGTACGGCATCGCCGTCGGCGGCAAATCCACCGACGCTCAACCGGAGGTGCTGGAAAAACGCGCCGCCCAATTCACCTACCTGGACGGCGATGTCAAGGTCAAACCGCTGGATTCGCTGGAGTGGGTTGCCGCCGACAAGGTGGAGCGCCTGTATCCCGGCGACCTTGTCCGGACGGGCGCCAACAGCAGTTGCCGGGTGGTCTTCTTCGACGGGACGATATACGAAGTCAAGTCCAATTCGCTGGTTTCGATCCTCGAAAGCTACGAGAACCCCTCCAATCTGACCCGCAGCGTGAACGTGGAATTGGCCACCGGCGCGCTGGATTTGTCCACGTATCAGAAGAACACGCCGCAATCCAGGACGAAGGTGGAGACGGCCAACACGGTTGCGGACGTCGGTTCCAACACGCGAGCCAGCGCCACGTATGACGACCGCCTTAAGGACACCGGCCTGAAGGTTTCCCAGGGGCAGGCGGCCGTCACCTCGAAAGAAACGCGCGATTCGATGGTGGTGCGCGGCAACGAATCTGTCAACGTCCAGGACGGCGCGATGCAGAAACGCACGCTGCCTCCGGGGCCGATTCTACTGGCGCCCCTCACGTCGGAGATCTTTTCCGCGAAGGATCCCGAGCGGGTCAACATCCGGTTCCAGTGGCAGGTCGTGAACGCCACCCACAGTTACCGGGTGGCCATTTCCAACCACCCCCAGTTTTACCAGAAGCTCTTCGAGCGGGTTGTCACCGGCAAAGACTCGCTGACCGTCTCGGGATTGGCGTACGGCAACTACTACTGGCGGGTGACGGCGATCGATAGTAACAATGTCGAAGGATACCCCAGTGCCACAAGCATGTTCGGTATCCGGCCGCAGAAACTCAATCCCAGCGAATCCATTCGTTTTGACCTGACCGAGATCGTGGTGATCGGCAACATCCTGGAAGTCATTGGCCGCACCGATCCGGACAACCTCCTGACCATCAACGGCCGGATGGTCATCCTGGAAAAGGACGGCACGTTTAAACACTTCACGGATCCCTTCGCCAGGGGGGCGGAAGCTCGATTGGAGATCGTGATCAAGGATTACAGCGGCGCGGTGCGCCGGATCAACAAAACGATCAAGATGGACTGATCCATGCGATCCGTCAGCAAGCCAGCCGGCGAAATCTGTTTTGTCTACGAGCAGGAAGTGCCCGACTTGGGAGCCGGCGGCGATCTGCAGGGTCGAATGTCCTTCGTCTCGCTGGACCGGTTGCGCAAGAACCTGCTCAAGGAAGATCCCTACTGTAAGCTGGTGTTCTTCCCGCTGAAGCGGGACAAGAACGTTTTCTACAAAGAGATCCGCACCATCTTTCCACTGGCGGAATTCGTTTCTTATTCCACCGAACCTCATCCGGACTACAATGCGATTTCGCGGGAGCTCAATTTTTCACTGCATGTGTTTCTCCCCATCACCGCTTCCCTGGTGGAATACATCTACAACCACAACTCGTCGCTGCTCCGTGAAATTGAGAAAAAACTGGCCTTGCAGCAAATCGATGACACCAAGATCATCACGTTATTTCAGGAAGTCCTCGACATCCTCAATCTGAACCAGGACAAGGACACAATTTTCAAGGAATTCGCACTGCTGATGTGCCGCATCCTGGATGCGGAGAATTTCCTGATCTACATTTACAATGAGGAGCGCAAGCTCCTCGAGCTGATCTACGCCATCCGGAACATCTTCGAGGAAAACAAGCTGCTGGACTTCAAGTTCAACAACGTGATCCTCGAGGACATCTTCCAGAAGGGCGATCCCATGCTGGACAACACCTTCGATTACGAGATCGAATCGTACGGCAACCAACCGGCCTGCATGATCCGTTCGGTGCTGGCATATCCGTTCAAAAGCCTGAACCACTCCAACGGCTTGTTCCTGGCGGTCAACAAGAAGAGTCCGGGCGGTTTCACCGAATTCGACCGGCAGTACATGCAGATCCTCAGCCACCCGTTCAATCTGATCTACGACAGCCTGGTGTATCATGAACGCGTCCAGCGCCTGACCATCACCGACGATCTCACCAGCCTGTACAATTTCCGCTACCTGAGGCAGTTTCTGGGATTTGAGATCCAGCGCAGCCTCCGGTACGAAAAGAACCTGTCCATCTTGTTCATCGATATTGACAACTTCAAGAACGTCAACGATACTTATGGCCACCTCGTGGGCAGCGCCACGCTCTGCGAGGTTGGGCAGATTTTCGGGAAGCAGGTTCGCGATTCGGACGTCATCGTCCGGTACGGCGGCGACGAGTTCGTAATCATCCTGCCGGAAACTCCCCTCGAGGGCGCCCAGGTCATTGCCGAGCGCCTGCGCCAACGGGTGGAGCATTTTCTGTTCAGCGGCGGCCGGGACCTCAAGCTTCGGCTCACCGTCAGCATCGGCATTGCATCTTTCCCCGAACATTCCATGACGGCGGAAGGGTTGCTCCAGAAGGCCGACGCGGCGATGTATGCGGCGAAGGAAGAATCGAAAAACAAAATCATGATAGCAGGTTGATCCTCATGAACTGGCGTTCCCTATTCAGTGTCTTTTCCACCGACCTGGCGATCGACTTGGGCACGGCGAACACCGTGGTCTACGCCAAGAACAAGGGCATCGTGCTCAATGAGCCGTCCATCGTCGCCATCAACAAGCTGACCAACCGCATCGAAGCGGTGGGCCGCGAGGCCAAAGAGATGCTGGGCCGAACCCCCGGCAACATCGTCGCCATCCGGCCCATGAAGGACGGGGTCATCGCCGATTTCGACACCACCGAGCAGATGCTCAAGTATTTCATCAAGAAAGCCCACAACCGGGAATATCTGATCAGCCCCCGCGTGGTGATCGGAGTACCGTCGGAGATCACCCAGGTGGAGAAGCGGGCGGTGAAGGAATCCGCCCTTCGGGCCAAGGTGAGCGAAGTCTACTTGGTCGAGGAGGCGATGGCCGCCGCCATCGGCGCCGGGCTGCCGATCACCGAGCCGTCCGGAAACATGATTGTGGACATCGGCGGAGGCACCACCGATATCGCCGTCATCAGCCTCTCCGGCATTGTGTACAGCCGAACGGTCAAGGTGGCCGGGGATGAGATGGACGAGGCCATCATCCAGTACATCAAGCGCAAGCACAACCTTCTCATCGGCGAGCGAACCTCCGAACAGATCAAGATCGAAATCGGCTCCGCCTTCCCCCTGGAAAAAGAGCTGACGATGGAGATCAAGGGACGCAACCTGATCGACGGCATTCCCAAGAACCTGGTGATCACCGACTCGGAAATCCGCGAGGCGCTGTCGGACTGCAACACGACGATCATCAACGCCCTGCGCGTCGCTCTGGAGCGGACGCCGCCTGAGCTGTCCGCTGACATCGTGGATCGGGGCATCGTCCTGACCGGCGGCGGCGCTCTCCTCAAGAGCCTGGACAAGCGCATCATGGACGAGACCAAGCTGCCGGTGTTCATCGCAGAAAATCCGCTCTTCGGCGTGGCTCTCGGGGTCGGCAAAATGCTCAGCAACTTCGATCTGTTGCGGAAGGTGGCCATTTAACGCTCCGGCTTGATCTGTCCGGCTCTGTTTGAGAGTTCATGATCCACCTGTTGAGGTCCCTGAAATCATATCAGCTCTTGTCCGCGCTGCTGGTCCTGAATCTGGTGGCGGTGTCTCTGCAGTTCAAGACCAGCCGCGGGGAGACGGTATTGAAGTCGGTCTGTGCCAACCTGTTTCTGCCGCTGGCCTCGGCCGCCGGCGGCGGCATGGCGGCCCTGGGCGACTGGTTGTCGGCGTTCCGCACCGTCAAGGAACTCAAGGACGAAAACTTGGCTCTCAAGCGCCGGCTGGCTGAAGCCCGCATCCAGCAGACGCTCATGGAAGAGCGGCTGGACCGATCAGCCAGCCTGGAGCGCATGGTGCGGGTGCTGCCGGAATTCGGACGCGATGCCGTGCTGGCGGAGGTCACCATGCGCGGCTTCCAGGTGTGGGACCGGACTCTCACCATCCGGGGCGGCTACCAGGACGGGGTTGTCCCGGATCTCCCGGTGTTGGACACGCGGGGCGTGGTGGGCCGGATCCAACTTGCGGGGCTCGCACACAGCCAGGTCGCCCTGGTGACCAACGCCGGGTTTGCCTTGGCTGGGATCATTCAGTCCCGGGGCATCCGCGGGATCATCCACGGTGCCGGACGGTATCATCTGAAGTTCGACTATGTACACATCGCCGCACCCGTGAAGGCGGGCGATTGGATCCACACCTCCGGTGACGATGGCATTTTCCCACCCGGCCTGACCGTCGGCCGCATCATCGAGGCGGACCAGTCGGGTCAGTATTTCCAGGAGATCAAGGTCCAGCCGGCGGTGGATGCAAGCCGCTGCCGGTACGTGTTCGTGTTGAAGCGCACGGCCGGAGCGGCGCCATGAAAACCTGGGTGTTCCTCCTGTTGCTGGTCGTGGCGACCGGCCTGCAATATGTATTGCCGCAGGTGTGGGCACCTTTGCGTTTCATGGATTTCATCCTGATCCTGACGTTCCACGCCGCCACCCGTTCGACCCCCCTTCAGTCGGTCTGGCGGGGCTGGCTGGCGGGTCTGGCTCACGATCTCACTCTGTCACCATTCTATCCGCTGGGCATTCAGGCGACCACCAAGATGGCGGCCGGCTTCCTGTCCAGCCTCGCGTGCCGGCGCATCAACATGGACCACCCGGCCCTCCAGTCGCTCTTTGTCTTCGTGCTCGCCTGCGCCAACAACTTGGCCGTTGTGGGACTTTTTGTCATCTTCGGGCAGACCTGTCCCGCCCAGTCGCTCACCCCGCTCCTGCTGGGAGCGGCCGCCACGGCATGCGGGAACGTGGTTGTGCGCATGCTGATCGTCCGGCCGCCCGCCGATCTGTTTGAGGTGGAGCAGCCATAATGTTCGGCCCGAGCGGCAGTCTCTTCCAGAAACGCCTGATTCTGTTTGAATTGGCCCTGGGCGGCGTGCTGCTGGTGTTGTTCGGCCGGCTCTGGTATCTGCAGATCACGCGGGCGGACTACTACCGGGAAAAGGCTGAGCAGAACCGCCTCCGGATCATCGAACTTCCTGCGCCCCGCGGCCTCATCATGGACCGGCAAGGCCGGCTGCTGGTGGACAACGAGATCTCGTTTTCGCTGGTGCTTCGCCGGGAGTACATGAAAGATCATCAGATGCTGCTCCGCGTGCTGCGCGAGCGGTTCGGCCTGGACCCGGCTTTTGTGGACCGGAAGCTGGAAGAATACCGGCGGGTGCCGACCGTGTTCCCCATCGTGCTTAAAAACCGGCTCAGCTTTGCCGAGATTGCGTTCGCCGAAGCTCATTTCGAGCGCTTTCCCGAGCTGACGCTCGAGTGGGTGCCCACCCGCCGCTACCTGTTGGGTTCCATGGCGTCGCATCTGAATGGCTACGTGGGCGAGGTCACGCCCGGGGAACTCAAACAGACGGCGTTCGCAAGCCGGCGGCCGGGCGATATCGTCGGCAAGACCGGTCTGGAGCGATTCTACGACTCGATGCTCGGCGGCGACAAGGGGCAGCAGAAGGTCTTCATCAACAGCATCGGGCAGATCACGCAGGTGGTGGAGCGGATCCCGTCAAGCAAGGGCCATGACCTCACCTTATCCATCGACACGGAACTGCAGCGCAGGGCCGAGGAGTTGATGGAAGGGCAGAAAGGCGCGCTGGTTGCCATGGATGTCCGAACCGGCGAATTATATTGCCTGGTCAGCAAACCGGAGTTCGACCCCAACCTGTTCGTCAACCAGTTGACGCCGGCCCAGTGGCGCCAGCTGGTCGAAGACCCGGACAAGCCGCTGCAGAACAAGGTAATTCAGGGCGCCTTTGCCCCCGGCTCCATTTTCAAGATTCTGGTGGCGACGGCGGCCCTGGCGGAGGGCGTCATCACCGAAGACACCCAGTTCAGCTGTACCGGCGAAACCATGATGCTGGGCCGGCTGGTCCATTGCTGGAATGCGTCAGGCCACGGCGCGGTGAGCCTGTTGGACGCCATCGCCAATAGCTGCAACATCTATTTTTACAATGTGGGGATCCGCCTGGGCGTTGATCGGATTCATCACTGGGCGGTGCGCATGGGGTTGGGCGTGAAGAGCGGGGTCGACCTGCCGTCGGAGCGGGCCGGCCTGATGCCTTCCAGCGAATGGAAGCAACGTGTCTTTGGTCAGAAATGGTATTCGGGAGAGACAATCTCGGTGGCCATCGGCCAAGGCGCGGTGTCCGTCACCCCCATCCAGGTAGCCCGGTTCATGTGCGCCGTCGCGCTCAACACCGAGCCGCCGGTGCCCCGGCTCCGACTGGAGCCGGATGACCGGTCCCGGCCGGACCGGAAGTCGCTGCTGCCCGCCGCACTGCACCACCGGATCGTTCAAGGCATGCAGATGGTGGTGGATTCAGGGACCGGCACCCGGGCGCGGCTCGAGGGCATCACCGTCGCCGGCAAAACCGGAACCGCTCAGCTGATCAACACCGAAACGGCCGAGCGGCTGAAAAATTACGAGACCCGGTTCAAGGAGAATTCCTGGTTCGCCTGCTTTGCGCCGGTGGACGAGCCCCGCATCGCTGTGGCCGTGATCATCGAACACGGCGGCCACGGGGGAACGGCCGCCGCGCCCATCGCGGGGGAAGTGATGCGCAAGTACTTCGAACTTTACCCCCCGCCGGGAGCCGATCGATTGGTCGAGGCGCGCCATGGGCAATAAAGACTGGCGGCAGTTCGACAAGATACTGGTCGGAGCCTTCCTGATGCTCTGCCTGATCGGCTGTGTCGAGATCTACTACTCCACGCAGGTGGCGGGGGATTCGCCTTACCTGGAGAAGCATCTGGTGCGCCTCGGCTTGGGAATGCTGCTGTTCGTGGCGGTGCTGTGGGTGGACTACCGCGTCGTCCTGAACCACATCTGGATCCTGTACGCTCTGTCGGTGCTGGTTCTGGCCGTGGTGCTCCTGATCGGCGTGGAGATCCACGGGTCCAAGAGCTGGTTGCGGCTCGGCGGAGTGACATTCCAGCCTTCGGAGGTGGTCAAGCTGGTCATCATCCTGACCTTGGCCAAGTTTCTGGCGGACTATCCCGAACGGTATCTGCGCCCGGTCACTCTGCTGGTTGCCGGCCTGATCATGCTGGTGCCAACGGGCATGATCATCCTCCAACGCGATCTCGGGACAGCCCTGACGATGATGCCCGTGTTCATCGTGCTGATCCTGCTGGCGGGAATTCGCAAGCGGGTGGTGGCGCTGGCGGGTGTCATATTGATCCTGCTCCTGGCCAGCTCCTGGTTCGTCCTCCGGGATTACCAGAAAGAGCGGATTCTTGTCCTCGCCGATCCGGGCCGTGATCCAAAGGGCACCGGATACCAGACCATCCAGTCAGTCATCGCCATTGGATCCGGCGGATTCACCGGACGCGGACTGGGCGAGGGCAGTCAGGGGGCACTGGGCTTCTTGCCCGAGCGCCACACCGACTTCATCTATGCGGTAGTCGGTGAGGAAACGGGTTTCATTGGCGCCGTGCTGGTGCTGCTGCTGTATGGGGCGATCTTTCAGCGCGGCCTGGCGATCGCGATGGAAACCTCGGATCGAATGGCCATGTATGCGAGCGCGGGCATCATTGCGCTCTACGCCGTGCACCTGGCCATCAACGTCGGCATGACCCTCGGCTTGATGCCGGTGATCGGAATCCCCTTGCCGCCGCTTAGTTGGGGCGGCTCGTCGGTGGTCACCGCGTTCATGGCCATGGGTCTGCTGATCAACTTCCGGATCCACCGATACACGGTCTGAGGCGAATTCCCCCGGTCTGAGATCTCATCCAATGTTTCAGTCGAGAGCAGCGGAGCGACGGCGATGAATCTGTTGTATCCACCGACCCTGCTGCGGACCGTGCAAAAACCGGTCCGCTACCTCGGGTGCGAATTCAACGTGATCCGTCGGGATCCGGTCACGGCACGCAGCCGGGTGGCGCTGGTGTTTCCCGATACATACGAAATCGGCATGTCGCACTGGGGTTCCCGGTTGCTGTATCACCGGCTGAACCGGGAAGACGGTGTGGCCGTGGAACGGTTCCATTGCCCGTGGCCGGATATGGAAATGGGGTTGCGCCGTCTGGGGCTGCCCCTGCGGTCGTTGGATAGCGGCCTGACGCTGGGCGAATGCGATGTGATCGGATTCTCCCTGCTCTACGAGATGACCTTCACCAATGTGATCACCCTCCTCGACCTGGCCGGCATCCCGCTCCTGACGCGGGATCGGGACCCGCACGCACCGCTGGTCATCGGCGGTGGCCCCGTGGCGTCCAATCCCGAGCCGATGGCTGACTGCTTCGACTTGTTCCTCATCGGTGAGGGGGAGGAGGCGTTCGGTGAAATCGTCCGCCTGGAGGCGAAGCTGCGCCCGCAGAAGCGGTCGTTCGCCCGGCGGTGTGACTGGCTGCGCGCTTTTACCGAGATCCCGGGTGTGTACGTGCCGTCTCTTTATGCCGTGCGGGCGGCGGGTCCCTGGATGGTCGTGGATGCCGAGCAGGCCCGGCGGGAAGGACTCCCGATGCCGGTCCGGCGGCGCTGGCAGCCCGAGTTGGCCGACATGCCGCTGCCGGTAAATCTGGTGGTACCCAACACCGAGATCATCCATGACCGGGTTTCGGCCGAGATCAGCCGTGGCTGCCTGCAGGGGTGCCGTTACTGCCACGCCTCGTTCTTCTATCGGCCGCAGCGCGAGCGGGACGCGGCGGATCTGGTAGACTGGGTCCAGACGGCAGTGGCGCGCACCGGTTACGAAGAGGTGTCACTCGCCTCGCTGTCTTCGGCCGATTTCGGCGGCATCGAAATGTTGGCGGAAGTCCTGGCCGGCCGGCTGGCGGAGGATCGGGTCGCGCTCTCGTTCCCTTCGCTCCGGGTGTCCGGACTCAGCGCCCGGCTGGCGGCGGCCGTTTCCGAAACGCGCAAGACCGGTTTCACGGTGGCGCCGGAGGCGGGCACGCAGGCCATGCGGGACCGCATCAACAAGAACCTGACCGAGTCTGAAATTCTCGAGGGCATCCTGGCGGCCTTCCGCGCCGGATGGGATTTGATCAAGCTGTATTTCATGATCGGTCTGCCGTTCGAGTCGGACGCGGACGTGGCCGGCATCGCCGAACTGGCCGACCGGATCGTGGCCGTGGTCCGCGCGGAGCCGGATTATCGCGGCCGCCGGCGCAAATTTCAGGTCAATCTAAGCGTGGCGTCTTTCATCCCCAAGGCCCATACGCCGTTTCAATGGGCGGGCATGGATGCCCCAGAGACGCTGACCCGCAAGATACGGATGCTGCGGCAACACCTCCGCTCCCGCGAAGTGCGTCTGAAGTGGCACGACGCTCGGCTCAGCCGGCTGGAAGCGATCTTGTCCCGCGGCGATCGCCGCCTGACCCCGGTCATCCTGGACGCCTGGCGGTCGGGCGCGCGCTTCGATGGGTGGGATGAGTGTTTCCGGCCGGACCAATGGGCTGCCGCGTTCGAGCGATGTCGTGTGGATCCGTCTGTGTATCTGGCCCCCGTGATACCCGGCGGCGAGTTGCCGTGGGGGCACATCGACCTGGGCGCATCGGAACCCTTTCTACGCCGGGAGTGGGCGGCGGCGAGTGAAGGTCGGACCACGCCGGCATGCGGCGTGCGACCGGCCGCGGCGCCCGACAAGCCGGTGACCACGCATTGCCTGGCGTGCGGGGCGGGATGCGACATTCCGTCGATGCGTGAGCGCCGGGAACAGAATGTGGCGGCACTGGCCGAGATGAGCCGGCGAGCGGCGGAAGTCGCCGCATCGGAGACGGCCGGCGCCGCAGAGACCACCGCTCAACGGTACCGCATCACCTTCACGAAGTTGGGCCCGGCGGCCTGGCTCTCCCATCTGGATCTGGTCCGGACCATGCAGCGGATTCTGCGGCGGTCCGGCCTGCCCCTGAGTTACACGCAGGGCTTTCATCCCCGGCCACAGGTGAGTTTCGGACCGGCGCTCGGTGTGGGGGTGGGCGGGGAACGGGAACTCGCGGACGTGTGGCTGGGCGCGGCGTGCGACGGCGAATCCGCTCTGGCGGCGTTGAACGCGGTCAGCATCGAAGGCGTCGCGTTCGTCGGGATGGAGGCATTGCCGGAAGACGCACCGTCGATCGACCGCTGGGCCGGGATCGCCCGGTTCCGCATCGACGTGCCCACAGCGGAGCTTGTGGACGGACCGTCCGCCTTGACGGACGTGCGGGAAGCGCGGCCGGAAGTGCTGCGTGCTCGAATCCGGCAGCTCCTGGCGCAGGAGTCGCTGTCCGTAGTCGACCGCCGGCCGGGCAAGGAGGGCCGTCTGCGCGAGGTGCGCTCGCTCCTGCTGGCGGCCGACGCAACCGAGTCGGGGCGGGCCGTCGAGCTGAGCTTCACGACCTACGTTGGTCCGGCGGGAGCGGTCCGGCCCGAGGAGTGGCTGGAACTTTGCCTGCCTGGGTTTGCGGGGTCGTTCACGGCTGTCCGGCTCGGTCTGGAGCCACGCCCGCCTCAGTCATCGCCGCCGGAAGAAGGCTCGCCGTTCGACGATCGTTCCCTCACCGCCTGAAGGAGCAGTTGGCGGGCCTGGTCCCAGCTCACGGGGGGATCGCCGCCGGTCCAGCGGCGGTGCTGGGCACGGGCCTGATGATACAGCATGGACAAGCCATCTTGGACAGGCCAGTGCCGGGCGGCGGCATCACTCAGAACGCGGGAGGCGGGAGACCCGTAATTCAAGTCGAAGACCGGCACAGGCGGATGCCCGCCCAAACCCACTTCGTCCAACCTAGTCACGGCAGCGTGTGGCAGAGTGTTGATCACCGCCTGAACGGTCGAAGCGCGGGAAACGTCCCATCGCCGGACAGCCGGATAGTCCGCAAGCAGGCGCTCCAGACGCTCCCGACTGCGGTTCCAGACGAACGGCTTGATCCCCGCCCGCTCCAGCGCGTACATCACCGCCCGAGCCGATCCGCCCGCTCCCAGGACGAGTACCGGGCCGGCGGCCGGAAGGAATCCGGCCGCGCCGTCGCGGAAACCGGACCAATCGGTGTTGTCACCGTGCCAGCCACCATCGACGCGGGTCAGGGTGTTCACGGCACGGATGCGGGCGGCCTCGTCGCTGCAGGAAACGCACAGGCCCTGCAGGTGCTCCTTGAGCGGGACGGTCACGCTCAGGCCGGTGATGTCCAGGTCGGGCAGGGCCGCCAGGAAATCAGCCGCATCGGGAACGGGCAGGGGAACGTAGAGATCGGGACTGGTTCGGATCTCGAACAACCAGTTGTGCAAACAGGGGGAGAGAGACCGTTCCACCGGATATCCCGCCACGCCATAGAGCCGGCTGCCGACATTCACCCGCTGGGCGCGATACACCTTGAAAAACTCCGCCGTGGTGAGCATGCCTGGCACCAGCGGTGTGGCGGCCAGGTAGAGCCGCCAGGTGCCCCACGCCAGGGCCAGCAGGCGGCTGACGGGACCGAGGGGACCGCAGCAATACGCCGTCAGGGGGATGGCGCGCCGCCGGGCCTCGGCCAGGAGCCGCTTGATGGCGACGATATCCCGCCACGTTCCGGCGGCGGTGATGATTTTGTATTCACGGGCCGGCTCCGCCGCCATTCGGGTGAGAATTCCGTCCAGATCCGGCGGAGTGACCGACAAATTATGATATGACACGATGAATCCGGTGCCGGGATGGCGACGAGGCCAGTCGCGGAACGCGCTGTCCCACTCGATGTCGATGCGGTCATCCGGCCGGCAGGCGGCCAGAGCGCGCCGCAGCACGGCCGCCCGCTCGACCTCGGAGCCCGCGAACCGTCCGCCGTCCTGCCGCCGGCGGCACGTGTAGATGGCGGGCAAGTCGCCGGCGGGCGGAAGCGCGGCGTCGGGATGCAGGTCCAAACGCAGTTCAAATGCCGACCACGGAGCGGGGGGGCGCGACTTGCCGTCCGGTTTGAGGGAAGCTGAGCCGCTGAGCGTTAGACAGGTCATGGGACTGGCACACCGTTGGATTCGAATGTGATCATGACGGAATTCAAGGATTCGGCTGGATATTGGATCACTGTCGTCAGGGAGTCAAGTGATTTGCGGCCGGAAAGGATGCTGTAAAAAAAATAATAAAAATGTTGACAGAAACAATCAAATTTCATATAAGGAAGGGTCAGTCAGCAAGTCGGAGGTTTCACAGATGCCCATTTACGAGTATGTGTGCACCGTGTGCAACCACCGTTTTGAAAAGATCCAGAAATTTTCGGATCCCCCGGTCACGGACTGTCCGGACTGCGGCCAGCGGGTGGAGCTTGCGCCTTCCGCCCCGGCCATCCAGTTCAAGGGCAGCGGTTGGTACATCACCGACTACGCCCACAAGTCCAGCCCCGCCAGCAGCGGCGACCGGAAGGAGACAACCGACAAGAAGTCTGATAGCCCATCCAAATCAAACACACCTGAAAAAACTGCCTAGCAGTCCCATCTAATTCGACCACCAACTCTTTGACCCTACCAACCACACGGAGCTCCCGGCCAAGGCCGGGAAGCTCCCAGCCCGCCTTTTGGACCTACGGAGGCGGCGCTCAGGCCCGCAGCATTTGACAAACTCCGCCGGCTGAGCTAAATAGAACAAACGGCCGCACGCAGGGTCCCGGCCTGCGGCAGATACTAAGCTGAAACCGAACGTTCCGGAATGCTTCTAAGCAGATGGAGTGGATCGCACCCAAGCCGGATTTCGGCAGCAGTCTGAAGGAGACATCCATGTGGGAATACACGGACAAGGTCAAGGATCATTTCTTTAATCCGCGCAACGTCGGGGATCTTCCCGGCGCCGACGCGGTCGGCGAGGTAGGCTCCATCGCCTGCGGGGACGCCTTGCGGATCTATCTGAAAGTGGACGATCAGAAGCGCATCGTGGATGTCCGTTTCAAGACCTTCGGCTGCGGCTCGGCGATCGCGGCTGCGTCCGCCCTGACCGAGATGGTGAAGGGCAAAACCCTGGACGAAGCCATGCAGATCACCAACCAGCAGATCGCCGACTTCCTGGGCGGATTGCCGCCCGAGAAGATGCATTGCTCCGTCATGGGTCGGGAGGCGCTTGAAGCGGCCGTGGCCAACTACTACGGCTTGGAACGCAAGCACCTGGAGGAGGAAGACGAGGGACGCATAATCTGCCACTGCTTCGGTGTGACCGAGGGACTGATCCGCAAGGTGGTTCGCGAGAACAACTTGAACTCCATCGAGGAAGTGACCAATTACTGCAAGGCCGGCGGCGGCTGCCAGAGCTGCCATATGGATATCGAGGAGATCATCCACGAGGTGCGCCAGGAGCGGGTGGAAACACCGGCGAAGCAACCGGCCCGCGAACAGCGCAAGCTCACCAACGTGGAACGCATCCTCAAAATCAAGGAGATTCTGGAAGAGGAGATCCGGCCCTCATTGCAGCAGGACGGCGGCGACATCGAGCTCGTGGACGTGGAAGGATCCAAGGTCCTCGTGGCCATGCGGGGCACCTGCGCGTCCTGTCCCAGTTCCGAGCTGACCATTCGCTGGGCCGTGGAAGCCAAGCTGCGCGAGTTCGTCGCCGCGGACCTCCAGGTGGTGGAGGTCAAGTCATGAGCCGCGTCGTCTACCTCGACAACAACGCCACGACCCGGGTGGCCGACGAGGTGGCCGCGGTGATGTTGCCGTTCTACACCGAACTCTACGGCAATCCATCGAGCATGCACGCGTTCGGGGGACAGGTGGCCCGACATATCGCCCAGGCCCGCGACCAGGTGGCCGCCATCCTCGGCGCCGATCCCACTGAAATCCTGTTTGTCAGCTGCGGCTCCGAGAGCGACAACATGGCTATCCGCGGCGTGCTCGAGGCCAATCCGGACAAACGCCACGTCATCAGCACCCGCGTGGAACATCCCGCGGTGCTCAGCCTCTGCAACCACCTGCGCAAGCGCGGTTACGAGGTGACGCTCCTCGGTGTGGACGGTGAAGGGCGACTCGACCTCGCCGAGCTGCGTAATGCGCTGCGCCCCGACACCGCCGTGGTGTCGGTGATGTATGCCAACAACGAGACCGGCGTCGTTTTCCCGGTCGAGGAAATCGGGCAGATCGTCAAGGCCCACGGGGCGGCGTTTCACGTGGACGCCGTCCAGGCGGTGGGCAAGCTGCCGCTGGACTTGTCGCAGAGTACCATCGACCTGCTCAGCTTGTCGGGCCACAAGCTCCATGCCCCGAAGGGCGTGGGTGTGCTGTACATCCGGAAGGGCATCCGGCTGGTGCCGCTCATCATCGGCGGGCACCAGGAGCGGAACCGCCGTGGCGGGACCGAAAACGTCGCCTCCATCGTCGGTCTGGGGCGCGCCTGTGAGCTGGCCCGGGCCGCGCTGAGGGAGGAAAATGACCGGGTCCGCCGCCTCCGGGACAAGCTGGAAGACGGGATCCTCCATTCCGTCCCCAACGTGCGGGTCAACGGCAACCGGGAGCACCGGCTGCCCAACACCACCAGCATCAGCTTCGAGTACATCGAGGGAGAAGCTATCCTCCTCCTGCTGGACCAGCTGGGCATCTGTGCCTCGTCCGGTTCAGCCTGTACGTCGGGTTCGCTGGAACCATCTCACGTCCTGCGGGCGATGGGAGTGCCGTTCACAGCGTCCCATGGCTCGATCCGGTTCAGCCTGAGCCGGTACAACACGGAAGCGGAGATCGATTACGTGCTGGAGCACCTGCCGCCGCTGATCGAGCGCCTGCGCAACATCTCACCCTTCTGGAAGGACTACCAGGAGCAGCTGGCCAAGCGGTCTTAAACCGCGGGATCCCTCCCGTCGCTCATCTCCTCTATGTCTGCTTGTGACGCGGCGAGCGGCGTCAGCGGCTGCCCGGACCGTCAGCCACGCTCGAGATCAGCCAGGTGATCCATCAGGCGCCGCAGGCCGAAGCGCTCGAAATAAATCGTCAGCTTGCGCCCGTTGGCGGTGTCGTCGATGCGCTGGATGGTGCCGCGCCCGAAGGTGGGGTGGACGACTCGGTCGCCCAGCTTCCACCCGGCGGCTGCCCGCGCGCCGGGCTTGGTGGCTGGCTTCGGCTTGCCGGTGGCGGCCGGCGCTGCGGCGTCCGGGCGAGGGATCACCCGGTGGACGATCCGGGGCCCGGTCTTCGGGTCGGCGGCGCGCGCGCCGCCCGACTTGCCGAAGAACGCCTGGATTTCGGCCGCGGTGTCCAGGGTGCGGAACCCCTGGTCCTTGAGCTTGGTGCGGAGGCGCACCGGCCGGGCGCCGGCGGCCGTCAACGGGAACGGTGTGTAGCGGGGTAACTCCAGCAGCGCGTCCGCCGGGATCTCGTCCAAAAACATGGATGGCCGGACCGGGTCGGTTCGCGATCCGTCGGGGGTGGGGCGCGACCAGGAATGGCTCAGCGCCAGGCGCTTGCGGGCCCGGGTCATGCCCACGTAGCACAGCCGACGTTCTTCTTCGATGTCCTCGTCCGTCTCCTGACTGCGGTGATGAGGCAGGAGGCCCTGTTCCACTCCGACCAGAAACACGTGGTCGAATTCCAGGCCCTTGGCGCCATGCAGGGTCATTAAAGTCACCCGGCCCGATCCCGCGACGGTCTCTGAGTCGCTGACCAGAGCGGCCCGATCCAGGAACGATTGCACGGTTCCCCCTTCCTGCTGGTGCTCCCGGGCGGCGGTGATGAACTCCTGGATGTTCTCCAGCCGGGATTGCGACTCTGGATCAGACTGTTGGGACAGATACTTCTGGTAACCGGATTGGCTGACTAGTTGCTCGATGAACTCACCCAGAGGTTTCTCCGTCGCGCTGTGCGCGAGCAACTGGACGAGGTCGTGGAACAGCCGGAACGCCGTCCGCAGGCGGGTGGGCACGCTCTCGTCGGCCAGGATGTCCTCCAGGGCGCCCCACAGGTCGTTGCCGCGCGCCACGGCCTGCCGCCGGAGGAGCTCCATGGCCCGGTCGCCCAGACCGCGGGGCGGGGCGTTCACCACACGCAGAAACGCGGCGTCATCGCGCCGGTTGAACGCCAGCTTGAGGTAGGCGATCAGATCCTTGATTTCCTTCCGGGAGTAAAACGCCTGGCCGCCCACCACCCGATAGGCGATGGCCAGGCCCTTCAGGCCATCCTCCACCCGGCGAGACTGGAAATTGGCCCGGTAGAGGATGCCCACACTGCCGATGAAATCGTTGAGCAGCAAATCCTTGACGGCCCGCGCCACCCAGTTGGCCTCTTCTTTGGGATCGCCGGCCCGATACAACACTACCGGCTCGCCTTCGACGTTATCGGTCCAGAGAGATTTCTCGCGGCGCTGCCGGTTGTGGGCCACCAGCCCGGACGCCGCCCGCAGAATGGCTCGGGTGGAGCGGTAATTCTGTTCCAGTTTGAACAGCTTCGCGCCGGGGAAATCCCGCTCGAAGTTCAGAATGTTGGCCAGGATGGCCCCGCGGAAACCGTAGATTGACTGGTCCTCGTCACCGACCACACACAGGTTGCGGTGTTCGCCGCCCAACAACTGGACCAGCTTGTACTGGGGTGGGTTGGTGTCCTGAAATTCGTCCACCAGCAGGTAACGGTGGCGATGCGCCAACCGGGCGCGGATGTCCGGATAACGTTCGAGGATCTCGTTGGCCTTGAGGATCAGATCCTCGAAGTCCAGCGCGCCGCTGGCCGTCAGCCGGCGCTCGTACCGGCCGAAGATCTCGGCCAGCAGATCGGCGTCCGCATCGCGGAACCGGGCGGCGTATTGGGTGGGAGCGATCGCGTGGATCTTGGCGCGACCGATCCGGCCCACGATGATGTCGACGGAGACGGGCGGCTCGGCGATGTGGAGTTCCTTCAGAATATCCTTGACCAGGCGGGCCTGGTCGTCAGCGTCGCAGATGGTGTAGTTGGGCGAAAAGCCGATCACTCCGATTTCCTGGCGGAGGAACCGGGCGCAGAATGAGTGGAAGGTGCACACGGTGGGCGTCGCCGAACGGCCCGGGCCCAGCAGGGCATGGATGCGCTCCCGCATCTCGTCGGCCGCCTTGTTGGTGAACGTGACCGCGAGGATGTGCTCGGCGGCAAAGCGGCCGGTGGCGATCAGGTGGGCGACCTTGTAGGTGATCACGCGGGTTTTGCCACTGCCGGCCCCGGCCACCACCAGTTGCGGGCCGTCGGTGTACTCCACGGCCGCCCGCTGGGCCGGGTTGAGGTCGTCCAACAGGTTCACGGATTGCTCCTCGCTGGGTTGAATCGGTCCGGGGGCCCGCCGGCATGCCGGATGGCGGGGACGGATCCACGGGCGGAAAGCGTCATGATAGCACAGACGGTCACGGTCGCCAAACGGCGGCCGGGGCCGGACGACGGGCGGCGGGATGCGCCGGGACTACCGGGCACCGTCGCGATCGATGAGGGAACCCACTGCCTCGCCCCGCACGGCCTTCAGTACATTGCCCGGCTGGGTAATGTCGAAAACGATGATGGGCAGGTCGTGTTCCAGGCACAGGGAGAACGCCGCCAGGTCCATGACGCCCAGCCGCTGCTCGACCGCCTCCCGGTAGCTGAGGCGTGGAAGAAACCGGGCGGAGGGATCCTTGTTCGGATCGCGGTCATAGACGCCGTTCACCTTGGTGGCTTTCAACACAGCCTGGCAACCCGATTCGAGGGCACGGAGGACGGCGGCCGAGTCGGTGGTGAAAAAGGGATTGCCGGTGCCGCCGGCGAACAGGACCACCCGCCCTTCACCCATGGCGCGGCGGGCGTTTTCGGCTGATGCCGGCTCGGTTGCCTGGGGCAGGGCGAACGGTGACAGGATCCGGCAGGGGCAGCCGCGCCGGTCCAGCCGGTCCGCCAGGGCCAGGCAGTTGATCAGGGTGGCCAGCATGCCCATGTAGTCTCCGGTGACCCGGTCGATACCCCGGCCGGCGCCGGTGGCGCCCCGGAAGATATTGCCGCCGCCTACCACCACTCCGAGCTGGACGCCCGCCCGGATCACGGTGTGGATCTCATCGGCCAGATAATCCAGCACGTCCGCCGACATCGGCTCCGAACCGCCCCCTGTCAGGGCTTCGCCGCTCAGTTTCAGCAGGACCCGCTGGTATTTCATGTTCGTACCGCCCCGGCCGTCGGTCATTTCTTGCCCACGACCGATTGGAACATGTTCTTCATCACATAGGCGGCCATCATCGGATTGGCCGCCAGTCGCCGTTTGCAGTAGCTCACCGCGTACTTCCACTGTTCGGCGAACGGCACATACAGCCGCACGGTCACGCCGTTGCGGATCAGCTCATCCTGGAGCGCCTGGCGCGGCACGCCCATGAGCATCTGAACCTCGTAGCGGTCCCGCCCCATGTTCATCCGCTCGGCGATATTGATCGCCTCGTGGATGACCCACTCCTCGTGGGTGGCGATCTCGGGGATATGCCCCTCGCTGAACAGCAGCTCCACGTCCTTGAGCAGCTGCTTTTTCATCTCGTTCTTGTCGGTCAGCGCGATGCTGGCCGGTTCGTTGTAGATCCCGATGCAGATGCGGATCCGGGCCTGGAGCCCCTTGAGCGACAGGATGTCATCCCGATTCCGGAACAGCCGGGATTGCAGCACCGTGCCGAGAATTGGGTAACGGGGCTTCAGGTTGCGGTACATCTCCAGCGTCATGTCGGTGACGGTATGGTCCTCCATGTCGATGGTGACCCCGATGTCGTGGGCCGCGGCCGCCTGAACGATCCCTTCGATGATCTGCTCGGCGTGCTTGCCGCCGCGATGGCTGCCGAGCTGGGTGGGTTTGAGCGAGACCGAAGCGAAAGGCTGCCGGCCCAACGCCGCGATCAGGCGCAGATACACGTCGACGGTGTATTGCACCTCTGTGTCCGACTCCAACTCTTCGCCCAGCAGGTCGATGGTGGAGCAAACCCGTCGCTCGTCCCAGAAGCTGCGGGCGCAGGCGACGGTGGCTTCAATGCTGTCTCCGGCAACGTAGGGGCGGGCGAAGATCTTGACCAGCGGTCCGGGAGCCAGGTCGACGACAAACCTTTTGAATCCCATCCGAATACTCCTATTGTTGAAACTTCAGTGGTGATCGATCGAACGATCAAAAGATGAATGTAATCACTCCGGCGGAAAGGATCAAGAGAATTTTAACGGCCGGACCGTGAACGGTCGCAGGCGACGGCTCAGGGGGCGGGCGGCGGCAGCACCGACCGGATGGCGTCCTGAATGGCGTCCTGGTGGGGGTGGACGGGTTTGGCGCGGAGGATGGTGGCGGTCAACACGTATTCCTGAGACCAGAACAGCATCGGCCGCTGGTAGCGGACGGTGGTTTCAAGCACGTCCTTCTTGACCGGGTACGCCTCCTCGATCATGCCGACTGGACTGCCGGCGGGCACGTGCCCGGAGCGCAGAAAAGAAATCTCGATCCCCGCCGGATCGATGCCGTAGGGGCCGGCCAGCTTGATGATCTCCTGCTTCATCGCCTCGGTGCGCTCCCAGGCCATGCCGTGAAGCCGCCGCTGGATGTCGGCCTGGTACGACTCGTTGGCCTGATGAAACGAAACGCCCTGGACCACCAGGTACACACCCGCCGCAGCGGCGATCAGGATGAGGATGACCAGTAGTTTCATGGTTTCATCTCCTCGATGACCCGGATCTCCCGAATGGCCACGCGCTGGATGGGACGCTCCTGTTCATCGCAGGCCATCGTCGCGATTCGATCCACCACGTCAAGGCCGCGGGTGACCGCGCCGAACACCGTGTATTTGCCGTCCAGCGAGGTCTGGCGGGCCAGACAGATGAAGAACGAATCCATTGCGGAATCTGGATCGGTGCCCCGGGCCATGGACAAAACCCCGCGGTCATGTGGCCGGTCGCTGAATTCCGCCCGCAACGGTTGCAGCCAGCTGCCGTATGTCTCATCCACGGGCGGTCGGCGACCGCTCAGGAAGCCGCCCTGGATCACGAAGCCGGGGACCACCCGGTGAAAATCGGTGCCGTTGTAAAGGCCGGCGGCCGCCAGGCTCAGGAACTGCCGCACGTGCTCGGGCGCCGTTTCCGGGTGAAACGACAGTTCGATCTCGCCGACGTCGGTGACGATGACGGCCCGGCAGCGCTGGAGGCGCTCCGTCGGCGCGCCGCGGTACGCGGGCTCGGGGATGGTCCGGATGATCACCCGGCGGATGGCGACTCGCTCTGTGGCCAATTGCCTGGCATCGGCTGGAAGCGTGGAAATTTTTTCCACAACCGCCATGCCGCCGGCGACCTGTCCGAAGACCGTGTACTGGCCGTTGAGCTGCAGCTGGTCGGTGACGCAGATGAAGAATTGGCTGCCGGCGCTGTCGGGATCGCCGGGAACCAGGACGGCGGCCAGCGCGCCCCGCCGGCAGGGGTGGTTGTTGAACTCAGCCTTGAGCTGGCGCAAGCCTCCTGTGCCGTAGCGGTCCCGGGCGGCCGGGTTGCGGGTCAGCGGATCGCCGGCCTGGATGATGCCGTAAGGGATGACCCGGAAGAAGGTGAGTCCGTCAAAAAAGCCCTCGCCGGCCAGTTTCAGAAATTGGGCCACGTGCTTCGGTGCGGCATCCGGGAAGAAGCGGATGATAACGGAACCAAGATCCGTCTCCAGCACGGCTTCGATCCGGGCCGGGTCCGCCGGCGCCGGCGGAGCGGCGGGGGTCTGTGCGGCGAGAAGGACAGTCAAGGCGATGATTCCGGCCAGGCTGCAGGCCAGGCGGCGCATGGCGGTCTCCTTATGATGGGTTGGTGCAGCCCGCCTTCGGCCCGTAAAGGTCGGCCTCAACCAGCTCACAGAGCAGGTGGCCCAGCAGGGCATGCATTTCCTGGATCCGCGGGGTGGACGGCGAGGGTACCGAGAACACGACGTCCACCAGCGGACTCATCTCGTGGGTATCCGCACCGGTGAACCCGAGCCGGAAGCAGCCCCGGCTGCGCACGCAGCGGAGCGCGTTGAGCACGTTGGGCGACCGGCCGCTGGTGCTGATCGCCATGACCACGTCGGCCGGCCGGGCCAGAGCATCGAGCTGGCGGGCGAAGACCTGGTCGAATTCATAATCGTTGGCTACGGCGGTGATGACCGACGGGTTGACCGCCAAGGCGATGGCAGGGATGCCCGGACGGTCCAGGTTGAAGCGGCCCATGAGCTCGCCGCTCCAGTGGATGGCGTCCGCAGCGGATCCGCCGTTCCCGAAGATGTATACGCATCCGCCCTGCCGGATCCGCGCCGCGGTCTCCCGCGCCGCGCGCTCCACATCGTCAGCGTACCGGTCGGCGGCCGTCTCGTGCAGCCGGCGGGCTTGCAGAAAAACGTCCCGAATTCGGTCGCGCATCATGGCCATCCTTCCCGAGGAATGGGTCTCAATGTGACATATCGGGGATGGCGTGTCAAGCCGGAGAGCCGCGGGACGGCCGGCGCCCGTGGAGCGATCGATGGACGCCTCAAGACAGCTTCTTCTTGATCCGATTCCGGATGCGGCGCTCCAGCCGCAGTTCGCTCCGCTTGCGTTTCTTGTCTTCCATGATGCAGATGATGGTGCGAAAGCAATCGGGGCAGTGCGTGGGCACGATGTACGCCTCATGTCCCAGGAAGGAGGTGTCGAACTTGACCCATTTGGTGATGAGCTTGACCCGCCCGCACCCGCTGCACACGTGCAGGGCGCTGTACACCGGATGCTGCATCACGTTGAGCTTGGTCATGGTGCCGTTTCCCGCCACAACCCGGCCAGTTCGTCCGGCGGGCAGTCCTGGGGCGTCCGTCCGGACGCCTTGAGTCGCCGCTCGAGAGCCCGGAAGCGGTCCCGGAAGGTAAGATTCGTCCGCTTGAGTCCGGTTTCAGGATCGATCCCGAGATGACGGCAGAGATTCACGACGGCGAACAGGATTTCACCGACGGCCGCCTTGAGGGCGGCCGGGTTCCCGGCCGGCAGCCGACATTCGAGCGCATCCAGCGCCGTGCGCGCCGCGCCGGTGACGGTGTCGGCGCCGTTCCAGTCGATTCCGGCCCGGCTGGCACGGACGCCCATCTGGTAAGCCTCGTGGAGGGCGGGCAGGGCCGGGCTGATGCCGTCGAGGAGCGATTCACGCGGCTTGTTCTTGTCGGCCTGCTCCTCGCTCTTGATCTTGTCCCAGTTGGCCAGGACTTCCTCGCTCGTCTCCGCCCGGACGCCGCCGAAAACGTGCGGGTGCCGGCGGATGATCTTGTCATGGATGGCGTCGATGACGTCCTGCATCCGAAACTCGTCCCGCTCGTCGGCGATCTGGGCGTGAAAGACCACCTGGAGTAACAGGTCACCCAACTCGTCCCGCAGCTCAGCCGGGTCGTCGTCGTCGAGGGCGCCCAGCACCTCGTAGGTTTCCTCCACCAGCATCGGCTTGAGGGTTTCCCGGGTCTGCTCGCGGTCCCACGGGCAGCCGCCAGGCGCCCGCAGCTGCCGGACGATGGCCACCAGCTTGTCGATGTCGGTTTCGGATTTGGACTGCTGCTTTGCCATAAACAGTTTTTTTTAACACATAATCGATAAGGGACAAAGTTAAAATTCCCGGAACCTCGCCTCCCTGTGGTTGGCCGTCCGGGTTTCGTCCGGTGGCCGCGCTCCGCCAGGTCCGGATTTGCGGATTCAAGCGCCAGCAGCATCACAGCCGCTTCTGCACCAGGCGATTCCGCCCACTCGGGACTTGTGACCCGGCGGTACTCATGATAAGGTGATTCCGCCAAAATCCCCGACAGCGCGCGCCTTTTGGAGGCGCCTGCCGGGCGCACGGGAGCGCGACATGGAGACACTCAAAGGGATCGTCCTGGCCGGCGGAACCGGCAGCCGGCTGTTTCCCCTGACCAAGGTCACCAACAAGCACCTCCTGCCGGTGGGGCGGGAGCCGATGATCTACCACCCCATCCACAAGATGACCGAAGCGGGGATTGCGGAGATCCTGGTGGTCACCGGCACCGAGCACATGGGTGACGTCGTCAATCTGTTGGGGAGCGGTCGCGAGTTTGGCTGCCGATTCACCTACAAGGTGCAGGACGAGGCGGGCGGCATCGCCCAGGCGCTGGCGCTGGCCGAGAACTTCGCGGCCGGCAGCCGCCTCCTGGTGATCCTGGGCGACAACATATTTGAGGACGACCTGAGCGAGTATACCCGCGCGTATATGGCCAAGCCCGGCGGCGCGATGATCATCCTGAAGGAGGTATCCGACCCGGAGCGGTTCGGCGTGGCCGAGCTCAGCGGCGACCGGGTGACCGGCATCGAGGAGAAACCGACCCAGCCTAAAAGCCCCTATGCCGTGACCGGCGTCTATTATTACGACAACCGGGTGTTCGAGATCATCCGTACGCTGAAGCCGTCAGCGCGGGGGGAGTACGAGATCACCGACGTCAACAACGCATACATCCAGCGCAGCCAGCTGTTCGCCAAGTTTTTCCACGGCTGGTGGACTGACGCCGGGACATTCGAGAGCCTGGACCGGGCCAGCCAGCTGGTGCAGAGCCGGGAGGCCGGCTCATGACGAATTGGCGAAATGGCGCCATCGCCGGGGTCGAGTTCCGACCGCTCAGACGGTTTGAGGATCCGCGTGGCTGGCTGGCCGAGATATTCCGCAGCGACACGGAGGCGCCGGAACGCCTGCCGGTGATGGGCTACGTCTCGGTCACGCACCCCGGCGTGACGCGGGGACCGCACGAACACCGCGACCAGACCGACTTTTTCTGCTTTCCCGGCCCCGGGATGTTCCGCGTTCACCTGTGGGACACGCGGCCGGAATCCCCCACCTGCGGCTGCCGCCAGGTCGTCCTCGCCGGTGCGGACGCGCCGGCCGTGGTGATCGTGCCGCCGGGGGTCGTGCACGCCTACCAGAACATGGGTCCGGCCGACGGCCTGGTCATCAATCTGCCCAATGCGCTCTTCAAGGGGCCCGAGCGCCGGGAGCCGGTGGACGAGATCCGGCACGAGGAGGATCCCCGCAGCCCGTACCGCCTGGAGGAGGCGCCATGAAGAAGGTGCTGCTCACCGGCGCCGAGGGCCGCTTCGGACGCGATTTCATCACCTGGCTCGGCCAGCATTACGAGCTCTTCCCTCTGACCTGGGAGACGTGCGACATCCGCAATCTGGGCGTCGTGCGCGACGCGGTGCGCAGGATCAAGCCGCAGGTGGTGGTCCATGCCGCCGCCTTCACCGACGTGGATGGCGCCGAGCAGGATGTCGACTCGGCCTTCGCCGTGAACGCCATCGGCAGCCGCAACGTGGCCATGGCCGCGGAGGAGGCGGGGGCATGGCTGATCGCGCTGTCGACCGATTACGTGTTCTCCGGCCGCCTGGGCCGGGCCTACCATGAGTTTGACCCCCCGGCGCCCATCAACGTCTACGGGCAATCCAAGCTGGCCGGTGAGCGGGCCGTGACCGCCTGCTGCCGGCGGCACACCATTGTCCGGACGGCGTGGCTGTACGCCAACACCGGCCCGTGCTTTCCCCGGACGATCATCCGCCAACTGCTCCAGTCGGTGGGCAGTTCGCAGCCCGTTCGGGTGGTCGCCGACCAGCGGGGGAATCCCACATCCACCCGGGTGCTGGCCGATCTGGTCCACCGCCTGATCCGGGAGCCGATACCCGGCATCGTCCACGGCGGGTGCGAAGGAGCGGTGTCGTGGTACGAGTTCGCCTGCGAAATTCAATTTGGCCTCCTCCTGCCGGGCGAGATCGTACCCTGCGCCACCGAGGATGTCCCCCGGCCCGCCAACCGGCCGCGGAACTCCACCCTGGACAACATGGTCCTCCGCTTGGAGGGCTACGCACCCCTGCCCACCTGGCAGGAGGCCCTGAAGCTCTGGATCCGGGAGAACCGCAATGAGTTCGTTTGAGCCCCGCCGCGTGCTGGTGACGGGTGGCGCCGGTTTCATCGGCGGCAACTTCGTGCGCCATTTGCTGGAGTCAGACCCCGCGATCCGGATCTGGAACCTGGACGCACTTACATACGCCGGCAATCTCGCGAGCCTGTCCGATGTGGAGGCCCGCTTCGGGCCGGGCGGCGACAGCCGTTATCACTTTATCCGGAGCGACATCGGCGATTTTGACCGGGTAGCGGGACTGCTCGCCGACGCGCAGATCGACAGCGTCGTCCACTTCGCCGCCGAGAGCCACGTGGACCGTTCCATCCTGGGCCCGGAAGTCTTCCTGACCACGAACGTGCTGGGCACGTTCCGGCTGCTGGAAGCGTGCCGGAAGGCGTGGTCGGGGCGGCGCGACGTCCGCTTTCACCATGTGTCCACCGACGAGGTGTTCGGCAGCCTCGGTCCCGACGGCCGCTTCACCGAGACGACGCCCTACGACCCATCCAGTCCCTACTCGGCGTCAAAGGCGGCCAGCGACCACCTGGTTCGCGCCTGGCACCGGACGTACGACCTGCCGGTCACGCTGAGCAACTGTTCCAACAATTACGGCCCATGGCAGTTTCCGGAAAAACTCATCCCGCTGGTGATCCTCAACTGTCTGGAGGGGCGGCCCCTCCCGGTGTACGGCCGAGGCGAGAATGTCCGGGACTGGCTGCACGTTCGGGACCACTGTGTCGCGGTGGACCGGATCCTCAGGTGCGGGCAAGTCGGCGCGACCTACAACGTGGGTGGCGACGGAGAGCGCCGGAACATCGAAGTCGTCGGCTTGTTGTGCGACCTGGTGGACGAGCTGGACCTGCGGGCGTCCGGTGTCGCCCGTTGCCGGGACCTGATCACCTTCGTGACGGATCGACCGGGACATGACCTGCGCTACGCCATCGACTGGCGCCGCATCGGCGGCGAACTGGGCTGGCGGCCGGAAGTATCCCTGGCCGACGGCCTGCGGGAGACGGTCCGCTGGTATGCCGAACACCGTGAATGGTGCCGGCAAGTCACCTCCGGCGAATACCGGTCGTACTACGACCGGCAGTACGGCCAGCGTCTGCAATCCTGACCCACCGGCCTTTCCTGCCCGATCCATCCGCCGATGATGAATCACAGGCCGGCGGCGGGTGGTCAGGCGACGGGGAAATCGCGCCGGATCTCCCGGTACTCCAGGGCCGTGGTGGCGCCGAGTTCCTGAAGCATTGCGTATAGCGGCTCCCCGGCCGGCACGTACGGCAGATGGAGGGGGCGTTTGTTGGGACCGCCTGCCGCGACGAGCAGGGCGCGGCCAGCCGCCGGCTCCCGGAACCGGAGCGCCTGCACGACGGTCAGAAAAAGCTCCGCCCGCCAGATTCCCCAACCCACCACATCCGTCCCTTGCCAGGCCAGCGCCATTCGCCAGGCCGGCAGCGGGCCGCAGCGGGCGATTTGGCGCCACCGCTGAATCCAGGGCGCCGGCTCCGCCGGCGGATCGGCGCGATAGTGCGGCTCCAACTCCGCCAGTGTGCAAGGTCTGACTTCGATCCCCGAATTGGCCGCGGGGGAAGGGGCCGGCACGTCCAGGCAATACAGCGACCGGGTCTCCCGGAAGCGCACCGCCCGGTAGCGGTGGGCTCGGCGGAAGTGAGCCACGAACGCCCAGCTGATCCGCACCCCCAGCTCCAGGTGCTGGCGGGTGAAGCACTTCTCGAGCTCGAAACCCACCCGCAGGCGGTGAAACCGGGGCGGCACATTCCAACCGAAGACGAACGACTCGCGCGCGTCGCCGTCGATTGCCAGCAGCAGCACCCCGGCGATCTCGCCATCCGCCTCCGCGATGAAGCTGCGCGCCAGGTCGAGGCCATACTGCGGGACGAGGGTGTGACCCAATCCCCAGGCGCTGAACGCGGTCCGGATGGGGAAATCATGATACGACTCGTTGATGATCCTTACTGCGGCGGGGAGATCCGCCTCGGTCATGTTTCGGCAGGCGATCACGGCGCCGGTCTGCTCCTGCGGTCGTAATGGCGCGTCCATTATGCCACAGGCCGGGTGAAAACAGCCATGCGGAACGACCTCCGGCCGCTGCGGCGCCGTTCGGACGACGCCGGGCGACGAGGCGGCGCAGGTGAACCTTTTCTTTTGTGCCGGCTTTGGGTATGATGCCAATTTCATCGGTGCTGTGCTCCATCCGGGGGCAGCGAGCGGAGTGCTTCTGACCCGCCCATCCAAGGAGATCACCTTGATCCGGTCATTGTATTGCCTGATCGTTATCGCCCTTCTGCTCGGGACGGTTGGCGCCGCTGATCCCCAGCCAGCCGCCGATCCGGACGCCACCCGCGTCGAGATCGGCTTCGAGGAACGCGTCCGCTCGGAGAACATGGACAACCTGAACGATTGGGCGGCGGACAACCCGGACGCCCGCCGGTGGTGGCGGTTTCGTTCCCGCCTCTGGGCCCGGCTGAACCTCGGCCAGCGCGCCGAACTCTACCTCGGGCTCAACAACGAGACGCGCAAGACCACCGAACCCGACACGCCGCTCAAGTTCGACGAGATCATCTTCGAGAACCTATACCTGGATCTGGCACTCAATCGGCAGTGGTCGGTCAAGGCGGGGCGGCAGAACCTGGTGCGGGGAGAAGGATTTCTCTTCATCGAGGGGAATCCCCTGGACGGCTCTCGCACCGCCTACTTCAACGCGGTGGACATCACGTGGTCACCGGTCCAGGACCTGAAGCTGGAACTCATCGGCATTTCCAATCCGGACCACGACATCTATCTGCCGCGGATCAACGACAAGCACAAAACCCTCATCGAGTGGGACGAGGAGGCGATCGGTGTCTATGCGACCGATCGGACCCGCCGCGGCCAGAGCCTCGACGCGTACTACTTCTACAAGAAGGAATCCGGCGACACCCGGGATCCCAGTCATCCGCAGTACCAACCGGAGCGACGGGTGCACACCCTCGGCGGCCGGTTGGAGCAGACGGTGGGCGGCGGCTGGTCGGCGGCCGGCGAACTGGCCGGCCAGTGGGGCGGCCAGCATCCCGACACGCCGATCCGGGCGATGGGCGGATACGCCTACGTGAAGAAAGCCTTCACCCACGACTGGAAGCCCACCGCCCAGTTCGGCTACTGGGGCTTCTCCGGCGACGATCCGACGACTCCGGCGAATGAAAACTGGGATCCGCTGTTCAACCGCTGGCCCAAGTGGAGCGAATTGTACATCTACAGCCAGTTACCGGAGAAAGGCCTGGCTTATTGGACGAATACCCGCATGTGGCACGCGGAGGCGACCGTGGCCCCCCGGCCGTGGGCCAAGGGCCGCGTATCGTATTACCATCTGGGCGCCTCTCACCCCTATCCGGGCAATCCGACAGTGTTCGCCGGCGGCACGAATCGCGGTGACATGTTCCAGATTCGCGTGGACATCATCCCCGCCGAGAGCTGGCGGGGACACGTGGTCTACGAGCGATTCTGGCCGGGCGACTTCTACGACGGCTCGTCGCCGGGATATTTTTTCCGGTTCGAAGTCATCTACACGATCAAAGGCGTGTTCGCGTGGAACTAAATGATGAGTGAGCCGCTGGCCGCATCGGAATCTTCCGCGGCGTCGGTTATGCCGATCCCCTGGTGGAAACGGCTCTGGGTCGTCACGCTGTACTTCGCGGAAGGATTTCCCTACAGCGTGGTCCGGCTGGTCTCCACGGTGTTTTTCAAGGACAGCGGCGCCAGCCTGCAGGCCATCGGCCTGACCTCGCTCTACGGTTTGCCTTGGACCCTCAAATTTCTGTGGTCACCGTTCGTCGACCAGTTCGCCACCAAACGGCGCTGGCTGCTCGCCGCCGAGCTGGCCCTGGCCGTTGCCACGGCCGTCATGGCCTTGGGCGCCGCCACCCCCCGGGCGCTGGACATCGTCGCCGGCTTGTTCTTGCTGACGGCCCTGCTGTCGGCCACCCATGACATCGCCATCGACGGCTTTTACCTGGAGGCGTTGGATCGAAAGGAGCAGGCGCGCTTCGTGGGTTTCCAGGCGATGAGCTACCGGCTGGCCATGGTCGCCGGCGGAGGTGGGATCGTCACCCTCTCCGGCTACACCAACTGGACCACGGCGTTCGGCGTCGCCGCAGTCGTCCTGCTCCTGCTCTGGCTGATCCATTCGCGCTGTCTGCCGCGGGCGGAGCAGCCTCGGCGGTCTATGGCCGAGCTGGGCCTGCTCGTGCGCCGGGCCGCCGTGCAGCGGACGGTGGCGGGAGTGCTGCTGGCGATCCTGGCCGTCCTCGGGATGGGCCGGCTCGGTTGGCTCGATGCACCGGCGGCCGGATGTCAGGCGGTCCTGGACAGACTGGGATCGGCCGGTCTGGTGAGTCTGGTGCTGTTGCTCACCATGCTGGGGCTGGCGCTGAACCTCAAGCGGTTCAAGCGGCGGCTGTATGCGTCCGACTCGTTTTACGCGCTGGCGTTTGTCGACTACCTCGACCAGCCCAAAGTGGGCATCATCCTGACGGCGATTGTTCTCTGGCGGGCCGGCGAATCGTTCCTTCTGAACATGGCCTATCCGTTCCTCAGCGATGCCGGCGTCACCCGGGCTCAGTACGGATTGATTTACGGAACCTTCGGCATCATCGCTTCGATCATCGGCGGATTGCTCGCGGGCGGGCTCATCGCCCGATTCGGTCTGCGCCGGATGATCTGGCCGTGCGCCCTGAGTCAGAACCTGCTCAACCTGCTGTACATGTTCATGGCCTGGCACTACGTCCCGCAATGCACCAACCGCTGGCAACTGTCGCTGGCGCTGGCGTCCGACCTGTACCAGGCGCCGTTCGTGTGGGCGCGGCAGCTGACGGCGATGGCGCTCAGTCCCGCGGTCTGGTTTCCCGACCGTAATCTCGTGGCGGCGCTCATCATCCTGGAAGCGTTCGGGGCGGGCATGGGCACCGCCGCCTTCATGGTGTTCATCATGCGGACCTGCAAGCCCAGCTACAAGGCCGCCCACATGGCCATCGCCACGAGCATCATGACGGTGGGCGCCACCTCCGCCGGCATCTTCTCGGGGATCCTGGCCGGCTGGTTGGGCTATCCGATCTTTTTCGGCTTCACCTTCCTGGCCACGGTGCCCAGTATGGGGCTGCTCCTGTTTCTCCCCTACCTGGATGGCTCGTCGGCTGCCGATCTGGCCGGCAAACGCCCGGAAAAGCGTTGAATCGGCGCGAACCGCCCACTATAATGAGGGGCCATGAGCGATGTACGTGTCCTGCCATCCTCTTATAACGAACTCGAAGCGGAGTTGGGTGAAAAGATCGCTCCGTTCGATGTGCTCTTTCAGGACTCCATCCGCTACTATGACTCGCTCCTGGGCCGGGACGCCCGCTCCAGCCCGGTCATGGAGCAACAGTTCCTGGAGCGCTTCCGCTTCCTTCTGGAGCAGGAACATTTCGACCCGCCCCGCAGTCTTCGCGAGACGCTGATCAAGCTCAGTTACGGCTTTTACATGAAGCAGCGGAACTGAGGAATCCGCCTCCGCTCACGACCGATGGGGAGCGGCCCCGTCCGTTTCGTTGACGGATGGCGGTGCTTCCACCCGGGCGGGGAAGCGGATGACAAACACCGAACCTTCACCGACGGCGCTGTCCACATGGATCTCGCCGCCGTGCGCCTCCACCAGATACTTGACCAGGCTCAAGCCGATGCCGCTGCCGCGGACCCGGCGGACCGCGATGTTGTCGCTGCGGTAAAACTTGTTGAAGATGCTGGGCAAATCCTCCGGGGCGATGCCGATCCCCTCGTCCCGCACCTCCAGGCACACATGGGGCGGTTCGTGAAAAATCCGGATCCGGACGCGCCGGGACTTGTTGGCGGAATACTTGATGGCGTTGTCCAGAAGGTTGAGCAGGATCAGGGCCAGCGCGTTGGCGTCGCCGCGGATCATGGGGAGTCCGGGCTCCGCGTCGACCTGGAGTTCCACTTTCTCCTTTTTCATCCGGTAGTCGAACGCCTCCAGATGGCGGGGCACCACCTGGTCGAGGCGCAGGTCCTCGAAGCTGAACTTCTGCAACCCGTTCTCCAGGTTGGCCAGGTCCAGCACGTTGTTGATCAGGTGGGTCATCCGCTCGGTTTCGGCGAAAATCACCGACAGGTATTCCTGACGGGTGGTCTCATCGCGGCCCCGGCCCATGAGCAGGATCTCGCTGAACATCTTGATCAGAGCCAGCGGCGTCTTCAGCTCGTGGGAGACGTTGCGGATGAACACCTCTTTCTGCTGCGTGAGTTTCTGTTCCTCGCGCCGGCTCACATAGACCAGGAACCAGGCCGACAGGATCAGCACCAGGTTGATGGCCAGCAGGAGGATGTTCTGGCTCCGGATGCCATGGGCCTCCTGCTCGAGCTGGTCGGCGTTGCGGGGCGCCAGCTGGAACAGCCATTTGTAGAAGGTTTTCGGGAAGCGCTGCTCGACGAAATACTTCCGCGACACCTGAAACGGGGTGCCGAAAATGAGGTTGTTTTCGTAATCCCGGATGCAGACCACATAGTTGCGTTCGAGGTCGCGGATGGAGGCGCCGAAAAACACATCCAGATCGTCCCCGCGGTATTCCTGGACCAGCAGAAAGCGGCGGTCGTCGCCGGCCAGAGTGAACGGCAGCAGGGAGAACAGGTAGTACCGCCCGTCGATGGCGGTGTGGAGGTGTTGGATGCTGAGCGGGAGCAGCGCGCCCGTGTCGGTGGTGCTCAGGACACGACGCCGGAACCAGCGGGCGTTCTCCCGTTGCCGGTCAGCCGGGAAGTACACGTTCCACTGGTCGTCGAGCAGGTAGATCTGGCGGATCAGCGGGACGGGGTCAGCCGGGGCGTTGGCCAGTCGCAGCTGGAGCTCCGGCAAGGAACTCGATGTCAGAAACGTGTACAGCTTCTGGTCCTGGGCGGAGACGTTCAGCTCGATCCGGTTGAGGGTCTGGCGGACCATGCTGAGATTGCTCTGCAAGAGGGTGATTTCCAGCAGGCTTTCCTTTTCGGCGACATATCGGAAGGTAAGAATGCCGATGGTGATCGTGGAAAACAACACGATGCCGCTGGCGATGGGGAACATCCGGCTGCGGAAAAACTGGCGCACGCAACACTCCGAAACAGGGGATCGTCAGGGGGCCGACTCGGCTTGCCGGACGCGTTTCTGCAGCAGGTCGCGGGCGGCTTCCTGGATCTCCGGGAGCAGGCTGGTGTC
The DNA here is from genome assembly GCA_029565065.1 of Acidobacteriota bacterium. Classification (GTDB taxonomy): domain Bacteria; phylum Acidobacteriota; class JAAYUB01; order JAAYUB01; family JAAYUB01; genus JAAYUB01. The sequence continues at coordinate 12,595 of JAKQOW010000018.1, read as the reverse complement.
GCCCGCCGCCTCCCGCAGGTCCTGGGTCCGCAGGTTCGGGAGCAGGCGCAGGCAAATGGGCGGCGGGGTGTACGGATTCCGGACCAGCGCCACCTTGATGTCGTAGTGCACGATCCAGCGGGGCGAGTGAAAGACCTCGGTCAGCACCGCGGGGTAGTTGGGGCGGCGGGCGGTGATCCGGATGACGAAAGGAAGGGTGATCCGCGGATTGCTGAGGAGGCGGTGGATCACGCTGGGGTCCGGATCGAACATCAGCTGTTCCATCGTATGCCGGTCCGGACTCATGGCCAGCGCCTTGCGCTGGCCCAGGGTGAGCTCGTTGGCGAGCTGGTCCGGATCGGGCAGGGCAGCGGTTTTCAGCCCGCGCTTGGGGCGTGGCTGGCGGAGAAAATGCACCACGTCGTCGAAGTGCTTCGCGCGGGAGTAGGTGTACACCTCGCTGAAAAACGGCCGTCCCAGACGGGCGATCATGGGTTCCAGATCGCTCACGGCGTCCAAAACCTCTTTGAACGCCGGCCGGCCAGTCTGGGCCTGGCGCAGGATGTAATAGAGCGCCTCGGCGAAAGCGTCCGGCGGAAGCTCCTGGAGCCGGTCCAGGAGTTGGTGCTTGCGGATGCCCAAGTCTTCGATCCGGCTGCAGGCATCCACCCACTGCTGCACCTTGAGGTACAATTCCTTCATGTCCAAGGGACATCTCCGACGTGCGCGTGCGGTTGAACCCAGAATATCCGAAGAGTGTGCTAGAATCAAGCCGGTTTTCCCGTCCGGCGGCATCCGGCCGCCGGTATCCGAACCCAGGGAGCGGCTGATGGTGGACATCCTGCGACTCGATCCGGCCGAGCTGCCGGGCTGCAGTCCGTTTTTCCGGGACATCATCCGGCGGCCTGATGTGCGCCAGGCGTTCCTGGGTCTGGCCCGTTGGGACGACGTCGCCCTGCGCGAGGCGGCGACGCCGGCGCGGACATTCCGCGGTTTGGACGAATTGATCCGCCAGAATCAGCCGACGCACCCCGCCGTGGCCGAAACGCTGGCGCACGCTGGCCGGCCGGGCGCGGTGTGCATTCTCACCGGCCAACAGGCCGGCGCCCTGGGCGGCCCCCCCTACACGCTGTACAAGGCGCTGACCGTTGCGGCACTGGTCGGCGAGCTGCGCCGGTCGGGCGTGCCGGCGGTGGGCGTCTTCTGGATCGCCTCGGAGGATCACGACCTCCGCGAGGTGTCTGACATCACCTGGATGGTGCCCGGCCGGGGCCTGCAACGGCTGACCCTGCCGACCGCGCCGGCCGCCGATCTCCGCCCTGTGGCAGAGGTGGTTATCGATACGGCGGCGGCATCGTTCTGGCAAGAGGCGCTGGAGCTGCTGCCCCGGAGCACGCACCGCGACTGGGCCGCGGGGCTGGTGGGCGAGTGTTACCGGTCGGGCCGCGGTTTGGCTGATGCGTTCCGCGATTTCATGGCCCGCCTGCTCGCGCCGCTGGGCCTGTGCCTGTTCGATCCCATGGCCATGGAGCGGCACGGGGCCCTGGCCGGTTTTCTGGCCCGATATCCCGAGCTTCGAACCGAGGCCGTTCGCCGCGTGACGGACCGCCAGACCGCACTCGAAGCGGCCGGACATGAACCGCAGATCCGCATTCAACCCCAGCGCGCGTTCCTGTTCTACCTGCACCCCGAGGCCGGCCGGCGGCGTGTGATGGAAGCGCCCGGGGGCGGATTCACCGTGGACGGGACGACTGTGGGTTGCGACGTCACCGGGTGGTCTGGCTGGCTCCGGCAGGACGCCGCCCGCTTCTCGCCCGACGCCCTGCTGCGGCCGCTTTTCCAGGACTGGCTGTTCTCCACCGCGGTCTACGTGGGCGGTCCGGCGGAGCTGGCCTACCACGCCCAGATCCGACCGCTCTATCCCCTGTGGGGGCTGACGCCGCCACTCCTGTGGCCGCGCTTTTCGGCCACGCTGATCCCGCCCGGCGCGTCCCGGCGGGCCCGGCAATTGGGTTTGGAGCCACGAGCGCTGTTCGATCCCCGCGAGGAGACCCTCACGCGGCTGCTGGCGGCGCAAGGACGCGTCGAGCGTCTCGAGGCGTTTCTGGAGCGCCGCGGTGAACTGACCGGAGCGTTGGACCGGCTGGCCGGCTCGCTGCTGGATTATCCAGAGGACGTCACCCGCTTCACGGCCTCAACGTTGGGCAAGATCAACGGCCTCGTCGACAAGCTGGAGGAGCGGGTCCGCCGCCAGGCCAAAGCGGACAACGAGGAGCTGATCCGACGGTTCGACACCCTACATCAGGAGCTCGTCCCGAATGGGAATCTGCAGGAGCGCACCCTGAATCTATTGCCCCTGCTCAGCGTGTTCGGCCCCGGACTGGTGGACCGGCTGATGCAGGCGGTGGATCCCTTCGACCCGCGCCACGTGATGCTCTGGCTGGAGGAGTGACATGATCGTGTTCGGCGCGCCGGGTCTGAGCCCGGTGGATATTCTGGCCGTGGGAGCCCATCCGGATGACCTCGAGATCTGCATGGGCGGCACCATCGCACGGCTCGCCGCGGCCGGACGCCGGATCGGCCTGGTGGATCTCACCCGGGGCGAATCCGGGAGCCGGGGCGAGCCGGAAACCCGCGTGGCGGAGAGCCGGACCGCTGCCGAGGCGCTGGGCGTGGCGTTTCGGGTCAACCTGGAGTTGCCCGATGGCGATCTGGCCCCAACGGCCGCGGCCCGCGCCGCGCTGGTCCGCGTGATCCGGCAGACGATGCCCGCCATGGTGTTCTCGCACCACACCCTGGATCCGCATCCCGACCATGCCGGTGCCTACGCCCTTGTCCGTTCGGCCTGCCACCACGCCGGTCTGGCCAAGCTCGAGCCCGACCTGCCGCCGCATCGGCCGAAGTACTTCTTCACCTTCGCCCAGCCCCACCGGCTCCGCCCCACCTTCCTGGTGGATGTCAGCGAATTCTGGGACGCCAAGCTCGCGGCCATCCGCTGCCACCACAGCCAGGTGTCGCCCCGCCAGCCGGATGAGCCGGCCACCTACTTGGGCCAGCCCGATTTCCTTGACGTCGTGGGCGCACACTGCCGGAGCATGGGCGCCATGGTTGGGGCGCGGTTCGCCGAAGGTTTCCACAGCGAGGGCTATCTGCTGGTGGACGATCCGTTGGCGGCATTCGGCCGGAAGCAGGGGCGGCTGCTATGAACATCGGCATCGTGTGTTACCCCACCCACGGCGGCAGCGGAATCGTCGCCACCGAGCTTGCCAAAGAGCTGGGCAAGCTGGGCCATCAGGTCCACATCATCAGCTTCGCCCTGCCGATCCGGGTGACGCCGGGTCTGCCCAATGTCTTTTTCCACAAGGTGGAGGTGTCGGTCTACCCGCTGTTCAAATATCCGCCGTACTCCCTCGAGGTCACGGCGATGATCGCGGACGTGGCCCGGAACCACAAACTGGATGTGGTCCACGTGCACTATGCCATCCCCCACGGCATGAGCGCCTGGTCCGCCCGGGAGATGCTCGCCGAGGACGGCATCCGATTGCCGTTCATCACCACACTGCATGGCACCGACATCACCGTCGTGGGCAGCGAGCCGTCCATGGCCCGGGTGACCCAGTTCATCCTCCGCCATTCCGATGCGGTGACGGCGGTGAGCGACTGGCTGCGGCTAGAGACCGAGCGCTTCTTCGATATGCGCTGCCCCATTTTCGTAATCCCCAACTTCATCGACCCCCATGCGTTCCGACGCCAGCGCCACGCGGCGCGGGACCGCTTCGCCGCACCGGACGAAAAACTCATGCTGCATGTGTCGAATTTCCGGCCGGTCAAAAACGTGCCCGACATCATCCGGGTGCTGGACATCGCCCGCCGGCGAACCCGCTGCCGGCTCGTCGTGGTGGGCGACGGGCCCGACCGCCCCCACGCCGAACAGCTGGCACGGGACCTGGATGTGAACCATCTGGTCACTTTCGTGGGGATGCAGAGCAACGTGCTGGAATACCTGTCGCTGGCCGACGTGTACCTGATGTCCAGCAGCAGCGAAAGCTTCGGCCTGTCGGCGCTGGAGGCGATGTCATGCGGCGTGCCGGTGGTCGCCTACCGGGTTGGCGGGATGCCCGAGGTCATCCGCCACGGGCAGACCGGTTATCTGGTCGACCCGGGCGACGTGACCGCCCTGGGCGAAGCCGCGGCCGATCTGCTCACTGACGAGCGCCGCCGCCGGAAGTTCGGCCGGGAGGCGCGGCAGCGGGTCCTGGCGGAATTCACCGCTGACCGGATTGTACGGCAGTATGAGGCGCTCTACGACGCGGTGATCCGGCGGCGCCCGTGTCTGGAGATGGTGAAGCCTGAGCAGACCGGGGCATAATTCTCCACCAGAAGACTAATTCTCCAGCATGTTCCCGTGCCGTGTTTGTTGCAAAAAGCCTTGCAGAATGGGCGTTTTCAATTCAATCCGGCTTCATGTTGCCTGTCCGGACATTGGCATCCACTTTGCAATCAAACCCATGAATTTTTTTGTTTGAACGACCTTCAACACCCAATATTAAGGAGAGAGCCTATGAAAATCAGACCGCTGCACGATCGTGTGATCGTCAAGAGACTGGAAGAAAAGGAGCAGGTCAAGGGCGGGATCATCATCCCCGACACCGCCAAAGAGAAGCCCCAGCAGGGCGAAGTCATCGCCGTCGGCAACGGCAAAATCCTGGACAACGGCCAGCGGGTGACGCCCGAGGTGAAGGTGGGCAACCGGGTGCTGTTCGGCAAGTACTCCGGCAACGAAGTGAAGATGGAAGACCAGGAATATCTGATCATGCGCGAGGACGAGATCCTCGGCATCGTCGAGTAGATTCGCGAACGCAGTAACTCATTGATAAGGAGATAAGCACATGGCCAAAGATATCGTGTACGGAGAAAATTGCCGCCACCAGATTCTCAATGGTGTCAACAAGCTGGCGGACACCGTCAAAATCACCCTCGGCCCGAAGGGACGCAACGTGGTCCTGGAAAAGAAGTTCGGCTCTCCCACCATCACCAAGGACGGCGTGACGGTGGCCAAGGAAATCGAGCTGAAGGACAAGGTGGAGAACCTGGGTGCCCAGATGGTCCGGGAAGTCGCCTCCAAGACCAGCGACGTCGCGGGCGATGGGACGACCACCGCGACCGTCCTGGCCCAGAGCATCTACCGCGAGGGCGTGCGCAACGTGGCGTCCGGCGCCAATCCGATGGCTCTGAAGCGTGGCATCGAGAAAGCCGTCGAAGTGGTGGTCAAGCACATCAACGAAATGTCCGTACCCGTCAAGGGTGACATGATCGCCCAGGTGGGCGCGATCTCCGCCAACAACGACATCTCCATCGGCTCCATCATCGCCGAGGCGATGAAGAAGGTGGGCAAGGACGGCGTCATCACTGTCGAAGAGGCCAAGACGCTGGAGACCACCCTGGAAGTGGTGGAAGGGATGCAGTTCGACCGCGGTTACCTGTCCCCGTATTTCGTGACCGATCCCGAGCGGATGGAAGTGGTCCTCGAGGACGCCTACATTCTCATCCACGAGAAGAAGATCAGCTCCATGAAGGACCTGCTGCCGGTGCTCGAGCAGATCGCCCGCTCCGGCAAGCCCCTCCTGGTCATTGCCGAGGACATCGAGGGCGAAGCCCTGGCCACTCTGGTGGTCAATAAGCTGCGCGGCACCCTGCAGGTGGCCGCGGTGAAGGCGCCCGGCTTTGGCGACCGCCGGAAGGCCATGCTGGAAGACATCGCCATCCTGACCGGCGGCAAGGCCATCACCGAAGACTTGGGCATCAAGCTGGAGAACACCCGCCTGGAGGACCTGGGCCGCGCCAAGCGCATCACCATTGACAAGGACAACACGACCATCGTCGAAGGATATGGCACCTCCGACAAGATTCAGGCCCGGGTGAAGCAGATCCGGGTTCAGATCGAGGAGACCACCTCCGATTACGACCGCGAGAAGCTGCAGGAGCGTCTGGCCAAGCTGGTGGGCGGCGTGGCCGTGATCAAGGTGGGCGCCGCCACCGAGACCGAGCTCAAGGAGAAAAAGGCGCGGGTCGAAGACGCCATGCACGCCACCAAGGCGGCCGTCGAAGAGGGCATCGTGCCCGGCGGCGGAGTGGCGTTTCTGCGCGCGCTCCCGGCGTTGAAGAACCTCAAGCTGACCGGCGATGAGAAAGTGGGCCTGGAGATCATCCGCCGCGCCCTCGAGGAGCCCATCCGGCAGATCGCGGCCAACGCCGGCTGCGAAGGCGCCATCGTCTGCGAAAAGGTCAAGGCGAGCAAGGAATCCAACTACGGGTACAACGCCGACTCCGACACGTACGAGGACCTGGTGGCTGCCGGTGTCATTGACCCGGCCAAGGTCGCCCGGACCGCCCTGCAGAACGCGTCGTCCATTGCCAGCCTGCTGCTGACCACCGAGGCCACGGTTCACGAGCTGCCCGAGCCCGAGAAGCCGATGCCCGGCGGGCCCGGCGGCATGCCCCCGGGCGGCATGTACTGATCCCGTTCGGCTGAACCGACCCAAACACAACGCCCCGCCTTTCGGCGGGGCGTTTTTTCATTCATGGCCGCGCAAACATACCGCCGCCCCGGCGGGCCGGGGCGGCAAGGGGTGGTCTGTTCAGGATAGCGGGTGCGGGAGACGGACGCTACTTGATCCCTTCTTTGTCCAGCAGGCTCATCACCTGGTTGAAGGCCGCTTCATCCTCGGCAACGAGTTTGCCCTCGGGCGAATAGATCTTGAAGTGGGGAATGCTTTGCAGGTTGTACTGCCGGGCGACGGGGGAGCCCCAGTCGATGCCGGTGACGCCCTTCCGGTTGATGTCGATCTTGACCACGACCAGATCGTCCCGTTTCGTATCCAGCCTGGCCAGCAGCGGAGAGATCTTCCGACAGGGCGGACAGTACTCGCTGAAGAAGTCGAAGATCACGGTCTTGCCGCTCACCAGGTGATCCTTGAGATCGAGCTCGGCGCCGTGGCCGATGACCGTCTCGTTGGAGGCGGCGGTGGATTCCGTTACCGGCGTGACGGCCGAGCAGCTGGCGGACAGCAGCAGGAGCACGGGGATGGCGATCCCCAGGCACAGGAGGCGTTGGATGGGGTTCATAAAAATCTCCTCGTACAATGGATTAGAACGGAATGATGCGTGCGCGGCGGGTCGGCGATTACTTCTTTTCTTCTTCCTCGGGGTGGTACGGCTTGAAATAGACTGCGTACTTCTTCTCCCGGGAATTCTCGAACTTTTCGATCCGCACCACCGTGGACGGCAGCGGGATCGACAGGAATACGTTGGTGCCCACCTCGAGGTCGCGTTCGGTGACAAACAGAGCGCCGGTCTTGCTGAGGTTCGCGGTCTGTACCACTTCCTCGAAGTACTTGCCGTGCACGTCCACACCCTTCAGCTTCATATAAAAATTGGTGCGAACGCGTTTGCTGCGGCGCTGGTTGTTTTCCACCCGGATGCTCCCGCGGACTTTCCCTAATTGTATGCAGGGAATCGAGAAAAAAGCAACTCATTTCCCTCGCCTCGCCGGTGGCCGGATCCGTGGCGCCCGGCCCTGTATTCAGATGACGGAAACGGCCCGGCGTATTCAGTCCGTTGCATTCAGGATCCGTTTTTGGGATCATGAGCCGCACGGACGTCGGACGGCGCCACAGCCTGTGGACGAAGGGATGCTATGGATTGGCACGAACGCTTGGTTGCGCCCGAGTTGCTCGGACCGCCGGAACCGGCAAACGGGGACGACCTCGCAGCGCGGCTGGACCGCCTGATCGTCCAGCAGGAATCCGCCTGGCCGGAGCTGCGGCAGGCTCGGGACGCCTGGTTTGCCTGCCGCTACCGGGAGGTGGCGCTCGGGGCCTTCCGGGTGCGCCTGGAATACAATCCCGCTCGCGAGGCCAGCGTGGCCGCCCCCGTGGACCCGGCGTCCATCCGCCGGCGCGCCTGCTTCCTCTGCCCGGCCCAGATGCCGCCGCCGGAACGCGGCCTGGCGGTAGACCGGGATTTCGCCATTTTCCTCAACCCGTTTCCGATCTTCTATCCCCACCCGGTGGTGATCCATCGCGACCACCGCCCCCAGGTGCTGGATGCCTGTCTGCCGGCCATGTTCCCGCTGGCACGGCGGCTGGCCGGCCGCTTCAGCCTGCTGTACAACGGACCCCGCTGCGGGGCGTCGGCACCGGACCATCTGCACTTTCAGGCCATCCCGCGGTACAGCACCCTCGTCGAGGCGGATGTGCACCATCTGGCCGAGCCCGCCCTGGCCGGCCGGCGGCGGGAGCTGCCCGCGCTCGAAGGAGTGGCGGCGTTCACCATCGATGGGTATGGCCGCACAGTCATCGTCCTGGAGGGGGGGCAGGAGGAGGAGCTCCGGCGGGCCTTGGCCGGATGGCTGCAGCGCCTGCCCGCGGACCCGGCGGGAGCCGAACCGCTCGTCAACCTCCTGCTCTGGTACGGACAGACGGGCTGGACAGTCGCGCTGTTTCCCCGGCGCCGTCACCGGCCGTCCAACTACGCCGTGGCGCCGGGCGACGGCGTGCTCGTGAGCCCGGGGGCCATCGATCTGGCCGGTGTCATCATCACTCCGCGCCGAGGCGATTTCGAAGGGCTGGATGCGCCGGCCATCGCCGCGATCTTTCGGGAGGTGTGCCTGCCCCTGGATGTAATCGCCGGACCGGCGGCTGCGCCCGCCGTCGACCGGCCGGCGGCGCCGGCGGCCGTGGCGGAGTCGGACGTGCGGGTGGGTTTGGTGGAAGCCCGGCCGGTCGTGGATGTGGTTCTGGTGGGCGCGTGGCGGTTCGGCGAGCGGGTAGTGCCGCCGGGAAGCTACACCGCGCGCGGGGAAGCCAAGGCCGTCCGCCTGGACGGGGCGGACGAATCGTTTGCCGGTGACGGAACGCTGCGGGTGGAGCCAATCGACCCGGCGACCGGCCGATTTGAGCTCCGGGGCGTGACTATTGGCGTAAACTTCCACTGGGAGCGCCGCGAGGACCAGACGTTCGCCGGCTCGCTGGAACTGCTGTCGGACGGAGCCGGCGCCCTGACTGCCGTCAGCGGCGTGCCGCTGGAGAGCTACCTGGAGTCGGTGATCGCGTCGGAGATGCGCGGTGATGCGCCGCTGGAATTTCTGAAGGCGCACGCGGTGATCTCGCGGAGCTGGGCCCTGGCTCAACTCGCAGCGCGCGCGCGACCCAGCCAGCTCGCCGCGGCGTCGTTCCCGCCGCTGGCCGGCCGGCGATGGAACTGGACGGACCGGGCGCGCCACGACCGGTTCGACCTGTGTGCCGACGACCACTGCCAGCGGTACCAGGGCCTGGCCCGGGCCGACCGGCCGGCGGTGAAGCAGGCGATCGAGGCCACCCGCGGGCTGGTGCTTGCGGTGGCCGGCCAGGTACTCGACGCCCGGTTTGCCAAGTGCTGCGGGGGCATGTCGGAGGCGTACGCTTCGGCATGGGGCGACCTGCCGGTGGCCGGGCTGGAACCGGTCCGCTGCGCGCCGGCGGGGACCGCGGCCGCGCCCGACCTGACCGTGGAGGCCGCGGCGGCTGGATGGATCCGCGGCGAGCCCGAAGCGTGTTGCCGGACGCAGGATCGGCGCGTGCTCGAGCGGATCCTGCCCGATTATGATCTGGAGACGGGCGCATTCTACCGCTGGACGCTCGAGGTGGAGCGGACCGAACTGGAAGCGATCATCCGCCACAAGACCGGCTGGGACCCGGGCGAACTGCTGGAGCTGGTGCCGCTGCAGCGCGGACACTCCGGCCGCCTGGTGCGCCTGCTGCTGGTGGGCTCGCGTGGCCGGCTGCTCTTGGGCAAGGAGTTGGAGATCCGGCGGGCCCTCTCCCCAAGCCATCTTTACAGCTCGGCCTTCGTCGTGGATCCCGAAGGCGGTGACGGCGGACCGCCGCGCCGCTTCCGGTTCCGGGGGGCCGGCTGGGGACACGGGGTGGGCCTGTGCCAGGTGGGCGCCGCGGTAATGGCGGTTCAGGGCGCCGGCCACGCGGACATCCTGGCGCATTACTACCGGGGCGCCGTGCTGGTCCGGCTCTACCGGTAGTTTTCACTTCCGAAAACCCGGCGCGCGCATTAAGATGGGGGCAACGGTCAGGGGAATCTCCGGATGCTGCCTTTCTTCGATTATTGTCGTCAGGCTTACGAGCAGGTGTTCCGCATCGCGGCGCCGGCGGATGACCCCTGGGAGATCGGCCACGGCGGCTCCCGGCGCTCATTCTTCCGCCTGGGCCAACCGCCCCGCAGCCTCGTGGGGATGCTCAGCGACACGCCGCCGGCCGACAGCCGCGGCATCACCGAGAACGACTCCTTCCTGTATGTAGCTCTCTGTTTGTCGCAGGCCGGCGCGCCGGTGCCGCGCGTGTTCGCCGCCGACCGCGCCCGTGGCTGGTTCGTCATGGAGGATGTGGGGGAGACCCTGCTCTACCATGAGGTCCAGCGCCTGGGACGCGGCCTGGCGATCAAGGCGCTGTACCGGTTGGCCGTCGACGACCTGGTCTGGATGCACGTCAAGGCCTCGCCCGGCTTTGACTCCAGCCGCACCCACAACCCGGACTATCGGCGTGACTTCGTCCGGCGACATGAGTCGGGCTACTTCCAGCAGGCCTTCCTGCAGGACATTCTCCAGTGGGATCCGGTCCCGCTGAGTCTGGACCTGGACCGATTGGCGGACGCGGTGGACGCCCTCTGGACGCCGCACTTCCTCTATCGGGATTTCCAGAGCCAGAACATCGCCGTCCAGGGATCCCGGCTGCGCTACCTCGACTTCCAGGGCGGTCGGCGCGGGCCGCGCCAGTATGACCTGGCTTCGCTGGTGTACGACCCGTACGCGGTGCTGGACTCCGAGCTGCAGGCGTATCTCGTGGACCGCTATGTGGAGCGGGCCCGGGCGCTGGAGCCGGGCTTTGACGGAAAACGCTTCCGGGCGGATTTCCCCATCGTGGCCGTCCACCGGCTCATGCAGGCGTTGGGTGCCTACGGCTACCTCACCCGCACCGCCGGCAAGAGCTACTTCTACCAGTTTATCCCCGGCGGCGTGCACCTGCTGGGCCGGCTGCTGGGCCAGTATCCGGAGCTGGAGACCTTCCCGGCTCTGGCCGAGACCATCCGACGCCTGGTACGCGAGGTGGGCTGGAAACTGTAGGGCCCGGGGCATGTGGTCGCGGGATGACGCAGAGCGCCATAGTTGCGAACTGACCCGGTCTGCGGGCGAGCTGCATTAGTCCAATGCGGCGAACGCCGAGTTGAAACAAGACCCGCCACCGGGAAGTGGCGGGTCTCGCTGTCAGATAGATGATCCGGCTGAAGCGACGGTGCCTGGCCGGCTCACCGGACGGAGACGATGAGGCGGTAAGGGTCGTAGGGGCCGAAGCCGCCGCCCGCGCCGTAGCCGATGCGGATGGTGTGCCTGCCGCTTGACGGCACGGTGTAACTGATGAACGAATCCTTGCAATCGGCGCTCATGTCGTCGTTGAAGGCCACCTGGGTCCCGAACTTGTTGAAGAGCGTCAGCTGCGGATCCAGGCCCGCGCCCAGTTGACTGGACACCACCAGAATGTTGACAACCTGTCCCGCCAACAAATCCACCTTGAAATAGTCCTTGTTCGCCACGAGGTTGCCGGTGATCTCGACGGGTGGCGTGATGAGCCGGCCGGTGGCCTCCGACTCATTGCCCTGGATGTCCGCTATCCGGTTGGTGACCAGCATACCGGAGGGTTCCAGCGGGATCGAGGCGAAGACCGACATGTTGTGCCGGCTCAACAGGCCGACGACGGCCACCGGGAAACCGGCGTCCACCTCCACGTGGAAGGACTCCCCGTCGACGTCGCTGTCATTCTCGAAAATTTCGGACAGGAACCGGGCTACGTGCCCAAGGGCGGGCACGTTGACGTGCTTGGTCGTCACCCAATCTCCGAATTTGTATAGACGCAGGGAAACATCCACCTGCTGGTCGCCGGGGTTGACGATCGCCAGGGCGGTGTTCAGTGTCTCGCCGACGAGGGCGTGGGGGGTGATGGGAGCCCGGAAGGCGAAGAAACGTGAAGCCGTGGCCGGGAGGACGCCGGCCTCCCAGATGGGGTTCCAGTCCCAGTCCATGAAGACGTAGGTGGATGACACCCAGATGGGTCGGGAGGAGGTGACCCGCAGCCAGCCGACCTCCAGATCGTGGTCGTACGGATCGGTGGCTGAATAGGCAGTTGCGCCGTCAACCAGCGATTGTGTGAAACTGGAGCCGGTGCCGTTGTAGCGGTCGCCGTAGATGTTGATCACCCATGGCGAACCGTCGTCCTTGAAGAAGTCCAAAGTGATCTGGGCATCTTCATCCGCATAATTCAGGTTGAGGATGTACAGGGTGTTGCAGAACCGGTTTGAGCCGGTCTCACCATTGGCCACATGGGGGAAATAATAGACCGAGCCCTGCGCGGCAACGAACGTGACGGCCGTCGCCAAGAATCCGAACGCAGCCAGCGTCCGGATAATCATGTTCCATTTCATGACAAGACCTCCTGCGGTGATGCCCAATAGACGGGCAGACGGAGGCGTTTCACGAAAATAAACAGTCAGTTTGCCGGCTGTGTTGTCGGGG
>JAKQOW010000168.1 GCA_029565065.1 Acidobacteriota bacterium | reverse complement strand
GAAGTGGGTGGCCCCCTTCTCGATCGCCCACTCCTTCATGGCGTGGGCTACGATGTTGGCGGTTTCGATGTCCAGAAGGGTGCCTTCGTGGATGGCATCGATGATCTTCCGGTAGGTGGCCCCCGGGAGCTTGACCTTCATGATGTTGATGTTGAAGGTGTCTTCCCCGTAATAGGCGGATACGGGCACGTTTTTCTCCTTCACCACCGGATAGGTTCTCTCGCAAGCGATAATCGGGCACGTCTTTTTCATAAATCCTCCCTCTAAAATTCTATCATATTATATTTTTGCGGATTTATACAACCACATCTCCATCCGACCCCTTATTTGCTGACAAGAGTCGGAATGTATTAATTATTTCTTGTGACTACCACGGGCCGCGGTTTTGCCGCTTCCGTTCATTTCTTTCACTCCAGCGGCGTGTTTTCCCGCAGCTCCCAGATACCGCAGGGGCAGGCGGCGGCGCAGAAGCCGCAGCCGATGCACTTCTCTCCGTCCACGACGTATTCATAGCCCTCCTGGTCCAGGGGGCGCCGGGAGATGGCCTGCTGGGGGCAGATGGTCTCGCAGAGGCCGCAGTCCCGGCAGGACCCGCAGGAGGCGCACTGGGCGGAACAGGCCTCGAGGGAGCCCGCCGGATCAATCCGGGGATCGTAATACTCCAGATGAACCCGCGCCGGTGTTATGGCCGGAAGATTGTCGTAGGCGTCCCGGCGGTCCCGCAATAGGTCGTCGATGGCCCGGGCGGCGATCCGTCCCGCCCCGATGGCCTCCGTCAGCAGCCCCGGCCGCACGGCGTCGCCGATGGTGAAGACCTGGGGATCGCTGGTCTGGTAACGGTCGTCGGTGACGACGTAACCCCGGTTGCGGATGAACTCTTCCGGCAGGAAGGCCAGATCGGGGGTATCGCCCACGGCCATGATCACCGTATCGGCGGGGAGCAGGGAGCCGTCGGCAAGCTCCACGCCCTGTTCCGTGACGGCCTTCGTGGCGCGGGGCCAGAGGAACTTCGCCCCGGCGGCCTCGGCGTGCTGACGCTCCGTCCCGAAGGATGCCGGTTCCTGGATGTCGATGAGGGTAATGTCCTCGGCGCCCAGGCGGGCGGCCTCCGCGGCGGCGTCACAGCCCACGTTGCCCGCGCCGATGATGACCACCCGTCGGCCGGCCTGGGCCTTTCCGGCCTTGCTGGCCTGGAGGAAATCCAGGGCGCTCACGGCCCGTTCCTGTCCCGGCACGGGGATCAGCCGCGGTTTCTGGGCCCCCACCGCGATGATCACGGCGTCGTGCTTCCCTTTGAGCTTCAGGAACTCCTTTTTCGTCAGGGGCCTTTTCAGGGCCACCTGTTCGATATGATCCGCCACGCGCCGCAGTTCGTGATCCACCACCTGGTCGGGGATGCGGCTCCTGGGGATGGCGGCGGCGATCTTGCCCCCCAGCCGCTCCCGGTACTCGTAAACCACCGGCGCATGCCCCTGCATCCATAACTGCCAGGCGGCGGAGAGGCCCGCCGGACCACCGCCGATGAGCGCCACGGTCTTTCCCGAGGCCGGGGCGGGCGCGGGTGGCTGCGCCTCCAGCGAGGCCCGGCCCAGGGCCGCTACATCCAGGGGGGGCAGTTGGGCGTTCTGGCGGGAGCAGCCCTGCATGCAGAGATTGGGGCAGAGATAGCCGCAGACCGTGGCGGGGAAGGGGGTGTAGCGTAGGGCCAGGTCCACGGCCGCCGCTGTTTTTCCTTGCCGGATCAGGCTCCAGCGCTTCTGGACGGGGATGCCCGTGGGACAGGAGACCTGGCAGGGGGGGAGATGCCTTTCGTTTTCCCAGAACGGCACGAAGCGGCGCAACTCGCCGGTGGGAACCACCGCGACGGTGGTCCGGGGCAGGTCCTTCAAATCGCCGATGAGCCCCCCCGCTCCCAGTTCCCGGTCCCAGATTTCCGCACGGAACCGGCCCATGGTCCGGGTGGCCCGGGCGGCCTTTTCGTAGGGCTGGCGGGCGGTGAGGAGCTGCCAGGAGGCCCGTTCGGCGGTGAGGACGGCATAGAGTTCCGTCCGTCCCGTGGCGGTGAGGAACGCCGCCATGTTGTCCTTCAGCCATTGCCAGTCCTCGTCGCTCAGCGGGGACAGCTTGGCGTCCTCTTCGCTGTAGCCCTGATGGGGGCCCCGGAAGAAGATCCGGCCGCTCACCATCCCCACGCAGGGGCGGTAGCCCATGACGTTTTCCTGGCGGGGCGTGTCGTAGCCGCAGATCACCGCCACCCCGCCGGCCATGAATTCGGCGAAGGAATCGCCCACGCTGCCCAAGACCCAGAGTTCCGGGGGGGCGAAGCGGGGGTTGTGCTTGGTCATGGTCATGCCCCGGGCCCCGATGTCTCCGGCGATGTAGATCTTGCCCTGGGCCATGGCATTGGCCACGCCGTTGGTGGCGTTGCCCCGGATGATGATCCGGGCGCCGGCGTTGAGCCACCCCACATCGTCGGAGCAGGGGCCGAAGACATCGATGGTGGTGTTGGGAAAGCCCATGGAGCCCACCCGCTGCCCCGCCGACCCGAGGACCCGGATCAGGATCTCCTCGTCCCCTGCCTTCCAGATGCGGCCGCCAATGCCGTGCTGGCCGTAGGCATGGATCTCGATGCAGCGGTGACCCGCCCAGACCGCCTCCTGGATTTCCGCCTCCAGTGCGCGGGTGTCCACGCGGACGCCGTTTTTCATGCCGGGGATGATGAGGGTGGGTTTATAAAGCATGCCGGGCGCTCCTATAGTACATGGCGGATCTGAAGTCTGGCGGCGGCCGCGGCGTCGGCGATGCCCAGGGCGTCGGACATGCCGATGGGCAGGGACGTAGAGCGGCCGAGGGGCGCCATGATCTTACGCAGCTCCTGGTCGAAGCTCGCATAGACGTCCACCACCCGTTCCGCGACCTGTTCCGGGTCCAGGCGGCGGTAGAGCCGGGGATCCTGGGAGGTGATCCCCTTGGGGCAAAGGCCGATATTGCAGATATTGCACCGGTCGGACTCGGAACCGAGGCAGCCTGCCGCGGCCTGCATGATGTGCTTGCCGATCTGCACTCCGCTGGCCCCCAGCATGATCAGGGCGGCGGCGTTGGCGGTGAGATTGCCGTTCTTGCCGATCCCCCCCCCGGCGAACAGGGGGATCTCGTTCTGCTTGCCGATCTTGACGAGATTGAGGTAGGCGTCCCGGATATTGCTGGCGATGGGATGGCCCATGTGGTTCATGGAGACGTTGTAGGCCGCCCCGGTGCCGCCGTCTTCGCCGTCGATGGCCAGCGCGGCGGCGTAAGGATTCCGGGTCAGGTTGTTGAGCACCGCGAGCGTCGTGCTCGTTGCCGAGATCTTGGGATACACCGGCACCCGGAACCCCCAGACCATGGCCATGGACTGGATCATCTTGGCCACCGACTCCTCGATGGAGTACTTGGTCTGGTGGGTGGG